>NZ_JBFTLN010000016.1:0-386875 GCF_056396465.1 Chitinophaga sp. 05T412
TTGTTGATACCATATGTTCCGATATTCTCTCCGGTAATTCTGCTGAGTGCACCAGTGAAAGCATCTCCTGCTACTAATATCGGTGTAACCGTGTACGTGAGTGCCGGATCAGTATCGCCGTAAGTTTTGCTTTTAGCATCGGCGGTAACTGTTACGGTTTTCGCGCCAATGGTAAGATCATTACCAGTATAGTTCAGAATATAATTGTTATTGAGAGACAGGGAGTTTTTGTTGATACCATATGTTCCGATATTCTCACCGGTGGCTCTGCTGAGCGTACCCGTGAACGCATCTCCAGCTACTAGCGTCGGTGTAACTGTATAGGTGAGTGCCGGATCAATATCGCCGTAAGTCTTGCCTTTAGCATCGGCGGTAACTGTTACGGTTTTAGCACCAATGGTAAGATTTTCGCCGGTGTAGTTCAGTGTATAGTTCCCACTCAGCGCCAGTGTACCTTGTGCAATAGGATAAGTTCCTACGTTTTCACCAGTCGCTCTGACCAACGCACCGGTAAAGGCATCGCCTGCTATTAATCCCGGTGTAACCGTATACGTGAGTGCGGGTTCAACACCGCCATAAGTCTTGCTTTGATGGTCGGCATTAACTGTGATGGCCTTCGTGCCAATGGTTAGGTTATCGCCGGTGTAGTTCAGTATATAGTTCCCATTCAACGCCAGTGTTCCTTGCGCAATAGGATATGTTCCTACGTTTTCACCAGTCGCTCTGGTCAAGTTACCGGTAAAGGCATCGCCCGCTACTAATCCCGGTGTAACCGTATACGTAAGTGCGGGTTCAACACCGCCATAAGTCTTGCTTTGATGGTCGGCGTTAACCGTGATCGCCTTCGCGCCAATGGTTAGGTTATCGCCGGTATAGTTCAGTGTATAGTTCCCATTCAGCGCCAGTGTACCTTGCGCAATAGGATAAGTTCCTGCGTTTTCACCAGTCGCTCTGACCAACGCACCGGTAAAGGCATCGCCCGCTACTAATCCCGGTGTAACYGTATACGTRAGTGCGGGTTCAGTACCCCCGTAAGTTTTGCTTTTAGCATCGGCGGTAACTGTTACGGTTTTAGCGCCAATGGTTAGATCACTGCCGGTATAGTTCAGGATATAATTGTTATTAAGAGACAGGGAGTTCTTGTTGATACCATATGTTCCGATATTCTCCCCGGTAGTTCTGCTGAGTGCACCAGTGAAAGCATCTCCTGCTACTAATGTCGGAGTAACCGTGTATGTGAGTGCGGGATCAGCATCGCCGTAAGTTTTGCTTTTAGCATCAGCGGTAACTGTCACGGTTTTAGCGCCAATGGTAAGATTTTCGCCGGTGTAGTTTAGCGTATAGTTMCCATTCAATGTCAGTGTACCTTGCGTAATAGGATAAGTTCCTACGTTTTCACCAGTCGCTCTGACCAACGCACCGGTAAACACATCGCCTGCAATTAATGCAGGTGTAGCCGTATACGTGAGTACTGGATCAGCKCCGCCGTAAGTCTTACTTTGAGGCTCGGCATTCACCGTAATCGCCTTCGCGCCAATAGTTAGATTGTCACCGGTGTAGTTTAGCGTATAGTTCCCATTCAATGTCAGTGTACCTTGCGTAATAGGATAAGTTCCTACGTTTTCACCGGCTGCTCTGACCAACGCACCGGTAAACACATCGCCTCCAATTAATGCAGGTGTAGCCGTATACGTGAGTGCTGGATCAGCGCCGCCGTAAGTCTTACTTTGAGGCTCGGCATTCACCGTAATCGCCTTCGCGCCAATAGTTAGATTGTCACCGGTGTAGTTTAGCGTATAGTTCCCATTTAGTGCTAATGTACCTTGCGCAATAGGATAAGTCCCTACGTTTTCACCGGCTGCTCTGTTCAAAGCACCGGTAAACGCATCGCCTGCAACTAACGCTGGTGTAACCGTATACGTGAGTGCTGGATCAGCGCCGCCGTAAGTCTTACTTTGAGGTTCAGCATTCACCGTGATCGCTTTAGCGCCAATGGTTAGATTATTCCCTGTGTAGTTCAGTATATAGTTCCCATTCAGAGCCAGTGTGTTTCGAGCAATACCATAAGTGCCTACATTCTCGCCAGCCGCTCTGCTCAATGCGCCCGTAAATGCATCTCCGGCTACCAACGCCGGTATAGTCGTATACGTGAGTGCCGGATCGGCATCACCATAAGTCTTACTTTGAGGGTCAGCATTCACCGTGATCGCCTTTGCACCAATGGTCAGGTTCTCGCCTGTGTAGTTCAGCGTATAGTTCGTATTCAATGCCAGTGTACCCTGCGCAATAGCATAAGCACCCACATTCTCCCCGGAAGCCCTGTTCAAGGCACCGGTAAACGCATCACCAGCTATTAACGCCGGTGTAACCGTATACGTGAGTGCCGGGTCTGTATCGCCGTAAGTTTTGCTTTGCGCAGTTGCCTGAACGGTAACCGCTCTCGGTGCAATCGTCAGTACCTCTGCCAGGTCCGGAGCGGGGTAGTAGTTGCTGTTGCCTGCCTGACTGACGATGATGGTGGTTTGTCCTGCACCGGTGATAGTAACAGTATTGCCGTTTACAGTAGCGACACTACTGTTGGAACTGGTAAAGGTAACCGGGTTGCCCGAACCACCACCCTGCGCCGTAAATTGAAAATCGGGATCGCCATAGGCATAAGTTCCGGTAATCGCAAAATTGATGCTTTGTGGTTGACGCTCCCGGTTCACGGTAAGAGTATATGTTTTTATGGTGCTCCCATCCTGAGCCGTCACTCTTATCTCAATCGTATTACTGCCGGGGTTGATTGCTAATGGGGCAGAAGTGGCGCCACTGTTGATGGCGGTATACCCACCACCATTCACCTGTACCGCAATGCTGGTATTGACATCCTCTTCTGTTGGGGTAACTGTTATATTGGTAACGGGGATGCCTACACTAACCGTATAGTTTGTAATAGCAGGGTTGAAGGCGGGTGACAAAGAGCCGGGATTAACGGCTAAAGCAGAGAGATTCGCATTGTTCGACTGATAATCGAATATCCAGGACGCACCGTTAATACCATTATCCCCATTGCCGGCGGAAATAACGGTGTGGCCGTCTGCGCTCATCCCGCCAGCATTACCTTGCATCGGTTGTCCGGCATAACCCGTACCAATCAATTTTTGTACCTGGCTCCAGCTGCCGCCATTCTTTGCAAACATCCATACGGCGCCTACACCGCTATTATCGTTAGCTCCTCCTGTCATCGCAATAGTACCGTCTGCATTCAACGATACGGTGATACCCTGAAAGGTATTCCCTGTTGCATCTGCGCTCAATAGCTTAGGACCAGGCTGCCAGATATTGCCGTTCCTGTTAAATAGCCAGGCGCCCGAGGTACCGGTAGGTCTGCCCACTAGCGCCACATTACCGTTGGCACTAATGGCCACAGAAGTACTGGGCAGCCCCACCGGTGTCCAACCTGCCCCCACCAGCTTACTGCCCTGCTGTACCCAGTTGCTGCCATTATTGACAAATATCCAGGCCGCCCCCACGCCGTTGTTGTCCGATGCGCCACTGACAATCATCGTTTTCCCATCTGCACTGAGTGCGATCTCATCGCCAAAATGCGACGCACCATTAGTTCCACTTCCTTTTAATTTATTTCCCTGTTGTGACCAAACGCCACCACTGCGGTTAAATACCCATACCGCACCTATGGCGCTATTATCCTGCGGACCGCCAACCAGGGCGGTGTTGCCATCTGCACTCAATGCCACTGACATTCCGAAGGAAGCCCGGCCCACATTATCATTCGCCATTAGTTTGCTGCCCTGCTGCGACCAGCTACTACCATTTCTTACAAAAATCCATGCGGCACCATAGTAAGTATCATCTACGAAACCGCCTACAATAGCGGTATTGCCATCTGCACTGATCGCTACCGATTGACCCTGACGGGCTTTCCCCGTGGCGTCATTGCCTACCAGTTTGCTGYCTTGTTGGCTCCACACACCGCCACTCCTTGTAAAGATCCAGGCAGCACCTTGCGCCTGATCATCCAATGTGCCACCCATAATAGCGGTGTTCCCATCGGCACTAATGGCTACTGAAGTTCCCTGCGAGGCGGCCGTTGTATTGCCGGTACCAGTCAGCTTACCTCCCTGCTGGATGTTGGCCGCAGATGCCGGTGTTACCCTAAAAGAGCCTCCGATAGCGGTGCCGTCTGTGGCAGTCACCACCACGCTACCTGTAGTTGTTCCCGGCATCACCATCGCCACCAGATTGCTGCCATTATTAGAAATGATAATGGCACTCACCCCGCCGACACTCACCGCCGTGGCGCCAGACAAGTTCCCCCCCTGTATCGTCATCACGGTACCTACCGGTCCGGCAACCGGTGCAAAAGAAGTGATGGACGGCGCAGCATTGGCCATGCTCAGCAGACTAAAGCCCATCAGCAAAAAAGAAAGTAAAAATCGCTTCATCAGGATTTATGCGTTTTAAGAATAATCATCAATAGGGATATTGTGAATGGTGGTTTACACATGATGCAATGAACCGCCCGTACTTTATTGTTGGCGAAAAGAATCAGGCATAGTGGAACAACGTTCCAAACGGTTACACGAAGAACGATCATCAATCGGGGAAAAACGAAAAATACGTGTATACAAAGTGTATACAGGAGTAGCTTTTTGAGGTTACTAATTTGATAATGAGTTAATAGCCAGTTGATTGTTTGTTGCCGGGAGATAAAAAGTACTTCATCTTGTATATACTTCACTCCTTTATCGATGCCATAGGAATACTATCTCGTATATCCCTGCCAGTTATATCCAACTTATCAGGATCGTTTGTCTTAATGCGGTAAAAAGATATCTTGCTACAGGTGATATGGCCTATTTAAAGTAACTTGGAAGTATTGTTTTGAACCTCGTAAATCCTGCCAATGAGCAGGTCAATTTACCTGATCTGTAGCATCATTAGTCAATACGGTGTTGAAAAAAGTCAAGGCAGCCTGCATAATATCACGTACTACCTGCTATCTTAGCAGGAATACCTTCATTCCACTACCTGAAAAATGATGATGAAAACAGCCTTATACATGCTACTACTGGTAGGCCTTTTTTCCTGCCGTAACCAGCCCCGCCCGGTGAGCCGTTATGCTTCCATAGTTGGTTTGCACCCGGAAAAAATAGCAGAATATAAACAGCTCCATGCAGCCGTATGGCCGGATGTATTGAAAATGATCAGCGCCTGTCATATCAGTAACTATTCCATCTACCTAAAAAAAATAAATGAAAACTGGTTCCTGTTCAGCTATTTTGAATACACCGGAACAGATTTTAATGCCGATATGCAGCGCATGAAAAACGACAGTACCACCCAACGCTGGTGGAAAGAAACGGCCCCTTGTCAGCTGCCATTGCCCGAAGCTGCGGCAAAAGGAGAAACCTGGTCAGGCATGGAAGAAGTGTTTCACTACCAGTAATCAGGACTGCCCCCAGGCAAATTCGCAATGGTCAAAATTCCGGTTCTTCAGGTCTGTTTTAGCGATTAATACGCTGAAAACGCCTTCATCATTGAAGCCATTTTCACCTACCTGTAACAACAGCAGTTTGTCCGAAAACGTAATGGCGGCAATTTCTTCTTCACTCGCCTGGCAATGGGTGAAGATGCCAAAGATTTTAGATTTGTCGGTCCCGGCAAAATAATCCCATATCTTCCCTTCTTCGTTAGCGTCGTCTTTTTCATCATCATCTTCCGGGTCGCGGAAACGCTCTTCCATGGTTTCTGTATCGGCATAGATATCTGCCAGCAATACCCCCATGAAAAAATTATCTTCATGTTCCTGGATAACCCGTACCAGCTGATCATTGGGTACATCAGCGTATATCACCTTCCCGGTATCTGTACGGATATCAGAGAAAAACAATAACTGCCCGGTTTTAGGCAGCAAGCCTGTTTTATCAAAGGGAGCAAAGGTGGAAAGATCTAACTGGGCAGCAAAACGGAGATTGTCCGGCAGGGTAACGCCGGGAGGTAAGTCAATTACTGGGCCGCCATACCTGGATTGTCCGGGAGCAATGGTAATGTCAGTATGCTTTACATGATTCGCTTCCATCCAGTTTTGTTTGGGCATAGCTGCCGGATAATATTGTCTGGTATCTGCCGTAAAACTGATGATATCGAAATGTTTTCCGCCCATATGATAAGTATTCATGAATGGCTGCTCATCGGCCATTGCTTCATTAAAAAAAGGTTGTATCCAGTTATCAAACGGCAATTTATATTTTTTTTGTGCGCCTTCCATAATAGGTGCAATATCCTGCACCGGATCCTGCATGAAATTTTCCTTCAGCCATGTCCGGTAGTGAGGGGCGCCTTCACTGGATGTGTGGGTACTGCTACGATAAAAGTAAGTACTGGTATGATCGGTATAGATCTCCGTGTCGAAGGTGAGCAGACGCATGAGCTGCAAAATATTTTCTGCTACAATGTGGATGCCGCCTTCTTCGCCACCCAATACCACGACCGGCATTTCATTCATCGGTTTACCCTGACCATCATCCCATAGGGCATAGGTGGCGCCACTGCTGTTGGCCTGGGCAAACGGCATCAGCTGACGCAGAAAGTGAGGGTCTTCCGACCAGGTTTTTAATCCGGATTTATCATATGCCTGGAGATAGAAGCCTTGCGCGTAGTGGGGCATTTCCTGCTGAAATGCATGCAGGTATACAAACTCTTTCGACGGATACCGGCCGCCAAAATTTTGCTGAAATTCTTTTAATTCCATTTTGGGGAGCTTTAAATGCTATCTGGGAAGTTCCTATTTTTATGGTGTTTTCAATATTACCATTTTATTATCTTGTTTCTACCGGGGAATATCCCGGTTTTCACTGCAGTAGGAGTTGCATTGCTTTTCTTTATCTGCTATTTCCAGGCGGAAAATAGCCGGCGTATAGCCCCGCCTTATTTGAAATATCCATTTATTTAACCTAAATATGCAGGTCACAAACGCCACCTGATAAGTACACCTAATATGCAGCTGACTATGAGATACCCGACCCTTTTAATCCTGTTTCTGGCAGGTTTTCTAACAGTTGCTAAAGCGCAGCAAATCAACACTGTTTTTTTATCGAAGGAAGATAAAACCAGGAACCGGTTCATTGTGGTAAGTCCACCTGATTCCGTGGCTACTACCGGATTCATGTACCTGATTCCCGGCATGTTTGAACAGCCGGAAGAAGTACTGCGACAAACAAAGCTGCCGGAAATGGCTGCTCAAAAGGGCTTGCTGGTGTTTATCCCCGTATTGGAACCCGGAGTGGAGGCATTTGGGGTGGATGATTCTACACAGGTGTCGCTTCAGAAAATGCTGGATTATACGGTGAAGCAATATCATCTTGTGGGAAAAAATTTTTACCTCGGCGGATTTTCCATCGGGGGTAGCTGCGCGGTGAAGTATGCGGAACTGGCGGTGAAAAACAACTACCCGATCAAACCAAGCGCGCTTTTCGCGGTAGATCCACCCCTGGATTTTGCCCGCTATTATCAGACGGCACAACATAGTATCCGGCTCAGGGAGAGAATGCAGGCTAATCAAGAACAGTTGTACATGACGGCGCGGCTGAGGAAGAAAATGAATGGCACGCCGGCCACCGCCCGCGAAAACTATATTAAATATTCGCCCTATTCTTATGATGATATGGCGCAATCAGCGGTGAAACAGTTGCGTGAAATGCCGTTCACTATTTACACGGAGCCGGACATCGACTGGTGGATGCAAGCCAGAGGGTTTGATTACTTCAATCTTAATTGCGTGGACGCCGCCGCCATGATCAACGAGCTACACCTGCTGGGAAATGCCGCTGCCAGATTGGTGGCAACAACAGACAAAGGTTACCGGAATCCGGACCATCGCCGGCATCCGCATTCGTGGAGTATCTTAGATCCCGAAGAATTACTAACCTGGTTAGAGCATAGCAGAAAGCAGCAGCCCTGCGGCGCCTGTAGACAATAATCAAAGCAGCGGATGTTCTCTGTGTACAGAAGTAAATAGATTATCCTGTACTCGTACAACATCCGCCCTGATCACCCGCTACAAGCGCTTTCTACTTTTAAGGCTGAATCATCTTCAAGGCTTCCTTCAACGCATCCCCCGAAGCCGTCACTTTATCCGGCTGTACGCCTTTACCTTCCCAGTTTTGTTGCGTGCCTGGCAGTACGGGTGCTTCTGCTGATATAGAGATAAACACCTCATTATTTACAGGATAATATTCATTATGATTGGCTGCGCCGGCAGAAGGTTCTCCTATAACGGTAGCCCGGTGTTGTGCCTGCATTACAAATGCAAATGCTTCCGCGGCAGAAGCGGTTTTTTTGTTGACCAGTATATACAACTTGCCCGGGTAAGCAATGCCCGGCGCCAGGGCAACGCTGCTATCCGTGGCTGTTTCACCCGTTCTGGAATGGAAGGTGAGCAGCGGGCGTCCACCGGCTACGAAGTAGCTTTCCAGCATAGGTTTTATTTCGCTGCCGCCGCCGCCGTTGTCCCGCAGGTCAATGATCAGAGAGGAGGTGCGGGATACAAACGCCATCGTTGCCTGTAATACAGGCAGGCTTTCGTCGGAGATATTAATTTCCGCCAGCCGGATATAGCCGGTGTTACCAGGGAGTATCTGCACTTCCCGGAATCCATAGTTTTGCTCCCTTGATTTCGGGCTGTGAAAAAAATCATCCACGCCGTTAGGCTGTTGCTGCGAGTGGAGCTGGGTTACTTTCTGCGGATTGTAGCGCAGGTATAGATGGCCGTCCTGGCTGAAACTGCGGAGGATGGCCGTTCCCACTGAGTCGAACKACTTCCAGCTGCTTACCTGCCGGAAAAGGCCTGCCCGGTATTGTTCCTGCAGGTGACGCGCTATTTTTTCGCCTTTATCTGCAAATACATAATGCCGCCGTATCAGCGCTGCGGCGGTGTCCACCGCTTTTGACACTTCTCTGGCAGGCAATACCTCCTGCGCTGCTGCTGCTAAAGGAATGCAGCAGCCAATGATACCAATGAATCTTCTGATAAACATACCACCAATTTAAGAGGTAAAGTTCGTGCTGTGATTCGCTATTAAATAGTATAAAATTAGCGTGTTACAATTGTTGGAACTGTCGGGGTAAAAAGCCGGTAACCTGTTTAAATGTACGGATAAAATGGCTCTGGTCAAAGAAGCCACAGGCATAAGCAATGGTGGTGAGCGATTGATCCGTTGTTTGTATCAGCTGCATGGCGTGGTCGATTTTTATCTTCCGGATATATTCCCCCAGCGAACAGTGAAAGTATACCGGAAAATACCGGGAAATAGTAACGGGGTGTATTCCTAATATGACAGCCATTTCATTCAGAGAAAGCGTGTCACTCCAACGGTCATGCAGCAACGTTTTTAACTGCGCCAGCCACGGCGGCATTACTTGTTTTCGTATAGGCGGTGCCGTGAATACCGGCAGGAGCAGCGCCGGAAGGGTAGTGGGTAGCAGTTGATCTGCCAGCATACATTCCCGGTATATCTGCAGCATGGCGTATTTCATCTGCGCCTGTTGGACAGGAAACTTTTCCAGCGTACTGAATTGCAATCCATGTTGCGCCAGAAAAGTTTCCGGTATTTCGATGTTGATATTTTTGGAAGGGTATTGGGTACGACTGTTCTTATGCCGCTCACCGCTATAATAGTAAAGCAGCTGACCAGCGCTGACTTCCTGCTCTTTGCGGGACCGTTGTTCCTGATTACCGCCGGCCAGCAGGAGGGTGAGGTGATGATGTTCATGACAATGCCATCCCTGAAACACCGGCGTTTGGTAGCGGGTCTGACTCACAATAATGCCATCCAGCTGAAATGTTTGGCTGGCAGTACCCAAAAAATGTCCTTCCTTCAATCTACGCATGTACGACGTTTATATGTTGATCGCGCCCTGACCGGTGGCAATCAGGTATGCATCCTTTAATGCCTCCGAATAGGTAGGATGTGCATAGCAAAGATGCGCTAATTCTCCGGCAGTAATCTCATATTCCATACTCACCACGCATTGTGCAATCACATCTGCCGCACGGGGGCCTATGATATGTACGCCCAGCACTTCGCCATATTGGGGCGATACCAGTACTTTCACAAAACCATCCGTATCCATGGATGCCCTCGCGCGGGCGCTGGCCAGGTAGGGGAATTTACCCACTTTATACGTAATTCCCTGTGCTTTCAGTTGCTCTTCTGTAGCGCCGGCAGCGGCTACTTCCGGCCAGGTGTATACCACAGAGGGAATAAATTCATATTTAATATGTGGTTTTAATCCATGGATCGCTTCCGCTACAAAGGTACCTTCTTCTTCCGCTTTATGCGCCAGCATGGGCCCGTCAATCACATCGCCGATGGCGTAAATGTTAGGTACGCTGGTTTGCAGCTGTGCATTGACTTTTATCTTACCATTTTTTTCCGGGGCAATACCAACGGCGGATAAGTTCAAACCTTCTGTGTACGCCCTTCTTCCTACGGCTACCATGCAGTAGTCGGCGGTCATGTGTTGTGTTTGTCCGGCGGCATCGAGGAACTGCACTGACGCGGACGTACCCTCGTTGGTGGCAGATTGTACTTTGCTATTCAGCAGTACCCGGATGTTTAGTTTGGATAATGTTTTCTGCAAAGCTTTTCCCAACTCTTTGTCCATGGTAGGTATCAGCGAGTCGGTGTATTCAATAATGGTTACTTCTGTGCCGATGCGGGCATATACCGACGCCATTTCCACGCCAATGACGCCTCCGCCGATAATCACCATAGAAGTGGGGCGGGCAGCCAGCGACAACCCTTCTGTAGAAGTAATAATTCTTTGTTTATCGATGTTCACGCCGGGAATCGAGGATGGCTTGGAACCTGTGGCGATCACAAAGTAGCGGCTGGTTAGCACAGTTTCTTTATCAGCGCTGTTCACTTTCAGATGGTTAGTATCTACGAAGCTGCCAACACCGGTGTGTACGTCAATTTTATTTTTCTTCATCAGGTAAATCAGCCCGGAGGTATTCTGTTGTACCACCTCACTTTTACGCTTGATAAACTGTGTGAAATCGAGGCCTAAATGATCGATCTGAATACCATATGCCTGGAATTGGTCCTTTGCCTGGTGATAGTGTTCTGAGCTGTCCAGCAGGGCTTTTGCGGGGATACAACCTACGTTGGTACAGGTGCCTCCCAGGGTGTTGTATTTTTCTACAATGGCTACCCGATAACCCAGTTGTGCTGCACGAATGGCAGATACATATCCTCCCGGGCCGGAGCCGATAACTACGATGTCGTATTGGTTCTCCATAAAATGCTTTTTAATATCAGCGCTGCAAAATTAATTAAAAATATACCAATCGGTATTATTTATATTTTATTTTGTTTCCGGAGATAGATACTTCCGCGTAGCTGTCCTGATCTGCAGGCCCTTTCACTGGGTAGCTGTCTCGCGTAGCTGTCGCCGGTATTGAAGAAAAAAATATACCAGCGGCGTAAAAAAAGAGAGCAGCATCACCAGCAACAACCCTTTTTCTCCTCCGTCAAAAATATAATAACCCAATACGCCTGCCACGAGGGCTGGCAACCCGAAAAAAGATAAACCGGATAATACCGGGTGGCTGCTCACACCAGGGAGATAGTTGAAGAAAATAGTCAGCGTGGATACCGCCATGCAGCAACAGCAGAATACTGTCATCACATGCGCCAGGCCATAGAAGTCGTTTCGCTGATCGGGCACTATTACGAACTGTAGCCATAATAGAGAGATCAATACACTACAAATCAGCGTAGATAACACCGTTTTCAGTACAATACTTTTTAACATAGGCGCAGAAAGATTAACCCTAACAAATATAACGGGTTCAGGTGGTAGATTATTATTATTTTCAATGCAACTATCACACGGCAGTAAGCCATTCAAATCAGCACAAATCACATGAAAAACCAGGAAAAAAAAGTATGGTTCATCACCGGTGCATCCGGCGGCTTTGGGAAATCATTTGCGGAATATGCCATCCGGCAGGGTTACCAGGTAGTGGTAACAGCCAGACGCCTCGACAAACTGGAAGACATTAAAGCATTAGCCCCGGAGCAGGTGGAAGCCATCCGGATGGATGTTAACAACAACGAAGAAATAGCCACCGCTATACAAGCGGTGAAAGCCCGCTTCGGCCGCGTGGATGTACTCATTAACAACGCAGGCTATGGTATTGTAGGCGGCGTGGAGGAAACCCCCGAAACAGAACTGCGCGCACTGATGGACACCAATTTCTTTGGCGCCGTAAACGTTACCCGCGCCTTATTACCGCTGTTCAGGGAACAGCAATCCGGCGCCATCGTCAACATCAGCAGTATGGGCGGACAACTATCCTTTCCGGGCTTCGGCGCTTACTCGGCTACTAAGTTTGCACTGGAAGGTATTTCAGAAGCCCTTGCGGCTGAAATGGCTCCTTTCGGCGTGAAAGTAGTGATTGTGGAACCCGGGCAATTCAAAACAGAATTGGCAGGAGCGGCCATGAAACATATGCCGGAAATTCCCGGTTATGAAAGTACCGTGGGCACCACCAGAAATTTCGCGAAAAGCATGCACGGCACACAGGAAGGAGATCCCGCTAAAGCAGCGGCTGCGATCGACGTCGCGTTATCTGCACCTAATACACCACTGCGGTTGCAATTAGGAGAAGATGCTGTTGTAGCTATTAAACAGCACAGCGAAAACCTGTTGAAAGACCTGGCGGCGTGGGAATCCGTGGCGGCAAGTACCAAAGGGTAAAATCAATTACGAATTACGAATTACGGATTTGTGGGTAGATGGTAAACGCGAAGATCAACTTCGCTTCTATCTACCCACAAATCCGTAATTCGTAATTCGTAATTCGTAATTAATTGGGGCGTTGCACGGCAATTTTGCTTAGCAACTGTGGACTGCTCATGCTTTGATAATCGTATTGATAAATGCCGTCTTTGGCGCTTACCAGCAGGCGGTGCTGATTTTCAAACGGAATCACATCATAAGTATCTATGCCTTCCAGTAACTTTGTGGTAGTAATATGTTGTGCGTCACTGGCATCCAGGAATCGCAGGCCATGAGTACCTTCACAGATAAACAATTTGCCTTTATCAATACCCAGTCCGAAAGGATTTTTCATCTCTACGGTACTTAGTTTCACCGGACTGTCTACATTGCTGACATCAAATACCTGCAACTGGTTGATGTTACCCCCACAGGTTGTCCCACTACGGATGGTCACATAGGCTTTATTATCAGCTACTACTACCGGATCACAGGCCCTGAAATGCGTAACAGTAGCGCGTTGCGCAGGTGCGTCGGGACGTGTGAGGTCATAGATATGCATGGCACTTGGGCTACCAATAAACAGGTAAGTGCCATAAGGGAAAAGTGTTTCTATGAGGGTATTAATAGTTTGTTCGTTTTTGAGAACAGGGTTGTTGGCATCCGTAATATCATATGATTTTAACCGGACCCAGTTGGCCGTATACAGATAGTTATTAACAATAGTAAAACGGGCCATGGAACCACCTTTGCCAGTAGAGGAGATGCTGTTATAAGCTTTGGAAACAGTATTACTTTCAAAATACACTGGCTGTTTATCAATCTGACAGTCATAGGTGTAAGAGGTATCCCTGCTGGTATATCCTACCACAATACTATCGTTTTTTGGATCAGGGCTCCAACCCACATACATGCCATTAACATCAACAGAATAGAGGGTGGCGTTGGTAATTTGTTTTACAAAGCTGACCTGTTTCGGATTACTGATATCGAACAGTACGAGACTGGAGTAGCTATCTGCATATAGTATATTGCCMTTGATAGCTACATCTACATTGCCCATTACTTTAATGAATGCAATATTTACCGGTGCGGAAGGGCGACTGTTATCTATAATATGAACACCTTCGTTCGGTTCACTCACAAAAATGTAATTGTCTTTTGCGTAGATTTTGCCGGTAGCCCGGATGGCCCGCGGCGCCTCAGATTTGAAGGAAGTCAGATAGTCCTTCGTCGCCATCAGGGTAGGCGTATATATTTTCGAGAAAACCGTTTTCCGGCACTTGTCCTTCCCACAACCGAACAACACAAATACCAGGAGTGCTACCAGTGGAAATCTAATGATTGTAGAAATTTGCATAAGGGTGGGGGTTTTTCCCTTAAAACGGACCCACCGGATAAAAGTTACAGCAGCTATACCCCGTTCCGGAACAGGATAATTTTAGACGGCCTCTTACCAATAAAAAGCCTTTTTTCGCTGCAATAATACTTCGATTAATTGCACCGATTTTTCAAATCTTTCCTCCCAGTTTCCGGTAATTTCTTCATAAGAGATGTGCCGGTTATCCAGCACACGCCGGTGCGATAAGTCCAGCAAATTTCTTTCCTCTTCGCTCAGGCGGGTACCATCCTGGAAGTAAGGTACATCGTTATTGAGATACAGGTATAAGTCGGCCTGATTGGCCTGATAAATATCTTCATCAATATCCGGCATTTCTCCAAAGGCATACATACCGTAAGACAACGTAATATGAATATCAGTATCAATGATGATGAGCGGACTGTCGCCGGTTTCCATTTCCCGGATGCGGGCCGCGTGTGCAGCCGCAATCAGGTATAGGTCCGGCATGCCAAAGTCATTGGAATCGGCTACAATATCGCGGCCTGCTTCCATCACGGCACTGGCCTTAAAATGATGCGCCAGTTTTTCAGTGAGCGTTGTTTTTCCGGTGGACTCTGTACCCAATAATACCACTTTTGTCACCAACGACGATTTCACCGCATCCGGTAAAAACGCCCAGGCATCGAACAAATTGGTGCGCACTTTGGTGGCTGATACCGGGTATAAATTTCTTTCGGGATTAAACGGCAGATGGGATATGCCCATGAATCCCGCCACCAGGTCGCCATACGGCTCAGAGGTAATCAGCAATTGATGATCGGGCAACAACTGTTTGAAGGTCGCCGCCCATACTTCCGACACCGCAGCAGATGTTTCGGAGGTATTGGGTAACAACGTTTCATCGTATATATAAGTACGGATACTTATCCGGGGAATATTATGAAAGGTGGCTTCCAGCCAGCTTTTCCGCAGGTCGGCAGATAATCGCTCCTGCGTACTGCAGCAAATGAGTACCGTCAAAAAATCACAATGCAGTAAAGCAAAATGAATCATGGCCTCATGGCCTTTATGAAAAGGCATAAACTTTCCAAATACAAATGCTTTGATCATATGCGAGTTTACTAAAAACTATATTTAAAAGCCATATAAATATTCCTTGGCGCCTGTACAAAGTATTGCCGCGTGCCATCTGCTGCTACACTGCCATTGTTGTAATAACGGGTGTTGGTCAGGTTATTGACAAATAAGGAGATGGTATAACGGGTAAGACTATACTGTAACCGGGCGTTCATCAACACATACCCTTTAATGGTAGCGCTGTTGGCAAAGTCGATGTAAGAAGCACTTTGATACCTGCCTGTTACGCCCAGCAGCCAGCGTGCACGAAGGTACGCCACGTCCTGGTTCACGATCAGTGCGGGTGTTAACACCGGGTGAAAAGTAGTGGACGCTTCTTTTATCCGGCTGTAGTTGAAGGACGAATTGTTGGTGAAACGGAGCGAGGGATATAACTGATAGCTGGCGCTGAGTTCCAGCCCTGTTCTGAAGCTTTTGTTCACTTTATTGGTGAGCAGGAGTCCATTGGGGCCTAGCTGTCCGTTGAGCACAATTTCGTTTTTAAAGTCCATGTAGTACGCATTCAATTGTACGTTTAGCCGTTCACGTTGCCACCGTATGCCCAGCTCATGATCGAGCACAGATTCCGGATCATGGTTCACGATAACCGGTTTGCCGGTGCTATCTGCCGGCAGGTCGTCATTGCCGCCAAAGATATCATTACGCGTGGGTTCCCGGCCGGTTCTGCCAATACTATAATAGATATTTGTCTGGGGATTGACGGCAAAATTGATCCCGCCTTTTGGGTTAAGGAAATGCCAGTGGATAGGGGTGAATGCCACGCTGCCATGATAGTTAAAGGTAGCATACCGGTATTGCAGGTCGGCATAAAAAGAGAAGCGGTGCAGGTAATATTCTATTTTACTGAATCCGCTCACTTCATTTTTAAAGCCTTTGTTTTGATACAGCTCCACGGATTGTTCGGTACCGGTATGTTGCCGGTTATACACGTTGCCATGTACGCCGGTGGTCCATTTGAAGCGGTCGTATTGCAGCGTATAGTTGCTGAAGAATCCTGTAAAATGGGAGCGGAAGCCGTAGTTAAACAGGAGTGCCGCTGCGTCTTCGTTGATGGCATTATTGACATCAAAACCGCCTTTGAGATAGGTATAATAAACACTGGAGGTAAGGGTACTATGAGTACCGGGTTGCCAGTTGTGCTGCAATTGTACCAGCCCCTGAAAGAATTCATCTTTTTCTGCTTTGGTGTTGGCGTTGCTGCGTCGGTCTTTCGCAATCAGTGAATCGGCTACGGGGAGCCATGCCATCCCATTCTGCTGGTGTCCGGCCATGACATTGAGCTTCCAGGTACTTTTGTTATAAAATAATCCGCCGCTGATAAAAACGGATTGGGAATTATTAAATGCATGACGCTTATAGCCATCGGTATATACTTCAGAAGCCCGCACATATAAGGCTTTCCGGTTTTTGATGCCGCTGTTGTATTCGCCGAATACGCGGAAGCTGTTGTATGAACCGTAGCCAACGCCCAATGTGCGGGAGGCGGTGTCGCTGAGGTTGGGTGAAAACAGCTGTACACTGCCGGCATAGCTGGCCGCACCATTTTTAGAGGTGCCTACGCCCCGTTGTAGTTGTATGCGGCTTACAGAATTCAGGATGTCGGGGTAGTTGGAAAAATACGCGCCCTGATCTTCCGGCTCATTCAATGGCATCCCATCCAGGGTGGTGTTGATCCTGGTTTGGTCCATGCCGCGTAAGCGGTAATAAGAATAGCCCTGTTGGTTACCGGCATCGGAATACACGGTAATGGCCGGGGTTTCGGACAGCAGGAACGAGGGCTCCTGCCCGATATTCTTTTCCTGTAATGTTTTCTTGTCGATGTTGAGAAACGTTACCGGCGTAGTGGGTGTTGCCCGGTAATTGATAACGATCTCCTCCAAATGACGGGTACTGTCGGTGTGCTGCGTTGAAGTGTTTTGTGCCTGGGTTAACAAACTAAACAACAAGAATACAGCAGTGGCTGTAAAATAATGCTTCATATCTCGGGTACTAATTTAGCTTTTAGCCATTAGCTGTTAGCTATTAGCAAATGCAGCGAATGATTAACAAATACTGGTCTTTGCTGCATTTGCTAATAGCTAACAGCTAATGGCTAAAAGCTGCTAAAACGGCCTGTTTGACAGGAAATTATAATTATTGTATTTTGTACACAAATATACCATCTTCTGCTATTATACGGATAACACTTTTGTGTGATTGATAAATAACCTGCCTCCTGGAAATAAACCGGGCAAAGCATTTTAAAACCTGCATCAAATATTTATCTTTATAGCTTTCTTCATCAAACACGAACATGGACATGAATAAGAAATGTATGATCGCTGGTCTGGTATGCTGTATGGGCCTGGGGTTGGTAGCAACTTCGCCCGTAATGGCACAGGTATCTGCTATCAAAACGGAAACTGTAAAAGGAGGCTCGCTGGTAGGACGTTGGGATATTACCGTGAATGAGAATGGTGCCGAAAAACCATCCTGGCTGGAAGTGGAGCTGTCCGGCTTCCGTACGCTGGTAGGACGTTTTGTAAGCACCGGTGGAAGTGCCAGACCTATCTCTAAAGTAAACTTTGATAACGGCAAATTCAGCTTCGCCATTCCTCCACAATGGGAATCCGAAGACCGCGACCTGAAACTGGAAGGCAATGTTACTGCCGATGGCATCAGCGGTACTATCAACACTTCCGATGGACACACTTATTCATTTACTGGTGTGAAAGCGCCTGAGATGAAGCGCACTGGTACACCGGTATGGGGCAAACCTGTCAAGTTATTCAATGGTAAAGACCTCACTGGCTGGAAGGCATTAGGTGCTAACCAATGGGTAGTAAAAGATGGTATCCTCAGCAGCCCGCACTCTGGCTCTAACCTGATCTCTGAACAATCTTTCAAAGATTTCAAACTGCATGTAGAATTCCGTTATCAGAAAGGTAGCAATAGCGGTGTGTATCTGAGAGGTCGCTATGAAACACAGATCATCGATAATCCTAAAACGGATGCGCCTAACAGCCATCTGTTTGGCGGGATATATGGATTCCTGGTGCCTAACCAAATGGCAGTAGGCAACCCGGGCGAATGGCAAACATTCGATATTACCCTCGTAGGACGTTTGGTAACAGTAGTCGCTAATGGTAAAACCATCATCTGCGCACAGGAAATTCCAGGTATTACTGGTGGTGCACTGAATAGCAAAGAAGATGAACCAGGACCGATTTATTTCCAGGGTGACCACGGACCGATTGAGTTCCGCAGCATTACGATTACGCCAGCGAAATAGCTGATAGCATAAAGCAGAAAGCTATTGTAGCGATTGATAAGCGCAGGATTAACAGCTGCCTGATCACTCGTTACAATAGCTTTTTGCTTTCAACCATTCTAACCATATTTCCCGCCATCCACGTTGTGATTACCACCATCTGTTAATTCACGTTTTATAAGGATTCCTATTTGTGCTAACTTAATTGCTGTTAAGATAACCCCATCACCCCAATTGTAATTTTTCTAGCTATGCAAGCCATTCAGCAAACCCCTGCATTGAAATCGAATACGGTTTCAGGAAAAATTCTGCACAAGGAAACCGGCATCGGCCTGGCAGATTTACTGGTTGTATTGGTGGACCTCGATAAATGGGCAGACCCGGAAAATGCCGGCTCGCCTGTCATCGCCAGAAGTAGCACCACCAACAGCACCGGCAGCGTTAATATCAACGACCTGTTCAATGCCGGCGACCGCATTGGATCTGTACTCACCAATGCCGCCGGTGAATTTTATCTCGACATCACGCCGAAAGATTTTAACCTGCCCAATACTCCAAAGGAAACCAAGCCGGATCTTTTACTGGCGGTATTGGTGGCAGAAGAACCCGGACTACCACTCGAAAAAAGACTCCTGTACTTTTCCCTCGATATCCGTTTGAATGCCGGTACCTATGAAGCCTATATCATCAAACTGGATAGCTTGCTGCTGGATGAAAAAGGCGTGAAGGTGCCCGCCGTTGGCGCTGTTCCCGGCGATACCAACAACATGTTGAGCGCTCTGGAGAAAACCATGAAGGGCAACAAAGATTTTTTAACCGGTAAACAAGCCCTGCTCAAAGCAAATGTTGTCCAGGTGCAGGATAATAATAACGCTATTAGAACCACCACCTTCACACAACCTTTTCTCAACAGTATTTCCAAAGTACCGGAAAGCTTCCGTAACAGCTCCCTGTTTGTGAAGCCAGGCGTGAGTGTAAAGGATACCGTGTTTACCAATATTAACACTGCCGTAATAGATACTTTCGGCACGGCCATCCCTCCGGGGAGCAGGCAGGTACAAGGCTTTATTTATCTTTCGGAAGAAGAAAAAAATAAATACCAGCCTTACCTCGATCCTGTTAGCGGATGGTTTATTTTACCGGATGCGATCGTGGAATCAGATATACTGCCGAAAATTTTCAGAAAAACAGCCGAAGGCTCCGCTAAGGATTTCTTTCTCGATCACCCGGCTACACGCCTCGCCAGAACTACGCCCGCTACAGGAAACAATACTTCCGGCGGCACTGGCAGCGGTGGCGGCACCAGCGTCATTCCGCCAGCGACAGAAAATGATATACCACAGTATGTCGCGCATCAGATGATCACCGCTACTTCTCCGGAAGAACAAGTCGCCGTGGGACTACCCATTATTTCCCTGGAAAAGAGACCTTCTAACGAAGACATTGATAATAACATCAACAACACCATCTTTCAAAAAGGCCCCGCTGATGTACCCGCATTTTATGATTTTCATTCCCTGAAAATGGCGTTTGAAAATGTGTGGCAGGAAGCGATTGATCTTGGGCTGATAAATAAAGCCGAACAATCTTATAACCAGGTGGTGAACAACGGTGGAGATCCGTTACCCCTCATTATGGGCACTTTCAACCTCTCCGGCTACTTTCCTGATAAAACACCCATCGAAGATCCCTCTCAGGATGTGATCATCGAATTCCCGGAAGCACTGGCCATCTGGAACCGGATGCTGCCCATGGAAAGGAGAGTGTTGAATATGCTGGCACTCACCCTCACGCATAATTATAACAAGGATTTATCCGATTTTCTGGCAGAAGGATTTGGTCCGCATAACAAACCCATTCCAGACCTCGATACCAATATCATTAAAGATGGCGGCAAGGAGCAAGTGATTGCCCTATTCAAAGAAAAAGGCCGTAACCTTGTACGCACGGCTATTGAACGGCTTGCCGACAACGACGAAGTGGCCAACGAATTATCTTCCCTGCAGGACGCGAATAGTCTCATTAACGATTTACGGGCGCACCTGAATACCAATTACTCCTTTAAATATTACGCCGCCAACAATACCGAACGAAGCGTTAATTTCGGCATATTGCTCACCTATCAGCAAAAATGGGAACCGCAGAATTACCAGGCAGGAGAGCTGGTGAAAACGATTCCATTGTCGCCCAGGGAAACCCGTAAATATTCCCGGAAAACAACCGTTAAAAAACACCGCAGTAAAAAGGAACAGGAAGAAAACCTGAAAATAACCAAGTCCGATTCTTCAGATACCTCCAGGGCAGAATCAGATATCATGGATAAGGCCAGCAATAAAAGCACCGTCGACGCTTCGCATGAAGCCAAGGCAGGTGGCACCATCGGGCCCGTTGAAAGCACTACCACGTCTACCGTTAAACTGGGCAGTGATGCAGCCAAAGATTCTCAGCAAACGAAGAAAGATTTCCGGGAATCCGTGATGAAAGCTGCACAGGAATACCGCAATGAAAGGAAAGTGGAAATTCTGACAGAAGAAACATACGAATCCGAAATATCCGAGTCAGGTGAGATTACCAACCCCAATGATGAACTCACCGTCACCTATTTATTTTATGAGCTGCAACGATTGTTTAAAATCAGCGAACGCCTCTATCGCGTGCGGCCAGTAGTGATGGTAGCCCAGGAGATGCCCGCACCGCATGATATCAATAATGAATGGGTGGTGTCGCACGATTGGATACTGAAAAGATCTTTGCTGGACGATAGCTTCAAAACCGGCATGGATAATATTTACCTGATCAACGGCGAAAAGCTGCTGCTGGATGAATTGGAAAGAACGGTGAGAGAACAACGGGACATCATCAAAGACCTGCGCCAGAATGTGAAATTCTATAACGACCAGGTAGGGATTTTAAGCCGCGCAATGCAGGCCGCTATCACGGCACAGGCCAATGCCCTCACCGGTGGCAGCGGAGGCTTGTTTGGCAGCATCCCCATCATTGGTGGCATTATGGACAATAGCATCGTAAAAGGTGTGGGCAGTTTGTTCGGCATCGGTGAAAGTGACGACAGCTCCCAGAACCGTTCCGAGGCCGCCCGCATACGCCGGGAAGCCGCTACCGACGCCTATCAGCGGGCAGAAACAGATCGCCGTGACCTGATGGCCCGCCTTGAAAATGAAAACAATACCCTCAATAGTTTAAGTAAAGAACTGGCCGAAAAAAGGAAAGATCTCATCGAAAAAGAAACACATATCGCCCGCCTGCTGGAACATTTCAAGGATAATATCCTGTACTACATGCAGGCCATATGGAGTGCCGAATATGCGGATCAGCGTTTTTTTCGCCTGCTCGATACCAAGGTACCCATCTTCCAGGGAAATTATAAAGTAAGCATCAATGCTACCCCCGCACCCAAAGGACTCAATGATTACGCAGTCCCCAACAAAACCCGTCACGCCTACACACTGCAGGTAGACATGCAGGTACAGGAAGCTACCCTGAAAGAAGTGGCCGACCTGGATAATCCGCTGGGCTTTAAAGGGAACTACATGATCTTCCCGCTGAATGAATCTAACATCCTGACCGACTTCATGATGGCGCCTTATATTGATACCGAATTCGGACTTACCGATCCAGATAACCTCGGTAACTGGAGCCTCGACGATTTCGAAAGCTATATCACCAGCCTGCGGGAACAAATGGGAGACGCTTTTTCGACAATCGAAGACGAACTGAAACAGCTCTACACGCAGCTGCTGATGGACCCGCTACGCAGTGGTGATATCCTTACCGTACCTACCGGTTCCCTGTTTATTGAAGCCCTGCCGGGATCACACACCATTCTTGAATACTTCAAACTCGCGCATCGCTTCGAAGATGTGAAGAAAGTGCAGGCCGAAGTACGTAGTATGGAACTGGATAACATCCGCCGTGCCGCCCGTCTTGTTACCAAGAAATATGATGACCCTAAAACAGATAAAAAGATTGTGGTGGAAGGTACCGGACTCAATTCCAATATTGATATAAATGATATTTAACGACGTCGGTCATGGCAGAAAGTAGCAGCGTAGCGAATTTCCGGCAGATCATAGAAAAAGTATTTTCTCAGCAAACAGAACGGATCGCTAATCAAACCGATTTCAATGATAAGTACCAGCACCTGTTTACCAAAGAGTACCAGGCGGCAATTAAAATTGTGCTGTCTACCAAAGACGCGCAGGTGCTGGTACAACTGATGAACGCATATCTGGAATTGTATGGACGATACAGCTACAATGCCAACTGCATTCACTATTACATGTCCGATGTTACTTTTCAATGGCTGTTTTTCCAAAGCGCCAAAGTGGATCACAACCATGGCGATTTATTTGAGATCTGGGATAAAGTGTTGAAAGGTGATACCGTAACAGACAGCTATAATAGCTACAAGAAAAGATTTCTGGATCTTAATCCCACTACCCGTTCTGCCATCAATGCATTCCGCGAAGAGCAGCGCAAGAAAAGAATGCAAAGCAAATCGATACTGGATACGCTGAAAGATGAATACGCCCGTCAATATGGTTATCCGCCAAAAGCTGGCAGCGACCTATACGACTTTGACCCTAAAACCAGTGCTACCGTAAAATCACGTCTGGAGTGGCAACTGAAGAAAGTGGAGCCGGTTTGGAATAGTGCAAATGGAAAAGACGTATGGAAAGAAGCAGATGTAAAGTTACTCAATAAAGCATTGGATGATTTTTCAGGATATATAAAACAGGAAGCGGGTGGTGATGTACTCGTTATTTTCCAGATCATTAAATATTTGCGGGATGAATATACCCCGGTAGTGACGAAGAAGGAAGATAAAAAAACACAACGTACAGAAACGTATATCCATGATCCTGACCCGCGCAAGGCCACCTTGTATTATGTGCTCTATGTGATCACCTGCGTCCGCCTGATGGCAATAGGGCGGGCGGTGCAGCTGTATACGCGCAACCGCTTTGGATTTACCACAGAAGAGGTCAGCTGGTTCCTGCAACCTATCAAGAGTAGCTACCAGTACTACTCCAATATGGAACGTATTATTACTGCCCGTTTGGATGGTAAAGTAACAGTAGAAGTATTGGCAGATGAACTGAAGGCGTTCTTAAATATTTATCAGCTCACCAAATGCCAATTGCAGGGAATAGATTGGGTAAACCTGAAAGAAACCCTGAAAATTCAAAACATCTGGACCGCCATCAATGATTTTACGGAGGCGGTAAATTATGCCATAAAAGGAAATAACGGACCCAAGTTGGAGACATTGGTCAGCAAGCCGGAAAATGCACCCACGCTGCTGCACCTGAAAACGATCAGTGAAACGAAGATTGCGTTGAACGAGGCAGGGCCGGAGCTGGGTAAGGCAACGGTAGGTGCGGGGAGTAGTGTGGGCAGCAGTAAGGCCTATGGCGGTATTACCATCGTATATATAGACCCTGATAACCACAATAACATCTACATTGAATTTGAAGGATTAAAACCGCATTTGTTCAAGGTAAATGAAAAGTTTGTCGCCGACCATTTTTATGGCGCAATGATTTTTGAAATTTATAAAAGTACCCAGGGCATTGTAATCATTTCGCAGCTGATATTTATGGCGATGGGATTTCTGCCGGTGCTGATAGAATCCGGGTTTGCCGGTTTGATTTATGAGATCGTATTGTTTTACAGCGGCAACAAATTAGAAGAGCAGATTGAGAAGGTCAGTCCCACCGCAGCGAAAATATTCGGGTTGACATTTATGATGTTCGCCCCGCGGCCACACTTTGAACCCAAAATGCCGGGTATACGGGAAAACCCACGTATGGTGGGGCGGGATAATACCGGCTTGTCCGATGTCTTGAATACACCTCCCAGCCGGGGGGCATTGGATTCCGCTACCGGCACTATCCGGGCGGAGAATGAAATAGGTACCATTACTACCCTGGAGAAGCCCACAGAAGCGCAGTTGGCGAAAGCGCTGGAGCAACAGCGACAGGTAGATATTGCCAACCGGGAATTAAGAGGCACCTGGAGACGAGCAGTGGATAAGGTGAGGGATATCGCCGGCCGGGCGCCCGCTGTCAATGCGGAGAATGCAAAAATTGTCAAAGCAAAAGCAGCGGAAGCCATTGCCGTTGAGCCGCCGTTACAGCCGGCTTTCGCCGGAGGACCTATGATGCGTACCGGCGGAAAGGGAGGGATGAACGCCAGAGGTACAGGAGGTGCTACCGGTGGTAGTGGAAAGCTGATGAGCAGGGCCGAATCAAGTATCCGTAAGTCGGCCGAGTTCAAAGCGCTGGAAGAATACCAGTCGAAACTATCCCGGGATATGGCGGCGCTTCAGAAAAAGGAAATGGCGAAGATCTTCGATGGCCTTGCCAACAAAACCCTTGGCGTGACTGCCGCCGAGAAACAAATCAGAACATTATTAAATAACGCCAAAGAGGCGACCGGTGAATTTGTAGCAGACGGAATGATTTATTCCAATTACAAAGTACTGGCAGTGGTCAATGTGCCGGCGCGCAGTACCAAAGTACCTATACTGGACAGAGTTTATAAAATACAGGATAGGGATACCGGTCAAATAAAATTCCTGTTGTCAGAAATAAAAGGAGGAGAGAGAACCGCATTAGGTAAAACAAACGGTTATAAAATTACTTTCCGGAATGGAGAGGCTGTCTGGACAGAAACCGGTAAAGGAACTGTTGTCCAGGCATCGCCGGAATGGTATTGGCAAAGGATTGTGGAAATTTATGAAAGCCCGGGAGGCAAACAGTTAGCCTATGAATTGCTGGAGGCCATGCAGAAAGGTAGGATTGAACCCTTTGTGATTAAGTCCGGTAGCGAGATGGCGCCTAAATTCCGGCTGGATAGCGTTAGTGGGTTTATGAGCTATTTTAAGAATAAGCAATTGCCGTAGAGCAGAAAGCAGAAAGCAGAAAGCAGAAAGCAGAAAGCAAAAAGCTATTGTTGCGAATGATCAGCGCGGATACTTTATCCTATGCTTTCAACATTCGCAACAATAGCTTTTTGCTTTCTGCTTTCTGCTTTCTGCTCCTTAAGCGGCCTTCGCACTTTTCAACTGCGCTGCTGTCAGCAGGGCTGGTTTCAGCCGGATAATATGCAGGAAGTGCATCAACTTCATCACCTGGTAGCTGGGGTCCAGTTCATACCATTTCTTGGCAAAGTTGGGGCTGTCTTTGAATTTGTGGTGGTTGTTCTGAAACAGTTCTCCCAGCAGAATGATACCCCATGGAGAAGTATTTCTGGAATGGTCGCCATTTTTAAAGTTCTGGTAACCGTATTTATGTCCGCACCAGTTCACTACCGCGCCTTGTACGGGCCCCATCAKGAAATGAATGGGTAACAGGAGGTAGAGGTACCACATGCCGGCTGGTACAAATACGATATAGAAGGTAACATACGCTGCCATCCAAAGTAAGCGGGTAATGTTACTATCGCCGAATTTATCGAGTGCATCCCATTCCGGTAAGGGTTCTTCCAGGAACTTTGGATCTACGGTACTGGTACGGGTGACGAAGCCATTGTAGATACTCCGGGTATGTATCATCATGCCCCAAACATCTTTGAAGAAGTGTGGAGAGTGTGGGTCTTGTTCGGTATCACTGTATTCGTGGTGCATGCGGTGCATGACGCCGTAAGCTCTTGGAATCAGGTACGATGATCCCTGGAAAAACCAGGTACTAAAATAAAAGAAGCGCTCCCAGAACTTGCTGGTCGTATACATCTGATGCGATGCATACCGGTGCAGGTAGAACGTGTGAAAGAACAGGGAGAAAAACCAATGCACCCCAAAAAATATCAGAATAGCTGTCATTTTTAAACGTTGATAAGTGATAAAAAGCTAATACGCGGAGATGTCAATTCCCGTATCACGGATACGAAATTAGCCCTTCATCGTCTTTTTTTCGTTCACATTTGTGAAGAAATTAACCGCCGTTCATAATTTCTCTCCGGAGGCGACTTAAGCTCTGTGGGGCGATGCCCAGATAGGAGGCGATATGGTAGTGGGAAAATTTGTTGAGCAGGTAGGGAGTGTCTTTTAATAGTTGCAGGTACCGGTCTTTGGCAGAGCGGGTGAATAAATTGAAGGCGCGCTGGTACGTATAGCTGAAGCCGTTATCCGTAAATATTTTAACGATATCATGCATTTTGGCGGATTTAGCCATCATGATTTCAAAGTCTTTGTACCGTAATTCCACCGCATCCAGGTCTTTAATCACTTCCACGGTAAGTGCGGAAGGGGTTTGATTGATGAAGCTGTGATGATCGATGATAATAGAATTTTCGAAGGTGGCATCGGCATCGTTGAAGTTAAAGGTCCAGGTATATTCCTGCCCCTGGTCGTTCACAAAATACGACCTGGCAGTACCGGCCACCACGAAATACATGGCTTCACATACGTTACCACCACGGAAGATAACATCGTTTGCTTTAAACTTTTTCTCCCGCAGAAAACCCGATAAATATTCGGCATCTTCCTCACTAACTTCGGTGAACCTGGAAATAAAGTCGACTATTACTTTCATGCTCCAAAGATAGAAAAATAAGTCATCACAGGATGAAACGTGGTACCACGCCCTGTTACGGAATGTCGTAAAAAACCTTTTTATTGTCTTATTCACCCCTTTCTTTTTTGATGGAAATGAATAACTTTGCAACATGAGATAACATCTATTCGCGTGATAACACTTATCACCCTGCTAAAATTTCTACCGGCAAAAGTGTCCCTTTTACCGGTAAATCGGTGAGCCTGACCGGAACGCATTATTTCCCGAAACCCGTCATGTATATCTTTACCGTATGAATGCCATATGCCCGCTACAGCAGGGGGCCCAATCAATCGTCTATTAGAATTTCCAAACCATGTTTTTAAACCACTACTATGTATACATCCAAAAAGGCCGCTATTAGTTTTATTTTCATTACACTTCTCATTGACATTATGGGATGGGGATTAATTATCCCGGTAATGGCCGACCTGATTGCGCATTTAAAGCACATTCCGGTTAACCAGGCCAGCCCATACGGCGCCATGCTTTTATCTGTGTTTGCGATTACCCAGTTTACGTTTGCACCTGTTATCGGTAACCTGAGTGATAGATTCGGACGTCGTCCGGTATTGTTGCTATCCCTGCTGGGTTTCGGGATAGATTATATTATCCTGGCGCTTGCACCGGCTTATGGCTGGCTGTTTCTGGGCCGTGTTATTGCCGGTATCACGGGTGCCAGCTTTACCACTGCGACTGCCTACATCGCTGATGTAAGTACAGATGAAACCTCCCGCGCCAAAAATTTCGGACTCATTGGCGCCGCCTTCGGTATCGGTTTTGTCCTGGGGCCTGCACTGGGTGGACTCCTCGCACACTGGGGTATGCGCGCACCTTTCTACGCCGCTTCCGCGCTTTGTTTGCTGAACTGCCTGTATGGTTACTTCTTCCTGCCGGAATCTCTGGCGCCGGAAAACAGAAGGCCTTTTGAATGGAGAAGAGCGAACCCGTTTGGCTCACTGAAATTCTTAACCCAACACAAAGAAATAGGTGGACTGGCATTCAGCTTCTTCCTTATCTACCTGGGTGCACAGGCCGTACAGGGAAACTGGAATTTCTTCACTATTTATCGCTTTAACTGGAGCGAGTCGATGGTTGGTATTTCGCTGGCTGTAGTGGGCGTTTTAGTAGGCGCTGTACAGGCAGGATTAACGCGTGTTATCAATCCTAAAATTGGTAACGAAAAAAGTATTTATCTGGGATTATCGCTTTATACTATCGGCCTGGTACTTTTTGCCTTCGCCACACAAAGCTGGATGATGTTCGCCTTCCTGATACCATATTGCCTGGGAGGGATCTGTGGCCCTTCCCTGCAATCTGTCATCTCCGGGCATGTACCACCTAATCAACAGGGAGAACTACAAGGATCATTAACCAGTTTGATGAGTCTTACAGCAATTGTAGGTCCTCTGATGATGAACAGTACCTTCGCTTATTTCACCTCTGACAAGGCACCTTTTCATTTCCCTGGCGTACACTTCCTCATTGGAGCAGTTTGTATGTTGATCAGTATTTTCGTTACACACAGGATACTGAGCAGGGAGAAAGTAACCAAGCCTGAATTGGCGGGTGTGATAGCAGGAAGTGAAGAAGTGAATAGTACGCCAATGCACTAAGTTAACATTGTGTATAAAAAGAAAGGCTTCAGCAATTGCTGAAGCCTTTCTTTTTATACACAATCTTTATTTCGCTGATCCTCTTTCCACACTTTTAATATCTTCCTGCCTGTCTTTTTTGAAATCGAAATGATTAAAGGCAGGCGTATCCGGCACCGCAATGGTATAGCTGTTCAGTTGTGATATTTCAATGGTGATGATGCCGCTGGTCACATCTACAATATGTCCGCCGGCATCTTTCTGATCGGATAAATAGTGGAAGTGATAGCCGGAGATGTTGGTATTATCCATGTATGCCGGCAGGCGATAGCCAATGAGATCCCCTTTGCAATTATTGAACTGAAAGAAGTGCTGTCGGTTAAGCATCCCTGCCAGCTGAGGATAGGGCTGCTCCTGTACCGGTGGGAACGCCCGGGTTTTCAGGTATTCGAACTGCCCCCGGATATGAATGGCATACATGCCATTAACGTTGGGCAGGAGGCTGTCGAGGTAGGCATACAATTGTGTTTTGTTCATTTTAGCGGGTACGGAAATGACCCGGTCCGGCTTAAAATAGTTAACCATGCAAAAGGGGACGAGATCCTGCGGATGCGGCATTTCGAAGGTTTTACCGGAAGATTGCGTCTGGTAAAACTTGCCATCCAGCACCATAATTTCTCCATCCAGTTTATCTGGTGCGCCAAGGCCAAAGTCGCCTTTTGTTTTTAACGAATCGATGGCGTAGAAGCCGTYGTATAAGCCACCCATCAGGCCACTGGCAACGCCGGCGGTGAAAAGATGGTGCGCATCAGGGTGAAAAGTAGTGTCGGGCTGCGGAGTGGCAGCTATGGTACATAAAGGGAACAGCAGCCCAAGCGCTGTTATGGTAGTAAACATTCTTTTTTTGTGTTGCATATGCCTTGTTGGAAGATATTCGAGAAAAGGGGCCATAGTGGCATGTTTGAAGGTGTAAGTTATAAGAATATAAATGATAATTAAAATTAACCTTCGGTAATGCTGTAGGAATTTCGTTAATTAAAGCTGGAATTCACCAATATCTATCGCACCTATGCTTGAAAATATTTCAGCGGTTACCACTACTGCGCCACGAAAATGGCATATCCGCATCGTTACCAACCTCACTTTCTGGGTGTTGATAGCCATTATTGCTGCGGTGATACTGGGTACTATGGCCCCGGCTACAGCAGTGAAAATGGAAATTATTGGCAAAACGTTTATCGATATCATCAAACTGTTTATTGCTCCCATCATTTTTCTGACCATCGTTTTAGGGATCAGTGGCATGGATGATCTGAAAAAAGTAGGACGCATAGGGGTGAAGTCGCTCGTTTATTTTGAAGTGGTGTCTACGCTGTCGCTGGCCGCAGGCGTGCTGATGGCATTGCTGATGCAGCCGGGGAAAATAGATAAATCGCGATTACAAATTCAGAATGCATCGAAGTATACGTCCCATGCAGCTGAAAGCTTCGACTGGTGGAACTTCTTCCTAAATAACCTTACCCTGCAGGTGTTACTGGCGGCGATCGTGGTGGGTATCCTGCTGAATTATTCCCGGTACCGGCAGCCAGCTATTAAAGGATTGAGCCGGTTATCCAAATGGGTGTTTACGGCATTGAAGTATGTGATGTACCTGGCGCCACTGGGGGCTTTCGGGGGGATGGCTTATACCATTGGTAAATTTGGTTTACATACATTAGTGCCATTGGCCAAGTTGATGGGCACGGTATATCTGACCATGGCCATTTTTATTTTGGGCGTACTGGGAAGTATTTTGAGATATTACAAAATGAGTATCCTGCAATTTCTCCGGTATATCCGCGAGGAATTGTTGTTGGTATTAGGTACTTCTTCTTCAGAGTCCGCGTTGCCGTCGATTATGCAGAAGCTGGAGAAATTGGGCTGCAGCAAATCCGTGGTGGGACTGGTAGTACCTACCGGATATTCTTTCAACCTGGACGGGACCTCTATTTACCTGTCGATGGCCGTTATTTTTATTGCGCAATTATACGATGTACACTTGAGTATAGGCGAATTAATCAGCATCATCGGAATACTGATGATTACGTCGAAAGGGGCAGCGGGCGTGACGGGCAGCGGGTTTATTGTGCTGGCATCTACCTTAACGGCTATTCATAAAATACCGGTAGAAGGACTGGCTTTTTTACTGGGGGTAGATAAATTTATGAGTGAAGCCAGGGCGTTGACAAATATCATCGGCAACGGCGTGGCTACTATTGTGATTGCAAAAAGTGAGAAAGAGTTTCATCCCCCTGCGGAAGCAGTGCCTGCTGCTTAGCTAAACATGTCCAGTAAATGTGCGGTAGCTGCAGGCGAATGCAATATGCTGGTTTGTTCCATAGTGGTAGCGGCAGCAACAGATGCGCGGGTTCTCATTTGTTGCTCATATCCGGCAATGGCGCTGTGTACATCGGGGTAGTTGCCTTGTGTTAAACACTGACTTAATTCCAATGCGTCCAGCATGGCCATGTTCACGCCTTCTCCGGCGAAAGGTGGCATCAGGTGAGCGGCATCTCCCAGCAGTGTGATATTGGGTAATGCTTCCCAGTGTTGGTCCAGCGGCATGCAATATTGCGGACGGGGAACAAATGGAATGGTCGCGTGTTCTATCAGCTCCATCCATAGCGGGTTCCAGCCGGTGAAGGTGGTTTGAAACCAGTCTTTTACCGCATCGCGATCATTGAAGTTAACACCACTGGTCTGTACCCAGTCTTCCGTAGTTTTACAACCAGTATAAAACACCAGACTTCCATCTCCCTTACTACTGAGGATGAGCGTTTTTTCGTCGCTCAATACAAATACTTTTCCGCCGTCTACCAATTGATGCAGTTGGGGAATGGTGGTAGCGCTGTTGTATACGCTGCCTTCAACCATGGTTACGCCGGAATAGAAAGGCCGGATAGGCGTTACCAGCGGACGCACGATGGAGTTGGCGCCGTCTGCAGCGATCACGATGTCCGCATCAGCGATATGGCCATTCTGGAAAGTCAGTTGCCAGCCGTTGTTTATTTGCTGTAATGATGTCAGGCGGCTATTCCAAACAATGGTATCCGGTAGTAGAGAATCCATCAGGATATTTCTCAGCGGACCGCGATCAATTTCCGGCCGGAACATTTCTTCGGAGGCATTGATGGGTTCGTCCATCAGGAGATGCATGTTTTTATCTGCGATGCGTAATTTATCAGCTCCGGGGCGGTAGTTGGCTTTGAAGGCATCCATGAGTCCTGCCGCTTCGAGGGCCATCAGTCCGGAGTCGGCGTGGAGGTCGAGGGTGGCGCCTTGTACACGTACTGATTTGTTGAGATCTCTTTCATATACGCTGATCTGTGCGCCGGCCATTTGTAAAAGCTGGGCGAGTGTAAGGCCGCCGGGGCCGCCACCGATAATGGCGATTTTTTTGTTTTGGAGTAAGTGCATGTGTTAATATTTTTAGTTAGATGAGTATGCCTTTGATGACTACTTCGCAGCAGTCGTGGATCATTTTTTCGGTAATAATTTGTTTGGGTCTTTCCTGGTAGTCGAAGTATTCACTCAGCAGATCCAGTACCGGTGAGAACAACAGGGGCCGGTATACATCGTGTGGAAACTTTTTGATGATGCCCGCCTGGCTATGATGCTTTAAAAACCGCATGACCGGTCCAAAAAAATCGCCTTCCCGGATGTTATTATCCTGATATGCCTTATTGAGCAGGGGAGAGGATTTGCCGTATTGCATCAGTACAAAAGCGGGGCGGTTATTTTTGAAGTAATGAAAAATATTCCGCCATATTTGCTGCATGCCCGCTGCAAAATCCATGGTTTCTGAAAAGTGTTCCAGTACGGCCGCTTCATAGGCGCCAAGTACTTCTTCTATATATAGTTTAATGAGCAAATCTTCCTTGTTCTCATACTTTAAATAAATAGTACGGGGAGATATATTGGCCGCTTTGGCCAGTTGCTGCATGCTCAGGTTTTCCAACCCTTCTTCTGCAATTATTTTCAAGGCAACACTACGAATAGCGGCTTCTTTTTCAATATTTCTGGTACGCATATCTGAACCTTTGACATTACAAAAGTAAATGAACGTTTACTTATGAACAAATTATTTTTTGAACCAGCCAGGGCAAAAAGGCCTGGTGTTGTAAAGAAAAAGGGGCATAAAAAAAGTCCCTACTGCCTTGCAGGAGGGACTTTGATATATCGATAAATCACTTATTCATAGCCATTTTTCAGCAACAGCACGGCGCCTGGTTTTGCCGTAAGATCCAGGAATCCATCACCAGTATTTTTTACCACGAAGCCTTTGTTGCTGGCCGCGAAATATGTTTTAAACGGCAGCTTCAGGCGGGTGTGGCCACCTTTTTCCGCCACAATCTTTACTTCGGCTACCTGTCCGCCGTCTTTTTGGGCACTCAGCAGAAAAGCGCCTTCTGCGCGGAGGTTTTCGAAAGCCACGTTGTGCCAGCTGGCAGGGATAGCGGGCATAATGTTAATGAAGCCGGCATAGCTCTGCAGCAGCATTTCCTGTAATCCAGCCGCAAAAGCAAAATTGCCTTCCAGCGTGAACGGACGATACTGGAATTTCGATAAACCGGATTTGGTTTGATCTCCATTGAGATGGAAGCTGTTGATGGAACAAAACGCCCGGGCAAAAATTTGCAGATCTTTCGCGGCGCCTTCCCCATCTTTTGCCCGTGCTTTCAGATTGGCCATCCACGAATAGGAGTAGCCGCACCAGTAGTCGGGGCCGATGCTATCAGTCAGGTGAATAGAACGACTGATAATAGCCTGCGCTTTGGCGCCATCTTCCCATTGAATGAGGCCTAGCGGATGAATGGCCATCATGTGTGAAAAGTGGCGGTGCGACTGGTTATACGCCATCGTTGGTGCAAACATCAGCTCCTGGTTTTGGGTAACGGCGAAGTCGTCGAACTCCGACAATATTTTTTTCCAGTGCGCGGCTTCGTTGTGCAGCTTCAACACCTCCGCCAGTTCCGCAGCCTTGCTGAAGGTGAACTTCATCAGCGCAAGGTCGTAGTTGGTGTTTTGCGGGAACCAGGCTTTCAGGTCATTATCATTGATTTCCGGGCTGGAACTGATTTTCAGCTGCCGGTGTCCACCGGCGTTGATAATGGTAATATTTTCCAGGAAAGTAGCCGCACTTTTCAGCCATGGATAAGCTTTCTCTTTCAGGAAGGTGGCATCCATGCTGTAGCGCCACTGCAGGTAGTAGTGCTGCGCCAGCCACGACGATACGGTGGGCGACAGGGAATACTGTATCCATCCGCCCATTTCAGTGCCATCGAGTGTGGTAACACCGGGCACCGCTAAGCCTTTGGCGTTAAAGTACATTTTCGTATAATGCTCATAGTTAGCCTTGTTTTGTTCGAGGTGGCGCAGGTAACCCATGGCTTCTTCCAGGTGGTTGGCGCTATAGGAAGGCCAATAGCTCAACTGCGTATTGAGGTCGTGGTGGTAATCGCCTTTCCATGGCGCAATACGGCCGTTATCCGCGGTCCATACGGCTTGCAGCGAAATAGGCGGCGCATCTTTGCGGGCAGCGGCGCCAAATTTATATTGCTCCAGGTACCATTGCTTTTCCAGCAAAGTATCCGGTACGTGTATGGCGGATTTGCTCCAGAAATTTGTCCACCACTGACTATGACTGCGGAATTGTTGCTGAAAGCTGGTAGTAGCAGTGGCTGCGGTAACTTTATCCGCCTTTACCTTCACCGGTTCTTTCGGATATTGTGAAGAAATACTCCAAACGCCTTCAATGGTAGTGGCATTGATTTTCCGCCAGCGCACATTGATATCGTAGGTAAATCCATTCCAGCCGGCCTGATGATAGGTAATGCTGTTGCCGGTTTGCACGATGGTGCCTTGTGCGTACCCTAAGCGCGACAAATCATCGCCGCCTACCGGATCACCGGCATTGGTAACGGAGCCCTGGTATTTAGGCGCTACCAGGTGAGGCGCCAGCGAGGTGTCTACGTTTTCAAAACGAAACCAGCCCAGGGGTTTATCGGCGTCTACAAATGTTTTTAATCGCACGCCATTGGCCCAAACGACTTCGCATAGCGCATTCGCCAGCGTCAGATGTACAGATCGTACCGCGCCCCATGCTTTTGTATTGAATTCGAGCGCGCCGCCAGGAATTTTGGAAGGCGCCGCTTCTTTATCATAAGGTTCATCAAAATATTGCTGTACCGGTGTATAATCCTTTTTATGCACCTGGTCAATCACCCATTGATAACTGAACTCTTTGCGATGTAATCCTTTCATGGGGCGCATGTCCCAGAGGTCAGCCCGGTCCAGTGAAAAGCGGAGATGATCGTCTTTTTGCCAGATTAACGCACCCAATAAGCCATTGCCTAATGGTACTGCTTCATCCCAGCGGGTAGCCAGTTTATCAAAATGCAGGTCATGTGAAGATGACTGACCGAATGACGACATCGTCACCAGACAGCAAGCCAGGGATGCAATAATTTTGTTCATCTGTTCTGTTTAATGAAGAATGCTATATCCAGCCAATTTAATAGGAAATAATTAATATTTCCGGAAAAATAGATGGCCGGTAATAGCAGCTGCCCAACAATAACAACAGATTCTTTGTTTGGAGCATTAGTCAGCCAGAACAACCATCAGGACTACAGAAGTTAAACAGAATTGCCCTTTACTTTTGTGTGACTACTTTACCTGCAATTGTTACATTGTTTTCTGGCGAGAATAAAAAAGTACAGGCGTAATGAGAATAACCGGTATTATCTTATTCATCTTTTTATTTTCCGTGCACTTGTATGCACAGGAAAAAAATCTTACCTACTACCAGGATCAGGCCCGGCAAAATAGCCCACTGTTAAAGGATTATCAGGGCCAGATCAGGGCTGCACAAATCGATAGTCAGCGTTTACGCGCCGCTTATGGTTTGCAGGTGAATGGGGTGAGCAATAATACTTATGCGCCACTTATTCACGGTATCGGGTATGATAATGCCATCACCAATGGCGGCCAGGTAAGCGCATTGGTAGCCGCTTCCAAAGAATTAAACGGACGAAAAAACCTGGATAATCAGCTGGCAGGTATTCAGCTGCAGCAGCAAGGGGTGCATAATACCGCGAAGATTTCTGAACAGGAGCTACGCAAAAGTATTGCCGCCCAATATATCACAGCATATGGTGATTGGGCGCAATATAATTTCAATCATGAAGTATTCCTGTTACTAAAAGAAGAAGAGGTGATTTTGAAGAAGCTGACCCAAACAGGCACCTATAAACAGGTGGACTACCTTACCTTCCTCGTTACCTTACAGCAGCAGGAACTATTGTTGAAACAGCTGCAAACACAGTATCAAAACAACTACGCACAGTTAAATTATCTTTCAGGTATTATCGATACCACATTTACGCCTCTGTCAGATCCCGCATTGGCAATTGACCAATTGCCCATACTGGAGAACACCGTATTTTATCATCAGTTTGAAATAGACAGTTTACAGTTGCGGAATACAGACGCCGCTATTAACCTGGCCTACCGGCCTAAGGTGAGTATTTTCGGCGATGGAGGGTTCAATTCTACTTTGGCAATAGACCCCTATAAAAATGTGGGGGTGAGTGCCGGCCTCAGTGTTGCAGTGCCCATTTACGATGGACGGCAACGCAAAATGCAACACCACAAAGTAGCTATCGCAGAAGAAACGAGGAAGAATTATCAGGATTTCTTCTCCCGCCAGTATCATCAGCAAATTCAGCAGCTACAACAACAGCTGGAGAGTGCGCAGCAGCTAATAGATCAGGCTGGTAAACAAATCGTATATGCGAACGGGTTAATGCAGGCGAATAAACAATTGCTGGTGCATGGGGATGTCAGAATAGCGGATTACGTAATTGCGATTAATAGTTACCTGAATGCAAAAAATATTATTACGCAGAATATTATAAATAAGTACCTGCTCATTAACCAGATTAATTATTGGAATAGCGCTAATTGATACCGCCATGAAATTATTTCCAGTGCCCGCCGCTCTATTGCTGATCGCTACCGCTTCCTGTCATCAGGCTACGCCTGCAGCAGAAGAAAAAACGACGTCCGGCGGTACCCCTGTTACAGTGGTACATCCTGATACCGGTACCATGGGAGATTCCGTGGAGCTGAACGCTACGGCCACTTTTTTGCTGAAAACAAATGTAAAAGCGGTGGCTAATGGATATCTGCAAACCTCCGGCATAAAGTTAGGACAGCACGTTACACGGGGACAGCTATTATTTCTTTTGAAAACAAAAGAAGCAGAAAACCTGGGGAATACAATTAATCAGCTCGACAGCTCTTTTCGTTTTACCGGTGTGATACCCATTAAGGCTAACGGTAATGGATATATTACGCAGCTGTCCAGTCAGGCGGGCAACTACGTACAGGATGGTGAACAGTTGGCCACCATATCAGACGATAATAGCTTTGCTTTCATTCTTAATTTACCTTATGAACTCACCGCACTCATCCCGGAAAATCATCAGGTAGTAGTATGGCTGCCAGATGGGCGACAGCTACCGGGTACGATGGAAGCGCCCTTACCCACTGTAGATGCCGTATCACAAACACAGAATTATGTGATTCGGGTAAGCGGGGCAGGGGCGGTACCGGAGAACCTGATTGCAAAAGTAAAATTGGTAAAAGCGGTAAGACAGCATGCCGTATTTGTACCCAAAGCGGCGGTGTTGTCGGACGAATCGCAAAGCAGCTACTGGATCATGAAGATGATTGATAGCAGCACCGCGATTAAAGTAGTGATTCAAAAGGGAATGGAAACAAATGGCCGGATAGAAGTGATTGCTCCCGTATTAACTCCCGGGGATAACATCCTGATCACCGGTAATTACGGCCTGCCGGATACGGCCTCCGTGTCTATTGTAAATAAATAATCGCATGAAGCATTTTTTTGTTGCATATAAAAATCCGGTGACGGTATTGCTGGTGATCATCATTGCCGGTGGTTTATTTACCTATGGAAAAATACAATCTGCCTTATTCCCTGAAATTACTTTTCCTAAAATAAAAATCATTGCAGATGCCGGGCAGCAGCCGGTAAATAAGATGATGATCACGGTAACCCGTCCTTTGGAACTGGCCGTGAAACAGGTGCCTGACCTGCAGATGATCCGTAGCACTACGAGCCGGGGAAGCTGTGAAATATCAGCTTATATGGACTGGTCGGCCGACATCAACATCAGTCAGCAACGGATTGAATCAAAAATCGGGGAGATTAAAAACGCCCTGCCACCGGATATACAGATTACGGTGGAGAGAATGAACCCTTCTATACTACCGGTAAGCGGCTATACGCTGGAAAGTCATCAACGTTCTCCTATCGACCTGAAATACCTGGCTACCTACACCATTAAACCGTTTTTGTCGCAGGTGGAAGGAGTATCCGAAATACGCATCATTGGCGGAAAAAATAAGGAATATTGGGTACAGCTGGACCAGCAGAAAATGGGTACGTTTGGCATTACGCCGGATATGGTGAATACAGCGCTCAGTCAGACTAACTTCATCAAATCCAATGGCTACCTGTCGGATTACCGCCTCCTGTATCTGACCGTAACAGACGCGTTGGTAGATTCCAAAGATAAACTGGACCAGTTGGTGATCAGTAACAACGGCAAGCGTATTGTTACACTGGCAGACATCTCAGCAGTCGCTATCCGCGAGGCAAAGGAATATATAAAAGTGAACGCCAATGGCAAGGAAGGTATCCTTATTGCGGTGATCAAACAACCGAACGCCAACCTGGTAGATTTGTCCGACCGGATGCAGGCAAAGATCAGTACGCTGGCCAAAACACTCCCCGCAGATGTAAAGATATCCCCCTACTATATACAGGCTGATTTTGTGAGAGATGCCATCAAAAGTGTTTCCGATAGTTTGTGGATTGGCCTGTTCCTGGCCATTGTAGTAGCCATTATTTTTCTTCGCTCCTGGAAAGCAAGTACTACTATTTTGCTGACCATCCCCATCACGCTGCTGCTCACCCTCACGATATTATATGCTACCGGGCAAACGTTTAATATCATGACGCTGGGCGCCATTGCAGCCGCTATCGGGTTGATTATAGACGATGCCATTGTGGTAGTGGAACAAATACACCGTACCCATGAAGATCATCCGGATGAGCCTACCGTTTCGCTGATACAGAAAGCTATTCACTATCTCTTTCCGGCAATGTTGGGTTCTTCCCTCAGTACGATCGTGATTTTTCTTCCCTTTTTACTCATGACAGGGGTAGCCGGCGCCTATTTTAAAGTAATGACCAATACTATGATCATTACGCTGGTATGCTCTTTCCTGGTCACGTGGATAGGACTACCCGTCATCTATCTGTTGTTGACTAACCGAAAGAAAGAGCGGAAAGCTTTGCTGGCAGCAGCGCCGGGGCACGATGTGAAAAAGCAGCGCTGGGTCACCTGGTTTATCAACAGGCCCTGGGTAAGTGGGTTGCTGGTCGTGGCCTTGTTATTGATGACTTTTTTTATCATCCCCCGTCTGGAAACAGGTTTTTTACCGGAGATGGATGAAGGCAGTATTGTATTGGATTACAGCTCTCCGCCAGGAACGTCGCTGGAGGAAACAGACCGTACCCTGCAACAGGTGGAAAAGATTATCACTTCCATTCCGGAGGTAGCAGCTTATTCCAGACGTACCGGTACTCAGATGGGATTCTTTATTACCGAACCTAACCGGGGCGATTACCTGATTCAGCTAAAGAAAAATCATCAACGGTCTACCAATGAAGTAATAGATCTGATACGCAAACAGGTGGAGGCCACGCAGCCTTCGCTACGGGTTGATTTCGGACAGGTAATCGGTGATATGCTGGGCGATTTAATGACATCCGTACAGCCCGTTGAGGTCAAAATTTTTGGTAGCGACCAACAAACATTACATGATCTCTCCAGGCAGATAGCTGGGGTGGTAAGTGCGGTGTCTGGCACCGCGGACGTATTCGATGGCATTGTGATCGCCGGACCTTCTATTGCCCTGGAGCCCAATAGCCGTGCGCTGGCACAATATGGTATTACACCTGCTGCCTTACAGTATCAGCTGCAAACAGCCTTGGAAGGAAACGTAGCAGGAGCCGTGTTTGAAAAAGAGCAATTAGCCAATATCCGCCTGTTATATCCGGGAAGCAGTCAGCGTACCGTGGCTGATATAAACCATCTTCAGGTATTTTTACCTGACGGCAGATTGCGGCCATTGACGGATCTGGCTACTGTTAAGATCAATAGCGGAGAGGCAGAAATCTCCAGGGAAAACCTGCAATCAATGGGTATTGTTACTGCCCGGTTGGACAATCGTGATCTGGGCACGGTGATGAAAGAAATCAGTCAGAAAGTAAATGCGGAGGTAAAGCTTCCGCAAGGCTACAGTATTGCATATGGCGGTGCTTATGCGGATCAGCAACAATCGTTTCATGAGCTGCTGCTCATACTGATTACTGCCAGCCTGCTGGTGTTCGGTGTGATCCTGTTCCTATTTAAAGACTTTATAGATGCCCTGATTATTCTGGGAGTAGCTATTACGGGTATTAGTGGAAGTTACCTGGCTTTATACATTACGCATACGGCGTTAAACGTAGGAAGCTACACCGGCATTATTATGATGGTAGGTATTATCGGGGAGAATGCCATCTTTACATTTTTGCAGTTCAGGGAATCTATGGCCAGTACCGCCAACGTAGATGAAGCGATCGTTTATGCGATCTCCACCCGGCTGCGACCCAAACTGATGACAGCGTTGGGGGCTATTATCGCTTTGATGCCTATCGCCCTGGGAATTGGTACCGGCGCTCAATTGCATCAGCCATTAGCTATTGCGGTGATTGGTGGTTTCGTAGTGGCATTGCCGTTATTACTGATAGTATTGCCCAGTATCATGCGGCTCCGGTATAAGTCCCGCTGATACAGGCATGTCTCAGTCCAGCACAAACCGGTATCCTACTCCTTTAATGGTAAGTATCTGGAGGTTTTCATCTTCCTTTAAACAAATACGCAGGCGGGTAATATATACGTCCAGGTTACGACTGTTAAAGAACGAATCATGTCCCCAGAGCAGGTCCAGGATGGTTTTCCGGTCAATGATGCCATCGCGTTTTTCATACAATAACCGGAGCAGTTCACTTTCCCGGTAAGAGAGTTTCTTTTCTTCTCCGCCACCGGTAAGCACCTGGCGTCGGGTATCAAACAGGAATTTGCCAATTTTTACCTGGTCCGGTACGGGTGGTACAGGCGCCGGCGTTTTGCGTAGCACATTCTCAATACGCACAATCAGTTCTTCCATGCTGAAAGGCTTGCGGATATAATCGTTGCCTCCCAGTGAAAAGCCTTTCACCAGGTCGGCAGTTTGTGTTTTAGCAGTTAGAAACAGGATGGGCACTTCAGGATGAATGGCACGTATTTCTGTAGCTACTTCAAATCCATCTTTGTTGGGCAACATCACATCCAACACACATACCGCCGGATTTACCTGCTTGAAAAGCGCCAGTACATTGGCGCCATCGCTTTCCATGACTACCTCATAGCCTCTTCGCTGCAGGCTTTCTTTTACAATCTTGCCCAGCGATAATTCATCTTCTACATATAAAATTCTGATGCTCATCTATATTTTTTTATATCGGACAATCCGCCGGTTTTTATCGTAATAGATCACCGGGGCTTCTGCGAAAGGTATCTTCACAGAAAAAGTACTGCCTTTGCCCAGTTCACTTTCTACTTCTATGAAACCCATATGACGCTGTACAATATGAGATACATAGCTCAGGCCAAGTCCATAGCCTTTTATATTATGCCGGTTGCCGTTGGGTATCCGAAAGAATTTTTCAAATATTTTGGTTTTATATTCGGGTGCAATGCCTATACCGTTATCGGCTATACGTATTTCAAGAAATTGTTTGTGATCAATGATATGTACCAGAATATCGGGGTTCGCCCGGCTATACTTCAATGCATTGTCCAGCAGGTTATAGAGTACACTGGTGAGATGTAATTTATCGGCGGTAATAATGAAGTTATTGCCGGTGGTTTGTAAGGTGGTAGTGGTATGTTGTTTCTCGAATTGCAGCTTCATGGAAGCCATCACACCCCGGGCCAGTGCGCGGATATCAAACTGTTCTTTGTTGAGGGCAATCTCCCTGTTTTCAAACATGGAGAGTTTCAATACTTTATCAACCAATAGTCCGAGGCGCTGTATTTCCTGCGCGGAAATATCCAGGTATTCATTGGTAGTTTCCCGGTCATCCAGTACATCAAAGCTGCGGAGTGCTTCAATGGCTACACTGACGGTGGCGATAGGCGTTTTCAGCTCATGTGTCATGTTGCTGATAAAATCATTTTTCAGCTGCGCCAGCTTTTGCTGTTGTTTCAGGTTCCGGTATAGCAGTAAAAAAGAGAAAATGGTAATGCCTAAAAGTATTACTGATATACCAATCGGCTGACTGATACGCTTTAACAGGTACCAGGTATTATTTTCGAAGAGCACCTGATAACTCAGTGGTTGCGTAAAGCCAATGGTGACAATATTTCCTTCGAGATCATCCGGGAAAGGCATGGCCATCGCGGTGGCAGTATCTGCAGATTTCAATTCCTGAATAGTAAAATCCGCATTGATTTTTTCTTTCGCCAGTGCAGTACGATAACGATCTGTAATTTCTTTGACGCTGATAGAATCACGCAGGGAATCTACACCGGTGAGGAAGTCAAATACTCTTATGGTGGGGGCGCTTCTGGTGATATTATATTGCACATGGAAGGTATCCTTTTCGGTAGTTTTCAGGGCAGCCATCATGGCGGGATGTGCGGGAGTGGGCTCAATGGAATCATTCATGGCCAACATCACGGTGCGGTGTGCGGGAATAGTTTCTATGGAATCGCGGTACCGCTCCGTCAGCACATTGGAGATACGCATCACTCCCTGCCGGTTGGTAGCCCGGAAGCTGAGGTTGGAATCCAGCTTTAGCTTTGACGCCTGTAGTCTGAAAATAGTTTCGCGGAAAAGCAGATTGGTGCGGCTTGTAAAGAGCTTATCTTCTTCGCGGTAATTCTTCGTGAGCCAGTAGGCCTGGAACGCGGTGATGAGCAAAATCGTCAACGCAATCAGAAAGGCAGTAGCCCGTATGGATAGTTTATAACGCATGTGTTGATAGTGATAGCAATAGTAATACAAATGTATCGTTTACGGATATCCTAACACGAAAACATTAACCTAAATTAACCTTAAGTAAACCGTCGTTAACCTGCGTTGCTATTGGAAGGGAATAGCTTTATTCCTTAAAATGCGATGACTATGAAAAAAGTAATTTTAACGTTTTCTTTAATGGCTGTTTCCGGGATTATCCGGGCGCAGCAACAGCAGGGGCGGGTGATTTACGAACGTACCCTGCAAATGGAAACACAGATGGTGGGCGCTGATGCTGCCGCTGTTTCAATGTTGCCCCGCACACATAAAGATAAGTTTGAAGTATTGTTTGCCAACAACCAATCACTGCGTCGTACCAAAGAAGACGATGTGCCGGAAACATTAGCCCAATCGGACGACGGCATGGATATACATGTAATGATGGCGGATGCCAACGATGTACGATATTGTAATTTCACCACCGCCACCGTGATTGATCAACGGGAGCTGGGCGCCAAAAACTATATTGTAACGGATAGCATCCATCCGCTCAACTGGAAACTCACGGGCAATACGTCCACAATACTGAATTATCCCTGCCAGGAAGCTGTAGCACAACGTATCGGCAAACGCCCGTCTACCCAAATGGAAAATGGAGAGTTAAAAACCGTGGAAGTTGCCGATACCGCTAATGTAGTAGCCTGGTTTACCTCCGCTATTCCGGTATCTGCCGGCCCCGAATACCAGGGACAATTACCCGGCCTTATCCTCAGCATCGACATCAACAACGGTCGTACGCAATATAAAGCAGTAGCGGTAAATGAGCAGGTAGATGTGTCCCTGATTAAACCACCTGCTAAAGGAAAGAAAGTAACAGTAGCAGCGTTTAACAAAGAAAGAGAAGAGATCATGAAGTCGTGGCAACCGGCGTCGGGCGTAAGGAGAGCGATTCAGATTAGATAATAAGCAGAAAGCAGAAAGCAAAAAGCTATTGTAGCGAGTGACCAAAGCGTATATTATATCCGCAAAAATCACTCGCTACAATAGCTTTTTGCTTTCTGCTTTCTGCTTTCTGCTCCCCCTCAATGCATCATCTTAAATCCCCGCACACTACCTGCTGCCGTTGTGAGTCCGGTTTTACTAAGACTATACGTAAAGCTCAGCTGAAAGAATCGTTGCAGGTTTTTGATACGGCTGTCTTCAATATAATTTTGATTGGTACTGCGATTAATTCCCACATTCCTGTTCAGTAAATCTACAGCGCTTAACTTTAGTTCTCCCCGGTTGAAGTGCAGGAATTGCTTGCTGAAAGAAGCATTCCAGAGTGGGACCTGTGAATTAAATCCATCTGCACGGCGACTATTTACCAGATAAGTAAAGCTGCTGGAGAAATAATATTTAGCTGGTAATTGCCAGTTAACTTCTCCTTCATATTGTTGGGAGAAATAACCCGTGTTCAGGGCGGTTTGCAGAGAATACACGGTGCGGTAATAGTTGCCGCCGGCGCTAAGGGAAACATCTAAATTGTTGGTAGGATGAAGCTCAAATCGTGCCGTAGATCCACAAGTGAACGTATTAATCTGATTGGGGACGGTATTGATAAATTGCTTCATTTTGCTGTAACCTGCATTGCTGCTGATTTCAATGCTGCCAGGGATGATGCGTAGTGGTAAACTAAGGCTCACGGTGCCGGTGATATTATACACACCGTTGACATTTACCGGGCGGGAATGCCGGATGCCCAATGAATCCACTATATCGTAGTCCACGATTTTATGTTGTGTTTCCTGCACGTTAAAGAAAGCAAAAAGATGTTTGTTGCGGAAAGGATCTACCGACACAAAGCTAACCTGGGCCAGATGGGACAATTCCTGCTTCAGGTAAGGATTACCTTCGCGGATGTTTAGTGGATCACTGATATCCGGAACGGGCTGAAGTTGTGATATGTTCGGTTGATTGGTAATGGCGGTGTAGTTAATGCTCAAATTGCGGTAACGGGTGAAATCATATTTAAATCGCAGAGAAGGTAGCAGGTTGTTAAAAGTTTTAGAGATAACAGAATCTTTTTTGCCGGCGATAATTTTTCCTTCCAGACTGGCCTGTTGCCACTGGAGACCGAGCGCCAGTCCGAATTTTTTACGTTTGGTACGCAGTCGCAGTCCTGCATTCGTATAGCCGTAGGTGTTTTCAAAGTTATTCGTCAATGCGGTATTCAGTTGGTCGAACTGGCCGGTTAATGGATCATAGTCGTACGTGGTTTTGTCGGCCTTATTATAAGTGCTGCTTTTGCCAGCACTGAATTCCAGCAGCGAGCGTTTAAATAACGGTTCCGTATACACGGCGCGTGCCGTGTAGCTTTTCATACTACCGTGACTGTTATTTTGCTGATAGATAGAATCGGCATCCGGCTTGTGTTGATAGAAATGATTCACGGAGAGCAAGGTGCCACTGCTACTGCTGTTATTGAAGCTGCTTTGCAGCCCCAGTGAAAAGGTGCGTCCTTTGCGGGCAAACTTTTTCCGGTACAGGATATCACTGCTGATATTACTGCCTGTTCCGGAAGAGGTGCTATTGCTGAAGCCTTCATTTGATAAGCGCTGGTCGCCGCCCCATGTTTTGTAAGTGCTTTCATTGCTACTGTTGTTTTCCTGGTAGCCGCCGGCAGCAGTGATTTTGAGCGACTGAGAAGAGTCGATCATGATATTGGCGCTCGCGTTGGCGCGATGGGTATTATTGCGTTGCCGGCTATTATTATGTTGCTGATATAAGTAGGAAGAATCGGGTAGAAAATACTGGCGCTGTACATCGCTTTCCTGTTGGGGCTGATAGTGATTAAAGAAATAGTTGCCCGTGAAATCTGTTTTTTTGCCGAGCAGGTTATTGTAGTTAATACCGCCCCCCATAATGGTTTTGAGACCATTGTTGTTACCGCCACTCATCATCATGCCGGCGGCATCATCGGTATTGACGGTGAAACTGGTGGCGCCGCTTTGTTGCAGGCGACTTAGTTCTCCGTTGAAATTCATGAGGTCCATAAACGAAAACCCTTCCGCATTGGTGTTGTTGGCCAGTCCGATGGCAGATAGTTGGCGGTTGCCTTTGAAGGCGTTTAAATTAAATCTTCCTTCGTAGCGTTGCTGGGTGCCGCCGCCAGCCGTAGCCTTACCAAACAGGCCTTTCTTTTTATTGTCCTTTAGTTTCAGGTTGATGGTTTTTTCGCTGTTGCCATCGTCAAAGCCGGTGAGTTGCGCGGCATCACTCATTTTATCATATACCTGCACTTTATCGACCGCATCTGCGGGGAGGTTTTTGGTGGCGATTTTAGGATCGTTACCGAAGAATTCTTTTCCATCTACGAGGATGCGTTTTACTTTTTGTCCCTGTGCTTTTACGGTTCCGTCTTTGCTGACCTGTATACCCGGCATTTTTTTCAGGAGCTGTTCCACGCTGGCGTTGGGAACGGTTTTGAAGGAGCCGGCATTGTATTGCACGGTATCGCCCAGCAGTGTTACGGGTGGCGCTTCCGCATTGACCACCACTTCTTTCAGGGTTCTGTTAATGTCGTATAGCTGGATAGGGGGGAGATGGAGATCTGCATGGTCTGCCGCTATGCGTAGCTCCTGGCTCGATGAATGATACTTTACGTGGGTCACCAGCAGGCGATAGGTGCCGGGTGGAATGCCGGTGATTTCAAAGCGGCCTTTGGCGTCACTCATGGTAAAGGACACCAGCGAAGAATCTTTTTGTTTTAGCAAGGTAATGGTAGCGGCGGCTATGGGTTGCTGCGCTACACTATCCAGCAGGGTGCCGGTAATTTTTTGTGCATGTGCCGCCATCATAAAACAGCAGCATAGCAGCAGTAAGTAGCTCTTTTTCATCAGTAGTATTTAAGGGCAATGAGCGGGAAAGGTAGGCGCATAGCGGAGGAAAACAGGTTAACAAGGGTTGCTGTAATGTTAAGCAAGGTTAAAAAATGGGGATGGTTTGCCGGGAGCCGGAACAGAATTGTTTAAATCTTAACTTGGAGAAGTACATAGAAACCGGTATTTTCATTTTTAGAAAAAGGTAATGCTGACAAACCTATATTCACGGTGATGATTTGATTAATTGCATGTTTAAACCCTGATAACATGGCCATACCATTTGTTGAGATTATTGAATCGGTGCCCCCTGATCAGGATTTGTTGATGTGGAAGTTTCCGGATGAGGACAAGGAGATCAAAGACGGGGCGCAGTTAACAGTCAGGGAAAGTCAATCGGTGCTTTTTCTGAATGAGGGCCGCCTGGCAGATATCTTCACAGCGGGGAGGTATGTACTGAATACGCAGAATATTCCGGTGCTCACCCGTTTGAAGAACTGGCAACATGGTTTTCAAAGTCCATTCAAGGCGGACATCTATTTTTTTAATACGCATCAGTTTGTAAACCTGAAGTGGGGAACGCCAGCGCCCGTATTGATGCGCGACGCCAGCTTCGGGCAGGTAAGAATCCGCGCATTCGGATCTTACAATATCCGTATAACGGATGTAGCCAAATTTTTCAGGGAATATGCCGGCACGCGTCCGCAGTTGGGCATCCGGGAACTGGAATGGCAATTACGGGATTTTATAGCCTCCAGGTTTGCGGAAGCATTGGCTACTGCCAATATATCGGTAGTGGATGTAGCAGGAAATCTTTCTGCGCTGAATGAAAAAATCCAACCATTGATTGCGCCTTACTTTTCCGACTTCGGATTAGCGGTCACCAGCTTTACTATCACCAATGCTACGTTACCGGAAGAGGTATTGAAATATTACGATAAAGCAACGGGTATGAATATGATAACAGACATGAACAAATACACGCAGTTCAGTATGGCCAATGCCATGTCGCAGGAAAATACAGCGATGGCCAATGCGGCGCAACAGGCGATGGCCATGGGAATTATTCTGAATCAGGTGAAAACAACGGCTGCTACAGAACCTGGGCCCCCACCGGAAGATGTGACCAGCCGACTGCAAAAATTGAAACAGGTTTTTGAAGCTGGTTTGATTAACGGAAACGAATATACGGTGAAGAAAGAAGCGTTATTGAAATTACTATGATATGAGTGAAGAGGAAAAAAAACGGACACAATCCTATCTTGAAAAACTAAAACAAACTGCCCTGCAACAACAACACTATGGTGGGGAGATAAAGCAGGAACCCGCTGGCATGGATGCACGCGATTGCCCCAGTTGTGGCGCCGGCAGGGCATTTCGGCATGGACTAACAGCCTGCGCGTATTGTGGGTTTGTGTTCATGAACACCACATTAACGGATGGCATTCACATCAAAAAAGAAAACAATTCATAGTAGATGTTCGGATTTGGAAAAAAATATGATAACCCTGCACTGATAGCGGAGATAAATGACACACAGCAAAGATGGTTTGCTTTTTTGGATAAGCTCGAAGCCAGGGTAGGGGAAATGTGTGCGGCGGCTATTCCGGAACTGAAGGCGGTTTTTGCGCAGGATAAAGATCCTTATAAGCGTGCCCATGGTCATTTATTATCGGGTTTACTGGGACAACTATCACTGATCCGCAACAAAGCCAACGAAGCCAGAGAGGATAAAATCAACGGCCTGATATATGCAGCGGAAGGCGTTATTCCGCCTATCGCATCTGCCGAAGGCAGTAAATATTATCAGCTGTTAAACACGTTCAGAATGGCCTGCTTTAACCGGCATCATATTTTTGAAGAGAAACTGCATGCAGCCATGGAAAAGCTGCAGACAGCCGCCGGAGAGCGGGATCTGGAAACTGCTTACCAGGAACAGCTGGCAGCTTTTGAAGCGATCAAAGACAAATTCAATTGTCAGCAATGTGGCGGAAATATCACCATCCCAAAAATGTTTTTCATTGCCACGTATGTGAGCTGTCCGTTTTGTCAGACGCAAAATACATTTATGCCATCTACTGCGGCCAGGATGGTATTGCATGATGCCCGTGCGCTGGCAGAACAACGCACCGCTCATCTGCGCCAACTGGCAGAGAGGACGAAGCCCCGGAATCCTGATTTGCACCAGCAATACTATCGCGCCATGATTAACGAGTGGAATAAAATAGTACCGGATATGGCCGGGGAGAATGAAAAGTTCTATGAAAGATTATTGAAAGATATCGCTATTGGTCATTACTAAACATCAATTATATGTCAGAGAATCCATTATTAGCACCCATTCACGGTATTAGTTTAGAAGACTACAGCGCTGCCTGCGCCAAAATGGGCAGTGGCTTGAGTGAAGAACAGGTAGCCAGTGCATTGGGTGTAGAGTTACCCGTATGGCAGGAAGTAAACCTGCTTTGGCCTGAACGGATGAAACAGGACGGAACCTTTCATGTTGTTACCCTGTTTGGTCAGTATTTCGGTCAGGCCGATCAACATCCGAAGTTTAGTAGCCTGCAGCCTAATCTATCTGCCGAAGGCGCCGATAATACCACCAGAATAAAAACCGATCAGGCATTTTATGCAGAACTGGAAGTGGCCCGGCAAGTGGCTTACGATTATGGTATAGATGGCGCACAGTGGATACTTGATAACTACGGTATTCCATTAGGAGATTTCCAGATGGCAGCGACTAACTGGAATGCACAAATTCATCAGGATATTGCAGCCGACTTTGAAGGCTATAACGCACGACAGGCAGCGTATAGAGAAAAATATGAAAAGCTTTTTGCCGCAGCACAAGGTGGTAATGTAGCAGACGATATTGAATTTTAATACAGCCTTTTTCGGAAATGTGCTTAACGGCGGCGTCATGTTGATGCCGTCGTTTTTTTTATGGAAATAAGAAACGCTTATGGATTTTTTATGGCAGTGCATCTGTAAGGAAATGTCATAAATATTTCGCTGCATATTAGCATAGGTTTATGCTGACAGGGGATACTTATGCCATATCATCCAAAATAACTAAGCTATGCCCAGAATTAAAATGGCCCGTAAAAGTACGCTGGTAGATATGACTGCCATGACAGATGTTGCTTTTTTATTGCTGACTTTTTTTATGCTTGCTACTAAATTTAAACCCAGCGAGCCGGTATCGGTCATTACGCCAACATCGATCACCACTACAATACTACCGGAATCCAGTGTAATATTGCTAACAGTAGATAAGAAAGGTCGCATCTTTTTTGATTTACCCGGACAAACTTATCGGCAAGAGCTGATTGCTAACATCGATAAAAATTTTCATCTGGGATTATCTGCAGCGGAGAAGCGCAATTTTGTATTGGGCACCAGTGTTGGTACAGACATGAAACACCTGAAAGAATATCTTGCGCTGACGCCGGAAGCGAGGAAAAATGCAGTAATTGAAACAGGTGTATCAGCTGATTCCACCAATAATGAATTGGCTATATGGTTGGATTATGCAATGGCTACCCAACAAAGTAAACTGAAGGATTTAAAGTATTGTATCAAGGCAGATAATGAAACGCCTTATCCAAAGGTTAAGGTGGTATTAGATGTTTTTAAGAAAAAGAATATACAGCGTTTGAACCTGGTCACCGATCTGGAAGCAACACCGGAAATTTAGGAAGGCAGCGCCTGTGCTTTCACCAGCCAGGCGCCGCTGTTAAGCGCCATCAAAGAAATAAACAATAACAATTGCTGATCGGAGAAGCGAAGTCTTAACTGCGCCAACGCTTTTGCCTTGTGTTCTTTCACCGTAAATACGGAGATGCCTAAACGCTCCGCGATCTCATCATTTTTTAACCCTTCGAAGAAAATCATCCGGAACACTTGCTGTCGCTTCTCCGGCAGCTTTTCTATTTCATGATACACCGATTGTAACAGCTCGGTGCGGATCATTTGTTGCAGGATCAGCTCATCGCCTTTTTTGTCGTCGAGATAAATCATTTCCTGCTGGAAGCTGTTCTTCACTTTCAGGTGACGTAGAAAATTAAGGGAAGCGTTGCGGGTAGTGGTATACAAAAAGCTTCTGATACTTTTGGGATGATGAAAGTCCGAACGTTTGTTCCATAGCTTCACATAACTGTCTTTCACAATGTCTTCCGCCTCCGCCATGTCGCCCAGTAACTGTTCCGCAAAAAAGCAAAGCGGTCGGTAATACTGTGTGAAAAAAGCATTAAAGGCGGCTGGCTCTCCTTGCTGGAACGAAGGAATAATATCTTCCGTAAGTTCGGGCTGTTCTGTCATTAAACTGGTTTTAAAGCAGTCATCGCTGCGTCACTAACGGGCTAAACTAAAAAAAATCCGGGAAATTATTTTAAAAATGTGGCGTCAGCATTATTTTTTTGGATCACTAGTTCAAAGTAGTGGATAGCGTGTTTTAGTATTATCCGGCGGTCTGTAAAAGCGGTGAGTAGTGGAAAAAGGGAGTGATCGCCGTACCTTGAGCTAAAATAAACGTCATTTGTCAGCACCAATATCACCAAAGGACCAGCAACAGCTGGCTACCATGCAGCGGATAGGCGACCTGTTATTTCGCAGGTTGCAGGGCACGTTGGAAGGTACCGAAGCAGCGGAACTGGAACAATGGCTGCAACAGCAGCCGGAAGAGCACCGGCAATTTTATACTACTCAAACAACGTGGCCTGCTATAGAAGCGGGCCTGCAACGTTTTTATGATATTGATCAAAAAGCTGCATTAGCCGATGTGTGGCAGCGGATTCATCCAACGCAACAAGCAGTTGCTCCTTCCGCCATCCGGTTACGATGGGTCCGCCGGGCTGCCGCGGCTGCAGCCATTTTGATAGTGGTGGGAACAAGCATCGCCTGGTTCCTGCATCATTCCCGTACTGTAAATTCCACGGAGCTTCCGTTGGCAGCGCGTTACAAGAGTAACGCCTTGCCAGGAGGCAATAAAGCCACCCTCGAATTATCAGATGGCAGCGTGGTCGTACTGGATAGCGCCAAAAACGGAACACTGGCCCGGCAAGGCGATGCGCTGGTACGGAAAGATACCGCTGGTACCCTCAGCTATGAAGCTACCGGCAAACAGCCTGGTAGCATCGCTTTCAACCGGATAACCACGCCACGGGGAGGAGAATACCAGGTGGTGTTGCCGGATGGTACCAAAGTATGGCTCAATGCCGCTTCCTCTCTGCGCTATCCTACCGCTTTTGCTGGTAAGGAGCGGGAAGTGGAGTTGTCGGGAGAAGCCTACTTCGAAGTGGCCCCCGATGCCGCAAAACATTTCCGGGTGATAGTAGCAGGCCCCGAGGCGATGCGTATCGACGTGCTGGGCACGGCTTTCAACATAAAAGCCTATGCCGGTGAACCAACGCGCAAGGCTACGCTGGTACAAGGTAAAGTAAGCATTACTAACGGGCAGCAACAAACGTTGCTGGCGCCCGGTCAACAGGCGGCACTGCGTGAAAACAGTCCGCAGATAGCGGTGCAGCCGACCGACCTTGACGCTGTACTGGCCTGGAAAAATGGTCTGTTCTATTTGGAAGACGCCAGCATCACCGATGTGATGCGCGAAATATCCCGCTGGTATGACGTGGATATTCAATACGAAGGACATATTACCCAACAATTTGTTGGTAAAATCCCCCGCAATATGCCGCTGGTGGATGTGCTGAAAATACTGGAATCTACCGGCTGGGTGCATTTCCAGGTAAATGGAAGAATGGTCACTGTAACACCTTAAAATTTGTATGGCAACGACTCACCGATCTGTTTGGCGCGGTACCGTTTTCCAAAACAACAGAAGATGCCGCAGAAGTAAATAACAAGCCGGTATACGACAGCCAGGAAGCGATTTACAAACAACTGATCACCGACCTGGATGCCGCCATCGCAAACATTAACGCAATAGATGAATCCTACGGCAACGCCGACTTCTACTATAAAGGCAACACTGATAACTGGAAGAAATTTGGCAACTCGCTGAAACTTCGTTTAGGCATGCGCATTAAATACGCCAATCCACAACTGGCAGAAAAAACTGTGCGGGAAGCTATGAGCCAGCCACTGTTCACCGATAACAAGGATAACGCTGCCGTACCTACGTTTAATGACGCGCAAACCACTAACGCCAATCCTATTTTACAACAGTTCATGGGAGCCATTATGGTGTCATAAATAAATGAAGGTGCGGGGAACATTTTGAATAAATGAATGTTAACTTGTTATCCTTATCTCCCCAACATATGACGACCGTATCACTTCGCAGCGCCGCAGGAACCTGGATCATGGTCACCACTATATTGGCCTCTGCCATGGCTTTTATTGATGGTACCGCATTGAATGTGGTATTACCCGCTTTACAAAAGAGCTTAAACGCTTCCGGAGCAGACCTGTTCTGGGTATTGAACGCGTATTTGCTGATGCTGGCTTCGTTGATATTGATAGGTGGTACGCTGGGCGACAGGCTGGGGCGAAAGAAGATATTCATGATAGGGATTTTTATTTTTATCGGAGGGTCTGCCATTTGTGGTTTGGCGGGCAGTGCCACCACGCTGATTATTTTCCGGATGATACAGGGCATTGGCGGGGCGTTGATGATCCCGGGCAGCTTATCACTGATTTCTTCCGGCATCAATGAAAAGGAGCGGGGAAAAGCCATTGGCACCTGGTCGGCCGCCACTACGCTGGTCACCATGGGAGGACCGGTATTAGGTGGGGCATTGGCGGATGCGGGGTTATGGCGTTATATCTTTTTTATTAATGTGCCACTCGGCGTGGTGGCGTTGGTATTACTGGCGTGGAAGGTGGAAGAGAGCCGGGAAGCGGATACGCAAAAGGGGCTCGATTTTCCGGGGGCGGTGCTCATTGCGCTGGGGCTGGCTTTACTGACGTTTGGTTTTCTCCGGATGCCGTCAGCAGGTTGGGGAGATGTGAAAGTATACAGTACAGTTATTGCCGGGATCATACTGCTCGTGGCCTTTGTAATAGTAGAGTATAAAAGCAAAGATCCTATGTTGCCTTTGCATTTGTTTGCCAACTTAACTTTCACGGGGGCTAATCTGTTGACATTTTTTCTGTATGCCGGACTGGGGGTGGGCATGTTGTTCTTGTCGCTGAACATGGTGCAGGTGCAAGGATACAGCCAGTTGGAATCAGGACTTACTTTTTTGCCGTTTACCGTATTGATGATTACGATTGCGCGGTTTGYKGGCAGTTTAGCGGATAAACATGGGCCGCGTTTATTCCTGATCATTGGCCCCTCGCTGGCGGGTGTGGGATTGCTGCTGTTGTCGTTTGTGAAGCAAACGCGTGGCGCGGTGGACTACTGGACTACTTTTTTTCCGGGTATTCTGGTGCTGGGATTGGGCATGTCATTCACCGTGGCGCCACTCACGGCTACGGTGATGGGGGCGGTGAGTAGTCATTTATCTGGCACGGCATCGGGTGTGAACAACGCTATCACGCGTATTGCCAGTGTATTTGCCAACGCTGTTTTTGGCGCGCTGGCGGTATTGTTTTTTGCAACGGCCATACAAAAAGATATATCCGGGTTATCCTTGCCTCCGGAACAGAAAACCGCTGTTGTAGCGGAGGCGGTGAACCTGGGAAATGCTGCGCCGCCATCACCATTAGATAACACACAAAAGGCCGCTGTGATGAAAGTATATCACGAAGGATTTATTAATACCTACGGAAAAATAATGCGTTTATCTGCCGGTCTCGGTTTCCTGGGTGGATTAATGGCGATGTTGTTGATTAAATCTTCCAAAACAGGAAATGTTTAAAAGGAAAAATTAGGTTTACAATTTTCATTTCCGGAATTTATGATTATCTTTAAGGTGTAACCCGCTATCTATAATTCATACACCGCTGCATCTACGCAGCTTCCAGCCTTTATCCGTTCCATAGTTTTTATGATGGTTGTTTTTTTATTGTTCAATATATACATTCATCAATATCGAATTGCTATGAAAAAAAAGGGATTTCTTATCGACATGGACGGTGTAATCTACAAAGGAAGTGAACCTATACCGGGCGCCATAGAATTTATTAATGGTTTAAAAAAGAAGGAGATTCCTTTCCTTTTTCTGACCAATAATAGCCAGAGAACCAGCAGGGATGTTTGCTACAAGCTGAACAAGATGGGCTTTCAAGTAAATGATGAAGATATCTTTACCTGTGCCATGGCTACCGCCAGGTACCTGGCCTCCAGGAAAGAAAACGGAACCGCTTATGTCATTGGCGAAGGTGGCTTGCTCACAGAGTTATACAACGCCGGTTATTCTATTGTAGATGATCAGCCGGATTATGTCATTATCGGAGAGGGCAGAACTATTATGCTGGAATCTGTGGATAAGGCCGTTAATATGATTATGAACGGCGCCAAATTAATTGCCACTAATCTTGATCCCAATTGCCCCATGGGAGACGGTAAATACCGGGCAGGCTGCGGTGCCTTGGTCGCCATGTTGGAATCTGCCAGCGGTATCAAAGCATTCAGCGTGGGTAAACCCAGTCCCGTGATGATGCGTATGGCCAGGAAAGTGCTCGGACTTACTACGGATGAAACGGTGATGATTGGCGATACAATGGGTACAGATATCTTAGGTGCAGGCTCTATGGGATTCACTACCATACTCACTTTATCCGGCGTGACGCATGAAGATGACCTGGCGCATTTTGGTTATGCCCCTGATTTTATTGTCAGGTCGATCAAAGATTTGCTGAACGAGCAATTATTTATGAAAGTAATGGGGGAGCCGGTGTTGATAGAGGTAAATTATTAACCTGAAAAGGAGTCCCCCGCGTTTCGCAGGGGGACTGCGTTATATCTTTTTGGCTGCTACATACCACGGAATATTGAGCAGCCCTTTTTTTAGATAAATGGTGATGGTCTCCTTTACCTTTGTTTGATCGTATAACTCTTTGGGTACAGTTACTTTCGTATTTTTTGCTACGGGCCCCCATGGAGCTACTTGCAGGTAATAAATGGTATATTCACCGCCACTCATGCTTTTGTCTGTTACCAGGCTTTCGTAGGCATGAGGTTCACTATTATCGAAGCCGCAATTTAATGTAAGGATGGTGCCGTACGCATACATGGGAATCACCAAAAAATAGGTTGCCAAAAAACGCGTCTGATAACGTTTAGTATAGGTGCGTATGGAGGGCATCACTAATCGCCATAATGTAACCCCGGTAACCAGTGTAATAACAGCCAATGGTATCCATACTGGCGTGTAATCGGGTATGTTGAGGGGGTGAAAAATGAAGGTGGCCAATGCCAGAGAAGGAGCCACCAAAGACCATTCTAATCGTAAAGAGATTCCTTCCTTCCTGTTAATAGTGAAAAGTCCCTTGTAATAATGGATGCCTGCCATCGCTATCCACGGTATCAGGATTGTAATGGGCAGCGTATACAAACACCAGGATTGCCGGAACGCAAAACAGGAAGCAATAGATACGAGGATGGCAATGGTATTCAATATCCTCGCCATTAAGACCGCTTTTTTCTGTTGCGCCACAGGGTCCTCCTTTTCTAATCCATAGCGTTTGTCAATTGCCTGTTGTTGTTGAGCTATCTCTTCTTTCTGCAAATCAACATCAGGGTAACGCGCATAAACCCAATAACAAATATCCGGATAACCGGATATGAAATGGGGTATTTTTATTTTTTTCTGATCAGCAGAAAAAGGAATCAATAAAATACCATTTACATCTTTTTGATATCCTTTTATTTCGTGAAGCAGCAATTCCCTGGAACGTATTGCACTGTCTTCCCGGACGTAGTCCGGGCCTATCACCAGTTGAGAGACGCGCGCCTCCTGAATCTGCCAGATACAGAAACCTGTCAGGAGTAATGCCAGCGGAAACGCCCAGTAGGCGGTAGTGGTATCGTAGCTGAATATCAGCCACTGTGCTAATGCTCCTACCGTAACAGCAATAACAAGCAGCATGAAAATGATAATAATATATTTTTTGGAACGGGATAAGGTATATACTTTCATTTGATATATAGGTGGCTACAGGCCGTGAATATACATTAAAGAGTTTACTTTCTTTTATCAGGGTGCTGGTTACTACTCAGCCACCGATACTTCTTTTAAATCCCAGTCTTCATATACGGCTACAAAATAATAGCCTTTGGCAAGTGCTGATTCAAAGGTCAGTTCGCAGGTAACAGATTCGTGTTTAGTGACTGCTATATGTATGCCGGTTAAAAGAAAGTCTTGGGAGAAGTCATCGAAGGTGAAGTTTTCTTCTCCCTCATCAACAGGTATTGTGCGTATGCGGGCGGCAATGTCAGGCGTGAGGGCATTATAGCGGTCTTCCAACGTTTTTTCAGCATCCTCTTGCAAAGGAGTTGGCCCGCGCCGGTCAGTCGAAAAGCTAAGTGTTATCTTTGTTTTTATAGGTTCAAAATAGTATTCACACCAGCTGGAGCCAGTTAACATGGCCCATCTGGAATGATAGAAAGTCATCCGCCCAAATCGGGGGTGATCAATAGTAATGTTGGGTGGCGATTGGAATAACCAGCTAAATAATCCCATAGGTATATTTTATCGGTAATAAATATACTTGTTCTTACCCTATTATTTAGGAAGAAGGGAATCGCAGGAAGTCACACGAAAGAAACGTTTGTGCACGGAGGCTACCGGATTTGCTCCAGCATTTTCCGGGCAATGGCTTCTACCGGGATGTGTTCATTCACGGCTATCGCCACAAAGGCCCTGGTAGCGGTATCATACAGCAGGATAGCGCGGTAGTTTTCGGTGCCGCCGCTATGCCCCAGCCAGTAGTCATTGGTATGACTGATCTCATTAAAATCAAACAGCATCACTCCTTTACCATAATAGGTGCCTTTATCATACATAGGGTATAAGTCACGGAAACGGTCGTACGTAATGGCGTGTGGTTGAAGTTGACCAGTGAATAAAGCCGCGAGGAAAACCACCAGGTCCCTGGCATTACCCACAATATTGCCGGCGCCCAGTGGGGTGGAGTAGTCTGTTGTCACTACCTGCCCTTTGTTATGGGCCAGTGCCAGATTAGCAGGAAGCTCCTGCGGCGCCAATGCCCGCAGGGAAGGGAGTTGTAGGGGGATGGCAATGCGTTGTTGCACGATGTCCGCATATGTTTTTCCTTCAATTTTTTCCGCAATCTGGGCCAATAACAGATAACCCGTATTGCTGTACGACCAGTACTGTCCCGGAGGAAAATCATTTTTTTTCGACATGGCCAGCGTGAGCAATTCCGTGGGGGTATAATAACGGGGATGCACATGAAAAAACGAATCGGCATTGAAGCTGTAAATGCCACTGGTATGTTGCAGTAACGCGGTAATCGTTATTTTATCCGCATCTTGCACCTCCGGAAACCATTGGGATAATCGGCTATCGGCTGTTAGCTTGTTTTCGGCTATCAGAGCGGTGATAATAGTACCTGTGATCAACTTACACACGCTGGCCCAGTAAAATACGGAGGAGCTATCTACCCGCTGTTGACGGTCCATAGCGGTAAAGCCGCTGTCGATACGCCAGATGCCTTTGCCAGGTATCAGCATGGCCGCGGTGATGCCCGGCATATGCGTAACCGCAAATAGCTTTTCCATCGTTTTATGTAAACTATCATCCAACGCGCCGGATACCACCTGGTGAATATTATAGTTACCGGCGTCAGGGAGCATGGCAGCAGTCAGGGGGGCATGTTTGGCGCCGCCTTTGTACTTTGCCTGGGCATTAGCATGATTCGCCATTAAAAAGACAAAAATCAGCAGGTACGCTGAATAACTTTTTTTCATGGAAAGAAGTATTAACTGCTAAAAGCTATCTGCAAATTTTACTTTAATGATCACCGGGTTGCCCTTTTTATTTTTATTATCCTCCAGGTATTTCGCCAGCGCCGGCGGATACACCGGATGCTTATCAACATTTGCTTCCTTTTGCTGGAACAAAGTCAGGGAAGAGCAGTTGGTGTAAAGGGTATCTCCATCCTGTGCCAGAAAACCATAGTTTGGAAATTCCGTGCCACCTGCCAGGTGATCCGTTAAAAAGAGGAAGTGCGTGCGATCATCCGGCGTAATTTTATCGATGCCAATCAAACGGCCTGACTTCAGGTTGTAGATATAACCACCTTTTCTGTCGGGCCGGAAAAATAAGTTGTTGCCTATTTTGGCGATATTATCCAGTCCATAATAAAGCTGCTGGTTATTTTGTAAATAACGTATACGCTTGCCGTAGAGGGTACTATCCGTAAAAAAATCACCGGGAAGGGTATTGGCCATCGGAAATACAAACCGGTACACCGGATGAAATGCATGCGCGCTGAGCTGATAGATATTGAAGTCGTAAGGCCGCACATAGAGCATGCTGCTGTCGTTATATGGATAGAACGACGTTTGATTACTGTATAACAGATCTGTATTGGGAATGGTGGCCGACCGGAAGTTGTAGGGAAGAAACTGTTGCACAATACCGGTATCGTTCATCACCACTACCTGGTAAGCCAGGGAGTCCTTATTACGTTTATCTGCGCCGTAGCAGGTGGCCACTGTTTTCCCAGCTTCCAGATATTTTTTTTGATAGTCGTAAGGCGTTAGTTTTCTTTTCCTGATGAGTTTCCCATCTGTATTAAAGTAAACCACGTTGCCTTCACCGGTAACACCAATTAATTGTTGCGCTTTATCATACCAGAGGTGATAGGGGGCATAATTAGGGTTGGTGCTGATGGCCCGGGCTTTAATTTTTGTATGAAACTTTCCTGTTTTGTCAAAAATGAAAATGGCTTTTACCGTAAAGTCGAGTATAATATAATATTGCGGCGTGACTTCCAGCCGTTGGATCATGCCTACAATACTTTCAGGAGTAGATTCCAAAAGGATAAACGAAATAGCTGTTATCAGGGAGGAAGCGGCTCCCCCCATGGCGGTGGCGGGGTCAATACGAAGTTTAGTCGCTTCCTGCGCATGTGTAGCCGTGGTGAAGAAAAACATGCCGGCGCATAAAAGATATTTCAGGTTCATATTGGATGAAAATATTAATCACTTTAAGGTAAGCAAATAAGCGTTCGGTAGACCCTTGATAAGCAAACCCGCTAACTGTTGGCAGCTCAGGCCGATATAATTTTATTTTTTACCGATATTTTTTTCGCAACCACGCTTTTTCCGCCGGGGAATGCGGAGTTTATCTTTATATTTCCAACAGAGAGTGAATCATATACCTGCTCTACACACCTGGGAAGGTTACGCAATGCCACGTTTTTTCAAGAATAATATTAGCTGTATGTCAAGGGGAGTGCATCCACTCAGTGATGAGGAACTGATATTGCTGATGGCGGAAGATAATGAAGCGGCCTTTACTGCTTTATACGACCGTTATTGGGAAATGTTGCTGGGCCTGGCTTTTAACCGTTTAAAAGACCTGCCGGCAGCAGAGGATATTGTGCATGATGTATTCGCCAGCATTTGGCGTAACCGCAAAAAACTGGCAGCAGATTCCCTGCGGCACTACCTGGCGGCCGCCGTGAAATATATGACACTCGCGCATTTCAGGAAGAAAGCCTACGGAAGCAAATACCAGCAAACCCTGGAACACCCGGAGCTTTGTGAAGGTGATATGGAAGAACAACTCCACTACCGGCACATCTTACAACTGGTACACGACGAAGTAAATAACCTCCCTGAAAAATGCCGCGTAGTATTCCGCTATAGCCGGCAAAACGGCATGAGCTCCCGCGAAATAGCCGAAGTGATGGGAATCAGCCACAAAACCGTGGATAATCAACTGAATAAAGCCATCACACATCTTCGCCATAAGATGAAACACCTGATTCATTCCTGCTTTACTTTTCTTTTTTAAAATATTTTTTCCTGCAGATAGGTATTTTTTCCAGCCCGGATCACTTATATAGTATAACGGGCATTTATGCAGGATTTACAACAAGCCATCGACAACTACCTGGCAGGCAAAGCAAGTGTGGAAGAACAACAGTTGGTCAACAACTGGTACTATGCTTTTGATGATGAAAGTATAGACATTCCAGCGGAGGAGCGGGCCTTGCGCGGGAAAATCCGTGATCGCATCCAACAGCGGTTGCAACAAACGTTGCGAAAAGAAATGCCGCTGAAAGCCCGCTCCGTTGCTTTTTATACTAAAAGAATAGCCGCCGGCATCGGGCTGTTAATCGGATTGGCGGGCGCCTCCTGGCTGTTGTTCTTCTCCCGAAAACAAACACCCGACAAACAAAATACCGCCATCGCTAACAGTCATCCCAACAACATTATTCCCGGCGGAAACAAAGCAGTTCTTTTGCTCGCCAATGGCGACAGCATCCTGCTGGACAACGCCGGCAACGGTATGCTCAGCCAACAGGGAGGAACCAAAGTGATTAAACTGAACAACGGTGCGCTGGCCTACAAAGCCACCAACGATGCGCCTGCTGCCATCGCCTATAACACGATTCGTACGCCCCGCGGCGGTCAATACCAGGTGACTCTGCCAGATGGTACGGAAGTGTGGCTCAACGCTGCTTCCGCCCTACGGTTCCCCACAACTTTCACCAACAACAGCCGCGAAGTAACACTGAATGGAGAAGGATACTTTGAAGTAAAACCATTCCTCAACAACCAGGGAAAAAAAGTGCCGTTCATCGTGAAAGTAATATCCGGTCATGAGGAGATGCGCGTAAAAGTGYTGGGTACCAAATTCAATATTATGGCCTATGAAGATGAGAATGCCGTGAATACCTCCCTGCTCGAAGGCTCCGTTGCTGCCAGCAATGGACGCGATAGCGTAATGATCCAACCCGGACAACGCGCCAGCCTGCTGCATGGTCAACAGGCTTTTAAAATGGGACCGGCAGATTTCAAAGATATATTAGCCTGGAAAAACGGAGAATTCAGGTTCCGCGAAGCGGGAATCAAAGATATTATGCGACAGCTATGCCGGTGGTACGATGTGGAAGTGGTCTATAGAGAGGGAATTGATCAGGTAAAACTCTCCGGCATCATTCCTAAAACAGAAGATATCAGCGTACTGCTGGATGCCCTGCAGGCCACCGGTAAAGTACATTTCGAAATAGTCAACCGAAAAATCATTGTCCAACCATAAGCGTAATCCTTGACCATTTAAAATATCAACCATATATGATAACATAAACACTTATATGGGCGCCGCATAAAAAACCGGAAGCGCTTGCAACACTCCCGGTCAAATTATTCGGATGGCCCCTTTCGCAGCCACGCATTGACTAACTGAAATTTAGCACATCCAAACACTACAAAAGTATGGAACCACACTCCATTATCAAAATTCCGCTGTCCGCCATCAGGCGACCCAGACAAATATTCCTGGTTATGAAATTGACTGCAAGTCTTCTTTTATTAACGCTATTACAGGTAAGTGCCAAAACATTTTCCCAGTCGGTGACGCTGAAAGGAAATGCCCTACCCGTAGAACAGGTGTTTGACCGCATCAAGGATCAAACAGGATACGCCTTCGTATATGATGCTGCCCTGCTTAAAAAAGCACACCCGATTGCCCTGGATATTAAAAATATGCCGCTGACAGATGTGCTMCGTCTCATTGTCAAAGACCAACCATTTACCTGCGAAGTCAGACACAGAATTATTGTGGTGAAAGAAAGCAGCAGGCCGCAACCAGCTATCGCGGCGACCACACAAACCATCAGCGGTAAAGTACTCGATGAAAAAGGACAACCGGTGGAGAATGCCACCGTTACCCTGCTTCCCGGCGCCAAAGGCGCCCTCACAGATGCCAGAGGCGCCTTTAATATCACCGGCGTAGCTCCCGGCAGCTACACCCTGCGGGTAACCTTTATTGGCTACACTACCTATGAACAGAAGGTAACCGTAGATAAAGACCTGACCAACCTGCAGATCATTTTAAAAACGTCTTCCAGCTCCCTAAATGATATCGTAATTGTTGGATATGGCGCGACTAAAAAATCTGATATCACCGGCGCTATTTCCTCTGTGAAGGCAGAGGACCTGACGCAGGTAAATGCGGTATCCAACGTATCACAGGCTTTACAAGGCCATGTGGCAGGTGTGCAGGTAAATCAGGCCTCCGGCCAGCCCGGCGAATTTATGCGCATCAAAGTAAGAGGTACCACGTCTATCGGCGCCAGCAGCAACCCACTCTACGTAGTAGACGGATTGCCACTGGACGACGTAAGTTCGCAATTGAATCCCGATGATATCGAACGACTCGAAGTGCTGAAGGATGCTTCTGCCACCGCCATCTACGGCTCCCGCGGTGCTAACGGCGTTATCCTCATCACCACCAAACGCGGCAAAACAGGTAAGGCCCGCGTGAGCTACAGCGGCTACTACGGTACGCAACAGCTCCGTAAAAAAATGGACCTGATCAATGCCCACGATTTTGCTACCCTGCAAAATGAAGTGGCAAAAAATGATGGCACCCCATTACCGTGGACCACGGCGCAGATAGATTCTCTCAGCGGCAAAGGCACCGATTGGCAAAATCTCGTGTATCGCAAAGCACCCGTGCAGGATCATAACATCTCCATTTCCGGTGGTAATGAAACCACAAAGTACTTTACTTCCTTCGGTTACTTCAATCAGGATGGAATTATTGAAAACTCTTCATTCAGAAGAATCTCTTTCAGAACGAACCTGGACCAGGTGATCACCGACCACTTTAATCTGACGTCCAATGTGTCCATGCAACAATCCAGATATGCACAGGCGCAATACGTAGGTGCTGAAGGTGGTGGCGGAGTGCCCTGGACTACCATGGTGATCCCGGCTACGCAATCCGTGTATAATCCCGATGGCTCCTACACCCGCTTTACCGGTGTACCCTGGGGAGAATCCAACCCGGTAGGCATCTCCAAAGAATTGTATCAGCCATCTAATGCTACCCGTATCATCGGTAACGTAGCGCTGAACTATAAAATTATTCCGGGCCTGCTGCTGAAGCTCTCTGCCGGCATTGATAAGAACGACGTGAAGGAAGACTACTATGCACCCGGTACCATTACTATTGGCCGCGGTACAGATAAAGATGGCAATCCTATTTCCGGCGTAGCCAGAAGGAACTATAGCAATAACCTGACTTTCATTAATGAAAATACCCTGAGCTATAACAAAACTTTTGGGGAACATACCATTGATGCAGTAGGAGGGATCACCTACCAGCAAACTACCTACGATGAGCTGAAAACGGGCGATGCCACCGGTTTTATCACGGATCTCTATAAGAATAATAACTTAGGTGCAGCGGTGGTACCCGCACAGCCCAATACGGACTACTGGGATTATAAACTGATTTCATACCTCGGCAGGGTGAACTACAATTATAAAGGGAAATATTATGCTACCGTAACCGGCAGGTATGATGGCTCTTCAAAATTTGGTAAAAACAATAAGTTCGCTTTCTTCCCATCTGCTGCGTTGAGCTGGAATGTGTCGCAGGAGGAGTTCCTGAAAAACAGTTCCCAGATATCCAATCTGAAGCTGCGTGTTAGTTATGGTGCTGCCGGTAATCAGGCCATCAACCCGTATCAGACACTGGCGAGTATGAGTGCTAAGGCGGTTGTTTTTAACAATACCCAGTACAACGGATTCATTCCGTCTTCATTGGAAAACAATGGGCTGAAATGGGAAACTACCCGGCAGTTTGATGCCGGCTTTGACCTGAGCCTGTTTAAGGATCGTGTGACGATTACAGCAGATTATTATAACAAACGTACCAGCGACCTGCTCTTGATGGTCAGCCTGCCTTCCTCCAGCGGTTACAACGATGTGATACAAAACGTTGGTGTGGTAGGTAACAAAGGCTTTGAATTCCAGGTAAACACCCGCAACCTCACCGGCCCTTTCAAATGGGAATCTGCGCTGACTTTCACCAGCAACCGCACCAAAGTGCTGGACCTGGGCAAAGATGCACAAGGCAAAGAAATTACCTACAAGGAAATTGGTGCTGGCGGTAACTGGTTCCCCACCATCGTAGGACAGTCCATGATGCAGCTGTATGGCTACACCGTCACCGGCGTATACCAAACCGATCAGGAAGCGATTGACAATGGCGAACCATCCAAACATGCGGGTGACTACAAATTCAAAAACTGGGATGGTAAAGGCACGGTAAACGATGCCGACGACCGCACCGTGATCTCTCACCTGGAACCTAAATTTACTTTTGGCTTCAACAATAATTTCTCTTACAAAAACTTTGACCTGTCGCTGCTCTTCGTGGGATCTTATGGAAATGACATTGTGAATGAATTCCGTAAATACAATATTACCATGAATGGTAAATGGACGCCTACGCAAGCGGCGTTTGATCAGCGTTGGAGAGGACCCGGTACCAGCAATACTGTTGATAAACCTTCTGCTACCAGTGGTAACTCCATCCGTGATTACGCCAACAGCTTATGGGTGGAAGATGGTTCCTATCTGCGTTTGCGCGACATTACCCTCGGCTATACTTTCAACGCCAAACAATTGTTGTTTGCAAAAGTGGCGTCTATCCGCGTGTACGTGAGTGCGCAAAACTGGTTAACACTCACCAACTACTCCGGCTATGATCCGGAAGTATCCTGGGCCGTTCCTACGGTGAATGGCTGGGACAGAGGAAACTATCCTTCTACCAAATCCATTACGGTAGGCGCTAAAGTTAATTTTTAACATTGTAAATGTTGAGAGATGAAAAAGAGATTATTAATACTTGTCTGCATATTATGCCCGGCTATTTTTGGGTTGCCGTCCTGTAAAAAAATGTTGGAAGAAAGTCCGCGTTCTTCCATTAGTCCCGATGCTTATTTTAAGAGCCCGGATAGTTATGAATCGGCTGTAATAGGTACCTACGACGGGCTGCCGCTGAATGTAACAGAGCTGAATGAAATGTTTTCTGATATCTATGGAACACCGCAACCAGCAGAGCAGGTGTTACCGATTTATCAAAATCAGCCGTCGGCTAATTTCTATTCTTCCGGTTATGCGTGGAGCATACCGTTTTCCATGGTAAAGAATGCCAATTTCATTTTAGAGAAATTACCGGCAGCACCATTGGCCGATGCGAAGAAAACACAACTGGAAGCAGAAGCCCGGTTCCTGCGGGGCTACGCATTTTTCTATCTCGTGCAAATGTTCGGAGATGTGCCGTTACCATTAAAGGCTGCCAGCAACTATCAGGATGTACAGTTGCCCCGCACGCCACAGGCCGACGTATACACGCAGGTGCTCAATKACCTCACCTATGCTGAAGCAAATTTGCCAGACGTGGCGCCACAACAAGGACGCGCATACAAACTGGTGGCTACGGCGATGCTGGCAAAAGTATACCTGACCATGGCTGGCAATCCGCTCAACAAAACGGAAAATTATGTAAAGGCAAGAGACAAAGCATTGGCGGTAATAGGCGCCGGTAAGTTTAGCCTGAAAGATAATTATGCAGATGTATTTCATAATGTAGCTTACACCAGTGAGTCGATCTGGGAGAAACAATATATCCCCGGCCGGCAGAGCAACCCTTTGCATGGACAAGCCTCGCCAGCGCCAGGTTATGTGCCGATTTTGCTGCCTGCCACCTGGTTTGTCAATAGCTTTGCAGCTGGCGATCAACGTAAAGCATGGGGCATCAGAATCAATTATCCATCGCCCGCAGGAGGCACCTTGCCGGCGTTTTTTGCCAAATTCGTAGATCTCACTACCATTGATCAGAACATTGGGCCTTCTAACGCCAAAGTGCCGTACTCCTTTCCGATACTGCGTTTGGCAGAAATGTACCTGATTGCGGCAGAAGCGGAAAATGAGGCCAATGGCCCGGCACAGGCATATCAGTATATCAACAAAATCCGCTGGCGAGCCAGAATGGATAAGAACAGTACCACCGATGTTCCGGATCTGAAAAACCTGAGCAAAGACCAATTCCGTGATGCCGTGTTGATGGAACGTAAATGGGAATTATCCAATGAAGGTGATGCCTGGTTTGATCTGAAACGTACCAATACCTTCCAGCGTATACAAGCCGTGAGACCGGGTTCCCTGAGTGTGCCGATTGGCGTGTACAACCAAACCTGGCTGATACCTACACAGGAAATTACCAATAATAATATCAAACAGAATCCGCAGTACCAGTAGTATGAAGAAGCTCTTCCTATTTTGTTGTATCATCGCCACCGCGCAATGGGCCGGTGCGCAAACCATGCTGCATGTATCCGTTACCGGGAACGACCGGCAACCCGGCACCGCGGCGAAGCCTTTGAAAACAGTGAACCGGGCGGTTGCACTGGCCATGAAGAAAAAAAATGAACCGGTTACCGTTTGGCTGCATGGTGGCACCTATTACCTGGATCAGCCCATCACCCTGCAGGCCGCCAATATGGTCTGCAAGAGCCTGGAGATAAACGCCTGGCAACAGGAGGAAGTTTTCATCAGCGCAGGGCAACCGTTATCACTGGCGTGGAAGCCGTGGAAAAACGGCATCTATGTAGCCACGGTACCGGCAGGTGTTACGTTTGAACGCCTGTTTGTAAATGGCCGTCTGCAGGTGTTGGCGCGCTATCCTAATTATGATTCCACCGCTAAAGTATTTCATGGCACCGCCGCAGATGCGTTGAGTCGTGCCAGTAAGTGGGAGCATCCGGAAAACGGCTATGTACATGCTTTGCATGCATACGATTGGGGCGGTTTTCACTATCGTATCACCGGTAAAAAAGATACTACCCTTACCCTGGAAGGCGGCTGGCAGAATAACCGGCCTAATGGGATGCACCCGGAATATCGCTTCGTGGAAAATAATCTGGAAGAGCTGGATGTAGCCGGTGAGTGGTTCCTGGATAATAGCACCCGGCAGTTATATTATTACCCTTCGGGAGATATACAACTGCAGCAGGCCCGCATAGAAGTAGCGCATTTAAAGAACAGCATCGTGTTGCGTGGATCTGCCGCCGCTCCGGTGAAGAATGTAACCCTGCGGGGATTACATTTTATACACAATGAGCGGACTTTTATGGAGACCCGGGAGCCGCTGCTGCGGAGCGACTGGACCATTTACCGTGGTGGCGCCGTGTTGCTGGATGGCACGGAAAATTGTCGTATTACGGATTGTTCCTTCAGCAACCTGGGCGGCAATGCCATTATGCTGAGCAACTACAACCTGCATGATACCATCAGTGGCTGTTACCTGCATCACCTGGGCGCCAGCGCGGTTTGTTTTGTGGGAGATGTGAAAGCAGTGCGCTCACCCAACTTCAAATATGAAGACTTTACCCCGTACAACCAGCTGGACAAAACGCCCGGACCTGCCAGCAATAACTATCCACAGGAATGTGTGGTCACTAACAGTCTCATTCATCATGTGGGCGAAATCGAAAAGCAGGCGACGGGCGTGGAAATCACCATTTCTTCTGGTATTACGGTGAGCCACAACAGTATCTACAACACGCCCCGCGCCGGTATCAACATCGGCGATGGCTGTTTTGGCGGCCACCAGCTGGCTTACAACGATGTATTTAACACGGTGATGGAAACCGGTGACCATGGTGCATTTAATTCGTGGGGGCGTGACCGTTACTGGGCGCCGGATAGGGCCTATATGGATAGCCTCGCGGCCGTACATCCGGAGTTAATCATGCTGGATGCCCGTCAAACCACTACTATCCGTAATAACCGCTTCCGTTGCGATCATGGCTGGGATATAGACCTGGATGATGGTTCCACTAACTACCATATTTACAATAACGTGTGTTTGAATGGCGGATTAAAACTCCGGGAAGGATTTCAGCGTATTGTAGAGAATAATATTATGATCAACAACTCTTTCCATCCGCATGTATGGTTTAAAAACAGCGGAGATGTGTTTGCACATAATATTGTTACCCGTAAGTATGCCCCCATAGAAATCAACGATTGGGGTAAGGAAGTCGATTACAACCTGTTTCCAGACACAGCTTCCTTGCAGGAAGCGCGTGCACAACACACCGATGCACATAGCATGGCCGGTGATCCGCAGTTTATAGATGCCACCACAGGAAACTACCGCGTAGCGAATACTTCCCCGGCATTTAAAATCGGGTTTCAGAATATTCCGATGGATAGTTTTGGCGTAATGAAGCCAACACTCCGGCAAATAGCCCTGCAACCTGAAATTCCGGTGTTCCTGAATTTGAGTCGCGCCAGTGAAGGGGCCGGCGCCACCGCCAGCGTGCTGGAGTTATTAGGTGGCAGGATAAAATCGATAGAAGGATTGGGAGAGCGATCCGCTTATGGCCTGGCAGATGAATCCGGGGCGCTGGTATTAACTGCCGGTGAAAACACCTTGTTATCATCTTCCGGAATAAAAACTAAAGATGTGATTATTATGGCAGACGATAAGCCTGTGAAAACAGCCAACGACCTGCAGGATATCGTGAAAGCAGCAGCCTGGAAGACTACTATTCCCGTGAAGGTAATGCGTAATCAACAAGCCATTAACATCAAATTACGGGTGAAATAAACCAATAATAATAACACATCAGGATTCCCCCCAGGATAAACAAATCTTGCGGGGGAATTTTTTTTTTATACTTTAGGCCAATAAATAACCAACCCGAAATAGCCGGGCGGTAAAAAAATGTAAAACAATATGGTTAGTCCCTTGAGCGAACAGGAACTAATACAGCGGATAGCGCAAGGAAACGAAAAAGCGTTTGCTACGCTTTACAACCAGTATCAACCAAAGCTACACCTGTTCATTTATCCGCTTACCGGCTGCTCCAGACAGGACACCGATGAGATCATACAGGATGTTTTTTTCAAACTCTGGATGCGACGGGATATGTTGATCACTATTCAGTCGCTGCAGGCTTATCTTTTTATGATGGCCCGCAACCGCCTGCGCGACTGGCACCGGAGCCAGCAGCTGCAGCAACAGCTGGTGCATACGCTTACCCATCAACAGCCGGCACAGCACGAGGAAGTTACGGAGAACAGTCATTTTAAAGAATATACCCGGATTGCCCGGCAAGCGATCGCCTTGCTATCCGATCAGAAAAGAAAGATTTTTGCCATGCGGCATGAGCAGGACCTTTCGCTCGATGAAATTGCCGACGCCCTCCAGATCACCAAATTTGGGGTCAAGAAACAATTATATGATGCCGTGAAATTCGTGAAGCATTACCTGAAAACCAACGCAGGCATAGATATGCCGATGATTCTCCTGCTGATTTGTTGCTTCCCCCAGCTCCGCTAAAAAATATTTTTTAAAAGTGAGGTGTGCTTTTGATTTACTCGTCCGTCTTACTATAGACAATGGCTATGCAAAGAGATGATATTACCCTTTTAATGGACAGGTTTTTGGCAGGCACCCTTTCTTCAACAGAAGAAATAATACTGGGAAACGCCATTAAAACCGCCTCCACCAACGACTACGAATGGTTGTTGCAGCATTATGAGCAGCAAATGGTGCATTTTTCAACAGATGCTCCTGCCGATCAATCGTTGCTGCTCAACATCCAGGAGAAGATCCGGGAAAGAGAAGCAGAGCTGACAACGGTGAAGCCTATACGTTGGATGTATTACGCAGCAGCCGCTGTTTTATTGCTGGCAGTCCTCGCCGGAAGCTGGTACTGGCGCACACAGGCGCCGGAGAATACGCCCGTGGCTACTGTAATTGCGGCAGGGAGTAACAAAGCCCGGCTCACCCTGGCAAACGGTGAAGTGATACAATTGGATAGCACCAGCAAGGTGATTCCACTGGGCAAAAACAACATTATACAAAAACAGGGACAACTGAAATATGCCGCCAACGAGGCCGCAGTCACCTATAATACCCTTACCACACCGAGAGGCGGACAGTATCAGCTGTTGCTGCCGGATGGCAGTAAGGTATGGCTCAACGCCGCCTCCTCACTCTATTATCCTACTGCCTTCACCGGCAGGGAAAGAAAAGTAATACTGAGCGGAGAAGCCTATTTTGAAGTAGCTCCCGATGCTGGCAAACCATTTATGGTGCAAAGTGATAAAACCACCATACAGGTATTGGGTACAGCCTTTAATATCATGGCCTACACGGATGAACCAGGTCAACAAACCTCCCTGGTGAGCGGTAGCATTAAAGTACAGTACGAAGGTCAGCAAAAACTGGTGACACCCGGAAATATGGCGGTAGTAAAAGAAGGAGCATTGTCTGTAGCCACTGCAGATATAGAACAGGTGACCGCCTGGAAAAATGGATTGCTGGCACTGAATGCTACCAGCCTGAAAGGATTGATGCGACAGGTAGCACGCTGGTACGACGTAGAAGTCAGGTATGAAGGAGAGGTGCCCGACCGGCAATTTGGTGGTATCATGAGCAGGAATACACAACTGTCAACACTCATCGCATTTCTGAGGAAAAGTGGCGTTAACATTAAACAAACAAACCGGGTTATCATTATCATGCCCTGATTCAACATTGTAAATAATATCAACCAAAGAAGTTCAGCGTATTGCCGTCGGGCAAGCGGGAGTGCTAACGCTATGCCTGTCGGCCGCTGAACCGTTAAAAATCAAAAACCAACCACATGAATTTTTCGCCAACCAAAATGTTGTCGGTTATGAAGATGACTGCCATGCTGTTGCTGGTGGCCGCACTACAAGTGAGTGCCGCCACCTATGGGCAACAGGTAAATTTAACTGTCCGGAAAATGCCATTGGACAAAGTGTTCACGGCATTGGGAAAACAAACTGGCTACGCTTTTTTCTGGGACCAGCAACTGCTGAATAGTATGGCGCCGGTAACGGTGTCCCTGCGCAATGTGTCCCTGCGGGATGCACTGAGCGCCTGTTTGGCCGGTAGCTCCCTCCGCTACGAATTAGTGGAAGCCGATAAGTCGGTGTTCATCCGGAAAAATGCGGAGGTACCCGTGGTAGCTACCGCCACGCAGCAGGTGACCATTCAAGGCCACGTGGCAGATGCGCAGAAGGCGCCACTGGCAGGCGTGACCATCAGCGTGAAAGGAACACCCCGCGGTACCATCACTAACGAGAAAGGCGACTTTGTACTGGCCATCGCAGATCCCAGATCCATTCTCGTATACAGTATGCTGGGATACGAAACAATGGAACAACCAGTAGCAGGTAAATCCTTCTTCAACGTAACCCTGCAACGGAAAGTGCAGCGCATCGGCGAAGTAATGGTGACCACAGGTATCTTTACCCGCCGCAAAGAAAGCTTCACCGGTGACGCCGCCACTTATACCGGCGAACAGTTGAATACTGTAGGGAATCAGAATGTGCTGCAAAGTTTGAAATCGCTCGATCCCGCTTTCATCGTGATCGATAATAACATGGCCGGTTCCAATCCTAACGTGATGCCCAACATGGTGATTCAGGGAAAGTCCAGCATCATTGGTACGGTAGATAAATTTTCCAAAGATCCCAATCAACCATTGTTCATATTGGACGGTTTTGAAACCACCATCGAAACAGTGATCGGGCTGGATATGAATCGTATTGCAGCAGTGACCGTATTGAAGGATGCCGCTTCCACAGCGATATACGGCTCTAAAGCGGCGAACGGCGTTATTGTGATTGAAACAAAGTTACCGCGGCCGGGAAAAATGAACCTCTCGCTCACCCTGGATAATACCACCTCTTTCGCAGATCTGCGCGACTATAACATGATGAATGCCGCAGAGAAACTGGAGTTTGAAAGGCTCTCCAATATGTATAACGTCGATCTCGATAATACGGCCAAATACAACAGGCTGCAACAGGCCTATAACAGACACCTCACAGATGTATTAAGCGGTGTAAACACTTACTGGATGGGATATCCCATTAGTAAAACTTCCCTCGCAAATACTTATTCCATTCAGGCGGATGGAGGAGATAATAAATTCAGGTATGGTATCGGCGCTAAATACCGGGATCAACCTGGTGTGATGAAGGGCTCCCAACGTAATACCGCCAGTGCTAATGCAGACCTGGTATATCGCCCCGGTAAATTCTCTTTCTCCAACCGCATTTTGCTGAATACCTTTAAAGCAAAGGAATCACCCTATGGGAGCTTCTCTGATTTTGTGAATGCCATCCCTTACTACAAACCTTCGATGGATAAATACCTGGATCAAAGAGAAGACCTCGCCTTCGATAAACCGATACCCGTCTGGAATCCATTGTACCAGGCTCAATTGCCCAAAAAAGATCAAACGCAGGATATTGAGTTCAGCAACCAGCTACAGTCCTATTACAACGTCAATGATCAGCTTCGGATTGAAGCGAAGTTTGCCATGACCTATGGTACCAATGAGAGAGAAGTGTATCATTCGCCGGAAATGGAAGAATTCAAAGATAAAGTGGTAGGCCAACGCGGGAGTTATAATGATACCCGTACACGTAGGTTCAACTACCAGGGCTTCTTACAGGCCAGCTATGGTAAAATTTGGAACAACGTACATGAACTGAACGTGGTACCCGGATTTTACTTTGATGGTTCGAAAAGTATACTGAATAGTTATAGCGTGACAGGTTTCCCGGCAGTGCAGCAAATTTCACYGGCATTTGGTTCGGGCTATCCGGAAGGCGGCACACCTACTTATGCCACGGCGGTAACCCGTTCTGTCAGCGGTTTCGTGAATGCTTATTATGGATGGCGTCGTAAATATATGGTCGATTTCGATTACCGCAAAGACGGCTCCTCCATTTTTGGCGCCAGCAGAAGATATACCGATACCTGGACAGTAGGTGCTTCCTGGAACCTGCACAATGAGTCTTTTATGAAACCCGTGAAATGGATCAGTTATTTCAAACTGAGAGGTAGTATTGGTAATCCTGGTAACCAGAATTTTGCGGCTTATAACTCCTTTACTACACTGGTGTATAATCAGGCCATCATCAATGATTTTGGACTGGGTACCAAGGTAGATAGCTGGGGAAATTCCGATCTGGCGTGGCAGAAAACTTTGAAGAAAACTATCGGCCTGGATGTGCGTATGTTCCAGGAACGTATTTCCTTAGTGGCCAATGTCTATAATAATTTTACCGATCCATTGATTGTAAACATTGGAAATGCGCCATCTACCGGTAGTGATAATATTATGTTCAACGTGGGCAACTCCCGCACCAAAGGATTTGATTTTACGGTGTCAGCCGCTGTTATTGATATTCCAAAAGACCGGATATCGCTGCGCATAAACGTAATGGGTAAACGCGAAAGTACTACGTACGGTGGATTGGGTAACGCATTGGATTTATTGAACCGTCAGAATGAAAAGGCGGTGGGTAGTGATATAGATGGCTCCTTCCAGAACTATCAGCTGGTAAATCAAAACCTGCAACGCTATAAAGATGGTGGTCATCCGGATGATCTTTGGGCGGTGCGCTCAATGGGCATAGATCCGGCGAATGGAAGAGAGATGTTTCTGACAAAAGATGGAGAACTCACTTACAGCTACGATGTGGCCAATATCGTAAAGGTAGGAAATTCGATGCCGCTGATGCAGGGCGCCATCGGTTTATCAGGGCAATACAAAGGACTGTCGTTAAACGTGGTGATGCGGTATATGTGGAGATCGCAGCAGTTTAATAACGCATTGTTTGGTAAAGTAGAAAACCTGGAACGTAATCAGATTTTTACTGACAACCTGGATAAAAGAGCGTTGTATGGTCGTTGGAAAAAAGTAGGAGATCAGGCGCAGTTTATACGCATTCCGGACTATACCTATAGAAGTGGAGATGGAGCAGGATGGGGCACCTCCAATATGTCGTCCCGGTTTATACAAACCGAAAATACTTTAAGCGGAGAATCCATTTCAGCCTCCTATAATTTTTATCAGTCGAAGTGGCTGAAGCTGTTGAATTTGCAAGGCCTGAACATCACCGGTTATATGAACGATATTTTCCGGTTATCTAACATCAGAAGAGAGCGTGGTATCGATTACCCCTATGCCCGTTCCTTCTCTTTTAAGGTCAATGCTACATTTTAAGGAATATCAAATATCCGCTATGAACAAGCTATTAAAACATATATGCCTGGCCGCCTGCATCCTGTTGGTGGGCAGCGCCTGCAATAAATACCTGGATGTAAAGCCGGAAACAAAAGTAGCGATGGAGGATGCCTTTGCTACAGAAGGAGGATATATGACCCAGTTGAATGGGGTATATCTTTCTATGACTTCATTTAATATGTACGGTGGTATGCTAAGTATGGCTATCCCCGATGTGCTGGCACAGCGCTACTTTCAGGGAAGTACCTACGCATATCGTGATCTGGCTACCTATAGCTACACAGAGAAGGGGGCAAAGGAATCACTGAAAACAGTGTGGTCTGGTTTATACACACAAATCGCAAACCTGAATCTGATACTGGACAACATAGACAGGCAACAGAAAATTTTCAGCGGCGATAACTATCATCTGATCAAAGGAGAAGCACTGGCATTGCGCACTTTCCTGCACTTTGATGTGCTGCGTTTATATGGACCGATCTACAGTAGTATCGATTCCAATGCCGTATCTGTGCCTTACTACAGTTACCATTCCCTGGCGGCAAGACCTTATCTGCCCGCTAATCAGCTGATGGATAGTTTGCAGGCAGATATCAGTAAATCACTGGTGCTATTGGCCAATGATCCTGTGATGAAGTATGGCGCTATCGGAGATACCAGTCATACGTTTACCTCCTTTCGTAAAAGCCGCTTCAACTATTATGCCGCCAAAACGCTGCAGGCCAGGATGATGCTGTATCGCCGCGATAAAGCAGGTGCGCTCGCTGCCGCGAAAGAGGTCATCGCCGTGCAACCATCGATGTTCACTTTTACGGATACCAAAGATGCCAGCGTGAAAGCAGATCCTTCCCTGCTGGGGGATTGTGTATTCCAACTGCAAAACATAAAGTTACCGGACAGTTATAATCTGTTGTTTTCCTACGCACAGCAACCCGGTACTTTATTGGCGCCGCGATTGGATATACTCAATAGTATTTATAGTGAGTCGTCCGATGTTCGTATTAAATCATCTGTGTGGAATGCGCCACCAGATGGCTCCGGCTCCGGCAAGTGTCTGTTTAAATACGCGCCCATTTATTATGTGGACGAACAATTAAATGTGATGGTACCTATGCTGCGGGCATCGGAATGTTATTTAATTGCTGCAGAAGCAGCGCCCGATAAACCCACCGGTATGCAGTATCTCAGTACGTTGAGACTGGCCAGAAATACGCAGGCGGTATTGCCAACCGCCAACCTCGCCACAGAATTGACCAGGGAGTATAGAAGGGAATTTTATGGAGAAGGACAGCTATTCTATTACTATAAACGGCTGAATACCGCGTCTATTCCTGATCAAACGGTGACCACTACTAACGCCACCATTAAAATGGGACGCGCACAATACGTAGTACCCATACCCGATGAAGAAAAGGTTGTGCATCAACCATGATTTGCTTACCTATTAATCCAGGAAAAATGAAAAAAAACAGGACATATATATGGCTGCTGCTGGTAGGAATATTATTGGTGCCCGCCTGTAAAAAGGCTGGCCTCATGGATTTCCAGGGGCATAATAACATTTACTTCTCACCATCTCCCGCCAAAATGTATTCAGGTGTGAAGAATAGCGATGGGAAGGTGATATTCACCGAGTTTGCCAATAAAGTAGTGGATACTGCAGCGATTGACACGTTGTATGGTAATTTCGGTTTCTTCGACGAGAAAGCAACTGAATTGAGTCTGCTGATGCTGGTATCCGCCACCGGAGACACTTCCGGACAAGACCGGCCTTTCAAAATATCCATTGCAGGAAGCAGCACTTTACCTGCTGACATCTACACCATTAACCCGGCATCTTGTGTGATTCCACATGGTAGAATGTCGGTCTATGTGCCGATTACCATTCGCCGGGATGCAGCACTCCGTAAAAAGAGCCTGTTCCTGACTGTTCAACTGGAAAGTAATGATGTATTCAGCACCGATTATTTTCACACACTGGTAAAAACAAACCCTAACAAATTCAAGACTACCCTTCAGCGCACTTTCGCGGTAGCAGATAATATTCCGCAACCCTCCTGGTGGTTAGGAGATAACAGTTTTGGCAGCTACTGTTTTGGTACTTTTTCCAATACCAAAATGAAAATGCTCATCACGGACCTCAATATTCCACTGGGGTCGTTACTGGTAGATCAACCTAATATCAGCTATTTGCTTGGCCTGGCAATGCTATACAATTGCCACCTGGCAAAAGCACGGCAGGCAGGTAATCCGGTACAGGATCAGGATGATAATACCGGCGAAATATTTGAAATGGAGCCAAGCGACGGTGGTGGCGCCGCTTGCGAATAACTTCCTTTTTATTAACCAGGAAAAAAGAATGTATGAAAATTTCAATACTAAGTTGGACCGGTGTAGTGGCAGCATTCCTTATGATGATATGCAGCGGCTGCTATAAGGACCTGGGCAACTATGATTATAAAAAAGTCAATGAATTACAAATTGATTCATTGCCGAATACCATTTATGTAAATCAGTTTGACTCGCTCGCGTTGACACCTGTCATAAAAATGACGATGGATCAGGCGAACCTGGACGACACTGCCCGTTTTGCCTACCGGTGGATTATCGGGCAGCGCGATTCCGTGAATGACCTGACTGCCGCAGTAGTAATAGGTACTACCCGTGTACTGGCCGCAAAAATACTAGTGCCGGTAGGGCGCTACGGCCTTTATCTGGAAATACGTGATCAGAAAACAAACCAGGTATTTTTACAACATACCAACAACCTGGTGATTGGCTCCGGTACCTACGAAGGGTGGCTGGTATTAAGCGATGTAAAAGGAAACGCACAACTGGATATGGTGGCGTATAATAACGGAACAGCTAACATTGTGCATAATTTATTGGAGCAATCAACGGATTTGCCTAAACCATTGAAAGGCCCGCGTAAGATTGCGTTCTACTATACCTATACGTATAATGCCGTACCAGCGCTTTTTCATGAGCCGAAATTGTCCACAGCGGATCGTTCCTGGGTATACCTGACCACCGATCAGGGAACCTGGAAAATGAGAGGCGACTACATGTATACCAATAACAGATGGAACGTGCGTAATGAGTTCCTGGTGCCACCGGACAGCGCCACTTTTATTCCTGCATTTGTAGGTACCGGAGAGGGGTCTGGTGCGCTGGAAACCTGCTACCTGTATGACGGGAAAGGAAATTTCTATGAGAGAAACGCCTATAATTATTATGTCAATAATATGAACCAGGTAACCGGTGAGGGCGACTTTAAAGCGGCGCCGTTTTTAGGCCGTGCCGCTGGTTATTCCTGGAGTGAATTCACCGTATTGTTTGACGTGAATAAAAAACGTTTTCTCCGCAGTTTCCCGGAAGATGGCAACTGTTCTTCCATCCCTGCACCTGCCGGTACGCCGTTGTTCGATTTTGACAACGTAGGAATGGACCTGGTATGGATGAAAAGTATGGATAACCTGAACCTCACCTATGCACTCATGCGCGATCCGGCCGGGGCTTACTGGTTACTCACTTTTGATGCACGTGCTACCGTAACGCAAAATACCATGACAAAGATTACCGCACCGGAAATTGATAAAGCCACGCTATTTACCGTCGACAAAAACTATGGTACCCTCTTTTACAGTGCCGGCACAAAAGTTTATGCCGTACACAAAGATTTCCCCTCACAATACTACCTGGTATATGATGCCGGCAACCGCAAAATTTCCTGGCTGGATCAGCATCAGTTTACCGGTGGCCGCGGTGTGTATAACGGCGATATCAACGATATCCCGAATACCACCAACCTTCCACCTTATAAAGCTAACTGGCTGGGTATTGCTACCTATGATCCCGCTAATCCGGATATGGGCACAGGTACGGTCAGCTTTTATTTCGCGCAGGATTTCCTCGTGAATCATGCAGCATTAGTCAAAAAAGATGAATTTACCGGCTTCGGCAAAATAGTCAGCATGTCCTATCGGGAAAGATTTTAAATCAAACCAACCAACCATTAAGAGAAACAAAGCCCTGTAACACTTGCTGTTGCAGGGTTTTTGTTTTGTATAATTATTGTAAAAGAAATTATATTTAGTGTTTTTTATTAAAAAGTAGTTGGGTTTATCAGAAAAATTTTATTTTGTGGTATGCACGTGACCATGGAAGCGTTACTATATCGCATACAATTTCATGACGACCAACAAGCCTTTAAAGCGCTGTATCAGCAGCAGGTATTCCCGTTATACCAGTTTGCTTTTGCATTCCTGAAACAGCGACAACCGGCCGAAGAGATCGTGAATGACGTATTTGTGAAGCTCTGGGAGAAGCGGCAGCAGCTGGATAAGATCAATGAAATAAAAGTATATCTCTATGTGGCGGTGAAAAATGCCGCCCTTAACTACCTGCGCAAAGCCACCATCTTCACCGAAACCGACCTGGACTCGCTGCACGTACAACATTTCCGCCTCGAAGCAGATACCGCACAGTTACTGCTGACGCATGAGCTGCAACAGGCCATCGCCGCGGCCATTCAGCAACTACCGCCCAAATGTAAGCTGATCTTTAAACTGGTAAAACAGGACGAACTATCGTATAAAGAAGTAGCCGCTATTTTAGGGATCTCTCCCAAAACAGTAGACGCACAACTTACCATTGCCATGAAAAAGCTGGCGGCCCAGTTACAACCCTTTGTTGGAGCAGAAAGCATAAAGCCGAAAGCAAAAAGCTATTGAAGCGATTGACCATTGCGGATTATATACGCGTTAATCATCCGCTTCAATAGCTTTTTGCTTTCGGCTTTATGCTTTCTGCTCAAAATTTTTTTCCCTTCTCTTAGGGAATCCCCCCGGCAACCGTGTCCCTATACAAGATCCTATCTGGAAATAAATGAAATCAGAACGAATTGCAGCGCTGTTGGCGAAAAAAGCAGGACAGGCTGCCACTATAGACGAACTGGAGGAATTGGACCGTTTACTGGCGGCAGATCCCGATGCGGCCTGGCTGGCCGGCGTTGTAAACGCTGTTGGCGCCAATGACGAGGAAGCCGCTACTGCATTTGCGGCCGCCGGATGGGAACAGGTGGCCGGTAAACTAACGGTCATGCCTACACCGCTGCTGCGTAAAGCCTCCTTCTGGTGGGCTGCGGCCGCTGTCATCGGCATCCTGCTGGCAACCGGTTTCGGCTGGCAATGGATGCAACCGCGTAAAATCGCCCCAATGGCGGTTGCCCGGCAACAACTGGTTGCGCCCCTCGGCAAAACAGTGAAAGCACTGCTACCCGACGGTACCACCGTTTGGCTGAATGCAGGCAGCAAAATCAGCTACGATGCCGGCTTTAACCGCAATCACCGCAACATCACCGTTACCGGGGAAATATTCCTCGACGTCATCAAAAACGAAGCCCTGCCTTTTATTGTACATACCAGCAACCTGGACGTACACGTGCTGGGCACCTGCTTTAATATCAAGGCGTATGACGATGATAGCCGCTCTGAAGTAACCGTCATAGGAGGAAAGGTGCAGGTGATCATGCGCAACAGCCCGGAAAAAAAAGTAATCCTGCTGCCACATGAAAAATTGGTGCTGGCTGTAAAGCCCAACACCGCTGCCATACCACAGACGCACGTAAACTTTCAGGTACAGGGACTTACCGGCACCGCAGACACCAGTCTCGTCATGGAAACAGCCTGGCGCGATCAGAAACTGGCTTTTATGAATGAAACGTTCGAAGAAGTAGCCCGGAAAATGGAACGACAATTCAACGTCACCATTTCTTTTAAAGATGATAACATGAAAACAGAAATACTCAGCGGCGTATTTGAAAAAGAAAATATCAACAAAGCACTACAGCTGCTACAAATGATTACACCATTCCACTATAGCATAGACCAGCAACACGTTTGGCTGTCTAAATGAAAAATAGACCAATCAACATTTTATCAAACCAAAAAATTACCTGTAATGCAAACACACGTTAACAACGGCAGTACCTGAAAAGGGGAATAAAAAAGGAAGAGCTTTCACTCTTCCTTCAAAAGGCTGATATGTATCAACAGGGGTAAGCGGGCTTCGAAACTACACTTACACCCTTCTTTACAAACCTTTCTAAAACAAATCTATGAAAAAAAGCAGATTTGGCAGGGCATCCTATGCGCTCCGCCAGACACTCAAACTATTCCTCTTTATGAAGTTATGCTTTGTACTGGTGCTGATATCCTGCCTGCATGCTTCCGCTACCGTCTTTTCTCAGGAGAAATTCACCCTGACTTTTGTAAAAACGGATGCAGACAAAATTTTCGAGAAAATACAAAAAGAAAGCAATTATCGCTTCTTTTACAACTATACCTCCATCCGCCGGCTGGGTAAAATTGACCTGCAGGTAAAAGATGCCGGCCTCAATGAAATCATGAGCCGCGTACTGGATAGCTCCATGGCCTACAAAATTGTAGACCAAAATCTTGTGATCATTTCTCCCCGCACGGAAGCCGCCGCAGATAAGGTAACCGGCCGGGTAGAAGATACAAAAGGCACCCCACTCGTGGGCGTTTCCGTGAAAGTAAAAGGAAGCAGCCAGGGCGCCGTCACAGACGCTACGGGTAACTTCTCCCTCACTGCCTCCACCGGCGCCGTGCTGGTGGTAACTTACATGGGGTTTGAACCCAAAGAAGTGACGGTGAAAGATAATGAACCACTGCACATTATCCTGGAAGAATCTACCAGTGGTCTGAATGAGGTAGTAGTCATCGGCTACGGTACCCAGAAGCGGAAAGACGTTACCGGCGCCATCAGCTCCCTCGGTGGCAAAGACCTGCGCAACGTTCCCGTACGCAACGCCGCCGAAGCCCTGCAGGGAAAAGTGACCGGCGTTACCGTGGTGCAAAGCAGCGGCAGCCCCGGATCTGCGCCCGTGGTGCGTATTCGTGGTATCGGCTCTATCAACGGACAAAATAGCCCGCTCTATATCGTAGATGGTTTACCACAATCAGATATCGCCTGGCTCAATCCCAACGATATCGAAACAATGGACATCCTCAAAGATGCTTCTACTGCCGCTATCTACGGCGCCAGAGCGTCCAACGGCGTAGTGATTGTAACCACCCGGAAAGGCAGTCGTGTAGATCAGAAAATGCACGTGACCTTCGATACCTATACCGGTATGCAATCTGCCTGGAAACGTCCGCACATGCTCAATGCCGCCGAATTCATGACGTACAAGCAAAGAGCCGCTGTTGCCGGTGGATCTCCACTGCCAGCCAGCATGGACACAGAAGAGAAAAGAACACAATTACTCAAATTTGTAACGGAAAATACCGGCAGCGCCAATGGCACCGACTGGTGGAAGGAAGTGATACAGGAGAACGCTCCCATACAGAGCTACAACGTAGGCCTGAGTGGAGCTGGCAAAAGTATTGTGTACGCTACCAGCGCGGGTTACATGAAGCAACAGGGAATTGTGAAAGGATCTGACTATGAACGCATCTCCTGGAGAACCAACGTAGGCGCAGATATCAGCTCCCGCGTGAAACTCACTACCAACATGAACCTGGTGTATGAAAGCCGCCGGAATGTGGATGAAAACAATCCCTTTACCGGCACCATTTTCAGCGCCATGGCCGCCGATCCTATTACACCGGTGTATCGCAACAACCTGAAAGATATACCTGCTTTCTTCAACAGCATCATGGATGGCTATGAGCCCAATAATCCTTACTCCCGCTACGCCGGTATCCTGTACACCAACAAGCCCAACCCGGTAGCACAGGTGGAACGTATGCAGCAAAGCGTTTGGGAAGGCATCGCCATCAAAGGCGGCGCAGCACTGGATGTGAAAATCATTGACCCGCTGACTTTCAGGACTAACTTCGGTATGGATCTTTCCCGCGGGATCTCCAAAGGATTTACACCTTCGTACTTCCTGAATCCATTTGACTATGCCACGTATAATACGGTGAGCAATAATTCCAGCTGGGGTAATTATTTTGTGTGGGAGAATACCCTCAACTACGATCAAACATTTGGAAAGCACCATATCACCGCGCTGGCGGGTATTTCCACGGAGCTGACCAAAGGATTGAACTACGGCGCTTCTAAACAGGGCATCGTGAACAATGATCCCGACATGCGTATTATCGATGCGGCCACCATGAACCCGGCTACTTCCGGCTATACCTATTCCAGTGCGCTGCAATCATTTTTTGGGCGTATCAACTACGTATATGCGGACCGTTATATCCTGGCTGCTAACATCCGCCGGGATGGTACTTCCAACTTTGGCGATGGTTACCGCTGGGGAACTTTCCCTTCTGCCTCCGCCGCCTGGCGCTTTACAGAAGAAGATTTCATGAAACGTGCCGGCCTCTCCTGGCTCACCAGTGGTAAACTCCGCGCCAGCTACGGTGCAGTGGGTAATCAGTATGTGGGTGGCGGTAGTGGCTTGTATTTATCTACCTATGGTAATACCTTCCAACGTTACGTATTCGGTAATACCAGCGCCGGCTTCCTCGGCGCAGAACGTAAAACTATGGCCAACCCTGCTTTGCAATGGGAAACTTCTTCACAGGCAGATATGGCGCTGGACCTCCAGTTATTTAACGGTGAGCTGGATGTAACAGTAGATTATTACAACAAGCGCGTGAACAACATGCTGGTGATCATGCCATTGCCGGCTACGCTGGGTTATCCTACTTCCAATCCTTTCTGGATGAATGGTGGTAGCATGGTCAACAAAGGATGGGAGCTGTCTGTTGGGCATCATCATACCTACGGTGATCTCTCTTATAATATTCGGGCTAATATTTCCACGTTTAAAAATGAGGTGCTGAGCATGGGCGGGGGAGAACCCATCTACTCCACTGCCCATTTGGGTGAAGTCATTACCAAAACAGAAGAAGGCAAACCGGTAGGTTACTATTTCGGCTGGAAAACTGACGGTATTTTCCAGACCCAGGCGGAAGTAGATAAAAGTCCGCAGAAAGGCGTGAGCACACCCGGTGACCTTCGCTTTAAAGACATCAACGGTACCGATGCCAATGGCAAAGTAATTCCTGGTCCCGATGGTAAACTGGATGCCGCTGATCGTACGATGATCGGCAATCCATGGCCTGATTTTGTGTACGGCGTAAACATTGGCCTCAATTTCAAACGCTTCGATCTAAGCATGTTCTGGCAGGGATCACAGGGTAATGATGTGATGAACATCCTGCGCTATGATACCGAAGCCGGTACTGGCTGGTATAATGCGCCTAAAGGCTTCCTAGACAAAGCCTGGAATGGCGCGGGATCTACCAACAAATACTACAAAATTTCTTCTGTGGCAGCGTTGAACAACAGTGTGTCTGATTACTTCGTGGAAGATGGCTCTTACCTGCGCCTGAAAAATGTGCAGCTGGGTTACAACTTCCCCGAAAAATGGCTGGAGCGTACCCGCATCCCACAGTTACGGATATACGTAGGTGCACAGAACTTGTTTACGTTCACCCAATACAGCGGTCTGGACCCTGAAATGGGCAACGAAGATCCTAAACTGATGGGTATTGACCAGGGATACTTCCCGCAGGCCCGCACTTTTATGATCGGACTGAATGCCAGGTTTTAATCATTAACACTGCTACTCATGAAAAAACTCGTATATACTTTACCGTTACTGGCGGCTTTACTGACCGTATCGTGTTCAAAAGACTACCTGAACCGTCCACCACTGGGCGTTCAAACGGATGATAACTTTTTTAAATCGCCCGGCGCCGGCATGAAAACCGTGGTAAATTGCTACCTGGGATTCTATGATTTCTGGGGCTACCAGGCGGCCATCGCAGAACTGGGGAATATGGCCACTGATGAAAGTGATAAAGGCGGCTCTGATAACAACGACCGCCCTTTTGTGCTGGACCTGGGCTATGGCAGAACACTGTCGAATAATGAAACCTTGTATAACTTATGGAAGGCTTGCTACAATGGTATCGGCAACTGTAACGTAGCTTTGGAACGCCTTCCTGGGGCGCCTTTGCTGGATGATAAAGGCAACCCGCTGGATGAAAATGTGAAGAAAAGATACCTGGCAGAAGTACGTTACCTGCGTGCTTATTATTACCTCGACCTGGTGCGTATTTTCGGTGGCGTACCACTGATCACCAAAACATTGACCATCGACGATCGTAATAAGATTGTACGCGCTACCGCCGCTGAAACCATGCAGTTCATTACCAGTGAGCTGGAAGCGGTGGGCGCAGATGCTGCACTGCCTTCCCGCAATGATATGCCGGATGCGGAATTGGGGCGTGCTACCAAAGAAGCCGCCTGGGCGCTGCAGGCAAGGGCCTATCTCTTCTTCGCGGAAGATGATAAATCGCTGTATGCCAAAGCCAGGGATGCGGCTAAAAAGGTAGTCGATTCTAAAGCATTTAGCCTGGAACCACAGTACCAGCAATTGTTTTTGAAAGATGGATACAAAAGCAGGGAATCTGTTTTTCCGATCATTTTCGGAGATGATCCTGCCGCCTTTATCTATGGTTCTACACAGCCCATCTACTGCTCACCTCGCAGTGCCGGTGGCTGGGGCTTCGATTGCCCTACACAGTCGCTTGTAGATGCGTTTGAACCCGGCGATCCCCGTGCGCTCTTCACCATCCTGGACCAGGGCGATGTATTCCCCACTGCCGGCGGTAAAGAGGTGCTTGACTTCTCCACCTATCCCAACACCGGTCATCATAACCGTAAAGTATTTCTGCCACAAAACCGCCGTGGACAAGGTTGGGGCAATGATGCCTGGACCATGTACCTGATCCGCTACGCCGACGTATTACTGATGTATGCAGAAGCAGAGCTGGAAAGCGGCGGCAACAAACAAATTGTAGCAGATAATATTAACCTGGTAAGAAGCCGCGCCACTACTTCTGCTCATACCGATGTGGAAGCTACTTCCCGTGTCCGCGTGATTCCTGCTACACCATTACCGCCTGTCACCGCAGCCAGCGACCTCCATGCCGCCGTACGTCACGAACGCCGTGTGGAGCTGGGAGGAGAATACGGCCGCCTGTTTGACTTGCTGCGCTGGAACACCTATGTGTCTACCATGAAAGATTTTTCTACCAAACCCTATTCCAATGGCAAAGGCAATAGCTTCAAAGCGCCTGCCAGCGGCAATAAATACCTGTTTCCGATCCCTCAGCTGGAAATAGACCGGAGCGGCGGATCTATCAAACAAAACCCTGGTTATTGATTCTATGATACGGGGCCGGCTATACGTTTTTAGCCGGCCCTGAATATGACTACGCGCTATGAAGAAACTTTGTCTACTACTGCTGCTGGCAGGACTATTTGCCTGTACCGGAAAACGAACTGCTACCCGCATTTTATGCTTCGCTACCAACCACGAAAGTGCCTGGGTGAAACAATTACAGGCTACCGCCGCTAAAGAAGGCTGGCAGCTGGTACTTACTTCCGATACCCATTTATTCCGGGAAGATTCCCTGGCCACTTTTAGTGCGGTATGCTTACCTTTTTCACTCACCGATAGCCTGAACTTCCGCACCGTACCCGCATTGAAACGTTACGCGGAATCCGGCGGGGGAGGCATTCTGGCGGTTAAGGATACGAGTTATCAGCGTAAAGACTGGCCATGGCTGCATGAGTGGGCAGATCAACCCGTTGGAAATGAATTAGTGCAGGACGGCGGCAGGTTGTACATCGTTTCTCCGGCAGTAGCTTCCAATGATCTGCGTACGGCCCTGCAATATCTGATCGGCAATAATGCGCCACCAGATTATAAATCCTCCCTCACCCTGTTGCCTCCGGATACTAACCGTTACACCTATACGGTGTTGGATCATGGCTTGGATGAACCCATGGAAATGTGCATCCTGCCGGATGGAAATGTACTCTTTATTGAGCGCAAAGGCGCTGTGAAAATGTATGATGCCCGTTTGCATCAAACCAAAACCATTGGGCATTTTGATGTATTCAGCGGTATTGAAGACGGCCTGCTGGGTGTGGCGCTGGACCCCGGTTTTGCTACCAACCACTACATCTATTTCTACTATGCACCCGCGGGTGAAAAATGGTATAATAACCTGGTACGACTGGAGCTGCACGGTGATACCCTCAACAAAGCTACCCAAAAGGTAGTGATGGAAGTCCCCACGCAACGCCGCTACTGCTGCCACTCTGCCGGCTATCTGGCCTTCGGCCCCGGTGGATTGCTATACCTCTCCATCGGCGATAATACCAATGCGGAAGAAACGGAAGGCTACACGCCAGTGGATGAAAGACCAGGCAGACACCTGTCGGACGACCAGGCCAGCGCAGCCAACAGCAACGATTTGAGAGGAAAGATTCTCCGCATCAAACCAACGCCGGATGGCAGCTACTCCATCCCCGATGGTAACCTGTTTCCCAAAGACGGCTCCAAAGGCCGCCCGGAAATATACGTGATGGGGTGTCGTAATCCTTACCGCTTCCATGTAGACATGAAAAATGCTTTTGTATACTGGGGCGACATCGGGCCGGATACTAAAGTTCCTTCTCCGGAAGGGAGTACCGTTAGCTTCGATGAAATTAACCAGGCACGGAAACCAGGCTTTTTTGGATGGCCTTATTTTAACGGCAACAACCAGCCATATCCACTCTGGGACTACGCCAATAAAAAGGAGCGGCCCGTGAAAGATCCGCTGCATCCTATCAATGCTTCTCCCAATAATACCGGGATTCGGGAGTTGCCACCCGCACAACCTGCCATGATCTGGTATGGCGATGCTGCCTCCCCTGTATTCCCCATGGTAGGCAAAGGTGGAGAATCTGCCATGGCAGGCCCCGTTTTTTATAGCGATCGTTATAAAAATGCTCCCTATAAATTATCTGACTACTATAACGGCAAACTCTTTATCTACGATTGGGTACGACACTGGATCATGGCCGTTACCATGGATTCCGCAGGCAATTACCTGCGCATGGAACCCTTCCTGGAACATATTCCTTTTGCAGCGCCCGTAGATATGCAGATCGCACCCGATGGCAGTATTTTTATGCTGGAATACGGCACCAACTGGTTTGCTAAAAACTCGGATGCCAAGCTGGTGCAGATTACCTATGCGGAAGGTAACCGCAAACCGGTAGCAGCCGTGAAAAGTAGTCAGCTGTATGGCGCAGCACCGCTAACGGTGCATTTGTCGGCCGCCGGCTCCATCGACTACGACAAAGGCGACGAGCTCCGCTACGCCTGGAGCATTGAAGGAAAACAGCAGGAAGGCGTGGAAGTCAACCATACTTTTCAGCAACCCGGCATTTATAAAGTAGACCTAACGGTAACGGATAACCGTGGTGGCGTGGGTACCGCGGCAATAGATATCAAAGTAGGAAATACGCCACCCACTGTGCAGATTCAAACAAAGGCCAACCGCGGTTTCTACTGGGATAATGCGTTGCTGGATTACCAGGTAATCGTGAAAGATCCGGAAGATGGCGTGATTGATACCAGCAAAGTACAGGTGTCTTTCGACTACATGCCTGTGGGAAAAGATCTGGCGCTGGTGCTGGGCAAAGGTGGCGCCGCCACACACCTGGAGCATCCAAGGGGACATGATTTGTTCTGGTCGCTCGACTGTAAAGCCTGCCACACGGAGAACACCGTGTCTGTAGGACCCAGTTTAATGGACGTTGCGCATAAATATGCCGCTAACGAAACCAATATAACAAAGCTGGCAGCCAAAGTAATTGCGGGGGGCAGTGGTAACTGGGGTAACCGTACTATGTCGTCGCATCCGGATATGTCCACCGCCGATGCGAGAGAAATTGTGCAGTATATTTTGTCGCTCGCCAATACCAGCGCATCGCTGCCTCTGCAAGGGATGCAGCCGCTGAGTAAGCACGCGGGCAAAGGCCATGATGGCGCTTATTTGCTCATGGCAACGTATACCGACAAAGGCGCCAATAAAATAGAACCGATTACCGGCAGGGATTATATTTTGTTAAGAGATCCCCTGGTGCAGATAGAAGATTTTGACGAAGGCAATGTATTTATCAGCACCGTTACTACGCTGGCGGTGAGTTATGGTTATGTAGCACATAATAACTTCATCCGGTTTAAACAATTGTACCTGGATGAGGTGTTAAGTCTGCAGTTCAACATCCAGGAACAGGGGACAGGCGGTATCATCGAAGTGCATCTCGATAAGCCCGATGGACCTGTGGTAAGCAAAGCCACGGTAGCAGCGGGAAAGGCGCCGGATGCGAAAAGCGGATGGAAGGTGATCACTGCGCCGTTTCAATCAGTAAAAGGACAACACGACCTGTATCTTGTATTTAAAAGCAATGATGGACAGCCCGGTCACCTGTTTAACATCGATTGGTGGTATTTCTCAAATCGAAATTAATGTATGCCAGTATCTGTTCGTATTCGTTTATCCGTATTGATGTTCCTGCAATACTTTACCTGGGGTGCCTGGTACGTGACCATGGGGACTTACCTGATGACCACGTTGAAGACGGATGCCGTAGAGATGGGAGCAGCCTATGCTAATCTTTCCATTGCGGCTATCATATCGCCGTTTTTTATCGGGTTGGTAGCCGATCGTTTTTTCTCCGCACAACGGGTACTCGCAGTGCTGCATCTAACGGGTGCGGTTACACTGACCTGGATCAGTTATGTAACAGACTTCACCAGTTTCTGGTGGCTGATCCTGTTGTATACCTTGTTGTACATGCCTACCATGTCGCTCGCCAATGCAGTCTCCTTCCGGCAGATGACAGATACCGAACGGCAGTTTCCAACCGTACGGGTTTTCGGCACAGCAGGATGGATTCTGGCGGGTCTGTTCATCGGCTTCATGGGCCTGGAAGCCACAGCGGCTCCGTTTCGTATAGCCGCTGCCAGCTCATTGTTATTGGGCCTGTACAGCTTCTTTTTGCCGCATACACCGCCCACACGGATGCCGGTGAAGCTATCGGATATACTGGGGCTGGATGCGCTGGTATTGTTTAAACAGCGCAATTACGTGGTGTTCTTTATCACGGCCATTACCATCTGTATTCCGCTGGCGTTTTATTACAGTCTCGCGAATCCGTTCCTCAACGCCATCGGCGTAGAGAATGCTGCCGGCAAAATGACACTGGGACAGGTATTTGAATCCGTTTTCTTACTGGCCATGCCTTTCCTGTTCAGGAAACTGGGGGTGAAGAAAATGTTGTTGCTGGGCATGAGCTGCTGGATACTACGTTATGTTTTCTTCGCCTATGGCGATAACCATACACAGGTGTGGATGTTGTATGCCGGTGTCCTGTTACACGGGGCTTGCTATGATTTCTTTTTTGTTACCGGGCAGATATATACCGATCAGCGCGCGGGTGTTACCGTCAGGAGCGCGGCACAAGGCCTCATTACTTTTGCGACCTATGGCATTGGAATGCTGATAGGTTCTTATGTATCGGGATTTGTAGCCTCGCACAACAGTACTACCGTAGGTAACGTATTGCAATATGACTGGCGCCACATCTGGCTGGCGCCCGCCGCCCTCAGCGGGTTGGTGATGGTATGTTTCTTTTTTTTATTCAGAGATCATAAGCGTAATTCTTAAAAATATTTTTTTATGGGAAGAAAAATTGCCATGCTGGGAGCGGGTTTCATCGGCCGTTTCTATGCCGATTCCATACAAGGACAAAGAAGTAAAGACAAAATCGTCAGCATTTATTCCCGCAAAGCGGAAAGTGTGGCAAAGTTCGCCAGCGATTATAATGTAGCACATACTACCACCGAGATGGAAGCAGCCATTCAACATCCGGAAGTAGATGTAGTATGTATTGCATTGCCCAATAATCTCCACGAAGCGGCCGTGAACATGTGCTGCAAACATAAAAAGGCAGTCATCTGTACCAAGCCACTGGGGCGTAATGCAGAAGAAGCCAAACGGATGTTGCTCGCTGTGGAAGCCGCCGGTATTTTCCACGCTTATATGGAAGACCTGGTATATACCCCGAAGTTTTCCAGGGCGCTGGAAAGCGTACAGGCGGGAGCGTTAGGGCGCATTTTGTGGGCCAAATCACGGGAAACACATCCGGGTCCCCACAGTGATTGGTTCTGGGACAAAGAACAGGCCGGCGGCGGATGTATGCTGGACCTGGGCTGCCATTGCGTAGAAATTGCCCGCAGCTTTATTGGCAAAGATATTAAGCCCGTAGAGGTGATGTGCTGGGCTGATACACAGGTGAAACCCATTGCCGCAGAAGATCACGCTATTGCATTGGTGAAGTATGAAAACGGCGCCATCGGGCAGTTTGAAGTCAGCTGGACTTTCCGTGGCGGCCTCGACCTGCGCGATGAAGTAATGGGCACAGAAGGAACCATCTGGCTGAATAGCTTTCTGCGCACCGGCTTTGATATGTTCACCACCGGCAAAGGGGGCGACTATATCGCTGAAAAAGCAGAGAGTAACAGCGGCTGGCTATTCCCTGTGGGCGATGAGCTCAACGAGCTGGGCTACAACCATATGTTTGCGGATATGTTCAATGCCATCGAAGAAAATCGGGCGCCCCGCGAAACCTTCTACGATGGATATGTGGTGAATGCCATTCTCGACGCAGCTTACCGAAGTGCTACCAGCAAGCAGTGGGAGCCTGTGCAGCTGGACATCTGGCGCGGACAAACCGGGTTAACCAAGCCCGTCACCCTGGTACCTTATGATGACCAACATTATCTGATTAAGGAAGAAGTGACCCATTTTGGCAGCACTAAACTCATCCTGAAAGAAAAACAAAGCGGCAACATCATCGAAATCGTAAAATAAAATAATCATACATGAATACATCTTCGTATAACCGCCGGCGTTTTATCCGGGATGCCGCCATTACCGGCATCGGGCTTGGACTTACGGCATCTGCCGGAAAACTGATGGCGGCCACGCCGGCGGCAGATGGGCGTCGCGTGGGGATTATCGGCCTCGATACCTCACATAGTGTAGAGTTTACTAAAATGCTGAATGCCGCCACGCCCGATCCTGCTTTTGGTGGATACCACGTTACGGTGGCTTATGCACAAGGCAGTAAGGATATTGCCTCCAGCCTGGAAATGGTGCCCGGTAACCTAAAACAGGTAAAGGAACTCGGCGTAGAAGTAGTGGATAGCATTGCTGCCTTGTTGAAAAAATGTGATGTCGTATTGCTGGAGTCCAACGATGGACGGGTACACCTGGAACAGGCATTGCCCGTGTTTAAAGCTGGGAAAAGAGTATTTATCGATAAACCCATCTCCGCGTCGCTGGTAGATACACAGGCTATTTTCAAAGCAGCCGCGCAACATAAAGTACCGGTGTTCTCTTCTTCCGCCCTACGTTTTATAGAAAGCATCCAACAAGTGAAAGCAGGCAGCATTGGTAAAGTAACGGGCGCGGATATTTACACGCCTTCGCCTACAGAGAAAACACATCCGGATCTTTTCTGGTATGGCATTCATGGTGTAGAAATGCTATACGCCCTGATGGGAACCGGCTGTCAGCGTCTTACCCGCACTACGGAAGCCGATATGGACCATATCACCGCCGTTTGGAAAGATGGGCGCATTGGTACCTTAAGAGGCGTGAAGAAAGGGCCTTACGGTTTTGGAGGGCATGCCTTTGGTGAAAAAGCCATCGCATCTATCGGCGATTTCAACTCCTATCGTCCGCTGATGCTGCAGATCACAGCTTTTTTCCAGAGTGGTATCCCACCCGTATCTCCCGAAGAAACGCTGGAGATGACAGCCTTTATGGAAGCCGCAGATGATTCCAGACGTAGGAATGGAGCAACGGTGGAGCTGCAGCAGTAGAGCTAAAAGCAGAAAGCGGAAAGCAAAAAGCTATTATAGCGAATGGACCAAAGCGAATATATTATACGCACTGATCATTCGCTATAATAGCTTTTTGCTTTCTGCTTTCTGCTCTACCGCAGCAACTTCCGCTCCTTATCAATACTCCGTATCAGGCTATCCATTTTTTTGGAAAGCTTTTCTGCGCCGGCGCCATTCATATGATCGCCATCATAAAAATCGTTGATGTTAAAAGACGAATCTTTCAGGAAGGAGTGATAGTAAGTATTATCATGTGTGCTCACCAGCTCCTGTGCGGTATTCACGGTGAGATTCATTTGTGCGGTATCCAGGTTATCGTAATACGTGTGATAGGCAGGTGGTGTATAAAAAAGGACTACTGCATTTTTTTGTTTGGCCAGGGAGATGATTTTTTCCAGTATCGATTTTTGTGTGGCAAATAGTGCCTTGCTTTTTTGGGTGTGCTTTTTAGCGCCTTCCAGTCCGGTAGCGGCTACGTCCTGGTTGGTGGGAAACGGGATCTGCCAGCCTAACGGAGAGCACCCTACGGTTTCTTTATGACGGACATAGTAAATCGCCAGTTTTTTCAAATTCAGCTCTAAACTACCACATAATATTTCTGTATAGTTGCTGGGTTTATTGGAACTATTTAGTTTGAGATAAAGCATGTAGTACTTTACTCTCCATGCTTCCGCGGCTTGCGACAGGTTGGTAAACAGCGTAAAGTAGGAGATGGGCAGTACCACATATTTCAAATGAGTGAGTTGTTTGTCGAATTTTTGCAGGATTTGTAAATCGTAGTCGATGCTCTGGCTGCTGATAGCGGCATTGAAACTGTTGGCGGAAATATATTGCGGATTGATACCCAGGTAAGCATGAGAGCTACCCAGGAACAGTATTTGAATACTGTCGGCATGTTGTTCGAGATACGTTCTTTTATACGAATACTCATTAGGTATGCGGCGTAACATCACCTCGAAAATTAATCCCAGCAGGACGATCGGCAAAAGAAAAAGAGATATCTTTTTAAGTATTTTTTTCATGTCTAAAACTGGAAATAAATGAATTGCTGATCAGTGCCTGCAAAGTAAAAGATACAGAAAATAATAGCGTAGTACACAGACCACCGGATCAGGGTAGGCCGGTTCACCCACAACCGCGCAATAGCATATTGTTGCTCTCTTCCCAACCATTCAATCACCATAAAAATAGCAATCAGCACAAATATTTTTACCGGCATTACTTCCGGGGCTGTAAAGAGAGAAGGGGAAAAGATGGTACTGATATACTGCCATGCATGGCCGATATTTTCCGCCCGGAATACAATCCACGCAAAGCTGGCCAGGGCAAACGTAAGTACAATATTGATGAACTCCCGGAAGGTGGGGAATAGCCGGCCCTGCGCCACAATTTCCAGGTGATGCCTGTTTTTATTGAAGATGATCAGCGGCATAATGAATAGTGCATTCAGGGCGCCCCATACAATGAAGGTCCAGTTAGCACCATGCCAGAAGCCACTTACCAGAAATATGATGAAGGTATTACGTACTTTCATCCACGTACCTCCTTTGCTGCCTCCCAATGGAATGTAGAGGTAGTCGCGAAACCAGGACGATAATGAAATATGCCAGCGCCGCCAGAATTCGGCAATGTCGCGCGAAAAATACGGGAAAGCGAAATTGCGCAATAGCTCTATCCCAAAGAGCCGCGCGGTACCCAGCGCAATATCTGAGTAGCCCGAAAAGTCGCAGTAAATCTGTATCGTGAAAAAGAAAGCACCTATTACCAGTGTACTGCCATGATATTCGCCGGAGTTGTTGAAAATCATATTGGCATAGTACGCGCAGTTATCTGCAATCACCACTTTTTTAAACATCCCCCACAAAATCTGTTTCAGTCCATCTACTCCCTGGTTATAATCAAACTGACGTGGCTTTTTGATTTGTGGTAACAGATGGGTGGCTCTTTCAATAGGGCCCGCTACCAGTAAGGGAAAGAAGCTTACAAAAACAGAGTATACCACAAAATCTTTTTCCGGTTGAATCCTGTTCTTATAAATATCTATTACATAAGATAAGCCATGGAAGGTATAAAAAGAAATACCTACCGGGAGAATAATATCCAGCACCCAGGGATGCACTTGCAGCCCCAGCAGTGCTAATGCCTGGGCAAAAGAAGCGGCAAAGAAATTGAAATACTTGAATACGCCCAGGAATCCCAGGTTCACACATACACTCAACCAAAACCAAAACTTCTTCGTCCCCGGCGTAGTAGACTCAAACATTTTGAGACCGGTAAAGTAATCCAGCAGCGTAGAGAAAATGAGCAGAAACAGGAAACGGTAATCCCAGCACGCATAAAAGAAGTAGCTGGCTACCAGCAACAGTGTATTCTGAAGTTTCAGACTTTTATTTGTGACAAACCAGTAAAGCGCCAACACGATTGGTAAGAAAATGGCAAAATTTATCGAGTTAAAAAGCATGAAGCAGTTTGATGTTAAGTCTAAAATTCAAGCAAGTTAATTTCATAGGTATTGTGAAATTCCGTAATGGGAACATAATAGATGTGCGAAACTAGCAAAAAAATGGATATCATTCACTACAATAGCTTTTTGCGTTCCCCTTTATGCTTTCGGCTTATAATAGTACCTTCGTGCCCATTTTTTTACAACAAGGGACATTATGAAGCTGAACGAACTATTACAGCAAAGGAGCGACAATAAGTGCGAACTATGTCAGGCCACTGATACGTTGAATGTTTATGAAGTACCTCCACAATCTTACGCGGATCAGGACAACTGTATCCTCGTCTGCCAACAATGCCAGTCGCAGATTGAAAAGAAAGCAGAACTGAACAGTGAACACTGGCGTTGCTTATCCGACAGCATGTGGAGTGAGATTCCAGGCGTACAAATCGTATCCTGGCGCATGCTCAACCGTCTGAAAAACGAAAGCTGGGCCATGGACAATCTGGACATGATTTACCTGAACGACGAAGCACTGGCCTGGGCTAAAGCTACCGGCGATCATGAAAGCGATGGCGCCGTAGATCTGCACCGCGACAGTAACAACGCTGTATTGCAAAACGGAGACTCCGTAGTACTGATTAAATCCCTGGATGTAAAAGGGTCTACCCTGAATGCCAAAATGGGTACTGTAGTAAAGAATATCCGTCTGGTAGAAGATAACGTGGAACAAATAGAAGGTAAAATAGAAGGGCAGGTAATTGTGATATTGACGAAGTACGTTAGAAAGCAGAGCTAGTATAAGCATAAAGCAGAAAGCACAAAGCATAAAGCTATTGAGGCGAATGATCAAAGCGAAAATATAATCGCTAAGGTCATTCGCCTCAATAGCTTTATGCTTTGTGCTTTCTGCCTTATGCCGCTTTATGGTGTGCTTCCACCAACACTACTTTACTGGTTTGTGCCACAAAGAATGGCTCCAGTACTATTTTTACCCATACAATAGAACAGAAAACCGCTTTAACAGCATACGGTTCTACGTAGGTTCTGGCGATCCAGTAGGGGGTAATCAAATCTGTAGAAGAGAAAGAGGTAAATGCCAGCGTAAGTACCGCCAGTGTAGTATTAACGCGGGTAGGCGGCTGTGTAAAATACCAAATGGCTACACCTGTCAACGCAATAATATAAGTTGGCGATTCTCCTTTGTGATTAAAGATAACCACCCATATCAGCACCGATGCCAGCATATTCAGGTTAAACTTCGTTTCCCGGCTGTACAATATTTTGATAAAAGGCAATATAAATATAGCCGCCGCCGTGAGGATAAACGCTTGTTTGGAGATCTCCATATTAAACCAGGTATGCCACCAGCCCATTACAGAAACGCCATAAGAAGCAGAATAGTCATTGGCGAGCAGGTGCGCCCAACTCTTATACAGGAAGAGCAGCTGATCTGTAGAAATCACCAGCAAAGGCATTACAGCAATTACCAGTGTCCAGAAGGCGGTATATAAGGCCGCTTTCCAGCGCTGCGGATACAGTAAAAACAACGACAACGCCACAATGCCGAATATCTTGATATAAATAGTGATCACCAGTAACAAGGCCGCCATGGCAAGTTTCTTATTTTCCATGCAATGCCAGGCCAGTATGAAAAAGCCTGTGATAAAAACGTTGATCTGCGAACTGGTCAGGGCAATCATCATCTCTATAGCTAAAAACAACAGGAAAACGGTTTGCTGTTCTTTCTTTATCGGCAACGTTCTGATCGCAATCAGGAATACCACCACGTTCATAATGTTCCAGCAAATCAGCGCCGGTACATCCGGCATCCAGGCAAATAACCCCATCCACATGGCAAAAGAAGGACTGTACTTATACAAGTCGTAATATTCGTCCGGATACAATATGTAGAGATCCTTGTTTTGTATCAGATGCGCCCAAGCATCTTTGAATATGAGAAAGTTGTTGTAACGCGTCCATCTTTCCATGTCCTGGGAAGAAATCCAGGAATGTAAAGAGATGCCCACTGCCATCAACAAAAACAGGATATATAGGTATTTAGGAGAAATGTTACTAATAGCGTGACAGATCGCTTTCCAGCGGCCCTTTAAGCCTAAACTTTGCATGATGCTCTTTTAAAAGTGTGATCGTTGTAGGTTATCCTATATTAAGTCGGTTAGGTTGTTCGCGCAAAACTATATAATTTTTTCTTCATTTATTAATTATAAAATTGTTTTAAGAAATTAATAGCAAACACCTGCAGCGCCCGCCAGCAAAGGTTTGTGAAGTGGTATGATGGCAATTACTCAATCGTTTGAGTGAATCATTGACGGCTTATCCAGATAATGATGTATATTTTGCTACTTTTTTGTTCAACGCCCGGATCTGTTCTTCAGACGAATAAATAATCAACTGATTTTCATAGCCTTACCTTCCGCAGTACTCAATTAACCTTAAAGCTTAATTTTCAACGCCACTATGTTAAAATTAACCGTAAAGCATTTGTTGCTGGCCAATACTATCGGCCTGATCCTGACGCTACCCCTATTTGCACAAACGGGATATAAAATGCAGCCTATCCCCATTCAATCGCGGTGGGCAAAGGAGGTTAGCCCGGATAATGCGCTGCCGGCATATCCCCGCCCTCAGCTCGAACGCGGCAACTGGCAGAACCTCAACGGCCTCTGGGAATACGCCATCACAACTGCCAGCGCCCAAACGCCCGCTACTTTCGACGGACAAATACTGGTGCCCTTTCCACTGGAATCGGCGCTCTCCGGCGTAAAGAAAGGCCTCCTGCCAGATCAACGGCTGTGGTACCGGCGTACCATCAACATCACCCCGCGCAGCGGTGAAAAGGTATTGCTGCACTTCGGCGCCGTGGACTGGCAAACCAATGTATATGTAAATGGAAAAGCGGTAGGCGCTCACACAGGCGGCTATACGGAATTTACCATTGATATTACCGCCGCCGTAAAATCAGGCGATAATACCCTGCTCCTAAAAGTATATGATCCATCCGACCGGGGAATTGGTCCGCATGGCAAACAGGTATTGAATCCCGCGGATATTTATTATACCCCCAGCTCAGGCATCTGGCAAACAGTGTGGCTGGAAACCGTGCCGGCCGACTTTATTGCCGGTTTACACCTGGTGCCTGATATCGATAAAGGCACACTGGCCGTTACCGTGCAAGCCCCTCCCGGCTATCAGGTAGAAGCCGTGGCCTCGGGAGGCGGCACCGTTGTGGGCAGCGTCAAAGGCAGCAGCAACGCCACGCTGCAGCTGAAGATACCAGACGCCGCGTTGTGGTCGCCTGCCAGCCCGTTTCTATACGACCTCTCCGTGACCTTGCTGAAAGGCAATAAGCCCGTCGACAAAGTGAAAAGCTATTTCGGCATGCGCAAAATTTCCATCGCCAAAGATGAAAACGGTGTGGATCGCATCTTTCTGAATAACAAGCCTTATTTTAACCTCGGCACATTGGATCAGGGCTTCTGGCCTGATGGCTTATATACCGCACCTACCGATGAGGCGTTGGCGTTTGATATTAAAGTGATCAAAGCGATGGGGTTCAACACCATCCGTAAACACATTAAAGTAGAACCAGCCCGCTGGTACTTCTGGGCCGATAAGCTCGGCATCCTGGTGTGGCAGGACATGGTGAGTCCCAATCATAGTTTGCCGGATGGCGCCAAAGCGGCCTTTGAAACACAATGCCAGGAAACACTGGCGCAGTTACGTAATCATCCTGCTATCACTACCTGGGTGCTCTTCAATGAAAAATGGGGACAGTTCGATCAGCAACGTTTAACGGAATGGATTAAACGCACCGATCCATCCCGCCTCGTGAACGGACACTCCGGAGAATATCTTTACGTAAATGATAAGCTACGCAGTCCCAGTCCCAACGCCTACGTCAGCGCCGATCTAACGGATGTACACAGCTATCCCAATCCCATGAATGCCATCCGTATGCCCGGCAAGGCACAGGTGTTAGGCGAGTTTGGTGGCATCGGCGTATTTATTCCCGACCATCAGTGGAACATGAGCAGCGCCTGGGGATACATCCTGGAAAAGCCCGGCGCGCTGAAAGCGAAGTATGCCATCATGAATCAACATTTGCAGCTGCTGCAACGCCAGGGCCTCTCCGCCAGCATTTACACCCAACCGTTTGATGTGGAAGGAGAACAAAATGGACTGCTGACTTATGACCGGCAGGTAATAAAAATACCCTTTGCTGAAATCCGGAAAATCCATGCGCCCCTGAATCCCGATATGGGTACACTCCCGGAGGTGGCGGCGGCAGACGCTGATATCACAGACCCTGCCGCCTTGTACAGCGCTGTATTACAGGAGTACATCGACGGAAAAAGAGAGCCGGCATTTTTGAGAAAGATGGCCATGATGGCCGTGCAGGCCGGCGATAAAGAAGGCGCCGCCATGGCGGGTGCAGATTACCTCGCCCAGATAAAGCCTCCTTATACAGAAGATGACCTGCGCTACGTGATGCAGGTGACCGGCAGCACCCGGGATACCGGCTTTACCATTATCCGGAATAATATGAACGCCATCGATAATGCTATGGGCGCCAGACAGGCAGCCGTGAAAATGATGAACCTCATTTACCAGGATCTCATTGCACCCGCGATGCCGGATAACGGCGCTAACCCCGACTGGGCCRCTATCTCCGCCAGCGTTCATCCCTACGGCGATACCGGAGAAGAAATATATCTGCGCGCAAAAACTATTTATCTGCTCAATAAACAGGACAAAGCCGGATTTATACCCGTGGCAAAAGAATACCTGAATAAGTATGGACAATTTGTAAAACTGTCTGAAAAAAAGAAAATAGAAGCATTTATGGAATAGCAGAAAGCTGAAAGCAAAAAGCAAAAAGCCATTGAAGCGAATGACTAATGCGGATAAATAATTGAATACCCGCTCTGGTCATTCGCTTCAATGGCTTTTTGCTTTCCGCTTTTTGCTACCCAAAACAACGCATCCAGTATCAATTGATTCTGTACACTGCTGCCAAATGTGGAAGATAATTCCTTGTTAGTGTGGTGTTCGTAATCAATATCATTATGCCCCATATTCAGGTAGATCATCTTATATTTTCTATTGGTCCATACTACAGGGTAATAGCCGCTATGCCATATCTCGTATGGCTTAGGACCCGTTCCCAGCGGGAAACTCCGGGGATCAATAGATAAGAGGATATCGATATCCGGATTTTTACGCAGATCATTACTCCAGCGATACCATTCATTTGGACAGGCAGAAAAAGTATCCGGTAAATTTTTTGTTGCCGGATGTTGATGGTCTTCTACCCGCAGTAAAGCTGCCGTGGGGCGCCAGGTATTGCTGCCATAGGCCCCGGAGCCCAGGAAGGTATGGTGGTACCAGGGCCAGTTGTCCGGGAAGTCGGACGGCGTGAGCGCAAATGCGGCAAAATGAAATCCCATCCATCCGCCGCCATGTTCCATATACTGCTGGAAGGCGGCCCGTTGTGCCGGATCATCCGGGCGGGTATCCAGGAAAATAACCACCTGGTATTTGGATAGAAAGGCAGGGTTCAGGTTTTGCCAGTTGTTGGTAGAGTCATAGCTGAAATGATGCTGCGCCGCCATCTTCGGAAACCATGCATTGGCTTCATGTACAAAGCTGATATGTGCCGCATCACTTTTGGCCGTATAAAATGCAATGACCCGAAACAGGGGAGTAGTGTCAGTTTGAGCAGGGCATATGGCAGGAATCGTCAGGCTTATCATAAGCAGGACGAGGCTGGTGTGGAATCTTAGCTTCATAAAAAAGTAAATGAATAACAAAATAATTCATTTGCCAGGAATATGCTCTTTTTTTCGTGCAGGGGAGCCCGTTAATGGATGCCTGCCAGTTTCTGGACAATCTCCACCCGATTGCTGGCCGCGGTATCTATGCAGTAATAATTGTCGCATGTCCCCCTTTAGAATGTCGCTTATGCACCTCTATTATGTATAAAACGACAGGTATCTTTGTAACAACAGATTAACTTAAATTTATTGTGATGCAAAAGATCAGGTAATGGCTATTGATAGCGGTTCCCTTCAAAGTTGATCAGCCAGTGATGACCAAATTTATCCGTCAGCGTGCCGAAGAGTGCTCCCCAGAAGGTGTTTTCAAGAGGTTGTGTCGCCTCGCCATGGCGCGATAATTTTGTATAAAAAGTGCGGGCTTCGTCTTCGGAATTGCAGTTGAGTAATAAAGAAACCGCATTCCCGTTCATCAACCCGGCTTCCGGTACCATATCAGATCCGATAATCACCAGGGCGCCTTTGGTCAGACAGGAATGCAAAATGAAATGTTTCATACAAGTAGGAATATCGACGGACATGGGAGATTCACCGATGGTTTGAAAGAGCAATTCTCCACCCAGGCATTCTTTATAAAAGATCATTGCCTCCCGGCAGTTGCCGTTGAAAGTAAGGTAGGTATGGATGCTCGTCATCATGTCCGGATTTTGCTTCGTTAGAAATATTCCACAAAAATCGTAAGCTATCAGGACTCTGAAGGGGGGAGATAGCGACAATTCGTAGGTTAATTGCGGCATTCATTCATTTAATTCTCAGATATGATACATATCTCCATCCTGGTGCCATTAGGTCACACCAGTGTTGTTAATATCGAAGGCAGTTATCAGATTTTCACAGATCTGAACAACTTTCTGGCGGACAAAGGACGGGCTCCCCTGTTCAATGTGCAGCTGGTGGGCATCGCCAAAGTAGTCAATCAGCCCAACCGACTCTTTACCATCACGCCGGATGTGCTGATAAAAGACGTGAAGAAAACAGACCTGATTGTGATCCCCGCCCTGCATGGAGACCAGGCGGCTGCCGCAGAAACAAATAAAGCTTTTATTCCCTGGATTATTCAGCAACACGCCGCGGGAGCTTCTATTGCCAGTCTTTGCCTGGGTGCGTTTTTCCTGGCTGCCACCGGCTTGCTCGATGGCAAAGCCTGCGCTACCCACTGGAAAATGGCCCAGCAGTTCAGAGAAATGTTCCCAAAAGTAAACCTGATGGATGAGCGGGTCATCACAGAAGAAGATGGTATTTATACCAGCGGTGGCGCTTATTCCTATCTGAACCTGATTGTATACCTGGTGGAAAAATATGCCGGCAGAGATATTGCCATCATGACGTCCAAGGCCTACGAGATCGATCTGGAGCGAGATAGCCAGTCGCCCTTCATCATCTTCGAAGGACAAAAAACACATAATGATGCACCCATTCTCAAAGCACAACAGTTTATTGAAGCCAGCTATCAGGATAAAATTACAGTAGATCAGCTGTCAGACCTGACCGCTATCGGAAGAAGAACCTTTGAACGACGATTCAAAAAATCGACCGGTAATACCGTCGTAGAATATATTCAGCGGATTAAAATAGAAGCCGCTAAAAGAGATTTCGAAACCAGTACTAAAAATATCAATGAAGTAATTTATGATGTGGGGTATGTAGATACGAAGTCGTTCAGAACGGTGTTTAAAAAAGTAACAGGCCTTACCCCGCTGGAATACCGGAATAAATATAACAAGCTATCGATTCACGTTGTAAATGAGTAAACATGGTAAAGTTAACATTCAACACCACGATTAATGCACCCCGTCATAAAGTATGGGAAATACTTTGGGGAGAACACACCTATCCTGCCTGGACTGCCCCTTTTGCCGAAGGCTCGAAAATAGTAACAGACTGGCAGGTCGGTGGTCGTACTTTATTTCTGGATGGTAAGAATGAGGGAATGGTATCAACCATTGCTGCGAAAGTGCCGGATGAGTATTTATCTTTCGAACATCTTGGAGATATCAAAGACGGGGTAGAAGATCTGACCAGTGATCGCGTGAAAGCCTGGGCTGGCGCCAGGGAGAACTACACACTCACAGAAGCAAACGGACAAACTGCCTTAGCGGTAGAAATGGATAGCGATGAATCATTCAGCGGTTATTTCGAGTCGGCATTTCCCACAGCGCTGGCCGTAGTGAAAGAATTGGCAGAACAGTGAGGAGTGGTTTTGACGGGGCAGCCCGTTAGCCTATATTTGCAGGCATCGTATTAGCCTGTAAAACTGATCTCATGATATTTCGGAAAGCATCGATTGCCTGCTTACTGTTAATGGCTGTTGGCTCATTATCAGCGCAGGAAAAATATGAACTCAACAGCGGATGGCAGTGTAAGAACATTGCCGGGATAACAGCTACGGGACCACAAATTTCAGATCCTGCTTATCAACTCTCTGGCTGGATACCCGCCACCGTGCCGGGTACGGTATTAACCACCCTGCTGAATAACAAGCAGGTGCCAGACCCGATGTATGGCATGAACAACGAAAAGATACCGGACATCTGGCAAACAGGCCGGGATCACTACACGTATTGGTTTGTGAAAGATTTTACGGAGAAAGCCGCTGCCGGTGAGGCACAGGTATGGCTGCACTTCAGAGGGGTAAATGACGCCTGCGACATCTTCCTCAATGGTCATAAAGTAAATGCCTCTACACATATCGGCGCTTACTTGCGTCAATCTTATAATATCACGCCCTGGCTGGCAAAGAACGGCAACAACCGCCTGGCGGTAATCGTGTATCCACCGGTATTTCCCGGCAACCCCAATGGCGGACAGGGAGGCGATGGTACCATTGCCAAAAATGTAGGCCCGCAATACACCGCCGGATGGGACTGGATACAACCGATGCGCGATCGTAACACCGGTATCTGGGATAAAGTATTTATTGAGAAAACCGGCGCGGTACGCATCAAAGATCCGCATGTGATTACCCGTGTTCCTGGCATCCGCAAAGCAGAAGGGCCGCAGGCGCCAGCTACCGTGATCGTATCGGCCGACCTGGAAAATACCAGCAGCAAAAGTGTGAGCGGTACGCTGCGGTATGATATCAGCGGTGGCATGGCGGTGAAGAAAGTGACGCTACCGCCACATTCCACTACTACCGTGCAATTGCCGGATATGATAATAAAAAATCCAGCCTTGTGGTGGCCCGCCGGTTATGGCCCGCAACATTTGTATCACATGCAGCTGCAGTTCGTGAATAACGGTCGCACCGATGATACAGAAGATGTAGAATTTGGTATCCGCGAAATACAAACGTACTGGAACAATCATACCAGCAGCCGCGAGATCGCGGTAAACGGACAAAAAATATTTATCAAAGGCGGTAACTGGATTACCTCCGACGCGATGTTCCGCTTCAGCAAAGAACGCTATGATGCAGAGGTGCGCTTCCATCGGGACATGAACCTGAACCTCATCAGAATATGGGGTGGTAGCTTAACAGAAAGACCGGAATTCTTTGAAGCCTGCGATAAGTACGGCCTGCTGGTATTCCAGGACTTCTGGATTTCCGGCGACTGTAACGGCCGGTGGCAGGACCCCATGAAGAAAGACGACCAGTGGACCCGCCGCAGGTACCCCGACAATCATTCCCTCTTCCTGGAAAGTGTGGCCGACCAGGTGAAGCTATTGCGTAACTATCCTTCCCTAGCTTTCTGGTGTGGAGGAAATGAAATTACGCCTCCGGCAGATATATTCCATGCGATGAAGGACTCTATCCTGCCCGCATTGGATGGCACACGGTATTTCTTCGACTACTCCAACTCAGACAGTATGTCGTATAATACCCTTGGTGGTAATGGTGATGGACCCTATGGAATCCAGTCTGTGCCTTACTTCTGGAGCTATCGCACATTTCCGTTTAATTCGGAAGTAGGCTCTGTAGGTACGGGTGATTATGAATCACTCGAAAGATTTTTACCGAAGGAAAACCTCGTTGCACCTGACCCGCAAACGGGTAAAACAGATGGTGTATGGGATTATCATAAATACATCGCCTATAATAAATCAGTGGACCCTTACGGTAAAACCACGGATCTAAGGGAGTGGGCCAACAAAGTACAATTGGTGAACTACGACCAGTATCGCGCGTTGATGGAAGGTTTCAGCGCACATATGTGGGATTGGTATACGGGGGTGATCATCTGGAAAACCCAGAACCCATGGACCGCACTACGGGGACAGATGTACGATTATTATCTTGACCCCAATGCCTGCCTGTATGGTACCCGCAAAGGTGCTACGCCGCTGCATGTGATGTATGATCCGGTAGACGGTATGGTGATGGCGGTGAACAACACTTTCAACTATGCCCGTGATCTGATGCTGGAGTTGAAAGTATACGATATGAAAGGCCGCGATACTTTGCTGACACAGTTATTTGTAGAAGTGGGTCCCAGCACCGTTCAAAAGTTCATGTCTTTAAAAGGAGTGATCGACAAGATGACCGAAAAGGAGGGCGCATTCTTTTCTTTACGTCTCCTGAATGCCCAACAACAGGTGGTCGATGAAAATCTTTACTGGTTGGCCGATGGCAAAGGAAATTACTCCGGCCTCCAGCAAATGCCGGCAGCGGCGGTGAAAGTAACCGCACAAAAGGCAGGCGCAGATAGCATTACGGTAACCATCAGTAATCCTGCTGGTAATCCTGTAGCGTTTTTCAACCGCGTATCATTGGTAGATGCGCAAACGAAGCAACGGATTTTGCCGGTGTTTTACAACGACAACTACGTTTCTGTGTTGCCGGGTGAACAAAAAACGGTGAGCATCAGCGGTGCGGCAGTAGGTGCTAACAGCGGTGCACAGATAGCCGTTGAAGGTCACAATGTAAAGCGTCAGTATATCTCTCTATAGCAGCACGTCTGGCATTTTAAGCAATACGTCGAATAACTCCGGTGTATTGCTTAAAATGCTAAATGCTTTTTGTATCTTGATTTTGTTAGCCGGTTCCCCAGACCCTGTGTGTAGCTGTTGCCCGGGATTCAGTTTTAAAAAGGATGTTTTACAACAAAATCATTTAGTAAATGACCACTCTGCAGGAAGACACAATTATCCGGAAATTAACACCAGGCGAAAGAATTCCCTATGATCTTTTACTGTTAGCAGATCCTTCCGTGATAGCCATCAACACTTACCTGTCCCTGTCGGAATTATATGTGATGGAACAGGGCCGGCAGATTATTGGCAGCTATGTATTACACACGAATGATCCGGAAGAAGTGGAAATCAAAAACATCGCTGTGAACCCGGCCTGGCAGGGGAAAGGCTTTGGTAAAATATTGTTGCAGGATGCTACGCAAAGAGCCAGGGCCAATGGTTTCAGACGCCTGGTGATTGGCACCGGCAATTCCAGCATCGCACAGTTGTATTTATACCAACGGCAGGGATTTGAAATCACCGGCATCCGGAAAGACTATTTTATGATGCACTACCAGGAATCGATTTATGAAAATGGTATTCAATGTAAGCACCTGGTAATGCTCGAAAAAAGATTACGTTGATTTGGGTTCATTTTCAATATACGCCCGGGTTTTTGGCAAGCTATCCGGATGATTTTCCCGGATATATTTAATGAGATTTTCCCGGATATAACAACGCAGATCGAAGGCATTGCCCGATGTAGCAGCGCTCATCAATGTCCTCACTTCAATCGTTCGCTCGCTGGTATTAGTGACCTGTAGCGCTTTAGCGCGTTTATCCCATAGCGGGGAAAGCGACAATAACCTTTCAAATTCTGCTCGTATCTTGTCTACCGGCACAGTATAATCCATATAGAAAAAGGCGGTCCCCAGTATTTCAGCGCCTGTGCGGGTCCAGTTCTGAAAAGGTTTCTCTATAAAATAATTAATAGGGAGAATCAACCTTCGTTGGTCCCAGATATTCAACACTACATAGGTCATCGTAATTTCTTCCACGCGGCCCCATTCACCTTCCACTACCAATACATCATCGATACGAATAGGTTGTGTAAATGCAATCTGGAAGCCGGCCAGCAGGTTGCTCAACGATTTTTGCGCTGCAAAACCAATAATGATACCGCTCACTCCCACGCCGGTGAGAAGGCCTGCACCCAGCTTGCGAAGACTGTCGAAGCTCAGTAATATCACACAGGCGGTGAGTACGAGTATAATGGAGATGGATAACTTCCGGATAAACTGCAACTGCGTGCGTATTTTCCGTTCCTTCAGGTTGTTGGCTTTGTTCAGGTCGTACGTATGGTAAACATAGTCTTCCATCACTTTGATGACTCCAATAATCAATGCCGCAAACGAAAGTGTTAACGCTATTTCGGCGGCCTTGCTCATCACGGGCACAAACTTAGGGTTGACGCGCATCAGCGGCAACACCATATTCAGCAACAGCAGGGGCAGAAAGAAGTTGAACGCTTTGCCCAGCCGATAGAGGATACTGTGTACCAGTGAAAACTCCTGTTGTTGTTTCACTGATTGCCGGATAAATACCGATAATAATAATTTGATCAGCCATCCGCTGATGAGTGCAATACCTGCCAGTATCAGATTCCAGAGGAAATCGGGCAGGTGGTCCGCATAGTTTATAAATTGATTCCACATGCGCCTTCCCGCCCAAAGATGATGCCGGCAGGTGCCAGCAATGTTAATGAAGGGCTGGAAGCACCGTCATCACCAGCTTACGGCCTCTGCTCTGGTTGTGCTCCAGCAGCTGGTGCGACTGTTGCACCGTCTCCACACTAAAGGCGCCGGTTACATAAACCGGGGAAGGGGTAATCGTTCCTTTTTCCAACAGGGCCGCTATTTGCCGGAGGCCATCTCCATAGTATGATAAATTCCCGTCAAGCGAGTACGCATAATTGGAGATATTCAGGATCACGATGCCTTTGTTGAACAACATAGCACGACCCGCTTCTGTAGTCAATGCTGTTACATCCTGGTAAATACCATTGGTGAGGAGTATTTCGGCACATATTTCAGAGAGATGCCCACCTACGAGGTCTATCGCGGCATCAAATTTCCGGCCGTTGTTGCGTTGTAAAATCGTGGCTATTAATTCCGGTTGCCGGTAATCAATGATTTGCTCTGCTGTTAATCCCGCCAGTAGCAATTGCTCTCTGCTGGCTTCATTGCCCGCTGTTGCTGTGATATCGGTGTATCCTGCCGCCAGCAATAGCTTCACCAGCACCAATCCCACGCCACCAGCAGCGCCACTGATGAAAACACTGGCAGATGCAGGCAACTGCAACCGCTTATAACATTGTAACGCTGTTAACGACGCAGTAGGCGCTGCAGCAGCTTCTGCAAAGGAAATATTGCGAGGTTTATGCACCAATATTTCCGCCGGCAAACTGATATGCGTGGCATAAGAACCATTACTGCCCATGCTGCCGGAAGCCGCCATCACTGCATCGCCGGGAGCAAAGCCGCTGACCAGCTTCCCCGTTTTTACCACTATCCCGGCACATTCGCGACCCAGAATAGGAGAGTGCATCCGTTTACTTTCGGGGGCACCCTGTCTCATTTGATAATCTATCGGATTGAAAGCAGTAGCTGCTATCTGTACCAGTACTTCCGAATCGCCCGGCTCCGGCAGGGGGAGCGCAGCAGCGGAGAAATGTTCCACGCCACCAAATCCATTGAGTATAATTGCCTGCATGTTTTCGTGATCTTTCATGCGTCAAAATTATGGTCGTGTTCCGGTATATTTGCTATAGGTAAACCGGAGGTAACCGGGTAAATGCACATTATGGCAACGATCACAATAAAAGGAGCGCAACGGGAAGCCACCTGTAAAGAAGAACTTGCCGCCATGCGTGATAGCATGGAATTATTCGGGGGAAAATGGAAGCTGCAAATACTGCGGCACCTGGCCAACCGCCCCGAAGAAACCAATCATTTCAAAAAGATTTTACGCGAGATACATGGTATTTCCGCCAGGATGTTATCGAAAGAACTGAAGCTGATGGAAATGAATTTTTTGGTTACACGGACCGTGCTCAAAACCAAGCCAGTGACGGTAGCATATACTATTACGCCATATGGATTAACCGTGTTGCCCGTGGTAGAGAGTTTGGTGCAGTGGGGGTTGGAGCATCGGGAGAAGGTGAAAGCGGGGATAAAGGAAGTGTAGGGAAGTGCATGCTGTTTCTAAATAAAACAAGATTCAAAACTGAACAGCTGATGTACTTAAACCGGACAGTTTATATATTTTTAAATATTTAAACTGTTTATTGCCAGTGCCTCCTTGCTCGGGCATTTTTTTGGCTGCTTTGACGAAGTCTGTTTCTCCGGACTTAAATTAAAGCCTTCATGCTTAGAAACTATTTCATCACCGCCTTCAGGAGCATCCTGCGTAGCAGGGTGTATTCCATCATCAATATAGCAGGGCTTAGCCTTGGATTAGCGGCCGCCATGCTCATCATGCTTTATATAAAAGACGAAGTGAGCTATGACCGCTTTCATGTCAATGCCAAACAGGTTTACCGCATATTCGTGGAGGCGCGCAATCCCCAGGGAGAGGTTCGGAGAATGGGCATCACAGGGGATGTACAGGGACCACTTTTTGCTTCAAAAATACCCGAGATTAAATCATTTGTACGAGTGGCGGGAGGGCAGGCCGATATCAAAAACGGCGCGGAAGTCAGCAGCATCAAAATGCTGAGTGTAGACAGTAATTTCCTTAACGTATTCTCCTTTCCGCTGCTGAGTGGCAACCCTCAAACAGCGTTGATGGGCGTTAATTCGGTCGTGTTATCGGAAGATGCCGCAAAGAAATATTTTGGCTCCACAACGGCATTGGGGAAAACCCTGTTGATGAAAAGAGGCGACAAATTTGAAGATTTTTCTGTCACCGGTATTGCGAAAAGATGCCCAAAGAATTCATCGTTACAATTTGATGTGCTGCTCCCCCACAAAGCTTCCGCAGAAATGGAACATGGTAGTCAACGATGGAATTCTTTTTATCTAACTACTTATGTATTGCTTTATCCCCAGGCTGATATTGCGGCGGTGGAAGCGAAAATGACAAAGGCATTTGTAGATGATGCGCCAGAAGTAGTCAAACAGATGGAAGAGGCCACTCATGCAAAGTTAGACGGAGGATACCGGCTACAGCCCTTTACCGACCTGCATTTGAACAATAACATCGACAGATACGATATTGCAGGAGCCAGCAACAGCTCTTATTCTTTTATCCTTTCGTGTATTGCGTTTTTTATCTTACTGATTGCCTGTATTAATTTCGTTAACCTCACGCTTGCCCGTTCTCTGAAGAGAGCAAAAGAAATTGGCGTCCGTAAAGTGATGGGGGGTAACAGAAAGCAGCTGATGATGCAATTTCTTGGCGAGTCTTCGCTATTGTGTCTTTTCGCTTTTGTAGTAGCTTTTGGGATGCTCCAATTAGTGCTGCCGGTATTCAATCAGCTTGCGGATAAAAATATCGCGCTCTCCAATATGTTCGATATGAAATTATTGGCGGGCTGTCTGTTTCTTTTTATGGCCACCAGTGGATTAGCAGGTTTTTATCCGGCAATGGTTTTGTCTGATTTTAACCCGGTGAAGGCACTATATGGCCGCTTCTCTTTTTCAGGTAGAAATTACCTTCAAAAAACCTTAGTGGTTACACAGTTTGCGCTCGCATCATTCCTGATTTGTGCCACGTTTATCATCTTCTCCCAATTTACTTATCTCACTAGTAAAAAATTGGGCTATGATGATAGCAACCTGGTCCTGGTGAACAAAGCCGGATTGACCAGCAGCGAGGCCAGATTATTCAGGGAAGAACTGATGAAGGACCCCAACATTCTTGGCGTGGCGGCAAAAGATAATGGCTATGCGTTCAATGGCGGGAAAATAAATGTCGATGAGGGAATTGGTTTCGCTAACGTAGCCATTGATGAATCATATATCCCTTTATTAAAAATCCCGGTACTGCAAGGGAGGAATTTCTCATCTGAGTTTCMCTCGGACTCTTCCAATTCGGTTATCGTAAATAAATCTTTTGTAAAGAAAGCTGGTTGGACAGATCCCATTGGCCAACAGGTGATCGCTAATGGCGAAGAGAAATATCAGGTAATTGGGGTGGTAAAAGATTATCATTTTCAATCCCTGAATCATGAGATAGGACCGGAGCTGTTTTCCATGAAGGGGCCGGATGGATTTGGAATGGCGTATATTAAAATCCGCGCTAATAGTGAATCTGCCAGCCTGATAAATATTGAAAAGGTATTTAAGCGACTCTTCCCATTGACGCCTTATTCTTTTGAATTTAAAGACCAGGAAAACCGGAAAAATTACGAATCGGAAGCCCGGTGGAAACAAATTGTGTTGATTGCCGCTGTCCTTACCATATTTATTTCCTGTATTGGACTCTTTGCTTTGTCCGTATTTTATGCGGAAAAGAGAACCAAGGAGATTGGTATCCGCAAGGTACTGGGCGCCTCTGTAAGCCGTGTAGCGGCTGTATTATCGATGGACTTCCTGAAATTAATAGTGATGGCACAACTCATATCTATTCCGTTGGCATGGATAGCTGCCGGCCACTGGCTTCAAAATTATCCTTACCGGATTACCTTAAACGGGTTGATGTTTGCCCTGGAAGCTGTAATCGTTGTGGTGATTGCGCTTGTGACGATAAGTTTTCAGTCCATCAAAGCAGCTATTGCTGACCCGGTAAAAAGTTTGAGAAGTGAATAGCTTTCAGATAGTAAAAACAAAAAAGCCTTGCAGCACCGCTGCAAGGCTTGCATATATTTCTACAACAAAACTTACTGTCCCTGTCCTTGTTTCTTCTTCTTGTGATCCACAATGGCGCCGGTTCCAGCACCTACACCTGCACCAATTAAGGTACCAATGGCAGCGCCTTTCACGCGATCTTTATTCACAATAGCACCGGTAATCGCACCTGCACCAGCACCTACAACGGCGCCTTTAGCGGTATGACTCCATCCTTTCCAACCTTTTTTCTTAGCGGGGGCGGGAGCGGGAGTTGCGGGCGCCGGATTATTCATTTCAGCGTCAGCATAGCCTGGTGTTACGGCTGAATTGCCTTGGGTATGATGTGGATGTTTTTTCAATCGGTTCATGGAGTCTACTACCTGCTGTTTAATAGCGCTCACATTGTTCATCGAGTCGATCGTCGCTTTTTTAGCACTTTCTATAGCGGCGGCATTATCAGCATTGCTTTTGCAGGAAAATAAAACGACTGCTGCTGCTAAGGCTACAAGTAACTGTTTCATGGTTAAAATTCTTTTAACTGGCCACCGTCGAAAATTGTGCCAAACTCGGGAGATCAAAGTGGTAACCGCATTTCTATCAGATTCTTCTGAAATCCGGCCTTTTCGTAGGCCCGCACCGCCGCCTCGTTTTGAGCGTATACATCCAGTTTTAATTCGGTGATGCCCTGAGAGATGACCCAGGCTTTCAGGCCCTCTATAATGAGTTGATTGACCCCTTTACCCCGATGTGACGGATCTACCCACATAAATCCCAGATAGGCCTGCTTCGGGAAAATGAGGTAAGGTTTGGCGTCTTCTATGCGTGCATAGCCGGAGCCGATCAATTGGTGATGATAAGTGGCTACTAATACTTCCACATGACTGGCTTCAATCATGGCGGCAATATCGTAATAATGAATGGTGCCTGGTTGTAAGGTGTTGTCGTACGGTCGTTCGGCGGTGATAATGCCTTGTTCGAATTCCAGCAAAACGGGAAGATCCGCTGGTACTGCCTTTCTGATGAGAACTGTTTCCATGCGTTAATTTTATGCTAACAGGTGAAACCAAATATCCGTTTTTTTTCGGCAACGTTTGCATAAATAGGTAATACCATTCATGATTATTGTTGTATACTTGACACTAAAAAATAAGAAATAAAACGCTCCCGGTCGATGCCGCCGCAATTTGAACGCATTACTGAACACTCGGGTAATGGTACATCTCTCAAAAAATATATACGCATGAAACAAATAATACTAAAAGTGCATCCGGCCGACAATGTGCTGGTGGCCTTGCAGGACCTGGAGCCAGGAACCACAGTCACGTATAACGACACCGCATATACGATACAGGAGAAGATTCCGGCCAAACATAAATTTGCCGCCGCAACACTGGCACCAGGTGATCCGCTCCTGATGTACGGGGTGCTGGTAGGACATGCGCAAACAGCTATTACTATTGGCAACCGTATTACGGTAACGAATATACGTCATGCTGCCAGTCCATACCAACTGGCTGCACAGCGAAGAACAGCATGGACAGCGCCGGATATCTCCCAATGGCAGCAAACAACATTCAATGGTTATCACCGGCCCGATGGGAGCGTGGGCACGGCTAACTATTGGCTGGTAATACCATTGGTATTCTGTGAAAACAGGAATGTAGAAGTGTTGAAAGAAGCATTGGTGTCCGCATTGGGATATAGCCAGCCGCCGAAGTATGCAGCCTTTACACGTAAGCTGGTGGCGCAACAGCAGGCAGGAGCAACTGCCATGAGTATACTGGAAACAGTATATACGGAAGATGTCATTGGCCCCGAAACAACCCGCATCTTCGAAAATGTGGACGGCATCAAATTTTTGACACATGATGGCGGCTGTGGCGGTATCCGCCAGGATGCGCAAACCCTCTGCGGACTGCTCGCCGGATATATTACCCACGCCAACGTAGCCGGTGCTACCGTGTTGAGCCTGGGTTGTCAGAATGCACAGGTAAGTTTGTTGCAGGAGGAAATCAGAAAACGGGACCCTGCCTTTGCGAAACCGTTATATATATTGGATCAACAGCAAACTGGTACAGAAAGCGATTTAATCACACAGGCGATCCGGCAAACGTTCGCAGGACTGATGACCGCCAATGAAAGTACCCGGCAGCCAGCGCCCCTGAGCAAACTATGTGTAGGACTGGAATGTGGCGGCTCCGACGGATTCTCCGGTATTTCGGCCAACCCGGCCATCGGTTATACCGCGGATCTGCTGGTGGCACTTGGGGGTTCCGTTATATTATCTGAGTTCCCTGAACTATGTGGCGTAGAACAGGAAATGAGTGATCGCTGTGCAAACGTAGCAGACGCCACCCGCTTCATTCAGCTCATGAGTACGTATCAGCAGCGGGCAGAAGAAGCCGGCTCCGGATTCGATATGAATCCATCTCCCGGAAATATAAAAGATGGCCTCATCACCGATGCCATTAAATCGGCCGGCGCGGCGAAGAAAGGAGGCACTTCTCCGGTGATAGCCGTATTGGACTACCCCGAAAAAGTACAGCAACCGGGACTCCATTTGTTGTGTACGCCTGGAAACGATGTGGAATCCACCACCGCAGAAGTAGGCAGCGGCGCCAATATCGTTTTATTTACCACCGGACTCGGTACCCCTACCGGGAATCCTATTGCACCGGTGATCAAACTGTCCAGCAATACGCCCCTGTATCAACGTATGCACGATATCATCGATATCAATACCGGTACGATTATAGAAGGCACGGAAACCATCCCCGAAGCCGGCGCGCGCATACTGGATTACGTGATAGCAGTGGCCAGTGGTACCACTGCCGCAAAATCTGTGGTAAATGGACAGGATGATTTCATCCCGTGGAAAAGAGGGGTATCGCTGTAAATCGTCTCCTAAAAAAAAATTTTAAACACTGCTGACATAGGGCTGTCACACCCCCATCTTTTCTTTGTGTTATCAAACAAAAAAACAATAAAAATACAGCCTTATGGAAAGCAATGTTTTGACCGCTAACGTACCAACAACACAAATCGTATTGACGCCTGAACAGTTCCTGAAGCACTGGCAGGGCCACCGCGACCTGACCCGTCGTGCTATTGAAAAATACCCGGAAGATAAGCTGTTTACCTACAGCATCGGTGGTATGCGTCCTTTCTCGGCGCTGGCCATGGAAGTATTAGGTATCGCTTCTGCTGGTGTACACGGTTTTGCTACGAATGGAGAATGGAAAACGATGGACGAATTGCTGGCACACACCGGTGCTACCAATCCCACTACGAAAGATGAATTACTCCAATTGTGGGATATTGTGACAGAGCAGATCAATGAATACTGGCCCCGTATTGCATCCGAAGATTTCCAGCGCCCGATGAAGGCTTTCGGTATGTACGAAGGTACTGTTACCAGCCTGCTGCTTTACTTTGTGGATAATGAAATCCACCATCGCGGACAAGGGTATGTATATCTGCGTAGTCTGGATATTGAACCACCTTTTTTCTGGGACAGACACTAATCTTACCGTACTGCACTGAACTTCTCCCGGTATTCAGAAGGGGTCATTCCAACTGTTTTACGGAATACCTTTCTGAATGCCTTGGGGTCGTTGTAGCCTGAATTAAAGATCACTTCCATCATTTGCTGGCCGGTTTGTTCCAGTAGTTTTTTGGCGGCTTCAATGCGTGTGAGCTGCAGGTATTCAATAGGCGTTACACCGGTCACCTGTTTGAACCGCCGTACAATATTGCGGCGGCTGGAGGGAATGTCTTTAATCATCTCTTCAATAGTGCCGGCTTCCTGGTAACTGGCTTCAATTTTTTGTTGGGCAGTAGCCACCAGGTCGTCGTGATGATTACGGGTAGGCTGAAATGTGGAGAAGTAAGATTGCTTGTCTCTGCCCATATCAATGGCAAATATTTTTGCGGTTCTTACGGCTATTTCAATACCGCAATGTATTTCCAGCAAATGCAGTAGCAGATGGAAGGTAGAGGTGGCGCCACCGCTGGTATAAATACCGGCATCATGGGTAACTGTTTTGTCGGATAGCAGGTTTACTGCCGGAAAAGCCGCGGAAAAATCTTTGCAGGCATCCACGTGCGTAGTGGCAATTTTTCCATCCAGCAGGCCGGAAGCGCCCAGTAAGAAGGCGCCGGTACAGAAGCTGGCTAATGCGGCGCCGTTTTTATATTGTTCTCTTAACCAGGGCAAATAGACCTTGTTTTCATGAATGGATTGCTGCAGGTCGTCACTGGTAAAAGAGGGTATCAGTATCAGGTTGAAACTCGTTGTGGCCGAAATGTCCAGCGATTCGTAGTTCGGAAAAGCGGAAGACAAATGTACCGTTTCCCTGGTGTTGACAAGGGTAATGGTAAATGGTGCTGCTTCACCTTTTTTTTGGTAAATCTTATTGACTGTTTCAAGTACATCGGTGATGGCCGCCAGGCTGAGTAGCTTGTAATGGCGGATAAGCAGGATACCTATCTTGATCATATGGGTTTCAATTTTTAATTCGCTGGTCAAACTTAAGACTTTTGTCGCAAATACCCCCTAAGATTGGCTTTAACAGCATCTGCTGTTGCAAGGATTAACAACTACCTTACAACAACTTTGAATACCTAAAAATAATAAGAAAATGGAAACAGCAAGCAACAGAATGCTGGGCATTCTTTCACTATTTGACTTACAAACAGGATTTTTTCCTAACGCATTGTTTGGGATTTCCGATTCAGATGCGCATAAACGCCTGGATACACCCGCTAATCACGTGGCATGGCTCGCTGGCAGCCTCGTACAACAACGATTTGATCTGGCCGGTTTTTTAAAAGTGGAAGCCAAATCTTCCGCAGATCACCTGTTTAGTAAAAATCAGGGCATCAAAGCAGACGTGATTTATCCGTCGTTGGACGTGTATAAAAAAGACTGGGAAACTATTACACCGTTGTTACGCGCTGCCATCGTATCCGCTACTGACGAGGAATTGAATGTTATCCTGAAATTTCCGGAGATGAATATGTCTTTTCCGGTGTGGGATATGGTGACTTTTTCCATGTACCGGGAAGCCAACTGTATTGGCCAGATAGCGCTGTGGCGCCGCTTATTGGGGTATCCTGCTATGAGCTATATGTAATTTAAATTTAGTAGCATGGTAGAAGTATTTGTAACAAATGTCAGACGGGTAGCAGCAGCACAGGAAATAGTAGCGCTGTTGCTCGAAAATTTTCCGGATAGTAAAGTCAATTTCGACCTGGAAGATTGCGATAAGGTATTGCGCGTGGAAGGAGATAATTTTCACGCAGGAAAAGTAATGATGCTGGTCAATGAAACAGGGTTCCATTGCCAGATCATGGAAGACTGAAAAGCATCCGGGTCTACAGCACCGGATACTTTTTTAAAGCACCTGGTCAAATGAAAAAAGCCACCGGAAAGATGGCTTTTTTGCATTGGATGAAATGAAGGAGGAGTTTGTTGGATGAAATAGATGGGGTGAGATGAAGTAATTGAGGAGCTAGTGTCTGCCCCGGCCGCCGCCACCATGTTCACCACCACCATGGCCACCGCCACCGCCGTGTTCTCCACCGCCGCGAGGCATCCCGCCACCGTTCATATGTGGCTGCGAAAAATGCTGCTGGTGCTGCATGGCTACCATGCGATTGCCACCTCCATTGTTAAAATGATTTTCTCTTGGCGCTGCGTTATTGAAATGATTTTCTCCTGCACGATTGCCGGCATTGTTAAAATGATTGCCGCCATCGCCGTTACTCATACGCGCCGTAGCATTGTTGTTGGAAATATGATTGGGCTGTGCACCGCCATGGTTTCCTTCGGGAGAAGTAGTCCCCTGTCTGACAGTATGATTTCCACCCATAATACGACCGTTGTTACCCGCTGCCAGCATGCTCCGGTTATTCCGGGCACTTTGTTCATGCGATAACTGTGCGGAGGTAGCGTTGACATGCTGCTCATTCATCGCTGCAGTTTCTATACGTGTAGGCCTTGCCGTAATACCACCAGGACCATTGAAACTGCTGCGGTTATTCACCACCGTGTTGTTATTGATGTAGGTATTGTTCACGTAGGTGTTATGCACAATCGTGGTATTCACGTTTGAATAAGCCGTATTGTAATGGTAGGAATTTCCCCGCCACATACCGCCATAGAAGCCGGAACCGCCATATCCATAACCATAGTTGACTCCTCCGTAGAATCCTACGTGAGGGCCCCAGTAGCCGGTATGCCAGCTATAAATACCGCCCACAAATCCCCAGTAACCCGGTGTCCAAACCACACCGATGCGTGGTGGCGCCACCCATGCGCCGGGTATCCAGTAATATCCATCTGGTCCGTAAGCCCAGTAGCCCGGTGTCCAGATATATCCATCATATGGGCAGGGCGGTTGGGTATATACCCGCAATGGAGGAGGTGCTACCCGGATAGAAACGCCTACGCCCACACTAACCTGCGCATATGCTGTTGATCCGGTGCCGATTACTGCTGCTAACAACAGTAAAGCGAATGTGAACTTTTTCATGGTTCGATTAGGTTTTTCATTAGTTGGACGCCAGGGAATGCATAAAGTTTAAAAATTAATAGTCTACTAAGTTTGTGTACTAATAAAATTATCTTTACTTTTACGCCGTTGTTCAAAACACAGCGTCGTCAACACTACTTACAGCAGGAACGAAAACCCTTATAGTTTTTAGCACCACCACATAAAACTATCGGGAAGACGCCGCTATGACAACAACACCATTCTCAACCAATAAAACAAGCCAGATGTCAACATCTCACATCTTCTCTGTCAGTGGCGAAACAAGGTGCTGTTTCGTCTGTAGTGTAATGCAGTAGCCATTTCCCGGCACCTTCTTTTTAATACTTATTCATTCATGCTGTTCATTTAACCAGGTGACAGAAGGGATACTATGCCCTTTACTCACACGGTATAGGCTTTCCTGCTATCTGATGTGGTCACGGTACTGATCAGCAGATTAAATGTTGTTTTACAATGCGACAAATTTTACGAGAAACACACCTGTTAAAGGCGGGCTTCTTCCTGCTATTTATTTTCCCTGTTGCCCTTCTGGCACAAACACCCGGTACGCCTTTGATCAACTCACATCTTACCGGCTTAGTAGTGGATGCTAAAACACACGAACCATTACCAGGCGCTGTGATAAACATTAAAGGCACCACCCACGGCGTGTCTGCAGACGCAGCCGGACGATTCACTTTTGTCACCGGTCAGAAATTTCCGTACATACTCATCGTTAGTTATATCGGTTATCGCCGCCTGGAAATCACCGCCAACGGAGAACACATCGAAATTCCGCTGGAACCCGTACAAAGTCAACTGAACGATGTGGTAGTGGTAGGCTATGGTACACAAAAGAAAAGTGATCTTACCGGCGCTATTGCCGCCGTTTCCGGCCCTTTGCTAAAACAGCCACTCAGTTCTGTTGACCAGGCGCTGAAAGGGGCCGTAGCAGGCGTGCAGGTAACGCAAACATCCGGGCAGCCCGGTGGCGGCGTGAGTATCCGCGTTCGCGGTGGTAGCTCCATACAAGGTGGAAATGAGCCCCTGTATGTGATAGATGGATTTCCGGTTTACAACAGCCCTGCCGGCCCCGGTATTCTCACCGGCACACCGGTAAATCCACTAGCCAGCATCAATCCATCCGATATTGAAAGTATAGATATCCTGAAAGATGCGTCTGCCACCGCTATCTATGGCTCCAGAGGCGCCAACGGCGTAGTGATCATTACTACCCGCAAAGGAAAAGCCGACAGAAACAGCGTTACCTATGAAGGAAGTTATGGGGTACAGTCGCTCCGCAAAAAAATAGATGTACTCAACGCGCATGATTTTGCCATACTCAGAAATGATGCCTTCTATGATACAGATCCCACCAAAGGAAAGTATCAGTACCTGTCGCAAGCCGATATCGATAAACTAGGCGCTGGCACCGACTGGCAGGATGCTGCCTTCCGGACCGCTCCGCAACAAAATCATCAGTTGTCCGTCAGCGGTGGAACGCCTAAAACGCGGTACCTTATTTCCGGGAACTATTTCAACCAGGAAGGTATTCTGAAAAATACAGACTTTTCCCGGATTGGTTTGCGGGCCAACATAGATGCACAACCCTACGACAAATTGAAGATAGGCGCCAATCTTACCGTGAGTAAATCCGATGCCAACGTAGCGCCTTCCGGTATTATCACGTCCCTGCTGCAGATGCCGCCCACGGCAACCATCTACGATGCCAGCGGGAGCTATACCCTACGTAATCCATTTGAAAATATTTTCGCTAACCCAATCGCCACCATACAGGAACAGATTAACAAGTCTACTGCCAATCGCTTGTTAGGTACTGCCTTCGCAGAATACAGCCTGATAGAAGGACTAAATCTGAAGGTACTGATGGGCGCCGACGTGAGTAATAACACCGAAAAGAACTACATACCATCCTCTATTTATGAAGGGCTGTTAACCAAAGGAAGTGCAGCGAAAGGCACTTACAACAGTTATTCCTGGCTCAATGAAAATACCATTTCCTATAACCGTGTATTTCATAAACACGCCCTCGATGTGTTGGCCGGATTTACGCAGCAGGAATTTAAAAGTGATATTACCAGGGCCGGTGCTCAGCGCTTTGTAACAGATGATCTGACGTATAATAACCTGCAGGGCGGGTCTACGCTGGTACGACCCTATTCCGACGCTACCGCATGGGTATTGCATTCTTATCTCTCCCGGATAAATTATAATTATAACAGTCGCTATTATTTCACTGCCAGTATCCGTGCGGATGGCTCTTCCCGTTTTGGTAAAGGAAATAAATGGGGCTATTTCCCTTCTGCCGCCGCCTCGTGGAGAGTGAGCAACGAATCATTTTTTGCGCCGCTGTCTAAAAAAATCAGTGACCTGAAACTCAGGGCCAGCTTTGGTACCACGGGCAATCTCGAAATAGGAGAGTACCAGTCGCTTGCCACCCTGTATACACTGGGATATCTTTTTGGAAAAGACATTGCTACGGGGTTTGCGCCTTCCCGCCTGGCGAACGACCATCTCGGCTGGGAGAAAACTTTCCAGTACAACGTGGGTGTTGATATCGGATTTTTCGATAACCGACTACTGCTAACGCTGGATGGCTATTATAAGAAAACCACCAACCTGCTCCTGAATGTAGAAATACCATGGACTTCCGGGCAGGCATCCTCCCTGCAAAACTTTGGTAGCGTACAAAATAAAGGAATAGAAATAAGCGTGAGCAGTAAGAACTTCGTGGGGGCGTTTACGTGGGGAACTGATTTGAATGTATCTGTGAATCGCAATAAGGTGTTAACCATTGGAAATGGTGCGCAGTCTTATATCAGCGGCAACTACATTATACGCGTGGGAGAGCCGCTGGGCAGCTTTTACGGCACGGTAACAGACGGCATTCTGCAAACCGGGGAAGAAGGGAAGAAGGGGAAACTGACCGGTAATGCCGTCCCAAAACCCGGCGACAGACTGTATAAAGATATTAATGGAGATGGCAACTTCACTACCGCTGCCGACAGAACAATTATCGGCAATGCGCAACCAGACTTCATTTTTGGGCTCACCAACAACTTCTCCTGGAAGGGATTTAATTTATCCCTGCTGCTACAAGGTTCTTATGGCAACAAAATATTGAATTCCAACCGGCAGTCGCTGGAGTTATTTAATGGTCAGCAAGGGGCTGCATCATCTGCGCTCGATCGCTGGACACCCACGAATCCCAGCCAAACAATTCCCCGCGCAAAGCTGGACCCTGCGCCGGTTTTCTCAGATCGCTTTATTGAAGACGGTTCCTTCCTGCGGGTGAAAAGCATTACGTTGGGATATACCCTGCCTAAACGAATCACCGGAAAAATATCGGCGGTGAATGTATTTGCTACGGCACAAAATTTATTCACCTGGACAAAATACACCGGTTTCGATCCGGAAGTGACTTCCGGCAACAACGTTTCACCCGGAACAGACCTGGGTATTTACCCGGTAGCACGTACCATTAGCGGCGGCGCCAGGATTACTTTCTGATCCATATTATTTATCTAAAAACCAGGGCACATGAAAAAGATATATATCATTATACTACTGGCCATAACGGTGGCATCCTGCACCAGACTGGATGAACAGCCGGAAGCAGTCATTACTTCCGATAATTTTTATCAGAATGAAGCAGAAGCGAATGCCGCGGTAACAGCCGCCTATCGCAAACTATATGAAACAGGACAATCATTGTACAACAGCCTTTTTCAGATAGGCGTGGAAATGGCTACAGATGATTATGAAGCAGGGCCAAGAGCCCGGAATGCCCATGTGCGCGCTATTTCCGGTCTTACGCATGATGCTTCCAATGATCGGATGGAGCAGCTGTGGAAACAGAGCTATGACGCCATCAATGTCTCCAATATTGCTATTGATCAGATTGCGTTGATCCGTAAGGGTAGTATCACCGAAACCATCAGAACACGCCTGATCAATGAAGCTAAGTTCCTGCGGGCATTACATTATTTTAATTTAGTGAGATGGTTTGGCCCGGTGCCACTGGTGCTGCATGCGCCGGCATCATTATCACCGGACGCATTATATGTAGAGAAAGCACCGGAACAGGCAGTATACCAACAAATCATCCAGGACCTGCAGGAGGCAGAACATCTGCCGGCACCGGCGGAATATGGCCCGGCAGACATCGGCCGCGCTACTGCCGGATCTGCCAAGAGTCTGCTGGCCAAAGTATATCTCACAAAAAAAGACTGGCAGCTGGCTGCCGATAAAAGTAAGGAGATCATCGATCTCCACTGGTACGAACTGTTTGAAAACTTCGCGGATGTGTTTAATGTAGCGAAGAAAAATGGAAAGGAACATATTTTCTCTGCGCAGTTCCAGGGCAATTCCGCCTACCAGGGAAATAGCCTTGCCAGCCGCTCTGCTCCCAATGAAGTGCCCGGCATTAACGGCGATTATGCCGACGCATTACACAAACAGGGAGGGCTATATGAAAGTTTTGGCGAAGGGGATGCCCGCAAATCCGTCACATTTGTGACCCAGATGACCAGCCCCACAGATGGTAAACTGTACACCTTCGAACCACACCTGAATAAATATTACGATCCGGCGGTAGTAGGCAGCCAGGGCGAATCCTCGAAAAATTTACCCATTATCCGGTATGCAGAGGTATTGCTCATTTATGCAGAAGCATTGAATGAAGTGAACCATGGTCCTTCCGCCGCTGCATATAACGCCATCGATGCGGTACGGCAAAGATCCAATGTACCGCGACTGCAGGATATAGCGCCGGGATTGAGCGCAGATAATTTCCGCGACAGCGTTTTCCAGGAGCGAAGGAAAGAACTGGTATATGAATACCAGCGCTGGTTTGACCTGGTAAGAAGAGGCCCGGATTACTATGTGAAAGTATTAAAAGCAGCAGGCAAAACACTGGCGGCGCCCCGTCACATTCATTTTCCAACGCCACAACGTGAATTGAACCTGAATCCAAAGTTGAAACAAGACCCGCTTTGGGTGAACTACTAATACCTAAATACCAACGAATGAAACAAATATGCTTTCTGCTCCTGTGGCTCGGTGTCAGCTATGGGAGCCTGGCCCAACAAAAACAGGCCGCACGTCCTAATATCATCCTGATTATGGTGGATGATATGGGCTACTCAGACATCGCACCGTATGGCTCGGAAATACAGACGCCTAATCTCAGCCGCCTGGCGGCGGAAGGACTGCGGTTACAGGAGTTTTATAATAACTCCATCTGCGCGCCTACCCGCGCATCATTGCTTACCGGTCAATCCAATCATAAAGCGGGTGTGGGCTATTTTAACGTAAACCTCGGACTGCCGGCTTATCAGGGATACCTGAACAGGGAATCACTGACATTGGCCGAAGTGCTGAAGGACGCGGGTTACAGCACACTCATGTCAGGAAAGTGGCATGTGGGAGATGATAGTATCGCCTGGCCTAATCAACGTGGGTTCGACCAGTTTTTTGGCTTTATTGGCGGCGCCAGTAACTATTTTGATATTGGTAGCTACCCGGATAAGGCGCCACCAGTACCGCTTGTAGAAAACAATCGTTCTTTCAACCTGCAACCAGGACATTACCTCACCGATGAAATTGCCGGCCACGCCGTGAAATTCCTGGACGAACAGAATAAATTAAACAAACCTTTCTTTTTGTATGTGGCCTACAATGCGCCACACTGGCCACTACAGGCATTGCCGGAAGATATTGCAAAGTACAAAGGCCGCTACGCCATCGGCTGGGATTCACTACGCAGGGAACGGATTATCCAACAAAAGAAGTTAGGCATCATAGCGCCGAATGCCACCATTGCACCCGATCCGGAAGTACCCGCCTGGGAAAGCCTCACCTGGGATGAACAACAATTATGGCAAAGGAAAATGGAAGTATACGCTGCCATGATTGACCGCATGGACCAGGGCATTGGTAAGATATTAACGAAGTTAAAAGAGTTGAAGAAAGACGAAAATACCTTGGTCGTGTTTATCTCCGATAACGGTGCCCAGGGCGGTTTTATACCAACCGGCAGAAAAAGGCCACGTAGTTCCGGTCCCATTGGATCAGCAGGATCATATGATTATCAGGAACAAAGCTGGGCACATGTATCTAACACGCCATTCCGTTCTTACAAGGCCAGTGCCTATGAAGGAGGTATCAGCTCACCATTGATAGCCTGGTATCCAGCCAGGATAAAGGCTGGAGGCATTGCACGGGGTACTGCACACCTGATAGACCTGGCGCCTACATTTTATGAAATAGGTGGTGCTGCATATCCATCTTCCTACCACCATATCAACACCAATCCTTTACCTGGCATTAGCTTAACCCCATTGCTGTTTGCGCAGCAGGAAATTACCCGTAAAGTGCCGCTCTTCTGGGAACGCGCCGGCAACAGGGCCGTGCGGCAAGGAAAGTGGAAACTGATTTCCTCCTGGCCATCCAAACAATGGGAGCTGTATAACCTGGAAACAGACCGGGCGGAAACCAACAACCTCGCGGCACAGGAACCTCAGGTGGTAAAGGAACTGGCAGCAGCCTATGATAACTGGGCCAAAGAAAATGAGGTGGTGGATTATGATAAAATAAAACCCACTGGTCCGTCAGGATTTGCAGGCCCTACTGGCGGGAGCCAGCCTGCCGCAGGAAAGCGGAACAAATAATGCCACACACAAAAAAAGAATCATGAAAAAATTATTACCTGCTTTAATAGCAGCAGCCATATGGACTACTAACGTATCCGCACAAACGAAAAAGCCGAATATTATTCTCATCATGGTGGATGATATGGGATATTCGGATCTGGGCGCCTATGGCTCTGAAATACGTACACCCAACCTCGATCGGCTGGCTGCCGAAGGACTGCGCCTGAAAGAGTTTTACAATAACTCTATTTGTGCGCCCACCCGTGCCTCTTTGCTGAGTGGTCAGTATCAGCATAAAGCGGGCATCGGCTATTTCGATGTAAACCTGGGCCTGCCTGCTTATCAGGGCTTTTTGAACAAAGAATCACTGACGCTGGCAGAGGTGCTGAAAACAGCGGGTTATAGTACATTGATGTCGGGGAAATGGCATGTAGGAAACGATAGTCTTTCCTGGCCCAATCAACGTGGCTTTGAGCAATATTACGGCGTAATAGGCGGAGGCGCCGACTACTTCGATGCGAAGCCTATGCCATTGGGAGGAGGTCAGTATCCGGTGGTGCTGGTAGAGAATAATCAGCGCCTGCATCCGGCAGATAACAGCTATTACTTCACCGATGAAATTGCCGGCCATGCCGTGAAATACCTGCAGGAACAAAGCAAAGCCAACAAGCCCTTCTTTTTATATCTTGCTTTTAATGCGCCGCACTGGCCTTTGCAGGCATTGCCGGAGGATATTGCAAAGTATAAAGGGAGATATGATATTGGCTGGGACTCTCTTCGCCACGAGCGTTTAATACGGCAACAACAACTGGGCATACTGGACCCTCGTCAAACAGTGGCTCCCCGCGATGAAGAAGTGCCGGAATGGAATAGTCTTACCTGGGATGAAAAGCAGCTCTGGAAATCGAAGATGGAGGTGTATGCCGCTATGGTAGACCGGATGGACCAGGGAGTAGGCAAAGTACTGGATGCGTTGAAAGCACTGAAGAAAGACGATAACACGCTGGTGATATTCATTTCAGACAATGGCGCTCCTGCGGAAGATGTGGCGCATTGGGGGCCTAAAGCAGCCAGGAATACCGGCCCGGTGGGTACAGCCGGCTCTTTTGAATCCCAGGGGAAAAACTGGTCTTTCGTATCCAACAGCCCTTTCAGGGCCTTCAAAAACTTTATGTATGAAGGTGGTATCAGTTCTCCGCTGATTGCCTKGTTTCCCGGTAAAATTAAAGGGGGCACGATCTCTAAAGGAACTGCCCATCTGATAGATCTGGCGCCCACTTTTTATGAAGTAGCAGGCGTGAAGTATCCGGAAAAATATAATGGGATAAAGGTAAATGCATTGCCTGGGAAAAGCCTTACCGGACTGTTTTTCCGTGACGAAGCGGTAAACCGTGAGGCGCCTCTTTTTTGGGAGCGCGCCGGCAACAGGGCCGTAAGAAAAGGTAAATGGAAACTGGTATCCATTTATCCGCAGTATCGCTGGGAATTGTATGATGTAGAGCAGGATCGTGGAGAGACCAATGATCTGGCGGCTAAAAATACACAGATCGTAAATGAGTTGTCTGCTGCTTATTTCGAGTGGGCCAAACAAACCGGGGTAGTGGAGTATGAGAAGATAAAACCGGCGTCGTTATTTGATAAGAAGCCAGCAAAATAGCAGAAAGCAGAAAGCAAAAAGCAAAAAGCTATTGTAGCGAGTGTTATACGTTTTGATCACTCGCTACAATAGCTTTTTGCTTTTTGCTTTCTGCTTTTTGCTCTAATAAGTAATCGTATAAGTCAATGAATACGTTCTGCCACGTCCCATGAATTCATAAGTAGCTGCACTGCCTAACGCTTTGTAGAACACCTGCGCTCTCTGGCTCCAGATGCTTTGGTAGTTGCGGTTCAACAGGTTTTGTACACCCGCTGTTAAACGACCAAAAGGTAATTTTACGCCACCCACCAGGTCCAGTGTGTTGAAGTCGGATAATTGGTTACCGGCATCATCTTTTAAGCGAAAGCTTTGTACATCCTGCAAACGAACATTAAACAGGCGGTTATGCCATCCTGCGAAAGTGACTACTTTAGAAGGACTGGCATCGGTAACGGTTTGCTTTTGCCAACTACCATTGTTTTTGTTTTCTGATTTTATCAGCAGGAAATTAGTACCGGCTTCAATACCATTGTTGAAGTTATAAGACAACGCACCTTCAATACCGTAATTTCTGCGGGGCTGATCAATCAACAGCAGGGTGAGGGTAGCAGCAGTATACTGAATATTTTTGTTGGAACGGGTGTAGAACAAGGCAGTTTGCGCGTTCCAGCCACTTTGCTTCCATCTCCATCCGGCTTCAAACTGGTGAGTTTTGATACCACTTAACGGTGACGACCCTACGCTGGCGCCATTTTGTAATGTCCAGTGTTGGTCGATGAGTTTGTAGCTACCAGTGCCGTAATATTTGGCAGGATCTGCCAGGGAAAAGCCTTCCGAGAAATTCATCCAGGTTTGCATGGCCTTCGTTACTTTATACACCAGGCCGCCATTGAAAGAAGTGATGTTGTAGCTTTTCTCTCCACCTGTCACCGCATCGGCCGTTTTACCAATACCATAGGCGATGAGCGCCTGTTGGCGATAGTCAACAAAATCATCTACTTTAACATGAATCCGCTGTTGACGGATACCTGCTGATAACGTCAGAGAAGAAAGAATATTCCAGCCTGCCTGCGCAAATCCGGCGATGCTGTTGATGCCAATATGCGGATAGCGTCCGGCTACTGCAAAGGTTTTGTTGATCAAACCACCAGAGGTGTAGGAAGTGGCGGCATCAAAGTAGGTTTGTTTTGATTCGAAATTTTCATGTTCGCCATCTATGCCATAGCTGACGTTCAGCGTCTTCCATTTTTTAGCCAGTACCAGTTTAAATCCATATACATCTGTGTTCTGGCTGGAAGCGCCCATATTGGGGATGCTCTTTTTAGCGCCGGCAGCATCTGTGTAGGAGAGGGTGCCCGGGAAAGGATAGAAGTTAAAACGCTCGGATCTGCCAAACGCCTGTACATAAATATCCTGATGTCCGAGTACATCGGTAATACGATAATTCAGATTGGCAGTGGCTCTTTTGGACATTGGGTTTACATCAGATTCAAAGCCATCTTTTACACTAATCAGCTCCGGCTTACCACCGAAGGTGCCGCTGAGGTCAGGACCCAGGTAGAGGCCTTTATGGCCATCAAAACGGGAATCGTAGTATTGTGCGGCTACACTTAATGATTGTTTGGGAGAAATACGCCATTCACCGTTTCCGAAGATGTCGATGGAGCGGTTGTATTGCAGATCGGTTTGGGTGATATCCATCCTGACCTGTTGGTTGTTGGCATCATAAGCGGCGCTGTTTTTCTGAAAGGCGGCGCCAATGCGGCCACTGATTTTCTCGTTGCCGGCAGATACGGACTGGGCTATACGAAGATCGTGGTCATCGCTGTTTCTTAAGCCACTTCTGCCGCCTATTTCTGTTTCGAAGGCTACGCCATGACGCACGCCTTTTTTCGTGATGATATTAACAATACCGCCGGAAGCGCCGCCACCATAAATGGCGCTGGCGCCGGAGAGTACTTCAATTTTTTCGATATTAAACGGGTCGATGGCGTCGAACTGCCGGCTTACGCCACGGGTGCTGTTCAGCGACACACCATCGATCATCACCAGTACTTCTCTGCCGCGGAGATTTTGTCCGTTGTTGGTACGTCCCTGTCCACCGAGGTCCAGTCCGGGAATAAGTATGCCCAGTGCTTCTTTCAAAGGAACACCGGCCTTGATTTGCGTTTGAAGTTTAGTACTGTCGATCACCCAAACAGTACCGGGTATATTGCTGATTTGTTGGGGAATTCTGGAAGATACCACCACTACATCGCGCAGCTGGGTAGTACTCATCCCGGGGATGCTGTCCTGGCCAGCGGTCTGCGCATGGGCGGTTGTAATTGAAAAGGCCAGCAGGCAGCCTGCGCTGCGGAAAATTGTCTTCGTAAAAAATTGATTCATAAACACCGTCGATCTTTAATAAGCGGCACAAAATTAGAATAGCCGCGGCCGGTGGGTTTATGTAATCAGGAAAACTATTTACGAGATCAGGAAAATTTTAACGGATTTTCCGGGTTATAAGATAGTCAGGTTTTTCGCTTTGTAGGCCTGTAATTCGGGGCTGTCGGCGGGGAGTTCAGTAATGAGGTAATGAATATCCTGCAGATCGGCTATTTTCATCTTCATGGAAGAGTTCAGCTTTTCAGAAATAGCCAGTATGGCTACTTTCTCTGTTGCCTTGATCATGGCTTTCTTTACCTGTATGGTTTCCCAGTCGGCGTCCGTTAAGCCATTCACCGGGTCAATGGCGTTGGTACCAATGATACAGAGGTCCGCCTTGATGTTGGACAGGTACTCAAATACTTCCCCACTTACGGTCATCTGGCTATAGGCAGAAATTTGTCCACCGATGACAATTGTTTTTATCATAGGCTTATCAAGCAACTCTACGGCGGAGAGCACGTTCACGGTGATAAAAGTGGCACGGAGGGTAGCGGGGATTTTTTTGATGAATTCCCGGATAGTGGTGCCCCCACCGATTAAAACGATCATATCGTCCCGGAGAAGCTGCAGGGTTTTTTCCGCGATGACCAGTTTATTGTTCTGTGCATAGGTCTGCGATTCATGCCCATAATGGTAGGCGATAGACATGGCGCCTCCCTTAATTTTCACTACTTCTCCGTCTTCCGCCAGTTCATTTACATCTCTCCGGATGGTGTCTTCTGATACGTTGATCAGTCCCACCAGTTCGGAGTAGGTGATGCGGGTATGAATATTTACCTGCTGTATAATTAACTGCTTCCTCGCTTTTTTAGTGAGGGAAGCAAAAGGAAGCTGCTCCTGCGTGTTCGGACTATCCATAGCGTTGCGACGATTCAGAGGGTGATGATAGTTAAAAATCCCAGCATTTGCAAAGTTTCGGACTGCCGGGTAAAATAATATTAGCGCAAAAATATGTGTTCAATATCGATTTTGCACTTTTGACAGTAAAAATAATTTTTCTGCAAAAGTTGTAAAATGATAAAATATTAATAACCAATAAATTGATACATTATTTCAATCTTGTTTGCGATTTATTTGCAGAATATAGTTGCAAATTATTTGCAGAAATAAACTAAATACCTATTTTAGAGCAGTATTTCCGCATTATTTGAAGAACTATCAACCAAACCACAATGATGAAAAATGTCATAAAGCTGGCAACTTTCACGAAACTGATGCTACCTGTACTGAGCCTCTTGTTTTGTTTTGGGAGTTACGCCCAGGCACCTGCCAACAAATCCATCTCAGGTACCGTAAAGGGACCTGATGGACAACAAATTATTGGCGCTACGATCTCCTTGCTGTCCGCAAAAGGAGTAGGCGCAGTTACCGATGCCAACGGAAAATTTACTTTAAACATGCCTGCCAACCATGCTGCCGACATCTCCCTCGCCGTTAGTTATATCGGATATGAAAGGAAAGAAGTGAAAGTAGCACCTGGCCAAACGCAAGTGAACATCCAGCTGGACCAGGCTTCCAAAGCACTGGGTGAACTGGTGGTGACTGCGTTGGGTATCAAAAAGGAAAAGAAAGCCGTGGCCTATGCGGTAACAGAAGTGAAAGGCAGTGAATTTACCCAGGCCCGCGAAATCAACGTAGCAGATGCTTTAACCGGAAAAATTGCCGGTGTAAACTCAAGTAGTTCCGCTGCAGGTCCTGGTAGTTCCAGTCGCGTGATCATCCGTGGTACGGGTTCCCTGAATGGCGACAACCAGCCATTGTATGTAATCAACGGTATGCCCATCGACAATACCACGCAAAATATGCCTGCCAGCGGTAATGGTGCTATTGGTCTGAACGCAGACCGTGGTGATGGTATTGGTGGTATCAATCCAGACGACATCGAGAGCATTACGGTATTGAAAGGCGGCCCCGCTGCTGCTCTCTACGGTTCCCGTGCAGCCAATGGCGTTATCCTGATTACAACTAAAAAAGGGGTAACCAGAAAAGGAATTGGTGTAGACTACAACTCCACTTTCACTGCTGAAACACCTGCTATTATTCCTGACTGGCAATACGATTATGGTTCCGGTCAGAACGGCGCAAAGCCAACAGATCAATCATCCGCTATCAGCGCCGGCCGCCTTTCCTGGGGAGCTAAAATGGATGGTAGCAATGTGGTGCAGTTTGATGGTGTAGGACGTCCTTATTCTCCACAGAAAAATAACATCAAAAATTTCTACCGCACAGGTACCACTTTCACCAACACCGTATCTTTTGCCGGTGGTAATGAAAGCACTACTTTCCGCGCCTCTCTCTCTGATATGAATAATCGTGCATTGGCGCCTAACCAGCACCTGAATAAAAAAATATTCACTGCAGCCGTAAACTCCAACCTGAGTAAAAAGCTTGCAGTAGAAGCATTTGCGCAGTATAATATTKAAAAAGCAGAGAACAGAAGCAACGTGTCTGATGCTCCTGGTAACCTGAATTGGAGTACTTATATGCTGGCTAACACCGTAGATATCCGGAATATGAATCCCGGCTACGGTAAAGACGGAAACGAAGTAAGATGGAATTCTTCTGACTTCGCAGGTAATCCATATTTCATTCTTAATAAATTCCAGAATAACGACAACCGTAACCGCTTTATCGGGAACGTAAGTATCAAATACAATATCCTGGATAACCTGTTTGTTCGTGGTCGTGTTAACCATGATTATACCAACGCCGGTTATGTAGGGATAGTACCTTCTGGTACCGCTTATGCATCTGATGGTTTTTATGCGCAAAATACAGCTGCTATCACTGAAACAAACGGTGAACTGACGCTGAACTACCAGACTAAACTGAGTAAAGACCTCGGTTTGACAGCTATGGCCGGTGGTAACCAACGTCGCTCCAAATCAGATGAAACTATTTTTGATGGTAAAGGCTTCTTCGAACCGGGTTTTTATGATCAGTCGAACGTAAAGAATTTAAGTGTTAAAAATATTAACCGGCATCAGGGAACCAATTCTCTTTTCGGTTCCATAGACCTCTCTTTTAAAGACCTGTTGTATTTCTCTGCTACCGGCCGTAACGATTGGTTCTCTACTTTATCTAAAAAGAAGAATAATATATTTTATCCTTCCTTCGGTGCCAGCTTCCTGCTGTCTGAAGCGGTTAGAATGCCTTCCTGGGTAAATTTTGCTAAAGTTAGAAGCTCCTGGGCACAGGTAGGTGGTGGTGCACCAACGCCTTATGCGTTGAACCAAACCTATAGCATGGTACCCGGTGGAGGACACCTTGGACTACCACTCCAAACACCCACACAAACAAACGGCGTTGGCTCTGGTGAGCTGATGGCGCCTAACCAGGACCTGAAACCATTTACGTCTACTACCCTGGAATTTGGTGTCGAAGGTCGCTTCCTGCAAAATAGATTATCTGCGGATATCACCGTATACCAACGTAAAACTACCGATGATATCATGCAGGCGGCAATTTCTCAAGGTTCCGGCTACAACTACGCTTATCTGAATGTGGGCGAAATGAGCAATAAAGGCGTGGAAGTGATGTTCTCCGGTACTCCTGTGAAGAAAAAAGATTTTAACTGGGAGGTGACTTTCAACGCATCATACAATAAAAACGAAGTGTTGAAACTTAATAATGGCCTAGATAAACTGGAATTGGACAGAGCCGTAAACAGCTATGCGTTCATCTTCGCAGAAGTAGGTAAGCCTTATAGCATGATCCGTGGCTTTGGTGCCAAGAAGAATGCACAGGGACAAACAATTTACAACAAGTCCAATGGCTACGAAGTAAACGAGCAAAAGGATCTGGGAACAGGTATTGCACCATGGGGCGGAGGTATTACTAACAGCTTCCGTTATAAACAATTTAACCTGAGCTTCCTGATCGACGGTAAATTTGGCGGTTATGTATATTCCGGTACCAACCTGTATGCCACCCGCTTTGGATTAAGTAAAATTACCCTGCCAGGCAGAGAAGAAGGATTAACGGTAACCGGTGTGGATACTGATGATAAGCCGTTCACCAAAACATTTACTTATGGCAACGGTTTGCAACAGTACTACGATAACTTCAAAAACCTTTCCGAGAAATTTGTATACGATGCCAGCTTCATTAAATTAAGACAGGTAGTGTTGAGCTACAACATCCCTACTAATGCAGTGGCCTTCGCAAAAGTGCAATCAGCTACCGTTTCATTTGTAGCGAGAAACCTCTTCATCCTGTATAAAAACGCACCGAACGTCGATCCTGAATCAGCCTTTAGTAACAGGAATGCGCAGGGCTTTGAAATGTTCGCCGTGCCACGCACCAGGAGTTATGGTATCAACCTCATGGTAAAACTGTAGTTCACGTTTAAAAAAAATATTTATGAAACGATTGGCCAGATATAAATATATATTTCTCATGGGTACAGTACTTGGACTGTCATCCTGTGACAAAGGATTTGAAAAATTGAATACAAATCCTAATGCTTCTTCTAAGCCGAATGTCGATTATCTCTTTACACAGAGCTTGTTGAAAGGTAACCTGGTATACGACAGAACTTACTTTTATACTTCTTACCTGCAGTGCGGTAACTATGTGCAGCACTTTTCAACGGCGAAGGAAATTGCGGGCGCCGGCGCCGGTGATAAATACGCGGCGAATGATTTTTACCAGGGTTATTACTATCGTTACATTTATACCAATGCGATCCTTACCCTGCAGGAAATCATTACTGCGCTGAAAACACCGGAGCATATAGCGGAAGTAAATAAACTATCGGCCGCCCGAATTTGGAAAGTATTGCTGATGCAGCGTATCACAGATCTCTATGGAGATGTGCCGTATTCAGAAGCTTCCCAGGGTAGGAGTGGTGTATTTCTGCCTAAATACGATGCACAGGCAGATATTTACGTAGACATGCTAAAGGAATTGGATGAAGCCATCAAAGCATTTGATCCCAGCGCAACTGCTGTTACTTTCAAAGACGCCGATTTGCTGTATAAAGGTAATGTCGCCAGTTGGAAAAAATTCGGCTATGCACTGATGCTGAGAGTAGCCATGCGCGCTACCAAAGTAACAGATGGTAAAGTAGTAGCGAAAGATTGGGTACAGAAAGCATTCGCCGGCGGCGTTATCCTCCAGGGAAAAGAGAGTGCTGTAATAGGCTACAGCAACGGGCCGCAGACATATAACAACAATCCCGTGGCATTTGAACTCGTAGGACAGGATTATAGCCTGAATTCCCACGGTGCAGAAAATATAGAATGGGGTAAATACAGCAAAACCTGGATCGACTTCCTGAAAAATAATAATGATCCCCGCCTGGGAGTAGTGTCAGTGGTATGGAATAATAATGTACCTGATACTTCCGCTGCCATTCAGAAAGGCATGCCGAATGGTTCCGATAAAAGGACCGCTGAATTCGTCACTTTCTCAGAACCTAATCCGGCTACTGTTTTAAATAATGCAGCACCGCTATTGATTTTAAGTAATGCAGAAACCAACTTGTTACTCGCTGAAGCCGCCTTACGTGGCTGGGTATCCGGTGATAAAGCACAGTATTACAACGACGGCGTTACAGCTGCGTTGAAGAATTGGTCACTGTTTGGCCCTGCGGGTGTCATCACAGATGCTAAGATCAACCAGTACGTAACTGCACATGCATTGAATGTAGCTGGTACTCCTGACGCACAAATGAACCAGATTCATACACAATTGTGGGCCGCATTATTCCTGGATGAACAGGAAGCCTATGCTAACTGGAGACGCACCGGCTACCCTGTACTGGTACCGGTTAATTACGTGGGCAATGCGACTGGTGGTACTATTCCCCGCCGTTTACCTTACTCTATATCAGAACAAGGTATTAACGGTGCACACTACCAGGAAGCAGTAAAAAGACAAGGTCCGGATTTATTAACAACCAGAGTTTGGTGGGATAAATAACTATGAAAAGAATATTGCTTTTATCAATATTAGTAGGGGTTTGTAACACAACAATGTCACAGAGGAATAAGGCTGCCGCAAAGGCAGCCTTGGTTCCTTTGCCAGTGAGTGCTACTTATAATACGGATAGCTTTCAGCTAACTCCCAACACCACGCTGCTGGCAGATCCTGGCAATGAAGGCGCCGCCACGCTGCTACAGGAATATATTCAGCAGCAAACAAAGAAAGCATTACCGCTGACAGCACAACCCGGCAGTAACCGTATCGTATTACATACGGATACCATCCTCGTAAAACAGCCCGAAGAATACCTGCTGCATATTACCAGAGAACAGGTGACCATCACCGCGTACAATGCTACCGGCATCGTACGGGGTATTGCCACACTACGACAGTTATGGCAGCAACAAAATGCTACTAAGCTGGTGTTGCCGGGAGCAGTGATACACGACTATCCCCGCTTCGGCTACCGGGGCATGCACCTGGATGTAAGCCGCCATTTCTTTTCGGTTGACTTTATCAAACAGTTTATTGATCAGCTGGCACTGTATAAAATCAACAACTTTCACTGGCACCTGACCGATGATCAGGGCTGGCGCATTGAAATAAAAAAGTATCCCAAACTGCAGTCTATCGCTGCGTGGCGGGACCAAACTCTGATTGGACACAAGAAAGAATTGCCCCACGTATTTGATGGGAAAAAATATGGCGGATATTATACGCAGGAAGAAGTGAAAGCAGTGATTGCCTATGCCGCTGCCAGACATATTACCGTGATCCCGGAAATTGAAATGCCCGGTCACGCATTGGCAGCGCTCAACGCATACCCCGAGCTGGGTTGCACAAAAGGACCGTATAAAACCGCGCAGTTCTGGGGGGTATTTGATGATGTGTTTTGCGCAGGAAACGATAGCACCTTTACTTTCCTGCAAGACGTACTGGATGAAGTGATACAATTGTTCCCTTCTACGTATATCCATATCGGTGGGGATGAATGCCCAAAGGTAAGATGGGCGCATTGCCCCGCCTGTCAGCTGCGTATGAAACAGGAACACCTGGCAGATGAGCACGCACTACAAAGCTACTTTATCAAAAGAATCAGTGAATACGTACACAGCAAAGGCCGGAAGATAATTGGCTGGGATGAAATACTGGAAGGCGGACTGGCGCCCGGTGCCACCGTGATGAGCTGGAGAGGTGTAGACGGCGCCATTGCCGCAGCCAGGCAACAGCATCACGTGATCATGACACCGGAAGATGAACTGTATTTCGATCATTATCAGTCTTTATACCCCGAAGAAAAAGTAGCCGCCGGCGGATATACGCCTTTGGAAGAAGTATATCATTACGATCCGCTACACGCCGCAGGTGATACCGCATTGCTTCCTTATATTTCGGGCATGCAGGGGGAAATATGGAGTGAATACCTGGATACCGAGCAACAGGCGCAGTACATGATCTATCCACGTTTGCTGGCGGTGGCAGAAAGGGCCTGGTCGCCGCAAAGCGTGAGAGATGATGCTGATTTCCGCATCCGGGTAAAAGCGCAGCAGCCATTGTTGCGCGCACAACATATTGCTGCGGCGAATAATTTCGATGAAATAAATTACAGTATAGACAGCCTCGCGAAAGGACAATTATACATTGCACTGTATAGTACAGACGCTGCCGCTACTATCCGTTATACTACGGATGGCAGTATGCCCGGCGCTAAGAGTCCCGCGTATAAACACCCGGTACGACTCACCAAAAGCAGCACGCTCAAAGCTGTATTGTATCAACAACAACAACGTACGCAACGACTATTTCATCAGTCGTTTACGATCAATAAAGCGACTGGCGCTACTATTACATTAAAGGAAACGCCTAATACCAAATATACTGGTGATGCCAGCTTGCTGGTAAATGGTATTGCAGGATCTAACCGCTACAATGATCAACAGTGGCTGGGCTTCAGCAAACGGGATCTGGAAGCAGTGATTGATTTGGGCAGTGAACAATCTATTCAGCAGGTAGGGGCCAATTGTCTGAATTATCATTGGCAGAAAATGTGGCCGCCTACTGTGCTTGAGTTCCTGATCTCTAATGATGGGACTCATTTTACACCACTCGCTATCGCCACTGATTTTCCGGTAAATGGCATCAATGCCATACGCCTGCCGGTAAAACCGGTGAAGGCCCGGTATGTAAAAGTGGTGGCCCGCAACAAAGGCGTGATACCGGAAGGCGAATACGGCGCAGGTGGTAACAGCCAGTTATTGATAGATGAAATTATAATTGATTAAGCCATTAGCGGTGAGCCAATAACCATTAGCCAATTACCATTCACCATCAGACAAAGTAAAAAGCTCACCGCTATCTGCTAAAACAAAATTCCGCGAAACGCCTACGGCTGCCAGCTTACAGTCCGACAGCCTGCCGCTACAGCCAAAAGTGATTGATATGTCTTTTCTGATAGTAATATTTTGCATGTTGGTATTCGTTGTTTTGCTCACCTGGTGCAAACTGAATCCCTTTATTGCTTTCCTCCTGGTATCTGTGTTGGCAGCGTTACTATTAGGGATACCCGCTGATAAAATTTCTGCTTCCCTGCAAAAAGGTATAGGCGACACCATAGGAGGGTTGCTGAGCGTTATTGTACTGGGAGCCATGCTGGGCAAACTGGTGGCGGAAAGTGGTGCGGCCCGCCAGATTGCCAACACCCTGATGCAACTATTCGGCGAAAAATATCTCCAGTGGGCATTGATGGTTGCTGGATTTATTATCGGCATCCCGTTGTTTTATACGGTAGGCTTTGTATTGATGGTGCCATTGATTTTCTCCGTGGTATACCAGTATAAATTACCAGCCGTATATATTGGATTGCCGGCACTGGCGGCATTGTCGATTACGCATGGGTTTCTGCCGCCACATCCATCGCCTACTGCATTGGTAGCACAGTTTAATGCCAATATGGGATTGACATTGTTGTATGGGCTGGTAGTGGCTATTCCTGCATTGATACTGGCCGGCCCTGTTTTTTCAAGGTATCTGAAGCATATCCCTGCATCGCCTGCTGCTTTGTTTCAGCAACAGGAAGTAAATGATACGCCTTTACCAGGAAAAATGAATAGTTTTATCACTGCTTTGTTGCCAGTATTACTATTGATCTTCACAACGTTGTTAGCTCACTTTTTCAACCAGGAAAACACAGTGGCCCATCGTTGGATATTGTTTGCAGGAGACGCCCCCACCGTAATGCTGTTTGCGTTGCTGGTAGGCACCTTTTCGCTGGGTATTTGCCAGCAAAGGCCTGTAAAGGAAATTATGGGGATCTATGCAGATGCGATCCGGGATATTACTATGATCATATTAATTGTGGCAGGGGCCGGCGGATTGAAACAAATACTTGCAGATAGCGGGGTGAGTTTACAGATTGCGAACGCCATGCAATCCTGGCATATTCCCGTACTGATATTGGGTTGGTTAGCCGCTGCTATTATCAGGGCCTGTGTTGGCTCTGCTACTATTGCCGGCCTTACCGCTGCTGGAATGATAGCTCCACTGATGTTGCAGGGACATGTAAACCCCAACCTCATGGTATTATCAATAGGCGCGGGGAGCCTGATGTTTTCGCACGTGAATGATGCAGGTTTCTGGCTGTTTAAGGAATATTTTAACCTGAGCATTAAACATACTTTGTATTCCTGGTCGGTTATGGAAACCATTGTAGGTACCGTAGGACTTATAGGAGTACTGATATTAGATAAGTTCGTATAGGTACCTATCTTTCAAAAAAATAATAGTACAACATCAGCAAATCATATTTTTTAGAAAACTAAAACAGCAACTATGGAAAACAATCATGCAGAAGAGAAATTAGCGGCCCTGGGACTGTCATTGCCTCCGGCTCCGACGCCATTAGGGGTGTATAAACCATTTCTGATAGATGGTAAATACCTGTATCTCTCTGGTCATGGACCCGTGCAAGATGATAAGTCACTGATCATTGGCCGTATAGGCGATGCACTGGATATCGAACAAGGTAAACTGGCTGCACGCCAGGTGGGTTTAACCATGCTTTCTACGATTAAAACACATGTAGGCAGCCTGGATAAAGTAAAGCGCGTCATCAAAGTATTGGGTATGGTGAACTGTACACCCGATTTTGAGCGTCACCCATATGTGATCAATGGTTGCAGCGAATTGTTTGCGGCAGTATGGGGAGCCGAAAATGGTATCGGCGTAAGAAGTGCAGTCGGCTTCGGCTCTTTGCCTGATAATATTCCGGTGGAAATAGAAGCACTGTTTGAATTATACTAGACAGCGGTTGATTTGTATATTTGGATATTTAGCGGAGTTTGTTTCAAAAAGAGTACTTTGAAAAATAGTTCAGCAATATCCAGGTAACAAAATAATTTAATGATGCAGAAACCGGATGGTAACAAAGGGCTTCGGGTAACCGCCTTCGGGGAATTTTTGCTGCGCCTGCACAGTAGTGGTGGCAAACGATTTCAACAAACCGACGGATATACCGCCTGGTATGCAGGGGCGGAAGCCAATGTATGTGTACTGCTGGCCAGGTTAGGGATACACGCAGATTATGTGAGCCGTATGCCGGACAACGATCTCGCCTGGGCAGGTATTCAACAACTGAGAAGTCATGGAGTGAACACCGACCATGTATTATTCGGTGGCGATAAGCTGGGCCTGTATTTTACAGAACCTGGCAACAGTATCCGGCCTACCCGCGTCATTTACGATAGAACGGGAACGTCTTATGCGGCCCTGGAACCCGGGCAGCTCAACTGGAAAGAGATCCTGGCACATAGCCATTGTTTTCACTGGTCCGGCGTAGCAGCAGCAGTATCTGAAAATGCAGCTGCTGTTTGCCGGGAGGCGCTGGAAGCGGCAGTAGCGGCGGGAATTACCATCTCGTCGGATTTTAATTACCGCTCCAAACTATGGAAGTATGGCCAGCATCCATCGGAAGTGATGCCGGGACTACTGCAACATAGTGAAGTAACCGTAGCCGACCTGGATGCCGTGAAAGTATATTTTGATATCGACACAGATACGGCATTGCCATTGGAACAACGGTTTGAGCAATGCTACACCGCATTGTTGCCAAAAATGCCCCGTCTTAAAACGCTGGGCATGAGTTTCCGCCGGCAAAAAGATCAACAGCTCTGGTACACCGGCGCCCTGGCACACGAAGKACAGTTTTACTATGCGAAAGGGTTTCCGCTCACAGAAATCACCGACCCGATTGGTACAGGCGACGCCTTTACCGCCGGTATGTTGTATAGCCTGATGAACGGAGATGCACCGCAGCAAGTCATCGATTTTGCCACGGCCTGCGGTACTATCAAACAAAGTATTCCCGGCGACTGGGCCATTGTAAGCCACGCGGAAATAGTTGAACTGATGAAAAACGGTATGTCCGGAAGAATTGTACGCTAATTAATGAAATAACTATGTTTACGATAGATGCACACCTGGATCTCAGCATGAACGCGCTGGAATGGAACAGAAACCTGAAACAGCCTGTCACCGCCATCCGGGCCAGAGAAGCCGGATTAACCGATAAGCCGGATCGCGCAAAAGGCGTAGTGGCATTCCCGGAGCTGAGAAAAGGAAATATAGGACTGGTAGTAGCCACCCAGATAGGCCGTTATGTAGCACCGGATAATCCGCTGCCAGGCTGGCATTCACCGGAACAGGCCTGGGCCCAGACTCAGGGACAACTGGCCTGGTACAAAGCCATGGAAGACGAAGGAGAGATGGTGATGATCAAAGACCGCAAAGGACTGGAACAGCATCTGGCCCTATGGAATGACGGTACACCCAATGATCGCAAACCAATTGGCTACATCCTTAGCCTGGAAGGCGCTGATTCCATCATCGACCTGAAATATCTGGAACGTGCCTATAACAAAGGATTACGCGCCATCGGACCTGCCCACTACGGCCCCGGACGATATGCAAATGGCACGGATGCCACTGGTCGTCTGAATGAACAAGGCAAACAGCTGATCAAAGAAATGGAAAAGCTGAACATGATTCTCGACGCTACCCATCTCTGCGATGATGCGTTCTGGGATGCCATGGAATTGTTTAATGGCGCGGTTTGGGCCAGTCATAATAACTGTCGCGCACTGGTAAATCATAACCGCCAGTTCAGCGATGACATGATCAAAACCCTTGTCCAGAAAGGCGCCGTGATCGGCGGCGCACTCGATGCGTGGATGATGGTACCCGGCTGGGTACGTGGAAAATCTACCCCCGAAGCTGCAGGCTGCAATCTTGAAAAAATGATCGATCACATGGATCATATTTGCCAGATTGCCGGTAATGCCCTGCACGTGGGCATCGGCACAGACCTGGATGGTGCCTTTGGTAAAGAACAATGTCCATACGACCTGGAAACCATTGCCGATATGCAAAAACTGCCGGACCTGCTGACTAAAAGAGGCTATAGCCAGGCAGATATCGAAAATGTAATGCATGGCAACTGGCTGCGCTTCTTGCGGAAAGCCTGGAACGACTAACAACGGATGATTTTAGCGATTTTTTGTCTGCGGGCAGGACGCCCGCAGACAAAAAATCGCTAAAATCGCTGAAATCGCGCCCGGAAAAACTTAACTTGCGCGCATGAATTTTCTTGAGGTTTCCAATATCAGCAAACAACAGCACGGCGCTTATATTCTAAAGGATGTCAGCTTTACACAACAGCAATTTCAGAAAATTGTGATCGCAGGTGAAACCGGTTCCGGCAAAAGTTCCCTGATGAAAATTGTGGGTGGCATGGGACAGGCAGATTCCGGCACCGTTATGTTTGAAGGAAAAAGAGTTAGGGGTGCGCTGGAAGTATTGATACCAGGGCATCCAGGTACAGCTTATTTGTCGCAGCATTTTGAACTGAGAAACAACTACCGCGTAGAAGAGATTCTTTCTTATGCCAATAAACTCACAGACGAGGAAGCCGCAGAGATCTACGATATCTGCCGCATCTCCCACCTGCTGAAAAGAAAAACAGACCAGTTATCTGGTGGAGAAAAACAACGTATCGCTATGGCGAGGTTGCTGATATCCTCACCCAGACTGTTTTTACTGGACGAACCGTACTCCAACCTGGACATGATTCATAAAAGCATCCTAAAGCAGGTGATCAGTGATATTGGTGAGCGACTGGGCATCACCTGTATGCTCATCTCGCACGACCCACAGGATATTCTCCCATGGGCAGATGAAATCATGGTGATGAAAGACGGAGAAATTGTACAAAAAGGAACACCTCAACAAATTTATAACCAGCCGGTGAATGAATATGTAGCCGGATTATTTGGTAAATATAACCTGATATCTCCCGCTAAAAGCGCCATACTGGAAGGATTGCCGGGCATCACCCTCAATGGCAAAAATATCTTTGTACGTCCGGAAGATGTTAAATTGGTGCGGACAAAGAAGGATGCCGTGAGTGGTAAAATCCAGGACCTCAGTTTTTACGGTAGCTATCTCGAAGCCACTGTAGCGATAGGTGAGGAGTTACTGACCATCAAAACCACGGATACCCGCTTGAAAAAGGGCGCCAGCGTAAATGTGGGCATCGAACCGGAAATGGTCTGGTATTTCTAAGGCTTTTGTCCCATAATGGTTTTGCCCACAAATCCGTTGTAGGGCTTGTTTTGCAGCATCACCCAGGTTCTGTCGTATGAAACGGCGTAATGTATAACAACGATGATCGCCATGCCTATACTGAGTTGCGGATGTCCCAGCACCTGCAATCCGTATACCGCCAGGCCGAATAACACCCATTCGAGCAGGAGCCGTAATGGTCCGGGAATGGCGATAGGCGCCGGTTTAGGATCATTCTGGATACGGAACTGTCCCCAGAGGAATGCTGCTATCAGGGGTAATCCGGCTGCCAGCACATAACGCAGCCAATCAGTACCCAGGTGCCAGCCCCAGCAACCTAATACAATCAGCATAACAATTTCAAGCATAAAACGAACGGCGAGATTCACAGGGTGGGTATTCATCGTATAGTCTATTTTGAATTAGTTTTTTTCGACTAATTTAACGGTTCCGCAATCATTAAATTGTTATGAAAAAAACTTTGTTACTCTTAGTCTGCGCATTGTTGCATGTCGGTGGCTACTTATTTGCGCAGTCGCCGGCGCGGTTTGCCAACGATATCCATACCATCCGGGAATATGATAAAATTTATGCACCGCCGCCGCATCCTATTTTGTTTGTGGGCAGCTCCTCCATCCGGAAATGGGACGACCTGGAGCGGAATTTCAGCCGGTATGTAGTGCTGAACCGTGGCTTTGGTGGCGCGGAAACCAACGATGTAACCTTTTTCGCCGGCAGCATCATTTTCCCGTATGCCCCCAGGCAAATTGTAATATATGTAGGTGAAAACGATTTGCCTGCCGCTAACGTCAACGCAGATACGTTGCTGCAACGGTTTAATACCTTGTACACCCGGATCAGAGCGGAGCTACCGGATATCCCCCTTATTTATATCTCCATAAAACCCAGTCCTTCCAGGGCTGCTTATTTCGATAAAGCACAGCAAACTAATGAGCTGATCAAACAGTTTCTGGCTAATGAGAAGAATACGGTGTACGTAGATATCTACTCAAAAATGCTGGATAAGGACGGGCAGCCCCGCAAGGAATTATTCCTTGATGATATGTTGCATATGAACAAACAGGGGTATGCTATATGGGAAAAAGCCGTACAGCCATACCTGTTACCTGAATGATGATTTACGCCGTGGCAGCAGTTTATACCGCAGCATCAGCTGTAACTGTACCGGTGTTTTAATATCCGAAGTAAGACTGTCACGCTTGCTGACTACCGGTACGTCTATCCGTACGCCTGCCTGCCAGCGCGGCGCGTTGTAATATATTTCCAGCGGTACTTTCAATTCCGGCCGGTGGATGCTCTCCTTTTGTATTGTGTTGCTGGAATCTACCGGATTGCCTGTCCAGCGGGCGTAATGCACTGTTTTCTGATTAACAGATTGCTGCATCCAGTAGTTAAACTGGATACCAGCGGCTATTTGCCAGTGTGATAAAATGCGGCGGTGATAGAGCAGGGTAGCGCCGGCGCCGAATTCTTTCTGCAAAGTATTTGTCACGCGGGTGTTGGAGCTGTCGCGGCCCATCGTTGTAGCGGTATTCATTACCGGACTGTTATACGTTTGCGCAGTGAATGGGATCAGGTCCAGCGAGATGCTGTTGGCATTCCATGTTCTCATACCGCGAATACCCGGTATCAGTGTACGATAGAACTGATTGCTGCCATTGGGACCATTGAAATAATAGCTGCTGCCGGTAAGTGGAACAGGCAGTTGCCATTGCAGGAACAGTTGCCATTCCGGGAGCACACGCGTGTGTGAGGAATGCCAGCTGGCGGCAACGGCCGTCGGCGGTTGTTTCGTCAATAATTGATGATTGGCCAGTGGCAATGATTGCAGTGTATTGTGCGTAATAGAGGCTGGGTTACCAGCTTGCGAAGGCGTATTGCCGTCGGGGATATTTTTTTCCGGAGATGTACTACGCTGGCTACTTTCGGTATCTCCATTATTTTTTTCCGGAGATGTATGATGTGGACCGCTTTGTGTATCTCCGTTTTGTGCCGAGGTGGTGGGAGACTTTTGGTGGCCTTTCCGGCGAGGGTTTCTGGAAGCAATCCGGCCAGGATCACTTGCAGCCGCTGTGTTGGCGTTATTGCCATGGGAAGTGGCGGCAGCGGTGCGGGAGCGATGGGTACTGGCTGTGTGTGCATTTGTCGTTGTCGCAGCGGTACCGGTAGCAGGATGGGAACCCTTGTTGCCAGCGACTGTTGCTGAAGCAGCAGGAAGTACTCCTTTACCGGAAACGCTATCAGCAGCACTATTTTCTTTTAAGTCAATACGGGGTGCACCTGGCTGCTGTACTCCATTTGTAGCCGGAGTAGCGGAAGCCGGCGGCTGGTAATTGTTTTGGGAGATGGAAGACTGCTGCAGGGTATCAGTGGTTGAAATACTTCCCGTGCTATTGTGATTGGCAGTATGGTTGCGATGATCAGGTGCAACGATGGCAGGAACAAGTGAACTTTCCTGATGAGGATGGAAGAGAAAATGATAAGCAACGGCCAATGCTGCGCTGACAACGGCTACCATGCCGGCGATCATCGCCGCGCGCAATAACAGCTGGCTACTTCTTTTAACCTGCAGCGTAGGAGGCGTTGCATTTAACCTGCGCTCCATGTCCGCCCATCCGTCTTTCGCGGGTGGAATAGGAATCGGCAAGTCTTCCTCGTTTAAATAATCGTCGTTTATATTAGTTGCACTCACAGATGTAATTTATTTATTCAGATAGTAAGCTATAAATACCGGTTTTAACCTGGTTCTTGTTTCACTCAGATGCCATTTTATTGTACCTGTACTGAGTTGTAGCTGTTCGCTGATTTCTTTAATAGACAGATCTTCCAGGTAAAATAAAGAGCAAATGGTTCGGGTGGCAGGCGGAAGATGGTCCAGTAGTGTATAGATATCTTTCCATTCCAGCTTGCCCAGCAGGTTTTCTTTTTTTTCTGGCAGATAATTATCCAGCTCCTGATGTTCCGGCCATTTTTTTTGTTTTAGCTTATCCAGCGCCGCATTTCTGACAATGGTATAAGCCCAGTTAAAAAAAGCTCCTTTGGAGGAATCATATTTTTTGATGTGCCTGAAAACTAAAATCATTCCGTCGTTCAGTGCTTCCAATGCGTCATTGTTATCACTGAAAAACTTGCGGCATAGTAAAAAAAGAGCTGGGTAAAGCCTGTAGTAGAGCTTTTCCTGGCTTAAACGATTGTTGTCAGCACATGCTGTTATCAGTTGCGAAATATCTTCCAATGGGTGGTTTCCTGGATGGTAAGAAATAGCAAAGTTGCCTTCGCATACTGCAAAGGCAACGTTAATGCTGTGAGTATAATAATTTTATGTCATGGGGCCAGTCCCGCAGGCGGAACGGAGAGTGGTTTACCGACGACGCCAGGTAGAATCCGGATGATGCGGGATCGTATCACCGGGGTGATGTGGGATCGTATCACCAGGATGATGCGGAATCGTATCACCAGGGTGATGCGGGATCGTATCGCCCGGATGATGTGGAATGGTATCACCAGGGTGATGCGGGATCGTATCTCCAGGATGGTGGATGGTATCCCCGGGATGCGTGGAATCTTTTTTCGCAAAGCTGGAATTCTTTAACGACTTATCCAGTGGGTCCAACTGCATTTGTTTCCGGCAGCCGAACACGATGAAGGTTAACAGGATGAACCCCATTAAATAGAGCGGCGTATGTTTCATATGATTTCAGGTTATTTAATAAAGTAAACGGGGGCTTAACAGCAAAAGGTTGGGTAAAATGGAAAAAAAAGTATCTTGCCAATTGATTCATACATTTTTTACTACGCATGATACTGGACACACTGCAGAACGCTCATCTTTATTATCGCCTCGGCGTTAAATTTATCAAGGCCTTTGAATACCTGGCGMAAACGGATCTGGCGTCATTGGAGAAAGGTAAATACGACATCGACGGTACCAACATTTTCGCGATTGTCAATGAATATGATACCGTAGATGCTTCCACAGAACAGATGGAGTCACACAAGAAGTACATCGATGTACAATATATTGTATCCGGTTCGGAACTGATTGGACATGATTTCCTGCAAGATCAAACGCCTTCAAAAGCTTATGATGAAACAGCCGACTACCAGTTGTTTGCAGAAAATCCGGTGTTCTTTTCCCGGTTGGAGAAAGGTATGTTTGCCATCTTTTTTCCTACCGACCTGCATATGCCTAATATTAAGGTAAGCACGCCGATGCCGGTAAAGAAAGTAGTGATAAAGATAGCGGTGAGTTGATAGTAGCGGCATTCGCTATGGTGGCGAATGCCCCCTCCATTCCACTTTTATGAAATAGCGTACGACTGATGAACAGTGAGCAACTAACACCATTTCGAGACCAATCTGCCGCCTCCCCGGCCAATGAGGCAGGTGTTCACGTTAATTTATGGAATCAGGTCCGGGAAAGCGAACAAACAGCACTGGTAGCACTATACGAACATCTGTATTTTAATCTTGTTGGCTATGGTATCCGCAGTTGTGGGGATATAGAAATAACGAAAGATGCCATTAACGACATGTTCCTCGAAATATGGGACCAGCGCCACAAGCTCCCGGCCGTGAATAATGTAAAGTCCTACCTGTTTACTTACCTGCGTCGTAAAATTTTTGCCAGCATCCGCCAGTCCAGAAAATCCAGCGAGGCAGCAGACGCCTATGCCGATACCAGCAGCCCCCATGAGCTTTCCTATGAAGAATGTATTGTAGCGATGCAAACCTCGGAAGAAGTAAAAGAGAAAGTAAAACGTGCCCTGGCCACGCTGACACCCCGGCAAAAAGAACTGGTACAACTGCGTTTTTTTGATGGCCTGAGCATGGAAGAAGTTAGCAAAAGGGTAGGGATTACTACCAAAACCGCCTATAATACCCTGGGCAGCGCCCTCAAAAGTTTATCGATAGAGTTGATAGTGTTGATCCTGATGTGGTTATCTCGGTAAAAAACTTTTTTAAAAAAAGTTTCCTTTTTCTTGGGAATAAATCCCGTTTTCTTACACTACCTATTATCAACGTAACAATGGACCAAAATTTTAACGTCGCCGAAGACTTCCTGTTAGACGATTCTTTCCTKAGTTATTGTATGGGCGCCAATGAGGAGCACATACAGTATTGGGAAAAATGGATCACTGAAAATCCGGACAAGCGCACCGCGTTTGACCGGGCCAGGTATACCTTTGAGGTGATCAATGGCCAGCAGGGCCGGTTAGACGTGGAAGTGGGTAAGTTCAGAACCCTGTTACAGGAACATATTGATCAGTCAAATACCACAAAAAATAAAGTACGTCAGCTGTATCGCTGGCGCGCAGCCGCCGCAGCAGTGCTGTTGATTGGTGGTGGCGTCCTGTGGTACCAGTTCAGTTACCGGCATACATCGCCAGCTGCTAACACTGCGATAGCTCAGCAGGACGTAGCACCCGGCGCTCCCAAAKCCAGATTGCAACTGGGCGATGGTACCGAAGTATCGCTCGATGCTATCCAGAACAACGGCCTGAAAGAGAAAGATGGTACCCGTATTAATAAAGACAATGGTAAACTCGTATACCATGATGCCGGCAACACCAGCAGTCAGGTAGTGTTCAATACCTTGTCGACCCCCAGAGGAGGAGAGTTCCAGCTGGTATTACCCGATGGCACCAAAGTATGGCTGAATGCCGCTTCCTCCCTGCGGTTCCCCACAAAGTTTGTAGAAAAAGACAGGACCGTATATCTCAGCGGAGAAGCATATTTTGAAGTAGCAGAAAACGCTGCAAAACCCTTCCAGGTACAAGTGAACAATGGGCCGAAAGTAGCCGTACTGGGCACCGATTTCAATATCATGGCCTACGACGATGAGCAGGCCATCAACACCACCCTGGTAACAGGAAAAATTAAAGTAGCCACATCAACCGGTAACAGCGTTGTGCTGGCGCCTTCCCAACAGGCCACACTGCCCAAAGGCAGTCAGCAACTGACGGTAGGCGAAGCAGACGTTGATAAAACCATCGCCTGGAAATCAGGGATGTTCGAATTTGATGACGATGATATCACCACAGTTATGAGACAGCTGGCACGCTGGTATGATGTCAAAATAAAATTTAGCGGACAAGTGCCGGATAAACATTACACCGGTTCTATCCGCAAACAATCCACGTTATCCCAGGCGTTACACATTTTAAAAACGGCCGGGATACAATACACAATTGCAGGAAAAGAAATCATCGTTGAAGTAAAATAAACACACCAATTATAAGGATGTAACAACCAGGATCTTCGTATAATAATGTTTCGGACAAAAAAAACCGGGAACGCGGCAACGTCCCCGGCAGAAATGTCTGGTAGGCATGTTATGCGCTTATTTGACCTAAACAGCTTAACGCTCACCAAAAACTTAACAAATCTATGCTATTTAGACATGCTGGCAAATACCTTAGGACCAGGGTATGGGCCCAAATGCTGAAAGTTATGAAACTAGCTGCTTTTTTGCTATTTGTACTGGCAATGCAGGTAAGTGCAACCGGGTACTCGCAAAAACTGACCCTTAACATGCGGAATGTGCCGCTGTCTAAGGTGTTTAAGGAAATCCGGAAGCAAACCGGGTACACCTTCTTTTATAATACAGAAATGCTGGAGCAGACCGACAAGGTATCTGTGGCTGTTGTGCAGGCTGACCTGGAGTACGTATTGAGCAAATGTTTGCTCAATAAGCGACTAAATTACAGCATCATCGACAATACCATTATCCTTTCTGTAAAACCTACCCCGCAAACGGAAGAAGTGATCCCACCGGTAGCCAATATCTCCGTATTTGGTAAAATTACGGACGCCACCACTCATGAACCATTGGTCGGCGCTTCTGTAGTACTGAAAGGAACCACTAAAGGCGCCAGCTCCGATGCCAAAGGTAATTATACCCTGCAACTACCAGATAACGGCGGTGTACTGGTAGTTTCTTTCGTTGGATATGAACCGATGGAAAAAACAGTGACCGCTGCCGGACAGCTGGATATTGCCCTGAAACCAAGAGCCATACTGACAGATGAACTGGTCGTAGTAGGCTATGGAACTGTGAAGAGAAAAGATCTGACAGGTGCAGTAGCTACGGTAACTGGTAAAGATTTACAATCTAACCTGGCTAAAAGCGCTGCTGGTGCTTTACAGGGCCGCATAGCTGGTGTAACCGTTGCCAATGCTGGTGGCGCGCCCGGTGCAGGTTTGAGTATCAATATCCGTGGTCTCAGCTCTCTGGGAAGCAATTCCCCGCTTTACGTGATTGATGGGGTTTTTGCCGACATTAACTGGGTAGACCCCAATGATATTGCTTCCATAGACGTATTGAAAGATGCCTCTGCCGCAGCTATCTATGGTTCACGGGCGGCTAATGGTGTTGTCATCATTACCACCAAGGGCGGACACAAAAACTCAGCCCCCACGATTGGTGTAAATGCCTATACTGGCGTGCAAAGCCTCCCCAAAAAAATGAAACTGATGAGTGGCCCGCAATGGAAGGCCATGGAAAAGCAATATGGTTTGCTGCCTACCCAGGCAGAAAGCTTTACTGCCAATACTGATTGGCAGGATGAAGTGTTCCAGACCGCGCCTGTTAATAAAGTGAATCTAGATGTTTCCGGCGGTGGAGAACACTCTACCTACGACGTGTCAGCTGGTTACCTGAATCAGCAGGGTATTTTAAAAACCACCGGTTACAAGGCATTTAACGTACGCGCTAAGAATACCTTCAACTTTTTCAACGATCATTTCCGTGTAGGTAACACCTTTTTATTGAAATCAGGCGACAAGCAATTTTCCGATTTAACCATCACCGATGTCCTGCGTCAGAATGCCCTACTGCCTATTTACGATGCTACTGCCGTAGGTGGCTACGCTACCTACGCGCCATGGATGAAAAACCTGGAAAACCCGGTGGGGTACATCAACCAGCACAATCAACACGTATATCAAACGGATATGATGCTGAATGGTTATGCAGAAGTAGATTTGTTTGTGAAAGGGCTGAAATATCGCATCAATGCCGGTATCAACCGCACTTCCGGAAGAAATTACAACAGAGGCCTGGCCTATACCTTTGGTACTGCACTTAACCAGTCTTACCTCAACGAAAATGCCTTCTTTAATAACCAATGGCTGCTGGAACATACCCTGCATTACGACAGAACGTTTAAGAAGCATAATATCTCCCTGTTAGCAGGTTATTCATCACAGGAAAATTCCAACAGGAACTTTGGCGTGGGCCGGAAAGATATTCCTTTGGGCACGGATGCCATTGATGCAGGTGCATTAGGTGATCAATCTACCTCCGGAAACCTGCAGGAAGCTGCACTGGTATCCCAGTTTGGACGCCTGGTATATAGCTACGACAGCCGTTATCTGTTGACCGCATCGGTGCGCCGGGACGGTTCTTCCAAGTTTGCCGATGGGCATCGCTATGGCGTATTCCCTTCTATCGCCTTAGGCTGGAACCTGATGAACGAACGCTTCTTTGAACCAGTAAGAAATGCAATAGACGAGTTTAAAGTACGTGCCTCCTATGGTAGATTGGGTAACCAGGACATCGCTAATTATACTACACAGAGTATCACTACCTACGGTATCAACTATATTCAGGGTGGTAACCTGTGGCTGGGCTCCAGCACCGGTATTAACTGGGTTTCTCCCCGAAACCTGACCTGGGAAGAAACCGCTACCAGCAACGTAGGAGTGGATCTGGCCTTTTTGAAAAATAAACTCACCATTAGTGCTGAGTATTATGTGCGGGAAACAAGGAATATTCTGTTGAGCATCAATCAGCCTCCATCTACAGGACTTGGTGGCTCACCCGTAATGAACGCCGGAACGATCAGCAATAAAGGTTTTGAGTTCTTAGCTACCTATAGAAATAGTATTGGTGCCGTACACTATAACATTGGTGTCAACGCTTCTACTGTTAAAAACGAAGTAAAAGCTGTAACTGTGGGTAATGTACAACAGTTTGAAGGTATTAGCCCACGTGGAGAAGGTGTAATTAACTGGGCTAAGGTAGGTTATCCCATTGGCGGTTTCTGGTTAATTAAAACGGATGGGCTGTTCCAGTCAGATGCTGAAGTACAGTCCTACAAAAATGCCAAGGGTCAGGTAATACAACCCAATGCGAAAGCTGGCGATATTAAATTTACAGATTTCAATGGTGATGGTCGGATTGACAACAATGACCGTCAATACGTAGGAAGCGCCTTCCCCAAACTGGCCTATGGTATCAGGGCTAACCTGGATTACAAAGGATTTGATATCGGTTTTTTCTTTGATGGTATGTACGGTAATAAAATCTACAATTATACCCGGGCACGTATGGAACAAACCAACGAGGTAAACAACCATTCCGCCGCCTTGCTGAATTCCTGGACATCTACAAATACCAATACTGATATTCCCCGTTATACCCGGGAAGATCCCAATGACAACAAGCGCCGCGTAAGTGATCGCTGGTTGGAAAATGGCGCTTTCTTTCGCCTGAAAACACTGGAGCTGGGTTACACTTTGCCAAAACAATGGTTGAACAAAGCTACCCTGAAGAATGGTCGCATCTTCCTGGCAGCAGACAACCTGTTTACCATCACCAAATACAAAGGCTATACACCGGATTTGGGACAAAGCAATGGTGATAATGGTGATTATACTGGTGTTTTCTCCGCCGGCGTGGATTATGGCCGTATTCCACTGGCACGCACCATTATGTTTGGCATACAGGCTAATTTCTAATGTTTAAACGGCATTTGGTATAACAATCTTCCTTTAAAAAAGATAACGATGAAACGTTCAATAAAAACATATACCGCAGCCGCCGCAGTGCTTGTGCTTTTGGGCAGCTGTGGCAAAGATTTTCTAAACAAAACAAACCCTAATCTTCCGGTAGAAGACACCTATTGGCAGCTTGAGTCAGATGCGGTATCTGCTATTCCAACGATCTATTCACCCATCCGTAACCAGATGTCGGGTTATTACGGCGCCTATTCCGGTTATCAAACAATGAACCGGGCCGATGATATGTGGTTTTTGATCGGTGAAGAAGCCTTTACCTGGGAGTATATTAACTTCCTTAACTCTGCCGGCACCTCCGGAAGCGATTTTGGGACCTTATACACCGGCATCAACCGGGCCAATGTGTTTTTGAAAAATATTGGCAGGGTGAAAATGGATGACAATAAAAGAAAGCAATTGATCGGTGAGGCCAGCTTCCTGCGGGGTATGTACTATTTTTTACTGGCAGCCAATTATGGTGATGTGCCTTTGCGGTTGTTACCTGTAGCGGACGACCCGGATGGGAATAACAAAGTTTCCTCACCAGAAGCAGATGTGTGGAAACAGGTCATTGCCGATTTGAAAGTAGCTAAAGACGACCTGCCTGTAACAAGACCAGGCAGCGAAGCAGGCCGGGTAACCAAAGGTGCCGCTATTGCCTATTTGGGTAAAGCATTGGTATATACCAAACAATACGGCGAAGCCGAAACTGAGCTAAAAGCCCTGTTAAGTGCACCTTATACCTACGACCTGGTAGAAAACTTTGAAGATAATTTTAAAGAAACCACCAAACTCAATAAAGAATCAGTTTGGGAATTATCCTATGACGGTAAATTGAGTTCTGGCTCAACCTGGGGAGATGATACCCCCTCCGGTCAGCTGGGATTTGTACTGCCCAACTTCTGCGGACCGGCTGGTACCGGTGCCTGGTTTAAATTAGTGCCGGGTATTTCGATCGTACGTGATTTCGTGAGCGAACAGCGCCCCGCAGGATCAGATACCCGTTTCGACAAACGTATGTACACCAGCTTTTTCTGGAAATATTCTGACTACGAAACTGGGTTGACTGATGGTTCCTGGTTTGGTAATAATAATTTTGACTGGCTTTGGGATCAGGCCCAGGCTAAGATGTCAATGAATACAGGATTAACTTATCCTAATGTAGATGGTAAACCAGGTCGTTTCTTACTGAAGAAATACACCAATTTTTATATCAACCAGGCTGGCTCCAATAGCATGTATGATGCTGCAAACCGTAATAATAACCTGCGCGTGTTTCGCTTTGCAGAAGTGTTATTATTACACGCAGAAGCTTGTGCTAAAAACGGCAATCTGGCAGGAGCTGCTTCCAGCCTGAAACGTATTCGCGACCGGGCAGGCCTGGCAAATAAAACCTGGGCCAATGCAGATGAACTGATGAAAGAAGTGATCAAACAAGATGAACTGGAGTTCTTCTTTGAAGGACATCGCTTCTTTGACCTGAAACGCTGGTACACAGCTGCTGAAGTGAAGCAGATTTTTATCAATAACCAAAAACAGGGCGCCAATAATTTCCAACCTAAACACTTCTATCTGCCCATTCCGGAATCGGAAATAAATACGAATACGGCCATTCAGCAAAACCCGCTGTGGAGGTAAACCGTATTAGATAAAATTGGGAATAGCCTGCTGTTTTCCTGTATTACAGCACCAGGAAGCAGCATGCTTTCCCAATTTGTATCCCTGAAAATCAGACCACCATAATTTGCTTTTTTCTCACACTCTAAATAGTAAACTATGAAGTATCTTGTTTTTATCTCCACTTTGCTTTGTTTGGCTATCGGCATCAGCAGCTTTACTACTCCAGGAACTACAGGTAAAAAAGCGCATGGCCAGACACCAGTACATCCTAAAAGATTAAAAGTGACCGGAACCGTCACCATCAATCTCAACAACTCCACAGGAGGTAGTTTACCGACTTCAGGAGTTTTTCTCAAACAGGGAGGAGTAGTTGTAAGAACCCTGTATTTCCCTACAACAGGCTCCGGTGTTAATTCTTATTCAGACATTCCGGCCGGGACCTACGACATCCAGGGATACTTCCCTGGTTCAATCGTTACAAACTATCGTTGTTTCATTCCGCAAAAAGGCCCGAATTGTGGTTTGCCTGACAAAGATTTTGGAAGCTATACACTTATTGAGGGAGACGTTCTCTCCGTTGTATGTATGACTGCCAGCGATGCCAGCAACACACCATTTTGCCCCGGTAATTAAGCCGATTTTATCCCTGTACCGATTCATTAGCCCTTGGTAGTCAGCAGAACAGGAAATGCGGATTTTGAGCCCATCCAGTTTTCAGCTGACAAGCCGTTAGGAATTTTTTGCAGCATTCAATAGCATATTCGTTGATAATGTGCGGCTGCTTCATTGAATTGTAAGAATAAAATATGCAAAAGTGCGGGGTGAATACACTTCGCACTTTTGCTCTAACAGCCATAGCAATGATTAACAAAACGAAAAGTATAAATTTTCATTTGAAAAGAATGAAGCGTGCCCTGTCCTATTTAGTGGTTGGCGTTGGACTATTTATGTTTTCCTGCTCACGTAACAAGGACGCAGGGCCGGCAAATATGGCCTCTAAACAATCCATCAGTGCCCTGACCGACAAAGGCCTGTTGCTCGACACCATCATTAGAGAAGGTGATGTGTATGTTTTTGATTTTGACCAAACAGATTCCCTGCGCATTCCGCAACAAGACATTACCGCCATTGCCCCCGATCCGGCGCACTGGCGTACCACTCTTACCTTTAGCGACAAAACCACCCTGGTAGTACCTTCCAAAGGAGGAAGCCTCGATTATATCGTGGAGGACATAAAACTCAACCCATCCGGCTACAATCCACTGGCCGCCTTGGTAAATGTATGGCTGCCCACTTATGGCCGGGTAAAAGTAACTGTGCACGGCAAAAACGGGGACGCTGGCACCATCACACACTTATGCCACGAAGATATGCCCCGCCAGAATGTGCCTGTTTTGGGCTTGTATGCGAACTACGACAACATCGTAGACCTTACTTTTACGGATAGAATAGGCAGGGAACGTGGTAGTACAACAATACACATTCGTACCGCGCCACTTGCCGTACAGGATTTCCCAAGATGGAAGCTGGTAAAATCCCAACCTGGAAAAATCGAACCTGGTGTAAATCTCGTCAACTACCCCGGAATGTCTGAAGCCGATGTATCCCTGCCCTATATGATCGATAACGAAGGAGAGCTGCGGTGGTTGCTGCTGTTTAAATCATCGCCCGATCTRCAGCACCTTTCCGCCTCCATTGGCTTAAAGCGAACCAACAGTGGCACTTTCATCGCCGGTGATCAGTCGCAGCCACGCATCGTGGAAATCGATATGTTTGGCAACCTGTTGCGTCAATGGGATCTTCAAAAATTCGGCTATACCTTTCATCATGAGGTAAAAGAAGCTACTAATGGAAATTTGTTGGTAACCGTCACGAAAACAGCCGCACGCCTGCGTAATGGAGATCCTCGCGTTTACGACCATATTATAGAGCTGGACCGGGCATCCGGCTCTCTTGTAAAGGAGTGGGATTTGGCTAACATGCTGGATACTGCACGCTATGTGAAGCCTGATGGTATTACACCGCCACAATATTCCCAGAATCCTACCAACTGGGCACATAACAATTCCATCAATGAAATTGGAAGTGACCTGCTGGCTACCGCACGTTACCAGGGGATTTTTCGTTTTACCCGCGCCGGTAATATTCAATGGATCATTTCCCCGCATAAATATTGGGGCGCCGCCTATCAGCCTTACCTGCTAAAACCGGTTGATGAAAGCGGGTCGCTGGTAACTGACCCGGCAGTGATTAACGGGGACGCACATACGGCAGGTTTTGACTGGCCCTGGGGCCCCCACACGCCGGTGGTATTATCCGAAGATCATATACTGGTATTTGACAACGGGTATAACCGCAACTGGGTACCCAACTTTGGTTCGGGCGCCAATAATTATAGCCGGGTAGTGGAATACAAAATCGATGTGTTAAATAAAACAGTGCAACAGGTTTGGTCCTATGGCCAGGAAAGAGGCGCGCAGTGCTTTTCACAGGCAATATCCAGCGTGCAGCTCCTGCCCAAAACAGGGCATATCCTGTTTTGTCCTGGTATGATTGTGCCTACCTCTATCGGAAACGGAGGACGTATTGTGGAAATAGACCCAGTAACAAAAGAAGTGCTGTTTGAAATGGAAATTGTTACCAACAGCGGCACTGCTTTTCATCGTGTAAACCGTATCGCGCTTTATCCGGATGCTATTTAACGCAGACCGGTTTTCGATTATCCGCATATTGCGGAAAAAGCGATCGATTACGACAAAGGTTCTTTTGCAGATACTTTTTCTACCGCACAACATAAGTACGGTACGTACCTGCCAGTGATCGGTTATTGGGAAGCCAAAGGGTGGAAGCCATCTTACTAAAACACTAGTAGAAACAAAACATATTTCCTAGATTTAGGAATGCGTGTTGTTCTACTTACTCTCCTGCTGATGCATGCCATGGGCAGCATCCTGGCACAGCCATTACGTGTAGCCGTAGCCGGTGTTTCTCATGGTCATGCGGCCTTCATTCTCGGTCGCCCTGATAAAGGCGATATCACCATCGTAGGTATTTATGAGCCGGATACGGCGTTAGCAAAGCTGCGTGCCCGGCAATATCACCTGCCGGAAAATATATTCTATACCCGTCTCGACCAAATGCTGGATGCCGTGAAACCAGCTGCAGTACTGGCATTTGGTTCCATTAAAGCACACCGGGATGTGGTGGCCGCGGCTGCACCCCGTCATATTCACGTCATGGTGGAAAAGCCGCTGGCCACCACCGTGGCCGATGCGCAATGGATGGATTCCATTGCCAGACGCTATCAAATACACCTGCTCACCGACTACGAAACCAGCTGGTACCCGTCCGTGGCGAAAACCTTCCAACTGCTGGAAGATAGCAGCTTCGCCGGGCAGGTCCGGAAAGTGACCATCAACGATGGCCACCAGGGCCCCAAAGAAATAGGTTGCGGACCGGAGTTCCTGGAGTGGCTCACCGACCCCGTGCTGAATGGCGGCGGCGCCCTCATGGACTTCGGCTGCTATGGCGCCAACCTGATGACGCGCCTGATGAAAAATCGTATGCCCGTTTCCGTTACTGCCGTGGCACGCCATTATAAACCGCTGATCTATCCCAAAGTGGAAGATGATGCTACCATCCTCGTAGATTACGGCGACGCACAGTGTACGATTCAGGCATCGTGGAACTGGACATTCAGCCGCAAGGATATGGAGATTTATGGCGACAAAGGATACCTCATTGCTGCGGATAAAAACACATTGATACAACGAAACAACGAACGTACCCCTGCCGCCACCCGGCATATCACCGCAACAGATGTACCCGTATACGAAGACCCTTTCCGTTACCTGATCGATGTATTGAATGGTACCCTGAAAATGCCGGATTACGGCTTATATGCGCCTGCTAACAACGTGATAGTGGTACGCATCTTGTCGGCCGCCCGGGAATCAGTTCGTACCGGCAAAACGATTAGGTTCTGATAAACGTCGGCATCGGAGGAAAATGCTATCGCTTAAACTCCCCATTCTTTAACTTAATGTTACGATTTGCTTAAAGGAGAATTAAAAAAAAGCTTCAAATGTTATGATAATATTATGAGATTTATTTAGGGCATAAAACACAGTTTTCCTACAGAATCGGGGAGGTGGTTTGTAGGAAAATCAAAATCATTTATGCCAGGAAAATTCATCTCATCATTACTGGTAATACTATTTCCAGCTTTCCTATTTGCACAACACGCCACCCTAAAAGGTAACATATCAGACGCTCACACAAAAGAAGCATTGGCGGGAGCCTATGTGCATTTAGATGATACCAAAATCACTATAGTAACAGACGCTAATGGGTCTTATACCATCTCTGACCTGACTCCCGGACGTTATAAGATCAAAGTCAAATTCATTGGTTACTACGAGTTTGAAAAGAGCGTCACCATTAATAGCTCACAGACGCTTGTGCTGGACATTTCATTGCAGCCGAATTCCAAAACACTACGGGCAGTCAGCATTACCGGGAAACTGGATAAAGAAACAGAATCCGCCTCCAGGTCCAACGAAAAAAATGCAGATAACATAAAGAATGTGGTAAGTGCACAGGCGATTGCCAAATCTCCTGATATCAACGCGGCCARTATCCTGCAAAGGCTTTCTGGTGTAACGATACAGCGCAATGGAGCCGGCGATGATTCCTATGCCATCATCCGGGGCCTTGAACCTAAATACAACAATACGCTGATCAATGGCGTCAAAATAGCGAGCCCCGACAGCAAATCCAGGTTGGTCTCTTTAGGTGTTGTACCATCTGAATTGTTGTCCAGAATTGAGGTGAGCAAATCGTTGCTGCCGGATATGGAAGGGGATGCTATTGGTGGCACTATTAACCTGGTTTTCAAAGATGCCCCTGAAGTAAGAGAATTATCTGCCACCGGCGCATTAGGGTACAGTCAGATTTTTATCGACAGGAAGTTTCTGAAATTCTCTTCATCGGATGTGCAGAAATATAGTCCTTCTGAAAGAAATGGTGCCAATTATGTGGCGCAACCCGGTGATTTCTCCCGGTCCAACCTGGATTTCAAGCCGGCCAGCGCGCCACCTACCGGCACTTTGAGCGCTTCCTACGGAGAAAGATTTTTTAAAAACAAATTGGGATTTTTAATCGGAGATAGCTACCAAAATATATGCTTTGGCTCCGATGCCGAAATTAACAGCGGCAACGCGGACCCCAATGATCCCGATCACCGGCCCCGTATCAATGACATTATCACCCAATCATTTTCTACCAGACAGTTATTAAATAACCTGATTGTACACCTCGACTATAATATCAACGCAAAGAATAAAATCACGTTAGATAATATCCTGCTATATGCCCATCAGATAGAAGGTGCCATCGGCAGAGACACTTCCATTACCGGTGGTAATGGAGGAAGAACAACGCCCGGTACTGGCCCGGTGAATAGCGCTTACAGATCTACCACCACCAATCAGATCATAGAAACCGTCAAGCTCGCTGGAAATCATATTTTATCAAAGCATTTCCTTTTCGACTGGACCGGTGTGATTTCCGATGCCACGAGGAAAACACCTGATCAGGCGCAGATTAATACGAATAACCTGACGGTGTATGATCCATCGACAAAGCAAACCACTACTTCTCCTGATTACTTTGACACGATAGATCGTTTATGGCAACATAATCAGGATAAAGATTATAGCGGTGGAGGCAACTTAACGTTCAATACCAGCAAAGGCAGGATGCAGTTGGAATTGAAAGGCGGCGGTTTATACAGACATAAATACCGGTTCAACTATGAAGATGATTATACGCTGCGACCTGTGGCGGCCTCCAATGGTGGTAAACCTACTTTTACCAATATTTATGCTGCACAATGGAATGTATACAATCCCTATGGCGCCGGCACATATAACCTGAATAACTACACGATTACCGAAAATATTACGGCTTATTATGGACAGTTTAAAATTATGTTACCGAAGATAAATATTCTCGGTGGCATCAGATCTGAAAGCACTTCCCAGGTTGTTTATATCCGCACCGACCCCACTAATCCGTCTAATGCGACCAAGTCCTATGCTGATATCTTGCCAAGCCTGCAGATTAAGTACCTCTTGAATGACAGAACCAATTTAAGGTTCTCTTATTTTGCGTCTATTGCCCGGCCGGCATTTTACGACTTAGCACCAGTATCCCCGCCCAGCACCGGCGGCATCTCCTATAAAGGTGATCCTCAGATCAAACATACCACCGCCAATAACTACGACATCCGCTATGAATTTTTTCCAAGAGAAGAGGAGCAGTTTTTTCTGGGAGTATATTATAAAGACCTGACCAACCCCATTGAGTATTCTATCGCTGGCAACACTGGCCCGAATACTTATCTGCAGCCTATTAATTCAGGCAACGCCAAAGTTGCGGGTGCGGAATTCACCTTTATGAAATTCATGGGCAACATCGGTGTGAGTGGTAACTACGCTTACAACTATTCTGATGTCAATTCATTGAAAATTGACCGGAATAACCCGGCAGTCAGGGTGTACGAGCATCGGATGCTCACCGGCGCATCGGTACATGACCTCAATATTTCCCTGCTATATAGAAATAAAAGGACTAAAATAAATGGCCAGATCGCTTATCAGTTCCTGGGTAAAACATTGACGAGCATTTACCCTAATAACGGTGACGACTATATCCAACGGTCTATGTCTTTCCTCGCGGCATCGGGCGATGCGCCTATCAGTAAACATTTTACCATGTTCGTTAAGTTAAATAATCTTTTAAATACAAAGACAGTGGTGGTACTCCACAATTTTAACAACGGCTACAACGCTACCGGCGCCTCTTATCTGGCAGGTATTCGTTATAAATACTAAAGAAAAAATCCTTTCATTCAAAAATTTACCAAAAATGAAAACGACAAAACGCTACAACTGTTTTGCAGCTATCTTTCTAATTATCGCAATGACATCCTGTGCTAAAAAAGATAGTACTACTGTTGGCACACCCGTTATTCCTCCTTCCAATCCCATCACGGCGGATACCATCGGTGGATTTGTAAAGGGAACTTTGTTAGCCGGGAAAACATACACTATGAACCAGGATGTGTATGTGAAAGCAGGAGATACTTTACACGCGCAGGAAGGTGCTAACATTGTTGTTAAGAATAATTCCCAGTTTAAAATCCAGGGCGTTTTTGAATCTGTTGGAACCCAGAAGAATCCCATTACATTTGACTCTGACACGCATACGCCAGGATCATGGGGTGGCTTTGCCTGCGATAGTGCTCAGGCTGTTACCATTTTATGGACTAAAATTTTCGACACCGGTGGTGCAGATAATAAAGGCGGCGCCAGAAGGACATTAGTCGTTAGTAAGCCCATTAAAGTTGATATTGAAGATAGTTGGATATTCAATGGCCAGGATGACGGATTAGGTTTATTTGGAGGTGCACAGGTAACCATTCTTAGAAACACCATTCAATCCGGTGGCAGCAATGATGGAGAAGCCATCAATTTAAAGACTGGCGCTACCGGCATCGTAGCATATAATGTGGTTTACAGCCAGGCTGGCACTGGTATTAAATTAGAAACCGCAACAGTAGTCACTACTGCCCAAACCACCGTGGACGTATACAACAACACCACTGTATCCTGCGGCTGGAGAAGAGGAGCAGGTGAACCAGGCAGAGGAGTTTCTGTAGGTGTGAGCGCTATAGGCCATGTATACAATAATGTGATAGTAAACTGTTATCATGGACTGGAAATTTTTACAGATGCAGATATTGCTCATACTACTTATGGTAATAACTTATTCTATTCTACCGCAGATTCATTTACGGATAATACACCACTGACGGCCACGCCTGCTGGTCCGGCCATCGTGGTAAATTTACGGAACGGATATTATCCTGGCGGCGCAGCAGGTAAACCGCAGCCTACAGATATTATTTCTACCAGTATAGCCACTGCTAATCCCATGTTTACAAATTTCAATAACGCATTTTTAGTAGCCAATGGAGCTGCTAATAACAATGATTTTCACTTGCAATCTACCTCTGCGGCGATTGGCAAAGGTGTTACTACCTGGGCGGGCATATCTACGTCGATAGCTGCTGGCAATGGTCCTAATAAAGACCTGGGCGCCTATCCTACAGATGGTACCGGAAACAAGCATTAATACGGGTTACCTGTTAAATGAAATGAGCCAGCGCTATTATAGCGCTGGCTCATTTCATTGTATAACGGCCCACTCTGCACATGATCGTATATACGACACTGTTAGATGTTAATAGGTGCCCGTTGCTTTGTTATATTTTATTTGCGCAATGAGATAATCGTACTGCGCTTTGATATACTGCTGTTCCGCGGAGCTGATAGACCGCTCTGTTTCCAGTAGGTTATTATAAGCGAAGCTGCCCAGGGCAAATTGCTGTTGTTGCTGCCGGTAAATTTTTTCAGATAACGCGTAATTACTGTGGGCGCTCTCTACATTCAGCAAAGCATTGTTTAACTCAATGGTGGCCTGTTGTATGTCAAATAACACATCGTTTGTTTGCTGCTGCAGCTGGTCGGCCGCCTGCCGGGCCTGTAACTGATAGTTCCGGATATTATGCTGATTTTTAAGATGACCGGAAACCGGAATACTCAATTTTACACCCACATAACTAAAAGGACTCCACCATTGCCCACGGGCATAATCGAAGTTGTTGTATAAAAATTGTTGTGAATAGTTCGCGGTGGCAGAGAGGCTGGGAATACCATACTGCCGTGCCTTGCGTAATTCCAGTTGTATTGTCTGTTGTGTTATTTGCAGCTGTTTGATCTCGGTTCTGTTAGTGTAGCTGTTGCCGGCAGATACAGCTGTTTGATTGGTCGCCAGTGTGTCCGTTAACGTGAGTGTATCATTAACGGGAATGTTGATTTGATATCTGAGATTTTTCATGGCCAGCTCATAAAGCTGAGAAGCACTGGTGGCCGTGATTTTAGCGTTTTGATAATCCAGTTGTGCGCGCAGGTAGTCTGTTTCAATAAGGGCGCCCTGCCGGTATTTCCCATCGGCCAGTTCATAGTATTCACGGAATCGTTGTTGATCTTTTGTGGCGATCTGTTGCTGTAAATCTTTCAGCAACACGTTGTAATACGCGGTGGCAATCTGCACTTTGATATTGATTTCATCTGACCTGTTTTTCTCTTTTTGGAGGGCCAGCTGATTGCGGGCAATTTTAATATCCGTGTTGAGAGTGGGCTCCAGTACCGGCTGTTGCAGCTCTATACCCAGAATGGTGGCGTTTTTGGCGCCCAATGCCAGCAGGGTAGGCTTATCGGACCCTACAAAACCAGGTGGAATAAAAGTAGCCTGTAACTGTGTTTGGTAATGAATATTGCCAGTGGCATTGATATCCGGCAGCCACGCAGTTTTACTTTTTTGCAGCGCATTATCCGCCAGCGTAATATTGTATCTGTTGGCTTTCAGGTCGTATCTGTTGGCAAGGCCCAGGTCCATGGCCTGTTGCAGGCTCAACTGCCGGAGCTGGTTACTTTGCGCATGGACGGTGAGCGTTAACCCGGTCAGTATAGTGAGCAGAAAAAGTTTCATTGATGTGTGTTTATAAGTTTGTATTAGTGCGCATCCGTCATGGCAACGGGTGCATCGGATTTTTTATACCGTATCATCAGGATCAGCGGTACGGCCAGCAGCATCACCATGCCTACCAGGAGGAATCCATGATTATAGCTGATCAGCAAGGTTTGTTTGGTGACGGCGCTATCGGTCAGTTGCCAGGCGAGTTGCGCTGATTCTTCCGGGCCGTAGCCCTGGCCTGCCATGCTTTGCTGAATGTTGTTGATATAGTTAGTGCTAATCGGATTATAGATACTGATGGCGGGTATGATGTTCATACGAACCGCAGCATTTTCGTGGCTCAGATAGATGTTCAGCAAGGCAACTCCTAAGGCACCGCCCAATTGCCGTAACATGTTGGATAAGCCCACCGCCTGCGCCAGGTCCTTGCCCTGTAAACCGGCTGTGGCCAGCCCTATTACCGGCATCACCATAATCACGGCGCCTATTCCACGAATCATGAAAGGCCAGAAGAAATTGTTGCTGTTTGATTCCGGAGAGGAGAAAGACATCATGAAAAGAAATAGACAGGTAAGCCCCAGGCCGGTCAGGATAATGATTTTAGGGTTCACGCCTTTCTCCATGGTTTTCTTTACGATGGCCATCCCCACAATGGTGACCAACATGCCGGGAATCATAAATGCGCCCGTTTGTGTAGCGGTCCACCCCAGTGATACCTGCACAAAGAGCGGGAAAATAAATAGGGTGCCGGTCATGATGATGCCCACAATCAGGTTCATGGCGCTACCCATCGCCAGGTTGAAGTTGCGGTACAGCCGGAGATTAACAGCTGGGTAGTCGATCGACAATTCCCGGATTACAAAAGCAATCAATCCTACTACGGACAGCACGAAGAAGAAAGTGATGTCACTGCTGGCAAACCAATCGGCAGTAGTCCCTTCTTCCAGGATGTATTGCAGGGAGCCAATACCAATGGCCAGGAAGCAAATGCCCCATACATCGATGCGTGGCTTTTCGGCATCGGCAAGGTCCTGTACATAGCGCCACGACAACCATGCCGCCACCGTGCCGATAGGGATGTTGAGAAAGAAGATCCAGTGCCACGAAAAATTATCCGTGATATAGCCGCCGAGGATTGGGCCAAAGGAGGGGCCGAGTATCACGCCTAAGCCAAATATCACGAGGCCGGTAGTTCTTTGCTCCGGCGGAAAAGCATCCATGATAATACTCTGTGCGGTCGACAGGATACCACMGCCGCCAATGCCTTGTATAAAGCGCCAGGCTACCAATACCCAGAGGCTGGTGGAGCAGCCGCACATAAAGGAAGAAAAGGTAAAGAGGGCCACGGAGGCGGTGAAATAGCGCTTTCTGCCGAACAGGTTCGACAGCATACCGGAGAGGGGGATAACAATCACGTTGGCAATGCTGTAGGCGGTTACCACCCAGGCAATTTCTGTGGTGGTAGCGCCGATATTACCGCTGATTTCCCGCAGGGATACATTCACCACGGTGGTGTCAATCAGTTCCAGTACGGCGCAGGAAACGGCGGTGAGCAGTAGTATCCACCGTGCGGCGCCGGTAGGGTAAGTGATGGGAGTGGGGATGGTAGTGGTAGTCATGTTATTGGATATTAATCTTCACAAGGGCGCTTAAGCCGGGAAACAGGGCGTTGTTGCCTGGCCGATCGATGGTGATCCGGATGGGAAAGCGCTGGGTAATTTTGATGAAGTTGCCGGTGGCATTATCTGGTGGCAGCAGGGAGAATTTAGCACCGGTGGCGCCGCTGAACGAAGCCACGTGACCATGGAGTGGTGCATCCGGGAAGGCGTCCAGCGTTATTTCAACGGGCTGCCCTGTTTTTATTTTATGCAGTTCCGTTTCCTTGAAGTTGGCGGTGATCCATAAATGCTGATTGTCGATGAGGGCACAGAGGGTTTGTCCTACGCTGATGTACTGTCCTGCTTTGATAGCGCGTTTGGTGACGAAGCCATCGAAGGGGGCGGTGACGTAGGCGTGGCTGAGTTCTTCCTCGGCCATTTTAAGTTCGGCTTGTCGTTGTTTCACGAGTGCCTGTCCCACGGATATCTGTTGGTGTTCTGCTTTGGCCTGGGTTGCCAGTCCGAGGGCGGTGGTATAGGTACTGTGTTCCCGGTTGACCGCTTTTTCATAATCGGCGCGGGCCAGGAGGAGCGTGGTTTTGGCGGCTTCGTGTTGTTCCAGTGTGGTGGCTTTGATGTTGAGTAGTTGGGTGGATCGGTCGAAGTCCTGTTGGGCTTTGGCCAGGTTGGCTGCGGCAGCGGCGATGGTTTGTTTATCGGAGGCTGCATTTTGTACGGAGGCGTGTGCATTTTGACTGCTGGCCAATGCTTTCAGGTCGGATGCACTGAGGTTTTGCTTTGCGCTTTCCAGTAGTGCGATGGCCTGTTGTACTTTGGCTTGCAGGGCAACGGTGTTGAGCAGCACCAGCGTATCGCCTTGCTTCACGGACTGGTTGTCGTGGAAGCGAACCGCATCGATATAGGCGGCTACACCGGAGCGGATAGGAACAATGTCGCCATCCAGTTGCGCATTATCTGTGGAGGCAAATGACCTGGATTTTACCAGGAACCAGGCGCCAGTACCTACGGCTGCTGCGGCTATCAGGGAAATGGCCAGCAGTTTTAAGGCTTTCTTTTTCATATGAATTGTTTGATCGTTGAATGTAAAACCGAACGCTCGGTTTATTTTAAGTGTGAAAAATAGTTTGCATAGATCTCCTGTGCCGGATATAATTCCGACCAGTCGGTATGTTTTTGATGTTAAAAAAAAGAATTGTTGCCAATTCCTGTGAAATGTACGGTTAGCCCTGCAATAAGGTGGCCTTGCGGGATAAACTAATGCGATGGCATATATGATATTGCCGGTGTATAATTGTTTATTCGTTAAACAAATTTTTACCGGATTACTTTGCGATATGCGCTAACGCCTATACGATATTTAAGCTTTCAACGTATAATACAATCCTTCCCATAGCGGCAGCAGCTCTTTGGATGCTTTATGTAAGGAGTCAGTCATGATGTAATTGACACCCATACCGTCGCCGCAATAAATAAACAATCGTGCAATTTGTCCATCCGACATGGCCGATTTAATCTCTCCTTTTTTTCGGGCGACTTTTACGATGTCTGTCCAGGCTTTCAGTTCTATTTTTTGGCGCTCCATATGCTCTTCTCTGAAGTGCGGCAGCAATTTCAGTCCGTCGAAAATCAGCATGTAGTGGTTCGAGCTGAAATCTGTGCCCATTGTATACTTAGCTGATTTCATCTGTTTTTCTACATTCGCAATGTAGGTGTGGAGGAAATCCAGTAGTGAATCTTTGGGAAAAGTATCATACTGTACAGCCATCACATCTCCATAAAAGAACTGGAGTACTTCTTCAAATACCTGTTCCTTGCTGCTGAAATAGTGGTAAAATGCACCTTTCGATAGCCCTGTTTCTGTCACAATCTCTTTCATCGTTACTTCCTTAAAACTTTTCTGCAGAAAGAGCTTTAAAGAGGCATTGAGAATTAGTTCTCTGGTATCCTTCATATAAAACCGACCATTTGGTATGTAAAAGTAATCCTTTTTCCATTTCAGCCAAATTAAATTAAAATGAACTGGATAACCATCGTGATAATGCGGTGCGGGTAGCGGTTTATGGGCAGTTAGTTTACATCTGACGACGGGATACCAACCGGGAAGAGGCGGGAAACAGGCGGTTTTACATTATCTTGTACCCCAAAAAAATTCTGTACTGATGAAATCCGTTGTTACGTATTTTAACCTTATTGGTGAATTTACCAATCCTGTAACCTTTATCTGGGGCGCCCTACTAAGCGGTTTCCTGGCCTTTGTAGTAGCCGTGGTATTAGTGATCCTCTTACGCAAACGGATACTCGTAGATCGTTCTCATCAATGGCTACGGTATATCGCTTACACCTATTTCTTCCTGCTGCCGGTGCTGGCAGGCTTTTTTGCATTTAAGTGGGGCTTCTTTAACAGTGTACGTAAGGATATCAAAGCCCATCGTGAGGTATATGCAAAACATGTCCCCGCCATATTTGATGAGCAGGCAACCGTAGCTATCAATGCCCTGTTTAGCGCTAAAGATGGTGGCGTATCCCGGCTTAGCTCCAACCAGCTGATAGATACTGTTGGTGCAGCGATATATAACGTATACGGACAAACGCTAACTCAACAGGCAGCCGCTACTGGTGCAAAGGGACAGGTGGCTGCTTTCATGCTTCGTACCACAGAAGGAGCCGGGCTGGCTTTTATCATCAAAAAATATATCCGCCAACTGCTTACGGAAAAAATTGGACTGCAGGAAGAAGTAAGTGCGGAAGTAATGCAAACAGAAATTGCTACGCTGCTGAAAGGAGGTTTATTTGTGAACATCGCCCTCCTGCAGATAGACCATTTTCTCAAAGGCATACAGAAAGGCATATTAACCACCTTCCTGCTCATCCTGGCTATTCCCTGCATAGAAGTAGCTATTGCGCATTATTTGTTGAGCAGAAAGCAGAAAGCATAAAGCATAAAGCTATTGTCGCGAATGATCTTTGCGGATAGTGTTACGCCTTAATCATTCGCGACAATAGCTTTATGCTTTATGCTTTCTGCTTTCTGCTCAAATAATATTTACCTGCCATATACAATGAGATGCCATTCAGCCTGATCTGTTTTAACTACGTTTTTTTATCCGGCTGCAATCTTTTTGCCCGTAAGAAATCGTATCTTAATTAGGTAAATAGGATAGGCGTTAACGTTATTTCATGTCGTATGAAAACAGGTACTAAGCGATTTAGCTGTTTGACCGGCTATATCGTCCCGATGCTCATTGTTTGGTTGGCTACAAGTGCCCAGGCGCAACAGGCAACCGCTTTCAACAACACCTATCAGCAAATAAGCCGGTTCATTGATACGGCGTTGATTCCCATGAAATCAGGCGCTATCAGCCTGGCATTTTCCCTGAAGGCAGAAATAGATCATGGAGAAATTACAAAACTGGATTGTTCCACCAATGTGGCCAGCGACCTGAAACCCCGGTTCTTTCGGATGCAGGAGCTGGACATCCGCTGGAATAAATTTACCGGGAGAAGCGGTAAGTATTATGTGATTATTCCAGTGTATTTTATTGTAGAACATAACACCGGGAAAATACAACTGAACTCCAAAACAGAATTTACCAACGGATTCTATTTTGATGATGGTGATTTGTTTGATAACAAACCACTGAACAATTACTTCTTCCTGAAACCTATTTATTTACAGCGTTACATCTGATAAATAGCAGAAAGCTGAAAGCATAAAGCAAAAAGCTATTGTTGCGAATGATCATTGCGGATAGTATTACGCTTTAATCATTCGCGACAATAGCTTTTTGCTTTATGCTTTCAGCTTTCTGCTCTGTTTCAGATTGCTGCCGGTATTGAGACGGCGTAACCCCTTCAAACCGTTTGAAGAATTTCGTAAAATTAGAATTGTCGAATGTAAGTCGGGTAGCAATGTCTGTGATGGTGAGCCGTGGATCTCTCAACATCTTCCGGGCTTCTTCCATTAACCGCATCTCAAAAAAATAACAGGGCGCATGATTGGTATGCAACTTAATCGTATTGCTCAGATGCACCGGATGAATGAATAGCTGGCTGGCAAAATCTTTAATGTGATACATCCGGTCAACGCTGCCATCCAGGATCTGATCTATATGCTGATTCACCGCTTCAATAAAACTGGCGGTAATGGCTGCTTTCCTGGATTGATATTTTTGCGGAAGTACGGGCATGATATTGTTGATAGATAATAAAGATACATAAATTATAGCCTTACCCATCTTCCTAAAATCTGTTAACTGATTTTAACAATTCCAGCAGGTTACCTTTTGCGGCACGAGCGTATAAAGTTTAAATTTCCTGTTATGCGCCCTTCACTGTACTATTTGCTCATCCCCGTATTAGGCTTTTGCGCCTGCAGCAACCTATCAAAAGAAGATCGAGCCATGGCTGCTACTGCCGACTCTACTTCTTTTTCCAATGACATCACCGGTATTAATTCCCCTTCCCGAAAAAGAGTGAAGTCGGCCGACACGCGATGCCGTGTCCCTAGCGTGTTTAAGGCCACCGCTCAATTAGAACACCTGGTCACCAGTTTAGGTGGCGTGGTAGCGGAAAGCAGCTTGTCGAATGAAAGTGTACAACAATATCAGTTGCCGTATAGTTCGGACTCCATCAAACGAATGCTGATATACACACCCACGGCAAATCTTACATTGAAAGTACCGGCAGATCGACTGGATTCTGTTGATCAATCGCTGACGGGTATCGCCAGTTATATTGAGCATCGCACAATCAAAGATCAGGACATGACGCTCAAGTATTTGGCGAATGCGCTGAAGAATGAGCAACACGAACAACAAGCCGCCAAGGAAGAAGTGATGGCCGCACGTCGTGAGAAACAAGGCAAACCACCGGTAGAGAAAGTAGTGGCCGGTGATAACGCTACACCGCTGGATGTAGCCACCTACAAAGATCAGAAAGATGATGCGGTGATTGATCGCAGAATGAATAATCTGGCCATTTTAGACGATGTGAATTATTCTACACTGACGGTGCAACTTTATCAGCCGGAAGTAACAGATGTACAGATTGTGGTGAACCCCGCTGCGGTGAGTCGCGCAGGATTCGGCACAGAACTGCTGACCGCCTTGCAGGATGGGACAGTCGTATTGCGTAACATCTTTTTGTTTTTTGTGCAGATATGGCCTTTCCTGATCGCCGCTGTGCTGGCGTGGATCGGCTATCGCAAATTACAACTCCGCAGAATGCAGGAATAATTCCAACGCGGAATTAAATGCTGCCGGACGTTCCATCATGGGTGCATGACCGCAAGCGGAAAGCATGACCAGTGATACGTTCGGCAGTAAGCTTTTAAAGTGTAACGCCACATCAGGCGGCGTAACCCTGTCATCTTCTCCCCAAATTAATAATGCCGGCGTAGCAATAGCTGGTAGCAGGTCTGCTACATAATTGCGGTTGGCGGATTTCGCCATCTTGACGATATGATAACATTTGCGGGCGTCAGTAGTAGTTGCAAATACTTCAGCTACCAATGCATCGGTAGCAGTGGCAGGATCATAGAAAATATTGGCTACGCGCCCTTTAATATAGTCGTAGTTGCTACGTTTGGGAAAGCTGCCCATAGTGGTATTTTCATATAAGCCAGAACTGCCCGTAAGAATCAGGCGACTCACTTTTTCGGGATGTTGATGTGTGTAGAGGATGGCTACATGGCCTCCCAGCGAATTGCCCACCAGGATAACGTTTTCCAGTTGTGCTGCTTCAATGTAGCCGGCGAGATATTTCACCAGGTAAGCAAGATTATCTTCACTGTGTTGATCATAAATAGGAAGCGGGGGAATATGAATATCGTATGCTGCTTCAAAATGAGCGATTACTTCCGTCCAGTTACTCAATCCGCCAAAAAGACCATGCAGTAAAATCATGCTTTGTTTCATCGTGTTTTTTGATACAAAGCTATTATTCTGCAAAGAGGGCGACTGTGATCTCAATCACAAAAGTTCCGGTGCTTGTCTAACAGGAACAAACGCGCTCTGCTAAGGGCTTCCCGGCTGGTGTAGAGGTAGCGGGCAATATTGGTGAGTGATATTTTCTGGATAATAAACGGCCGGCGTTCCAGTAAAAATTTGTAGCGCTGTAAAGGACTTTTTAAAGAAAGAATGTATTGATGTTCGGATTGTTGTTCCAATATTTCCTGGTAGAGCTGCAGATTTACGTGTAGTAAATTCATGTGCAGGTCGTATAAAGGCTGCAATTTTTTGATATTGATTCTCAACACGACAGCGTCTTCCACGGCGATAATACTTACCGCAGAAGGCGCCTTTTTATTATAGCTCTCACAATTGGCGAGGAAATCGTCAATAAAGCTGAATTTTACAATTTTTTCACTGCCTTCTTCGTCTACGATAGAAAACTTGAACATGCCGGATATCACAAAGGCCGCATATCTGGCTACTTTTCCATAGCGCAGAAAGGATTCTCCTTTTTTGATATGTTTTACGGTAGCAATGGAGTCCAGCAGTTGCCATTCCGCCTCGGTTACTACCGGATATTTCTTTCGGAGGCGATGGTAGATGGCTGGCAATTCGTACGTCATGCAGGCATTATTTATGGCTGCAATATAACGTTTTTTAGATGCAGGTTATTTTCTGGCGTTATCTCTTAATCTCTTTATCTTATCATGCGATTGTTTCAGGATTTCCTTTTGTTGGTTGAGCAATTCACTGATGTATGCCGGCAGGCTTTCATGATCCAGTGCATCTTTATAAGCCCGTAGTGCCGCATCTTCTCCTGCTTCGCAATTGGCCAGCAGGGTGTGGCGGTCGTGACCCGTAAAAACAGATTTTATATCTATCCAGGCACGGTATATTTTACCACTGGCAGTTGTGCCACTTGCCATGGTGCCACCGCCGGCCTGTACTTCATTGCCCAGGGCGTTGCGGAGCTGGTGGCTTTCTGCGATCATATCGGTAAAAAGTCCTTTCAGGTCGCTGTCTTCTGAAATTACTTCTTTCAAGGCTTTTTCATAGCCTTCAATCCGATCGTTATTAACAGCGATCAGGTCGTTCAATACTTCGTTGGTAGCAGCGGTGGTAATAGTTTCCATGATGATAGTTTTTTTAGTGTAACTGGTAGCTGCCATAAAACATGCCAATAGATTTATCTATTTTACACCCGGTTCAATCACCCGGTTAAAACATGCGTTTTTTATTTGTACTGATAAGTTGTTTGATATTTGGATCTGCTGATGGCAGTGGTCTTTCTTCCTGGGTGAAGCCTACTCCCGGCGGGAACGAGATGGAATATGACGGCACCAGTGCCTACAGGGCGGAGGTGCGATGGCTGAAATGCCCGGATGTAGCGTCAGACAGCGTTTATTTTCATGACTGGTACTTCTACCGGAATCATATTATTGGAGAAAGAGATAACGGGGTATATCTTATTGCAGATGAAACCAGCTGTACGACAATTACCTTCCATAGTGTGGAAGCGTTTAATCAGTATGTGGAAGAACATCGTCTTCGTCCGCACTTCTGGAAACGACGTTATGACCCTATTCATCCGGGAGAACAATGGGATACCTTCTTGTTTGCGGCTTTTGTACTAAGTCCCGTGGTAGTTCCGCTGGTGCTTTTCTACTTATTTTTACTGGGAGGAGTGCTCTTTTTTAAGAAAAAGCGCACCCGGGTTAAAATAATTTTCCTGGTGGTACTTCCGCTGTGGCCGTTGATAACGGCGTTGCTGCAGGCATATCCACAAAGTTGGTAGCGGTAATGCGGTATACGGCCGTTTCCCGGTGACGGGAAGCTACCACGATTCCGGTGCCGTTGGCATGTTGATCAAACAGCGCCTGTACCAGATCGGGGTTATTATTATCCTGGGAAAGATGCGACAACAGCAAAAGACTCATGAATGCCGGGCGGTGTTGATTGAATATTTCCAGCGCCTGTGTATTGGACAAGTGTCCTTTGCCACCACGGATACGATTTTTCAGGTAATAAGGGTACCGGCCTTTGTCCAGCATTTCTTCATCGTAGTTAGCCTCCAGGAACGCAGCATGACATTGCTGGAAATGGCGGATCACATGCTCACACGGCGCACCGATATCCGTAAATACCCCGATAGTAACGGCATTACCGGTTACGATAAAACTATGTGGTTCTGACGCATCATGAAATTTGGGGAAAGCAGTGATGCTTAAAGTACCTATTTCCACCGGCTCATAAGGATTAAATGACATGACCAGCAGTGGGTCCAGCGCCAGCCCGCCATGCGTCATGGTAGCATGGGTAATGTACACCGGCAGCTGGTATTTCTTCACCAGTACCGTTACCCCGCGGATATGATCTATATGTTCATGCGATATAAAGATCGCTTTTACCTTTTTCATTGAAAGCCCCAGTCGGGTCATGCGCTTCTCCGTTTCCCGGCAGGAAATGCCGGCGTCTACCAATACTGCTTCCTGGTCGTTGCCAATGTAATAACAATTCCCGTTGCTTCCCGAATTCAATGATGTAATAAATAGCGACATGCGGGCAAAGGTAAAATTTCAGATCGGGATTTGAATAAACCGGGTGGAGGATTGTATTGATATTCTATATTAATACAATGTGTTTAGGGGCGAGGGTTCCGGGATATCCCCGGATAAGAGCAGCTGGTCGCAGGTATCCATCTCCCCAAAATATTTTTATGGAAATGCCGGCAACCGGCATCTTCTGTAAAATGTCTGGAGATGACAATAATGTGGAAACCTTTGATGATGATTCTTTCGGGTTTATTGGCGATACTTACCTGGCCCATTCATCCGAAAGTAAGTAACCCTGCACCTTCCCGGTCTGTAGCAGAAATTCCGCTGCCGGCAGGGTATAAGCGACTGCCACAATCGTCCGGTTCTTTTGGCGCCTGGCTGCGCATGATGCAGCTGAACGCAGATAACAAAGTACATCTCTATAACGGACAATTAAAAAACAACCAACAGGCGCAATATGCGGTATTGGATATTTCTGTGGGCAACAAGGACCTGCAGCAATGTGCGGACGCGGTGATGCGCCTATATGCCGAATATTTATACGCCAACGGCGCTTTCGGCAAAATCAGTTTCAATGCAACGGATGGTACTAAAATGAGTTACAGCGACTGGATGAAAGGAGATCGTTTTGTGTTGCAAAAGAATCGTTTGCTGAAAGTAAGACAGGCAGCCGCCAACAGCGGACCTGCCTGCTTTGCCCAATATCTTGAAACGGTGTTTTCCTGGGCTGGTACGATGTCGCTCAGTAAAACACTACTACCGGTGAAGGATACACGCAGTATACTGCCGGGAGATGTATTTATCAAAGGCGGCGCACCCGGTCATGCGGTGATTGTAATGGACGTGGCAGAAAATGCGAAGAACGAGCGGGTATTTCTGCTGGCACAAAGTTATATGCCGGCGCAACAGATACATGTGTTGAAAAATCCGGGCAGCGCTGACCCCTGGTATCCGGCTGCTTTTTCGGGAAAGTTACTGACGCCGGAATGGGTATTTGACAGTAGTGAATTATCAAGATTTCCATAGCACATGCAACAGGGGTTTATATATACCACAACAGCGCACCCGTAAGTGCGCTGTTGTGTTTTTAGTTTTATTCTGCGTGGGCGATGTATTCATTTTCCACGGTTCCATCGGCATATAATTTCAAAATAGCATATCCGGGAGGAGTTTCCAGGTAATAACCTTTTCCGGCAGATTCTTTATCTCCTTCACCCCACCAGAAGCCGCTCATCGCGCCATTGCAGCAGTACCGCACGCCATTGTACACCGCATTATCGGCAAGGTGATTATGACCACTGAGGCATACCTTTACTTTGTCGCGATGCTGAAAGAACAGTGTTTTCAGTTGCTGATGATCGGAATGGCCGCCACCCACCAATATGGGGGTAACACCCAATATCGGGTAGTGCGACATCACCAGGGTAGGGGTGCCGGCGGGCAACTGTTGTAAATCTTTTACCAGCCACTGATATTGTTCTTCATCGAGTGATACTTTATCGTTATTGCCATCCAGGATAATAAAATGCCAGCCTTTGCGGGTGAAACTGTAGTAACGATGAGGTATTTTCAGTCGCTTTACCACATAGTCTTTGCCATACATGGGATCGTCCTTAGCGGGCGCTTTCCACCAGATATCGTGGTTACCGATACAGCTGAAAAGTTCATAGTTTTTCAGGCTGCTGATGCAGTCGTCCCAGACGCTCCACAGCTGTGTAACGCGTTCTCTTTTTACATCATCATAAGAGGCGTCAAAGATAGCATCACCGCCATTCAGGAAGAAGTCGACGTTGTGGTTTTTTACCTGCTCCAGGCATTTTTTAAACCGGGCAGGGGCATTGAGATCTTCACGTATATGCACATCCGTTATATGCGCTATAGTGAGTATGGGTGTACGTTTCCCATGATCGGGCGTGCCTGCCTTTAAGGCGGCCGGTCCCAGTAGGGTGCCGGCTGCCATCAGGCCTGTATGTTTCAGGATATCTCTTCTGTTCATTGTGTTGTTTATTGCCAGCCAAAAATTTGCAGCAGATTAGGATTCAGTGCTACCTGTGTGTAAGGGATAGGACGGTAGTAATACATCGGCTCTTTGAAGAGGCGGGTCCGGGTTTCGGTAACAATAGCGCCACCACCGGTGCCGTTGGTCAGGTACACGGTGACGTCATCCCCGAAAGCCCCTGCTTTATAATAGTTCAAAGTGATGCCTAATGAATTCTTCTCTTTAGCACCTTCCGTTGGAATGTCCTTGTCTTTACCAATAAGGATAATATCTTCTATACCGTCGCCGGTCAGGTCATATTTGCCAAGGCCGGGGAAGTACATGCCAGTAGGTATTTTTTCCAGGACTTTACCGCCATGCCACCTCATGAGGTCATTATAGCGATAACCTTCCAGTGCCAGTTCCACACGTCTTTCGCGGCGTATTTCGAGGATTACTCCTTTGTTTTTGCCGATTACATCCGGGAACTTGGCAGCTTGTACCGGGTCAGGGGTAGCATTTTCCAAAGCCATATTCATAGCAGGCATACCAGCGCGGCTGCGCAACAGGTTGATGGTTTGATCAACATCAGTTTGGGTCAGCGTTTCCAGTTCTGCTTTAGCTTCTGCCAGGATCAGCAAGGTTTCCGCGTAGCGATATACAGGAAAGTCCATGCTACCTGCAATGGCATTATCTGTGTAGTTAGCGTAGCCTTTTACCTGGTGATAACCGGTGAAGTTTTTATTGAGTCGCTGTATATAAGGGGTGGCATCAGACGCTCTTTTAAATCCGGGAGCAGCTAGCGTTTGCTGCATGCGGGGATCACGGTTCTGAAATTCCTGTACGTACTGCAACTTATCGTAACCTGCCATATCGGTGAAGCGCTTACCATCTTTCATCAGGTAAGTTTGCACAAGGTCGCGGGAAGGTGATTGTTCGTAGTCGCCAAATACCGTTCCGTTCACATTGCTGTTGCTGTTAGTGGCATCTTTCGTATAGTCGTAAGGACAAGCCAGTATTACTTCTGGGTTCTTTAACAGGTCGAGGCTGGAAAATAAGGTAGCATAGTCCTGGTTAGGCTGATTGGTATTATAAAGAGAGAATTTACCGGCGTTGATAATATCAGTTGCCTGTACACGGGCACTATCAAGGAACCGGCTGGCAGTGCTTTGCAGGTTCAGTTCCGGATGATATTTACGGTAAGTGCCTTCGTAGAGTGCAATTCTTGCGTACAACATTTTGGCTGCCCACACGTTGGGAGTACCACCAGGTACTTTTTCTTTGATATGCTGCGCAGCAAACAAAAGATCGGCCATGATATTGTCTACCACCATTGCGCGGGGATCGCGCCCTTTGAAGAGGGCTGAATCGCTGGGTTTAACGGTAGTGCCATACCAGGGAACATCTGAGTAACGGCTTACTTTATCATAGTAAAATGCAGCGCGATAATATCTGGCTAAACCTGCATAATGATCTTTCACATCCTGGGTTACTTTGGCGTTGCTGTAGTTGTCCAGGAAGTAATTAATATTACGTAAACGGCTCCAATCCTGTTTAGCATCCCAGCCAGAGGTAATGGTTTGGGAACTTGGGGTTCCCACCATCATGTTTTTAATTTCCAATGCTGCTGTGGAAGCAGTGTTATCACTGCTTTGATCGCTCAGATATTGTCCGGTGCCGGGTAAATTGAGTAGCCCGTTCACATACAAAGAGAGATCTGTTTCCGATTTGAAAAACAGTTCAGGTGCAATACCATCCTGAGGATAACGATCCAGGAAATCTTTTTTACACGAAGTGCCGGCAAGGAGCATTCCGGTAATAATATAGCAAGTAATTTTTTTCATGTTGAAAAGTTTAAAAGGTCCGGTACTACAAGTCAAGATTCAATCCTATTGCATATTTACGCTGGTAAGGGTAAGCCCATCCATAGCCGTCAATAATAGATTCCGGATCTACATACTTTTTAATAGCGGAGAATTCAAATACATTTTCGCCAGTAACGTATACGCGTAAACGATTAATGTGATAGCGTTTTGTGAGTGATGCCGGCAGTGTATAACCGATCGTCACATTTTTGATACGCATATATGCGGCATTCAGCAGGTATTTAGATTGTGGAATATCCAGTCCTTTGCCATTGTTTGCATCGGCCATCCAGGCTTGTAATACCGGGTAGTAAGAATTGGTATTGGCATCTGCCAGTCCTGCTTTGATGTAAGATGCACTGTGTTGTGCACGGGTAGCCTCATTATCAGYGGTAGCGCGGTAGAAGTCCAGGTTCCATGGATAGATGTTGGCATATGGTTGCTGGTAAGGCCCCCAGAACAGGTAGTGATGTGGGTAATAATCCATTTTGGCAATACCCTGCATGAATACAGAGAAGTCAAAACCGTTCCAGTTCATGTCCAGGTTAATCCCGAAGCGATAGCGGGGCGCAGTATTACCGATCACTTGCATGTCTTTCGGATCTTTGGTAGAAAGGCCCTGTTCTATTTTGCCATTGTTATCCCGGTCTTTGTATTTAGGCCATCCCTGTACAATGTCCAGTGCTCCCCATGGAACGATCGCTGTTTCGTCCAGTTTTTTGATTTCATCTTTACTCTGGAAATAGCCATCGTTTACTAAGCCCCAGATTTCTCCGATGTTCTGCCCTTCCCGATAGTTGGAAAATAATCCCTGGGGATTCGGGAAGCGGGTAATTTTTGTTTTATCATCTGACAGGGTTACTCTTATCCCTGCATTCAGTGGTTTGGCCGCTACAGTGAAATCGTTGCGGTAGCCGAGGGTTAATTCCCAACCACGTGTAGACAGGTCCGCCACGTTCTGCTGAGGAGCATCTGCACCCAGCACGCCCGGCAAGTCCCGCTCTTTCGCCAGCATGCCTTTGGTATTACGTATAAAGTAGTCAAAAGATGCCTGTATTTTGTTCTGCAGGAAGCCCAGGTCAACACCGGCGTTGCTGGTAGTTACTTTTTCCCAGGTATAGTTGGTGGGGTCTACTTTGTTGGCAGGAGCACTTTTAATGATGGTTTTATTGATTTCGTTTTCGATCAGGTAGTGCGACATATCCGTAGGCAGTGTTTCGCGGAATCCGAAGTAAGACACGTTCTGATTACCGAGGCTGCCATAGGAAGCCCTGAATTTGAGCGTAGATAATACGGGAGATAAATTACGCACAAAGCTTTCTTCGCTGGCGATCCAGGCGGCAGACAAAGAAGGGAACATACCCCAGCGTCTGATCGAAGGAAAACGGGAAGAACCGTCATATCTGCCATTCGCTTCAAGAATGTAGCGGTCTTTGAACGTATAGTTTATTCTTCCGAATACGCTCTGTATGCCATAGGACTGATACTGCGTACCTGCAGTAGCTGCGCCGCTGGTCAATGCGATGTAGGGCAGGGAAGGGGAAATAAGATTCAGCTTCTGGGCGTCAATACGCTGCCATTCATAATTTTCCTGGTTGTATCCTACTACCACATTAATGCTGTGTTGACGGGCAAAGGTTTTATGGTAATTAGCAAACAGGTCAAATACATCATGAATAATGGTACCGTTTTGCTCTGTTATTGAGTTGCTGGAACCTTCTGTGCGCACATCATTGGGGCCGTAACCAATGTTATACGGCTTCTGATCAATATGGTATTTCCGTAATTCTCTGTTAAAGCTGGCATCCCCCGTGATTTGCAGGTCGTTGTTCAGTAAAGATACCACCCCTCTTATCACATCCTGGAATCCAAAACGTGTTTCGAGATTGCGTCCTCCATCTACCAGTTGGGCAGCGAGTCGGCCGGCGCCGGTATTAGCCCAGCTACCATCGGGATTTACAGCCACCTGCGTAGGTTGCAGATAGTATACGTCCGTGATGTTATAAGCAGGTGCGTCCGCCTTGGTTTGATAAACACTCAGGTTGTTATCCAGCTGCAACCATTTGATCGGGCGCATATTAATCTTAGCCCGCATACCATAACGATTCCAGTCGTCTTTTGCCAGTTTATTCAAACCGTTTTCTTTGGTATAATCCGCTGAAATGAGATAAGTAATGGGTGCTTTTTTAGCTGTTTCCGCACTACCACTCAGGGAAATGCTATGATACTGAGAGGAATTGGTTTTGCTAAAGAAATAATTATTCCAGTTGTTGCTGCCCATATAAGCCCATTTGGTAGGGTCGCTGGGATCTACACGGGTATCGGGGAGAGAAGGATTATCAGATCTTTCTTTTGCCCATTTATAATATTCGTCGGAGTAGTTTACATAGTCCCACGGCGTGTTATTGGTAGCTGTTTCCAGTACACGGGAATAGATATATGGATCAGTAACGGCATCCGGCATCACGGTACGACGTGATTTAGCGAAGTAATTACTGTAGCTGAGAGACTGTTTGCCGCCAGGTGTACCGTTTTTGGTGGTAATCAGGATGACGCCAAAGGAAGCTCTCGCTCCATAGATAGCAGCGGAAGCGGCATCGCGTAACACCGATATAGATGCAATATCGCTGGGATTGATGCGCATCATATCTTCTGTTGTACCGGAGATACCATCAATGATAATCAATGGCGCCACCATACCATTAGTAGCAGTATTGTTGCTGACAGTGGCAATGGTTGCAAAGCCACGGATATTGATGTTCGGCACCTGACCTGGTTTACCGCCGCCATAGCTGATGTTCAGCCCGGGGCTTAAACCTTGCAAGCCCTGCACCACATTGGCAATAGGCCTCGCTGCCAGTTGCTTACCTGAAATCTGATCAATGGCGCCGGTAACGTTTATTTTCTTCTGTGTACCATAACCTACCACAATCACTTCTTCCATAGAGTTTTTAGAAGGCTCCATGGTGATGGTCAGGGTTTCCCGGCCATTGAGGGTTACTTCCTGCTGGTCAAAGCCGATGTAGGTAACTACCAGTATAGCGTTTTCAGGTACTTTCAATTCAAAATTACCTTTATCGTTGGTCATAGACCCAATGGTGGTGTTTTTCAGGCGCACGGTTACACCAGGTAATGGATCGCCTGTCGTATTTACTACGCGTCCTTTTACCGTAATATCCTTACTCACCACGGCTGCYGGCGCAATCACAATCAGGTTGTCCGACATCTTCCGGAAGCGGAGAGAAGTATTATCGAGTATTTTATTTAATACCATGTCGATGCTGCCATCTATCACATCCAGTGATACTTTGTGATTTTGCGGCAGATTATCATCGTTATAAACAAACCGGTAATGGCTGTTTTTTTCCAGCAACGTGAGCGCTTTTTCCAGTTGTACCTGGCTGAGCTTCAGCGTGATGGTGGACTGTGAGTGTACCGATGCGCTGACATGTAAGCAGGCCACGGTAAGCAGCAGCATAGAAAGCTTCATAAAAATCAACAGTTTATACAACTCCCGCTTAGGCGGAAGCCAATTGTCCACTGTACTTTTTTTCATACATTTGTTTTGTTGGTTAATAATTGTTGATGGAAAGTTTACCCAATACAATGCTGTTAACCGATATTTGGACGGGGAATGGTACGAACATTTCCCGTTTTTTTTCGGTTAAAAGCTTACTGTTAAAGCTGTTTGTTTACGTTGTTATTATTTTATGTTTTAGCTATTAAATGAACCTGTCTTTATTTTATTTCGCGCGACTGATGTTTAAGTGAACGTTTGTTTATTGAATCCATATTTTACCGGCAGCATCTTTTTGCCAGGTGAATGATAACGTGGTCTCCAGCGCATTGAGTACCTGTTCCAGGTTTTCCGACTCAAATACGCCACTAAAGTATAATTGCTTTTTTCGATTGTCTTTAAATCCAATTTCCACCCCATACCATTCTTCCAGCATCACCACTACTTTTTCCAGCTCCAGGTGTTTAAATGCCAGTTTATTCTGTACCCATGCGGTTTCTGTCAGCACGCTGTCCTGTACGGGACTGAGTTTGCTTTTATAAATCACAATAGGCGCCGGGGCCGCTACAGTATGGATTTCGGCCACCGCCTGCTGCACGGGAACCGTCAGCTTTTCATTTGGTTTGAGAGATATCACCTGGTTGTCAGCGTTCTTCAATACCACTTCTACGGCGCCCTGCACTAAGGAGGTAACGGCGCTGTCTTCCTGCGGATAGGCTCTTACGTTAAAAGCAGTACCTAACACCCTTACCTGAAGGGTTTTGGTATGTACGCGAAACGGACGTTCTGCATCTGCGGTAACGATGAAATAGGCTTCTCCTTCCAGTGTTACTTCTCTGGGAGCATGGGCCGCAAATTGTTTGGGATAGTCCAGTTTACTGCCTGCATTCAGCCATACCCGTGTGCCATCAGGCAGGAGTACCTGAGAACGCATTCTCTTTTCGGTGACCATTTGCGCCAGTTCCGCCGGTTTTTTGTGAGGCAACGGATACCACCACCAGGCGCCAACCGCCAGCAGTACCAATACGCTGGCCGCTATACCGACGTACCATCCTGTCATCCGGCGTTTCACCGGTGCTTCAACGACAGGGGCAGCTGTTAGTGTCTGCATTCTTAATTGATGCTTCTCCAACAGTTGCTGTACCTGTGAACCGGTATATTGTTTCCCGGCAGGTACCCAGTTTTGTGCAAATATTTCGCGGATATAGCTGGCGTCAGGATATTGCTGCAATAGCTGCTGCAAGTCCACTGCTTCGTCTTCCGTTAATATGCCGGCCATTTCGCGGGCCAGTAGCGTGTACAGTTTTTCCTGATCCATAGTTTCAGTTAAGGACAAATAACGACCTCATTTTATGGGTAAATAGTAACTTTTGTCCTTCCCACTATTAGAAGGACAAATAAACCAATGAAAACTCCCTAAAGAAAAATAAAAAAAGTTAAGAATCAATCCGGAGGTAGGTTTGCGCCGTTTCATCGGAGAGGTCAAAGCGGATGGCCTGGGATATTCTTTTTACCGCAATGGTCAGCTGGGCATCCACCGTTTTGGTAGAAATATTGAGCAATTCGGCTACTTCCCGGTAGCTTAAACGATCTTGTTTGATTAAACGAAAAATCAGCTGGCAGCGGGCCGGCAAACTACGTATCGCCCTTTCTATTTTTTGAGATACTTCGGCAGATACCATCCCGTTTTCCGCATCCGGCGCAATAGCCAGCATGTCGGTGTTGATATCATCCAGCGAATGATGCTGATGCCGTTTTTGTTGCTGCAGGGTGTTGAGAGAAAGATTCTTCGTGCTTACATACAGGTACACCACGGGGTTTTGTACATGTAATAAGTCGTTTCTTTTTTGCCATAAGGAGATAAATACATCCGACACAATTTCTTCTGCCAGATGAAAGGAGGAAACAATAGATGCAGAAAAATGAATCAGCCGCGCACACAAGCTTACATATAATTCATTATACGCCTGTATACTGTTCTCATAGCAGATTCCGTGAAAAAGCAATTTTATCTGCTCATTTTCTCTCATGGCGCAAAAGTATATAAAAGCGAATAAGTCTTTTATTAAGTGATTGTTACGTATTTTGGTTGACCGACGATCTTTTCATTATTCAATGGAGGGCAATATATACATTTTTTAGATTCCCCGCATATTCCCTTCTTCTCCGGAAATAAACGTTTTACTTATCTTTACCAGGCTAATGAACGATTCACCCGCTATAAAGCTTTCCGCACTCACCAGTAAAATACAGCAGGCACTCCACAACGTGTTTGCAGACCAGACCTATTGGGTAGTAGCCGATGTGACCAATCACTCTTTTTACCAGCAAAAAGGATATCATTATTTCGATCTGGTGGAGAAAGATACACAAGCCGGTGGCATCGTGGCCAAAGTGTCCGCGGTAGCCTGGGGGAACGGCGCTACACGGATTAAGGAATTCGAAATTGTAACGGGACAGCCATTTAAAAACGATATTCATGTGTTAATCCGCGTATCGGTGGCTTATCACCAGGTACATGGATTACAGATTTCGTTATTGGATATTGATACCAGTTTTACGATAGGAATGCTGGAACAGCAGAAGCAACAAACGTTGTTGCGACTCACCAGTGAATGCGCGGACTTTATCCGTAAAGTAGGTGATCGTTATATAACAAAGAATAACCAGTTGCCGTTGCGGGCGGTGATACAACGACTGGCCATCATCACCTCTGGTAATTCCGCGGGGTACCAGGATTTCCGGCATACCCTGGAGCATAACCATTTCGGCTATACTTTTATCATCGATAATTATTTTACAGTGGTACAGGGGGAAGCCAAAGCGGAATTAGTGCAACAGCGGCTGATTGATATTTACAACAGCCAGATTCCCTACGATGCAGTGGTTATTATCCGTGGTGGCGGGGCACAAACCGACTTCCTGATTTTTGATACCTTCATCTTAGGCCGCGCAGTAGCTAAATTTCCCATACCGGTGATCACGGGTATTGGTCATCAGAAGAATGAAACTATTACGGATATGATGGCGCATACCGCCACAAAAACGCCTACCAAGGTAGCAGAGCTGATCATTGCACATAATCGTAGTTTTGAAGAAGCCCTGATCTCGATGCAGCAAAGTATTGTGATCCGTTCCCAGCAACTTTTCTCTGGTCATTTTCAGGAGCTGGCATCGCTGAACAGTAGCATTATCAATCAGAGCAGAACCTTGCTGGCTAATCATAAAGAGGAACTGCATAATATCAAGAATACGGTATTACAACATGCTTCTGCCGCTATGCTGAATCGTCACCGGGAGCTGATAGCGGCGTCGAATGCGGTGCTGCAACGGCCACGGATTACGGTATCCAACCGCCTCAATGATTTGAATAATATGGTGGACAAGTTCCGCTCGTTCAGCCGGATGTACATGCAAAGCAAACGGGGACAGATAGCCCACTATGATACTTTATTTAAACTGATGAGTCCTGCTAACATTCTAAAACGCGGCTTCGCCATGATTTACCAGGATGGACAGGTACTCAGCAATGCCAGTACGCTTCAGCCGGGCAGCCATATTATGGTGGTATTGCCGGATGCCTCGCTGGACGCCACTATTACATCAAAAACAACTACGCATGAACCAGGAACTGACATATGAAACCGCCTATAACGAATTACAGGAGATAGCCGCCGAAATTGAAAATGAAGCGGTGTCAGTAGACCTGTTGGCAGAAAAAGTAAAACGCGCTGCCGTGCTGATAGAATTCTGTCAGCAGAAATTACGCGCCACAGAAGCAGAGGTAAATAATATTATTAAGCAGATGGAAGGGAAAGGGGAGAAGTAATCCTTCAGGGTATTACTACTGCTTTGTCAACGCTATCTTTATATTGCTGATATAACTGTTTGATATACGCCGACAACTGGGAGCGGTCTGGAGCGTCGGAGAATGCGATGCGTTATCCATCTCCCTAAAATACTTCATTAATTCCGAAATAGAACCCGGATTGGTCCTTTCCTCTGCCATAATCCAGGCGGATATTGACTCTTTTTTTGAATTCCCAGCGATACCCGATACCATAGCTGATGAGCGACTGATGGAATTCGAAGGCATTGAACTGCGGAAATACGTTACCACCGCCAACCCAGGCCACCACACCACTGCGGTTATAGATTCGTTGCCGGAGTTCTATTTGTGCAGCGATATAGTTTTTATCACGGAAGCGGCCTTCGTAGTAGCCGCGTAAACGATTGGAGCCGCCGGCTTCTGCCAGTAAACTCCAGGGCACATCACCGCTGCGTTCTTCCGCATACAGGTCGGTCGCCAGTACGGCGCCTTTCCACAATTTTTTGTACCAGTCGAATTGCAGATCAAACTGCGAGAAAACAGCTTTGTTGCCGAAGAAAGAAGGGAAGAAGCGATAGCCGAGACGCACATACATGCCCTTGTAGGCATTGGGGATGAAGTCGCGGGTATCGTATACGATAAAAGGACCGGCGCCTATACCCAATATTTTTTCCGGCAGCATAAAGGGCTTACCACCGGTGGTGTCTAACTTTTTCGTTTGTACATTTTGAATTTGTGCGCAGAGGCCCGCAAATAATTTACCGTTTAAATTCACGGAGAAGTCGGCCTGCATTTTTTCGGTGAGTTGTACAAATTCGCTGTAGTTGTCTTTGTTTTCGCCGGCATCGTAACCAATGCCCCAGTATTTGTTGGGGCGGGAGCTGAAGGAGGCTTTAAGTGCCAGCCGGAAGCGGTCGTGCGGAAAGATGGTGGTATTGCTGATGCCTACTCCATAGAAGCCGGTAGCAGCTACCGAAGCGTAAATCGCCGCATTGGAAACGGGCAGCAGGGAATCGCTTCTATCGGTTTTGTATTGGGCGGCCATCATCACGGCAATGCCCACACTGGTTTCCGGTGTGTAAACGGGGCCACCAATGAAGCTGAGATCTACTTTTTTCTTTTTCTTCTCCACATTGGTATGTTTCAGATAATACATAATATTATCGAAGAAGCCTCTGGGCACGGAAACCGTAGCCGTGCTATCGGCCTTGTCCTTAAGCTGAGCATGCAATACAGCTGGGGTTGCAATAAGGAGAAACAGTAATCGGTATTTATTCATGTATGACAATGATATGAATATAACACCATTTTTAGAAAATTGATGAAAGAAGGGATAAAAAATGCGGATATGGCAATAGCAGCGCGGGCAAATGCCCGGCTGCTATTGTTATGGAATATAGGTTAACAAATTAATCAAGGAATAACTGTGTCACGGCGGCGGTATTCATGGCCCATTTGGCAGTATATACCTCATCGGCAGGCAGCTGATCAGTGATGGTTAACTGTTGTGCTGCTGCTTTGATCTGCAGTAACTGACCAATGGATAATTTGCTATCCAGTTTTTTCAGGATGGCTTTTACATTGGCCAGGTCCAGTTGTAATACTACCTGTCCGTCGAAAGGCATTTCGAGCCAGATGATTTCCTTTGCTTTTACATCCAATACGCCAAACACCAGTCCTTTGGTTAATCCGCGGGTGATACGCACCATATGCTGTACACAGGAAGGATCGTAGGCGACCCCCTTTTTTTCAGAGACCCTCATTGGATGTTTGTTATCCATCCATCCAACTTCCAGGTTAGGCGTAATTTCCCCACGGCTAAAGGCGTTGCAGGTAAACGTAACATATCGGGCGCCTGCCTGTTCCAGCTGTGGTATATCTATTTCAATATACTCAGCGGTACCAATCTGGCTTGGAATACAACGGATATCTCCGCTATGTTTACAACCGACGGTATGCGCTCCGGTGCGATGTACATGCTTTTGGCAGTAGTAGCCTGTGCTTCAAAACGTTTGGTCATGGCTTCCAGGCACAGGGTGGTGATGGATGCCTGCATGGCAAGGAGTTGCGCCTCGTCATACATGGCCAGCAAGCGGTTAGCCGGTATGCTTTTGCTCACACCTCCCAATGGTTTCACGGAGCGGGTGGCTGTTTTATCGAAATAATAATCTGCATACATCTGCAAAGTAAACAGCAAACGGGCAGGGATCTTATCTACAATAGCCTGGAAAGCTGCCACTACTGGCTCAGGCCCAAACCACAGCATGTTGGCAAACAGGGAGCGGGCAAATAATCCTGGCCGCTGTTGCAACAGGTACATGGTACTGTTCACATCATAGCGCAAGCGATAATGGTTCAGAGTTCCCTGCCATACGGTATAATCTTCCCGATAAAATTTATCCATCACCGTACGCAGGTGTTCAAATCCGGCGCGCTGGCTGAATTCCGCCAAACGTAATGCCCGGATGAAACGTACCCACATCCCACGTTTAGGATGCATGTTTTCACATACTGCTTCCGCATCCATCGCTAAGCTGTTCAACCATCCGGCTACCATAATACCTTCCCGGCGGCTGTATTTCAGCTTCAGGGAGGTCTGCACAAAGGCAGGATTAGTGGTATAGGCCACATGCAGCGTAGTGTTGTTTTTTATTTTCCGCCGCACGATGGTTTTAGGCGCAATCAATTGCGTGAACCCGGTATGTTTGTACCACAGGTAACGGAGTATATCCGTAGGCGTAGTAAACAAGGCAGCAGCGCTGGCTGCTTCGTTGCGTTCAATTAATATATCCACTACCGCCACCAGGGTTTCCTTCATACCAATTTTTACGGTTGGTAAAGGAAGCACCAACAGCAAGGATTTCAGGCTATCCATCTGGGTAGCATCCAATGCTGTTTTGGAAGCCAATAAGTCGTGCAGGTAATTGGCAGCGGTTGTGTTGCTCCACAGATCCAATACGCGCAATTTCTTATTTTGTCCATAGTTTTCTATGACACCTGTTTCCAGCGGTGTACCGCAGAAAGGGCATCCGTTATAGCGCTCCAGCGGGAATGTATTAGCTGGAATAATATGTCCGCAGGCAAGCTCGGTTCCGCTGCCCTGGAACACCGTGTTGAAATACGTCATGATATAATCGGATATCCTTACTTCTGTAGGGATGGTCCAGTTTTTTATCAGTGGAGTCCAGTTTTTATTCACGCCCATTACATCCCGCAATGTTTCCAGTACAGTAGCCTGGTAGGCAGGAGTGGTTTTATTCAATGCCTGCAGTAAAGATTCAGATACACCAAATCCCAGTTTAGCCAGGTTGGCAATCAATAAGCCGGTAGTAGGGGTCAGGTAGGCCGCATTCGCCTGCATGGCATGTTCAGGAATAAAAACCGACTGCTGACGTAAACCTACGCGTAATAATGTGTTCATGATTGTTGTTATTAAGAATCAGATAATGTTGTTGCTCTTTACCTTAAAAGAAGAAGTAAGCAACAATTGACCTCGATTGTAGTAAAGCAGGTTGGATTCGAACCAACGTTATACATCCTGTGAAAAGTTTTTATTGATCTGGCGGTGATGTGAAAACTTTTCAAGACGGTGTTACCTTTCAACTACTGCTTTTCCAATGAATGATTATAAGTTACCAGGTAATGTTGTGGCTTTTCCCAAATGAATGAAGTAAGCGACAATTGACCTCGGTATTCGTAAAGCAGGTTGGATTCGAACCAACATACTCCGCATCCGTAATAGAAATAAGTTTTAATTGACCTGCCGGTAATTTCAAAACTGCTCATTGCGGTGCTTCCCATTAAGCTACTGCTTTCCATCTTCGGCGGTAATGATGGATGTATCTCTTGGTGTTGATTGAAGTAACATCTACTTGACCGCTTCCGATGACACAAAGATGCCAATGTATGTGCGCAGTCCATCTGCGTACATAAAAAATATTTAAAAAAATATTTTAATGAGATGATAATCATTATTTTGTGAGATAATTATTTTTCTAAAAGAGATATCTACGCAGATAGATTGCGTAGAATTTTATTTTCTTTGCATAAAACGCGCGTATGTCCATTAATAAACTGGCCCTGATCCGGTATAAAGCCATCGATGATTGTTTGCGTAACCGCTATCGTAAATGGACCCTCGAAGATCTGATAGAGAAAGTAGCCGATGTATTATATAATGTAGAAGGCATCAGCTCGGGCGTCAGCAAGCGCACCATCCAGGCCGATATTCAATTGATGCGCAGCGATAAGCTGGGATATAATGCGCCCATTGTGGTAAAGGATCGTAAATACTATAGTTACAGCGACTCCGCCTATAGTATCACCAACGCGCCCATTAACGAAGGCGATGTAGATAAAATGAAGGAAATAGTATCGGTACTGAAGCAATTCAATGGCTTCAGCTACTTCGATGATATGAGCGACATGATTGCCCGCCTGGAAAATAATCTCTATAAATCTACCGATGCACACCGCAACTGCATTCAGTTTGAGAATAATCACCAACTACAGGGATTAGCCCATATCAATCCGCTGTACCAGGCCACCCTCCAACGCAAAGCATTGCTGATAGAATATAAATCTTTTAAAGCTACCACCGCACAGGAACACATCTGCTATCCGTACCTGCTGAAAGAATACCGCAATCGCTGGTTCCTCATCACGCGCACCAAACAATCCCCGCAGCTCACTACCATGGCGCTGGACAGGATAGTAGCATTGCAGGAACTACCCAAAGAAAAGTTTATTCATTATAACGGCGTACCATTTGAAGAATACTTCGGTGACCTCATCGGTGTCTCCAAATCAGAGAAAGACGTGGCCCATAAAGTAGTGCTGGAAGTAGATAGTAAGCATGCCCCTTATGTGATTACCAAACCCCTGCACCACTCCCAGCAGGTACTGAAAGAAGGGGAACGCAGTACTATTATCAGTATTGAAGTAGTCCGGAACTTTGAACTGGAGAGAGAAATTATGGGATTTGGAGAACACATGAAAGTATTGTCCCCCAAATCCCTGGCCCTGCAAATTGCAAAGCGACTAAACATAGCTACCCGGAGATATAAATCCGGTGAGGAGTAACGTATGCGCTTATACGTAGTGGCCTTGTCAGCTGGCTACTTTGTGATACACCATGGTATCGGACGCCAGTTGTTGTAAACGGTATCCACCGGTATCAATCGTCAGCTTAGGCATATATTTATGTAATTCTGCCATGGCTGCTGGTGTTAACCCAGACTGGTATAAGTATACCTGTTGCAGTTTTTTGTTTTTTTCGAGAGATGTTAAAGATGCCCCCGTCAGCGCAGTGCCGGCCAGATTGAGATAACGCAACTCTGTACAGGCATTTAACGAGGACAAGTCCTTGCCTTTTACGCCCGTATTCCGGAGATCCAGCCGTACCAGGTGCGTGAGCTTGCCTATCACGCCAAACGAGCTGTCTGTTACCCGGGTGCCGGCCAGATTCAGCCATACCAGTTGCGCTTTCAGCGGCAACAATAACTGCATATCTTCATTGGTGAAATTACCTGCGTTGATACCATCTACATTTACGTAGTTGCTGCCAGTGGCTACCGGCAATACTTTCATGCCTTTTGCTTCCAGCTTCGCTATATGCTCCGCACTAGCGGCACTTACTTTTTCTTCCGGAATAAATTCCTGCTTATCCCATGGCGTAGCGGGTTGCATACCTTCCAATACCGCCAGCATTAACGGCGTTTTGTTGAGCTCTTTAACCGTTTTGCCGGTAGGGGCGCCCTGCGAAATCCACCAGTGCAGCAGTTCCAGCTCCTGCGGTGTTACGCCCGGTTTACCTTTGGGCGGCATGCGGTGTTCATCTTCCTCAGGTAAAATCAGCCGCTTGAATAATTCACTTTCTTCCGGTACACTATCTTTCAATACCGGCCCATGCTCACCTCCTTTACGGATTAATGCCACCGATTCCAGCCGCAGCCCGCCTTTCAGCTTTTGCTCATTATGACAGCCATAGCAACGGTTCGTTAACACCGGCATCACCAGGTCTTCATATACCCGCGCATCAGCGATATTCGTATAGGCGGCTACGTGAGCTTTTGTTGCGCCTATACCGGTTAGTTTGCGTAAACCATCCGGCATGGCCTGTGTGAGGTAGTCATCGCCATGCGTCAGGCTACCACCGTAGTGGCCTGCTGCACTCAGCAATAATACCATCACCACGGAGGCGGGTACCTGCCATTTGCGCAGCTTGCCTTTGTGCTTATTTTTCTCCAGGATATACAGGCCGGTGCTCACAACGGCCACGCCTATACCGAGATATTTATGTGTGAGCAATAAACTTTCTTCATAGCCTCCATCCAGCGATAGCAGGTAACCAGTAATACAACTGGCGATGGCGGACAATGCGGCAATCAACAACGTAGCCGGTAATGCGCCCTGCAGGTGCCGCCATTTTTCCCGGCGTGCCAGCAAGGTAAGGATGCAGGCAATCAATAATATGCCAATAGGCAGGTGGACCAGCAAGGGATGCGAACGCCCTATAAACATGCTCCAGCTACCGGTATTTATCAGTAGTCTCATTATTTACTATAGCGTTGTTTAAGCTGCTTCATCATATATACATTGATATCCCATTGGTCGGCCACCGGCTGACGGGTATATGGCAGGGTAGGGAGGTAATCGGCCGGACCAAATTCGGTGAGGAAGGTCAGCGGCTTACCGGCAGTACGGTGATATTGTACTACCTGATCCCACCATGCGAAATGTGCTTTTACCGCACCGTCCCATTCCGGCGCCCGTGGATCGTTTACCTGCGGGCCTTCCGGGTGACCAATACGTGCATGTATATGTGAGGCGCGTTCCAGCGCTTTGGCAACAGTAGCAGATTGATCCTGTAACAACGACTCGTGTACGTTGCACCAGTGTGAAATATCGAGTGTGAGTCGCAGGTCCGGCTTCGCTTCAATAAACTGCCGCGCTACATGTGCGGCAAACAACATCCGCGAACGATGTGTTTCATGATACACCGGTACACCGGATTGTTTGGAGATGCGAACGGTCATGTCTATCAGGGCGCAGTTCTGTGCAAAGGTGAAATAGTCCTTTCCTGAGTGACAGTTGATATACAACGGCTTTACTTTACTGCTGGTAGCGGCTTTCAGCATGGTTTCAAACTGCTGTGCGTGTTTCGTATAGTCGCTGTCGTAGCCCGCAGCTAAGAAGCCCACCTGCATATCATGTTTCGCTAATGCTGCAAATAATTCCTGTTGTGCGCTGACTTCTCCGGGCCACCAAAGTTCCAGTCCGTCGTAGCCGGCTTGCTTGGCTTGTTGGCAAAAGGCATCTATACTGCCATTGTATCCCCAGTTGGTAGCTAACACAATTAACCGGAATCCTTCTTTTGCAGGAGCCATACTGGCGGCGGCAAAGGAGGGGAGAGACGGTAAACATAACGCAGAAGCCATTAAGGCGGATTGTTTCAGAAAATTTCTTTTTGTTTGATCCATGTTTTAGCTAAGTATGGGTGTAATAACTCTTCCTCCGGTATCTGTTAAGCGGAAAGGACGTCCCTGGAACTGATAAGTGAGTTTTTCATGATCGAATCCCAGTTGTTGCAGGATGGTAGCATGAATATCATTGATGGCTACTTTACCTTTTACGGCAGCATAGCCTATTTCATCGGTTTCACCGAAGGAGCAGCCTCTTTTGATACCAGCGCCGGCCATCCACATGGTGAAGGCTTCTACGTGGTGATCGCGGCCCAGGAAAGGCATTTCTTTACCATCCCTGTTTTCCTGCATGGGCGTACGGCCAAATTCGCCCCCCCATACTACCAGGGTTTCATCGAGTAAACCGCGTTGCTTGAGATCCTGCAGCAGGGCGGTAATAGGACGATCGATCTCGCGGCATTTGTTGCGTAAGCCGTAGTCGATAGAACCTCCTTCATCGGTACCGTGTGTATCCCAACCCCAATCGTACAGCTGTACGAAACGCACGCCTTTTTCCACCAGCTTGCGGGCCAGCAAACAGTTGTTGGCGAAGGATTCTTTGCCTGGCTGTGTGCCATACATTTCATGGATGTAGTCCGGTTCGTTGTTGATGTTCATCACATCCGGCACAGAGATCTGCATTTTGTACGCCAGTTCATACTGGGAAATGCGCGCCAGTGTTTCAGGATCACCGAAGGCGGTGTATTCTTCTTTATTGATTTCGTTGATGGCATTAATGGATTCTTTGCGCAGGTCTCTGCTCATACCATCCGGATCATTGAGGTACAGTACCGGTTCTCCTTTGGTCCGGCATTGTACACCCTGATATACGGAAGGCAGGAAACCGCTGCCCCATACGCTTTTACCGGCATCGGGGGTTTTACCTCCGGAGGTCAGTACCACAAATCCAGGCAGGTTGCTGTTTTCAGATCCCAGTCCGTAAGTCACCCAGGAGCCGGTGCTGGGGCGTCCCAGTCGCGCGCTACCCGTTTGCATCAGCAGTTGGGCTGGACCGTGGTTGAACTGGTCTGTTTGCACGGCTTTCAGGAAGCTCACATCATCGGCCATAGTGGTGAAGTGTGGCAGGTGGTCAGAAATCCAGGCCCTGGATTCCCCGTGTTGTTTAAACACGGCCTGTGGTCCCAGCATTTTAGGAACGCCTCTGATGAACGCAAACTTTTTACCTTCCAGCAGGGACTGCGGACAAAGTTGGTTATGTAGTTTCGCCAGTTCCGGCTTATAGTCGAATAATTCCAGTTGAGAGGGCGCGCCGGCCATGTGCAGGTAAATCACTGCTTTGGCTTTGCCGGGGAAGTGAGGCGCTTTAGGCGCCATCGGGTTGCCGGCGGCATCTACCAATGTTTTGTTGCTGCTGCTACTGCTACCGCAACTGGCGAGGAAAGAGCCCAATGCGGCTGCTCCGAGGCCTGTAACACAATCCTTCAGAAAGTGACGCCGGGTAAAAAAGCGCAGGGTAGTATCATTTGCTTCCTTGATCAGTCTTGCATGTTTGGTCATACTGCTTAGGATTTAGTCAGGAATTCATCCAGGTTCATAATAGCATTAGCCACTACTGCCAGGGCAGCCAGTTCGGCCTGTTGCGGTTCACTGTTTTGGCTTTTCAGCATTTTTTTGGCAGCATTCGGGTCTTTCTGGAACTCCTTCAGCGCCTGGGTATAGAGTGTTTTTAATACATTCAGTTTATTGTCAGGAATCGCTTTGTATAAAGCGGTTTGATAACCCCAACGAATACACGCTGTTGCGTCTTTACCACCGTTTTGCTGCATATGTTTCGCCAGCACGGTCGCCGTTTCCAGGTAAACCGGATCATTCAGGGTGGTGAGCGCCTGTAAGGGTGTGTTGGTACGGATACGGCGTTGCAGGCATACTTCGCGGCTGCTGCCATCAAAGGAAATCATGGATGGGTAAGGACTGGTACGTTTCTGATATACGTATACCGCTCTTCTGTATTGATTGCCGTCTGTGGCGGTCACCCAGCTGGCGCCGTTGTACACGGTTTGCCAGATGTTGTCCGGTTGATAAGGCATGATGCTGGGGCCATGCATTTGCGGATTGAGTAAACCACTTACCAATAATGCCTGGTCGCGTACTTCTTCTGAAGTAAGACGGAAACGGGAGCCTCTTGCCAGCAAGCGGTTTGCAGGATCTTTTTCCAGCATTTCCGGTGTGGCATTCGATGTTTGTTTATACGCGTCAGACATTACAATTTCCTTCAGGAATGGTTTCAGGTGCCATTTGTATTCGTGCATAAACTGGTAGGCCAGGTAGTCCAGCATTTCCGGGTGAGAGGGCAGGAAGCCCTGTGTGCCGAAGTCTTCCAGCGTTTCCACGATGCCGGTGCCGAAAATTTGTTCCCAGCAGCGGTTCACCATCACACGGGCGGTGAGCGGATTCTGTGTAGACGTCATCCATTCTGCCAGTCCGAGGCGATTGCGGGGTGCGTTTTTAGGAAACGGATTGAGTACTGCCGGTACATCCGGTGTTACTACAGGTCCTTTTACCAGCCAGTTACCGCGTTCAAATACATGGGTCGTGCGGGCCATGTAGGCGGGATTTTCTATCATCACGGGTACATCATCGGGATTCTGATTAATCAGTGCCATCATTTCGGCATTGATTTTATCAAATCCTGGTTTTCCTTTGCCGGGCATATCACCGCGGAAAGCAAACCATTCTATGGCACATACGGCATCGGCCGGGTTGATAGCCGCGTTGCGGAATATCAGATACAGATCATGCGTGCCGGTGATAGCTGGTATTGGCATGGCGATGGCGAGGCGTCCATTGGTAGTAGCCAGTTGATGGGTGAGGATCGTTTTGCCTTTGAGGCTATCGAGCCTGATTTCCATGGTGCCACCAGGATTGCCGGTCCAGTAGTTCATGAAGAGCTGTGTTTTTCCGTCCAGTTGCTGGTGAGGAAGACGGCAGCTACCGTTATTTCTTACGCCCATGTATTTGGTATCTAACAGGGCGCCGTTGATATATTGATCTGCGTCGTGGGCATGTACTTTAGGTTCCAGTACTTTCAGGAATTCCTGTACGCTCTGCAGCTCGCTGTTGTTGCCGTTTTGTGATACCCAGCTGCTGATTTCACTTACCTGAGAAAGACTAACGCTGTCGTATAAACGCAATTTAGGATGCTCCATGTGGGTATCTTCATCGCGGGTATTGTTGAGGAAGGCGAGCAGTTTATAGTAGTCCTGGAAACGGAAAGGATCGTAAGGATGGCTATGGCATTGCACACAGGCGATGGTGACGCCCTGGAATACATCCATGGTGGTGGCTACGCGGTCCATGACGGCGGCGGTGCGGAATTCTTCATCCTGTGTACCTCCTTCATCATTGCACATGGTATTGCGGTTAAACGCCGTAGCAATGAGCTGTGCATTTGTGGGATTGGGCAGCAGGTCGCCGGCCAGCTGGTTGATGGTGAAGCTGTCGTAAGGCATATCGCTGTTAAAGGCGTCAATCACCCAGTCGCGGTACCGCCATATTCTGCGGCCTTCATCTCTTTCATAGCCTTTGGTATCGGAGTAGCGGGCGAGGTCCAGCCACATAGCGGCCCAGCGTTCGCCGTAATGGGGCGATTGCAGCAGTTCATCCACTATTTTTTCGTAGGCTTTGGGATCTTTGCTTTCGGCAAAGCGTTTAGCCATTTCCGGTGTTGGCGGCAGACCGGTGATATCCATGCTGACGCGGCGCAGCAAGGTCATTTTATCCGCTTCTGGCGAAGGTTTAAGTCCTTCTGCTTTCAGTTTGGCCTGTACAAAACGATCAATGTTGTTGCCGTTGGCCACATCGATATCAGGGACCTTGATTTGTTTGGGAGGTACGTAAGCCCAGTGTTCTCCCCATTCAGCGCCTTCTTTCACCCATCGGGTGAGGATATCGATTTCTGCTTCTGTGAGGGGAGTTCCTTTTTGCGGCATCCGTTCTTTAGGATCTTTGCAGGTAAGGCGACGAATGAATTCACTCTTTTCAGGGTGACCGGGAATAATAGCGGGTTTGCCGGATTTGGTGTTGCCCAGGGCTTCTTCGCGGAACAGTACACTAAATCCGCCATTTTGTTTTACGCCTCCGTGGCAGCTGATACAATGCTTGTTCAGCACCGGTTTTACCTCCGAGCTGTAATCTACTTTTTTCTTGGAATGGCAGGCTGCCAGCATGATGCCTGCGCCTGCAGCAATAGTGAGGACAACAGTTATCCTCAACGTGGAAAAATAATGCATTGGCAGTTGATTGTTCACATTGTAAAAATAAGTGTCCCCTGACAGAATGCTGCTAGATGATCTGTTGTTTTTGATGGACTATATTACGATTATACTTTCTTTTCGCGGTACTGGTTGGGAGAAATTCCCATCACTTTGGTAAACATACGGGAGAAATAATAAGGATCTTCCATTCCCAATTGTATGGCTACTTCTTTAATGCGTAGTGGCGTGAAGAGCAGGTACTGGCAAGCCTTCTGTACTTTCAGGTGATTGAAGTACTCAATGGGAGAGAAGCCGGTATTGTTTTTAAAAAGAAAGGAGAAGTGCGACTGCGACAGGTTTACAGACTTCGCCATCTGCTGCAGGGTCAGCATTTTGTCCAGGTGATTATTCATATAATCAATGGCCGTGTCTATGGCGTCATGCTGCTGTATTGATTTTCCGGGTTTGTTGACGCCCGGATATATACAGGACGCGAGAAAAGACCAGAAGTGCATATTGGAATATACCAGGTTTTCCTGGCGATAGCCACGTGCAAGTGGTTGATAGATAGTCTCAAATTGTTCCAGTCGCTCTGGTGCGTGCGGCAAAAAAGTTTTATATCCATCCCATTCCCGGACGGCTGTGTCTACGAGGCCAGGGGCGCTGCTGCCTAAAAAATGCACCCAGTAGATAGTCCATGGATCGGAGGCATCGGCGCTGTATTCATGCGCCAGCTTGCGGGGCAATATGAAGCAATCGCCCGGTTGGACCGCAAACGTTTCTTTTTTTATGGTGACCGTTCCTTTGCCGTCTACACAGTAAATAAGAATGTGCTGATCGGCTCCCTGCGCTCTTTTCCGGTGGTGAAAAAGGGCTTTCGGATAATAGCCGATGTCTGTAATGTAAAGTGGCGTTAGTACGGGTTCTTTAGCACAGTTTTTATTCAGGATGTTACGGGGAATCACGATCATGCGCTGCCCCTGGAAACCTTCCTTTTTCCTGATCATCACGTTGGTTTTATCTTTAAACAATCAATTTTTACGGTTCATGGTTACCGGGAGGGTGGTGTGCCCCCGCCCGTAAATCTATTACTTTAGTGATCCTATAGCTTATCTTGTCCAGCGCCGCAACCAGGCGCCTCCGGCGCAAAGTCAATGGCAGACCGGATTTTAGTAGCATTGTGCGCAAATGTCTCTCCCAATATATTAAAAGGAAAACGGGAAGCAACATTTTTAAATTAAGAAACTTTCAGAATATTTTGAAAATTCAATAATATAAAATAACTTTGAGGGCAGAAAGCAACCAATGAGTTATGAATACCATTGCTTACCTGATTTATCTGACACTGACTTACCTGATCACTGTAAAAGTGGGATGGATGTTTTACCGTAACGGCAGGGTGTTTATCCTCGGACTACTGCAAGGAAATGCCGCACTCACCGACGCCATTAATAACATTTTACTGGTGGGATATTATCTCGTAAACATTGGCTATGCTACAGTCATGATCAGCACCTGGCAACCCATTCACGATGGGTTAGCCATGCTCACGGTGATCATCACCATGACCGGCCAGATCCTGCTGTCACTGGGCGTTATGCACTGCTTCAACATGCTCGTTATCTACTTCATCGGCAAACGAAATATTTATCTAAAACCTCGTATATGATACAATCCCTAAATTTCATCGCCTACACTATCTATCTGCCTATTGTGATAGTGGTTACCTGGTTGGTTGCACACACACTTTTCAAAAACAGCCGGGTGTTTATGCTGGATATCTTCCATGGGAAAGAAGACCTGGCCAGCGCTACCAACACCCTGTTTGAAACAGGATTTTACTTACTCAACCTGGGATTTGCCTTCCTGATCATGGCAATAGCACAAAAGATTAATACTCCAGGGGCTTTAATGGAAATTCTCAGTGTTAAAATAGGCGGCTTTCTCATCTACCTGGGCGTTATGTTGTTCCTCAACCTGTATTTATTTTTCAGAGGAAGAAGTATTTCAAAAGAAAAAAGAAGTGTAGTAACACTATAGCCGGTCTTTCATCCAACCCAATTTGCGGGCGCGGGAATTATTTCCTGCGCCTGCCGCATTACCCCTCCTCCTGCACGCTCATCAAATTTATAGCACCGGTTTAAAAAAAAGTTCTTTCTTTATACGTTACTGAACGTATACTTGAACAATGAAAGAAAGACTACTATTGGTAGCGCTGACCGCTTTTGCTATGAACGGTTGGGCGCAACAATTACCCACCGAATTGCAAACGCCGGAAGTGGTATCGGTCAACAGAATGCCGATGCGGGCCACCGCGTTTGCATATGAAAATGCCACCCTGGCGCAGCAACAGGAAAAGGAAAAATCCGCTTGCTTCCTGTCGCTCAACGGCACCTGGAAATTCAACTGGGTACAGGACCCGCGGAAACGTCCACAAAATTTCTATAGACCAGATTTCAATGACGCCGCCTGGGATAATTTCAAAGTGCCCGCTAACTGGGAAGTGAACGGATATGGATTACCCATTTATGTGAATCAGCCTTACGAGTTTGCCGGTCGTGCTAAAACCGGGGAAGACCTGCATGCACCTTTTGATATTCCGGAAGATAATAACCCGGTAGGATCATACCGCAAGAAAATMAATATCCCGCAGGACTGGAACGGCAAGCAGGTATTCATTCATCTGGGCGCCGTGAAATCTGCCTTCTTCATTTGGGTAAATGGTCAGCAGGTTGGCTATAGTGAGGATAGTAAACTGGCTGCAGAATTTGATATTACCAAATATGTAAAGCCCGGTGAAAACCTGGTAGCACTACAGGTATACCGCTGGAGCGATGGCTCTTATCTGGAATGCCAGGATATGTGGCGCATCTCCGGTATTGAAAGAGACGTTTACCTCTATGCTACACCGAAAATAGATGTACGCGATTTTAAAATCACCTCCACATTAGATCAATCCTATACCAACGGTATTTTTAAAATAGCGATGGAGGTAGATAATTATCGTATCGATAAAAATACCAATCACAGCAAACCCGATACCTTCTCCGTAGCAGTAGACCTCCGTGATGCCACCGGGAAAAGCGTGTACAGTGAAGAATCCCGCGGTATACAGAAAGTATTGGGCAATTATAAATCTACCATTGCTTTCAGCAAAGAAATACCCGCCGTACAAACCTGGTCGGCCGAAATACCCTACCTGTACACCCTTTACATCACGCTGAAAGATAAAACAGGACAAGTGCTGGAAGTAATTCCACAGCGCGTTGGTTTCCGCTCTATCGAAATTAAAGACCGGAACTTCCTCGTGAATGGTAAACGCGTATTCCTGAAAGGAGTAAATCGGCATGAACACAATGCTACACAGGGCCATACGCTTACCAAAGACGATATGCGTAAAGACATGGAAATGATGAAACAACTGAATGTAAATGCAGTACGTCATTCTCACTATCCACCAGATCCCTACTGGATGCAGCTTTGCGATGAATACGGCCTGTATGTGATTGACGAAGCCAATATTGAATCACATGGCCGCTACTACGATCTTGCCTATACGTTTGCGAATGATAAGCAGTGGCGTATTCCTCACCTGGAGCGGATACAACGCATGTACGAAAGAGATAAAAACCATGCAGCGGTAATTACCTGGTCGTTAGGAAATGAAGCCGGTAATGGCTGCAATTTCTACGAAGGGTACGACTGGCTGAAAGCGAAAGACAGTACCCGTCCGGTGCAGTATGAACGCGCGGAGCACGACTATAACACGGATATGATTGTACCGCAATATCCATCGCCGGGTTCTCTGGTGAAGTATTCCCAGCGTAATCCTGATCGTCCGATGATCATGAGCGAGTACGCCCACATCATGGGCAACAGCCTGGGTAACTTCCAGGAATACTGGACCGCCATTGAAAACAATCCCTATTTACAGGGCGGATTCATCTGGGAATGGATAGATCAGGGCATCGATACCGTAAAAAATGGTAAACGCATTCTCGCCTACGGCGGCGATTTCCCACTGAGTGGTCCCGTAAATGAAGATTTCAGCGATAACAATTTCTGCGTAAAAGGCGTGGTGACCGCACATCGCGGCCTCACACCCATGGCGGTGGAAGTGAAGAAAGTGTACCAGCATATTCACACCACTTTGGGCCAGGGCGATAGTTTGACCATCCGGAATGGGTATTTCTTCCGGGATCTGTCTAACTACCGTTTGGTATGGGAAATACTGGAAGATGGAAAACCGGTACAACGTGGCACCATCAGCGATCTTAAAGCAGGACCACAACAAACCATTTCCTTGCTGTTACCAATAAAAGTAAGCACTAAAGTTGGCAGTGAATATTTTCTGAACGTGCGTTATCAGCTGAAAACAAAGGAACCCTTTATCCCGGCGGGCTACGAAATCGCTGCATCGCAGTTTGTATGGCGTCCGTTGGTGAAGCCTGACTTTGCAGCAGTTCGCCAGCTTTCAGCATTAACAGCCATAGAAAAGCCAGGCGTATTACAAATCAAGGGAAGCGGTTTTGCGTTGACTTTTGATATGAACAAGGGCGCCTTAAATAGCTATGTGCTGCAGGGAGATACCTTGCTGGAAGGAAGCCTCCAGCCTTCGTTCTGGCGTGCGCCAACAGATAATGATATCGGCGCCGGCTTTAATCACTCCCTGCGTAAATGGCGCAATGCCGCAGAGGAAGGTAAACTACTCAGCGCCGAATTACAAAAAACAGACACGGCTTACATTGTCACCATCAAAAAGGAATTCTTAGCCGGAGAAGCAACCATTACGCAGACCTTTAAAGTATATGGCGATGGCTCCGTAGATGTAGGTAATCAGCTGAATGTGATCAAAGGAAAATATCCGTTGCTGCTGCGTGTGGGTAATGATTTGCCGCTGAATAAACAACTCAGCCGCATCAGTTACTATGGTCGTGGTCCATGGGAAAACTATTGGGATAGAAAAACGGCATCTTTCGTAGGGCTTTATCAGCAATCAGTAGATAGCCAGTATTTCCCTTATGCCCGCCCGCAGGAAAGTGGTAATAAGTCGGATGTACGCTGGGTGAATATCACCAATAAGAAAGGGAAGGGATTGAGATTTGAATATACCACCCAACTCCTTAATTTTTCTGCTTTGCCGTATAGTCTTGATGATCTCGATCCGGAAGCAGATAAGAAACAATATCATTCCGGTGAGCTGGTGCCGCGTAATACCGTGTATATGCACGTAGATATGCAGCAGTCGGGTGTACAGGGAATAGATAGCTGGGGATCTATGCCATTGAAGGAGTATAGGATACCATATGCAGATCAGTTTTATGATTATCGGATAAAGCCGTTGAAGTAAGCTGAAAAAGATTAAAAAACGAATCCCCGGCAAAATTTTGCCGGGGATTCGTTTTTTAATCTTTTTCAGAAATAAAACAACTAATTAGTTGTTTTATGATATATTTGTGATTGAAAAACCAACCACGATGATATCTGAAAAAGCCAAAGTACTGGGCTTCCTACAAGCATTTTTTGTTAAACTGGATATATGGGGTGTGATTTTTACCAATAGAGAGAAGAATTTAGAAGCATTACTCGATTTAGATATCAGACCCCAGCAGCGGACAGAGGTGCTCAAATCTCTGGAGATAATTGATTACAGTGAGGGGCCTCTCACAGAAAAATTGAACGGAGGATCAGATATGTGGGTGTTTGGTAAAGATGTTAAGGGAAAGGAAGTGTATATAAATAACGATGGGAACTATTGATGCATGTGTTATTTGTATTTCATTTCATCTTGCCTCATATAAAATGAAGTATCCCTTTAAAAAATAGTTTATGAAAAGTCCATTTACAGGCGGTAAAGTTGAATTAAAAACAGAAATGAAAAAGTTGGAATACCGTAAAGAAAAGTTTTCCATCTGTTTCCATTTTTATAAATGCGTTGATTCCGGTGAAGAGTTTACTGACACAGAATCAGATGAACTCAATATAGCACAGGTACATAACAAGTACCGGTCTAAGTTTGGAATTCCTTTCGTGGAAGAAATTAAGGCGATAAGAGAGCAATACGGGCTGAGTGCTGCAAAAATGAGTGAGGTATTAGGACTGGGAGTCAATGTATACCGCCAATATGAAGGTGGTGAAATTCCGAGTGTTGCAACCGGGCGACTAATTCGATTAGCCAAGGACCCGCAAGAGTTTAGGAAGTTACTTGATATTAGCCAGGGGGCATTTGAGCCACACGAATATGACCGCGTATTGCGCAAAGTAAATCAAGCAGCACCTGTGGACGCCATTGACGAGAAATTATATTTTTATCTTTTCGAAAGTAAGTATCCGAACATACTAAATGGGTTTCGAATGGCAGATATTAAAAGAATTGCTGGTATGATCCTTTTTTTTGCGCAAGAGAATAAGCCATTTACAACCGCACTAAATAAGCTATTATTTTATGCTGATTTTATTCATTTCAAAAAGTACGGTAATGGTATAAGTGGCTTGTGTTACAAGGCCTTTGCAAAGGGACCGGTGCCCAATAATTATGGGAGTGTTTATAATTATCTTTTGAATAAAGGCTTAATCAATGTAACAGAAGTAGCATTTCAGGACTTTGTAGGAGATCAGTTTTTCAGCGATGTGAACATTAAATTGAATGAAGAAAATGATCCGCTTTTTGCTGCATCGGAAGTCGCTGTATTGAAGGCAGTATCAAAAAAATTTAAGGGCAAAACAACCAAAGAAATTGTTCAGTTAAGTCATCTTGAGTCTGCCTGGCAGAATAATGCGGATATGTCTGGCCGTATTAGCTATGAGTATAGTTTTGGACTTAAAATCACAGAAAAGTAAATCATTCCCTATGTCTACTCCACAATCTCCACCCCAAGTCCATCCAGCAATGCCAGCGCATCTGGCAAACTAAACTTCGCTTTTCTTATTTTATTCTCCTGTACGTTAATGGCATAGCGATGTGCTCCCACAAAATTCGCCTGGGTTAAATCGGTGCCAACAAACCGTGCGCCTGCAAGATCTGTTCCTGTAAAGTTGGCCTGTGTTAGGTTACAGTCGGTGAAGTCTGCTTCATCCGCCTGACAATGTATAAGCACCGCTTTCTTCAGGTTTTTACCGGCAAAGGTTCCATAGCTGATGCGGCAGTGTTGAAAATCTACGGTGAGTGGATCGCGGGCGTTGGTCCATGCTATGCCGATGGCTTTAGAATGCAGTAAGGTGATCCGGCTGAAAGCTGTTTTTTTGAACTGGATCAGTGATAAATCACAATCCTCGAATGTGCAATTTTCAAAGGAGCAGTCCACCAAAATACATTCTTTCAGACTGCATTTGTAGAATTTACATTCATAGAATTCCTTGCCGGAAATGGTGTTGCCATCCCATATGATATTTTCGAATTTTTGATGTTCGTAACTATATTCCTGATCGTTGTCGTTCACAGTGAAGAAATTAGGGTTTAAAGTTAATGTATTTGCTGTTTTGGCGGCATTACCGCATTTTTTTTCGTTGTATCTTTGAGGCGCTTCCGGGTGTAGACATGGAGAAAGACGTACAAAGCATACAACGAAAAATTATTCATATTGATATGGACGCATTTTATGCGTCTGTAGAGCAACGCGATAATCCGCTCTATCGCGGTAAAGCTATTGCGGTAGGTGGTTCCCCGGAGGGGCGGGGTGGAGTAGTGGCGACAGCCAGTTATGAAGCCCGTAAGTTTGGGGTGCGTTCTGCGATGCCGTCAAAGCGGGCATTGCAGCTTTGTCCGGAGCTGATATTTGTTCGCCCCCGTTTTGATGCCTACAAAGAAGTATCCCGGCATATCCGCGAAATATTTTCACGCTACACCGACCTGATTGAGCCGTTATCGCTGGATGAAGCTTATCTGGATGTCACCAGCGATAAGCAAAATATTGGTTCTGCTATTGAAATTGCCAAGCAGATCAAACAGGCGATCCGCGATGAGTTACAGCTCACTGCATCCGCAGGCATATCTGTCAATAAGTTTGTTGCCAAAATAGCGTCAGATCTCAATAAGCCAGATGGGCTCACCTTCATAGGTCCGTCTTCCATTGAAGCATTTATGGAACAGCTGGCGGTGGAGAAATTTCATGGAGTAGGAAAAGTGACCGCCGACAAAATGAAACGGATGGGACTCTTTACCGGCGCCGATCTTAAAAAGTTATCGGAACAGGACCTCAAGAATCATTTCGGTAAAGTAGGTAGTTTTTATTATCGTATTGTGCGCGGGCAGGACGACCGCGAAGTGCAGCCTCACCGGGAAACAAAATCACTCGGCGCAGAAGATACATTTCCTTATGATCTTACCACCATTGAGGACATGGAGGCGGAGCTGATCAAAATTGGTAAAACGGTATACGACCGGCTGCAGCGATATCAGCTGAAAGGGCGGACGATTACGCTAAAGATAAAATACAGTGATTTTAAGCAGATTACCCGCAACCAATCTTTTCCATCTCCGGTAGGTGATTTTGATACCATTGTTGAAACGGCCAAACAGTTGTTGGCTGCATCTGAACCAGAAAACAAACGTATACGGCTACTCGGTATTACGTTGTCTAATTTTCATGAAACATCAGTACCGGAAGGGAAGCCGCTTAATGCTACCCAGTTGTCGTTGTTCGATTTCGAAGATTGATTAACAGCCGTTAGTTTTTAGCTACAGTTTATTCCCGCGAGGATCTGAGCGAATTTTGTCTTTGTACAAGATTAAACTGATTATACTGATTTTTTTATTTTATGGATTAAGAAAGACAGGAGATGGCAGCAATATTTGCTTTCATCTCCCCGTCATCTTCTAAAATCTTAAAAATAAAAAATCAGTATAATCAGTTTAATCTTGTACAAAGACAAAATCCTCGCTGATCATTCGCTACAATAGCTTTCTGCTGCATTTTATCAAAATGCAATAGCTACCAAAATGTAAATTGGATTGAAGCAGTTCGCCTTAACGGCGTTACCTGTTACGTTATTACGCTTCTGCCTTCTTACGCCAGAATTCAGGTAAGTCGATTTCAGTTTCTATTTCTTCACTTCTCTCCTGCATCATACTGATCAGGCTTTGGTGAAGATCAGGGTGTTCTCCCCAATAGGAGGAAGGTACGTCCAGTACATTCTTCAGCAGGTCTCCAGGATACATACCGGCAGTTACCAGTACATCATTTTTTAATATCTCTAAGGCCAAAGGTACCAGGTAGATTGGATTAAATGATTGTCCGATTAACGTCCGCAGTTCGCTGGCGGATAATTTTGCTACAGGTACCTTCACTAATGCAAGAGATTTCTGAGTTATTCCTGAATCTTGTTCTGTGGCCGTTCCCCAGGTCTTATTCTCCAACTGCTCCAAAGATTTATATCTCCAGATATCTTTCTTATTCATAAAAATGTGTCTCTCTTTTCGTGCTAATAAAATAGTTATTTATGAAAGTGATTTCAACGCGCAATTTTTCTTTTGATGGTGATCATCTGCAGAGTCCTGCGGAGTTTGTGCAGGTGTTGCGGTAGCCAGTCAGTGCCGGCGGTTATAAGAAACCAGGATCAACAGCTATAAATATAATAAATATTGTTGAAGCAGAAATATTATTTTCCACCTTTAACATTTTCTATAGTCTTTCCATAGAGGCCGGATATTGCTAAGTCAGCCATAGTATTGTGTTGTACGGGGAAAAGCCGTGCGTTTGATTTTTTTAACGTTTCACTTTATTCGGGGACTACCGATCACAAGGAAAGAAAGAACCCAGTATCTGATGAGGTGAAGAATGACAAGCCCTTTGTCGAAATAATCAAGTAGGAACAAAAAGAGGTGCAACAGTTGTCTGCTGCACCTCTTTCGTATAATCATCTGAGTTAGTTAAGCCGTTTTCTGATATTTAGGCAGCACTAGTAATTTTACAATGCTGTGTGCAGCACCAGATAGCGCAAACGCAATCAGCAGCAACAAGGCCGCCTTTCCTGGCGTATTAAATACATCCAGGACACCCGATACCGATTTCCCGGCATACATCATGGCAATCAGGGCAGCTAGCGCGCCGGTAATCCATAGGGTAATGTGCGACCATAAGTATTTTTGTTTCTGAAAGCCGGCTTTTCCAAAAGAGGTAAACAGGAGAAAAACATGGGCCAGGAAAAATACAGCGGCCAAAGCAGTAAGGGTTGTGAACATTCTGGTTAATTTAGGTGATGGCAAAATAGTCTGTTTGACTAAAATATCAAAACCTTTTCACATATACAAGCTTTGTCAGTGCATTCAGGGAAACTAAAAATCAGTCAGTATCAGTTCCCGGTTCATGGCAGCTCCCGCCATATTGCCCGCGCTTACTGCCGCTGCTACGGAACGCATGGGAGAAGTGGCATCCCCTGCTATATATACGCCAGGAATATTGGTGGCCTGAAAATGATCTGCTGCCAGATGCCCCATTTCTGTTAAGCTGCAACCCAGCGCCTCCGGTATGGAGCAGTGCTGCCGGAAAGGCGGTCGGGCATATATTGCCTGTAACGATTGTACACTGCCGTCTTTAAACAACAGATGCTTTACCTGTCCGTGGTCCGCAACAATTTCAGCGATCTCCTGCTCGTTGATGGCAATTCCGTGCCGGGCAAACTTTGCGGTTTGTTCTTCCGACAACAGGGAAGTTCCGTTCGTAAATACGGTCAACTGTTGGGTCCAGTTGCTGATCAGCCGGGCGAAGTCAAACGCCAGGTCGCCATTGGCCAGGATGCCGGTCGGCATCTGCTTTACTTCATAGCCATGGCAATAAGGACAATGCAATACGGAAATGCCCCAGCATTCCGCAAAGCCTTTGATAGCTGGCATTTCATCTTTTACGCCCGTTGCAAAAAGCAGGAGACGGGCCTGGAAAGTTTCGCCGGCGCCGGTGCGCAGCAGGAAGCCTTCCGCATTTTTTTCTGCACTAACGGCGAGGCCATTTTTAAAATGTACAGTGGGATATTGCGCTACCTGTGCCTTCGCTTTGGCAGCGATATCGGCAGGTGTGGCGCCATCCTGGGTAAGAAAGTTATGAGAGTGCGGTGTTTGTTGATTGCAGGGAGCGCCACTGTCCAGTACCAGCACATTTCTTAGCGAGCGGCCTAATGCCATGGCTGCAGAAAGCCCTGCATAGCTGCCTCCCGTAATGATGACATCGTATGATTGCATATGCTTTTGAATAAGTCAGCTGCAAATATACTTATTTGCAACATAGTTGCATTTATTTTTTTGAGAAAAAAATATCCGCATCCTTTCATCCGCTATCTCCCAGGCCAGCACGGATGTTGGAAATATGTTCGGCAATCAGGTGGAGCCGGTAATAATACTTCTCAAAAATATCGTCATACATCCGGTGCCTGTTTTCCAGAAAAGCATTCATGGCCTCATGAATAAATTCCTCAAAGGTGTGGTGTTCACTCACTTTGATCACACATTCAAACACAGGTTCCATACTGGTGGCAAATTTTGTTTTAACCTGTACATCAGCTATACAGGTGATCATATCTTTATACAGGTTAGGGGCTTTGGCAAAAGGTACATAGTGAACAGCCGTAAATCCATCTTCATCATACACATATTTATCTACTTCTTCCGACAACAGGTATTGTACTACTTCACGGTTGTTATTATGTCTGGTGGCCAGTAGCAAAGGGGTATCCAAACTGGCCAGCACAAAATTGAAGTGAATGTTATGCTCAATCAGTAGCAACAACATATCTGTAATCGCTACAAGACGATTGTGTTTAAAAATATATGCAATGGCAAAAAGATAATCCGGATTATCCACGATCAGCCGCGCACCTTTTTTCATGGCGTATTGTACCGCCTGAGGCTTGTTGGCACCTACCGCACAAAAGATAATGGGAATAATACCTTCTCTCTTATAATGTATATCTGCTCCTCCTTCTTCAATCAATAATTCTGCTGCTTCAAAAAATATTTCCTGGTTTTCGAGTAAATCGCAAAGTAATTCGGAACGCTCATCCATGGTAAGAGAAGAGAGATTGTATCCGAGCCCGGTGATAATTTCATCTGGCTCCTGGCTGATTTTCACTTTGCGCTTCAGGTCGTACAGTGAAATTTTTTGCATATGGTGGTCATAGTGTCTATCTAATAGCTACTGGGAGAGAACCTTGGCATAGGATGAAAATATAAGAACGACAATTGCTGATACTCAGGTACTTAAAAAATGATATCCACCGAAGGATCATATCTATCCTTTCCTAAAAATCAATTTGTCTGATAATGGTCTGTGACCAAAGGTAATAATTTTTAATATATGAGTGGCCCATTCTTAACGAACCGTATACTTTGCATGATAAAAATGACGGTAAAGAAAGAAAAGCATCGGTCTAACGTACACGGAAGTACGTAAACGCTGTTACTGCGCTTACGCACTTTCCTGGTGCCGCCATAATTCCTGGAATGCAGGACTATGCTGACGCAGATAGGTAAAGGTACCTTCCGCTACAATGTTGCCCTGATGTAATACGTAGATATAATCGAACTGTGGCAGCAGGTGCAACCGGTGCATCGCAGAAATCACTGCTTTTTCAGCAAAAGCCTGAAACATTTTATCATAGATCATCGCTTCCGTTTTTGGATCTACGCTACTGGTAGGTTCATCCAGCAATATTACCTGGCTGTCGCGTGCGGCGAGGATGCCGCGGGCCAGCGCCAGTCGCTGTTTTTGTCCGCCGGAAAGATTCACACCTTTTTCCCGGATATCGGCGGCAAGGCCTTGCGGCAATTGTTCCACCACTTCCGAAAAGTGCGCACTTTCACATACGGCCAGCACTTCTTCTGCAGAGAAGGGGAGGCCCAATGTAATATTGTATTCGATGGTGTTTTCAAATATCTCCGGCTCCTGCGGGAACAGGGTCACACTTTCATTCAGGGAAGCCAGCGGTAACGGCGCCCCATCCACCTGCAACGTAGTGGTGGCCGATGGTTCATACAGTCCTCTCAAAATTGCCAGCAGGGTACTTTTTCCGCTACCGCTGGCGCCTATCAGCGCAATCTTCTTACCTTTTTCTATTAACAGCTGGAGGTGATGTAAACTGTGTGGTCCCTTCACTTCCTCATCTGTTACTACGTGCGAAAAACTCAGTTCCCGGATGGTAATCTGGCGCCAATGTTCCGGCAATTCCGGTGCCGTATCGGGGCGGTGATGCGCCGTATAGGCGTCACTGATATTGGAGGCCGTTTCTACGGCGGTATTGAATTGAACCACATCGGTATATTGCCAGGCAGCATCCTGGAATACGCTGGTGAACTGGTTTACATAGCCCAGTAACATCACCAGGCCGGCTACCTGGAACACTTCGCCCGGCACCCAATGCTGAACAGTATATCCCAGTGCAATCACACAGTAAATCAGGGTAATCACCATTTCTGCTACAAACCATTTCCATTCATTGATCAGCGTATTTTTCCGGAAGGGAGGCCATATACGCTGTACTTTTGCCAGCAGCCCGTTTTCCATGCTCTTCTCCAATCGCAGTGTGATCACCGTCATGATATTGGAAAGACTGTCGAACAGCGTAGCCGATACCACGTGCTCCTGCTCATTTACTTCATTCAGCGTTTTAATAAATGGCCGGTCAAAACGAAGCAATATCCACATGCACAACACCCCCATGACAATTCCAATGCTGCCGTACAAAGGGGAGAAGTACAGCATGGCTACCACAGAAAAAACCAGCTTGCAAAGCGCGTGCATGTACATAAAGCCACGTTCAAAAAATTCTTTCAGCGATTCATATGCTTTCCTGATCCGGTTAATCACCGCACCGCTATGGTTATCCTGATGCCATTTTACAGGCAGGTGAAGCGCCTGGTGATACCGTTCCTGCAGAAAGTTGCGGCTCAGGTTAAAGGCCAGCTGCCGTTCCATAATTCTGGCAGGACCATGCAGGCACCATTCCCCGAATTTGATGGCTAAATATCCGCCTACGTAGAGTAGCGCATAACGCAGCAGGTGAGCAGTATCCTGCTGCACTTTGCCAATAAACCAGCCAAATAGCATAGGGGCCAGTGAAAAGACAATATTCGCCAGGAAAAATAAAGTATAGATCAGCAAATACTTTTTACGCTGATGCCTGGCGTATTTCCAGGCTGTCTTCAGTAGAGAAATATATGGGTTAGGCATGATTCCGTTTTAATCATCTCTTAAAATTAAGTTATTTAACAGGAAGCAAGGCAAACAAAAAATGGGGAACGGCTGTTATGGTACGATATTGGCTTACCCTCATTGTTAAATCTTACCATATGAAAAGGTTCTTTGTTTTAAAAACATGCCTGCTTTTTGCACTGGCCCTTACCGTTACCACCAGCCTGTTTGCGCAGGAAACCAAGGCGCAGAAAAAAGCCGAAAAAACAGCACAGATTAAATCACTCATTGATGCACAAAACTATGTATTCGTGGCGCAGAATGCCTTTCCAATGAGCGGCCGCATGCGAAATATCACACCGGATTATAATCTGACTGTTTCTACCGACTCAGTTGTCAGCTATCTGCCGTTTTTTGGCCGCGCTTATACCGCTGATTATGGTGCTACCAAATCGCCGCTGGATTTCAAAACCAAATCCTTCGATTATACCGTGAAGCCTGGTAAAAAAGATGGCTGGACAATCACCATCAAACCTAAAGACAACAAAGGAGTACAGTCCATGAACTTAACCGTTTCCAGTGAAGGTTATGCATCTTTACAGGTAACCAGCAATGATAGATCAGCCATGAGCTTTAACGGATATGTGACGGAGCGGAAAGCGAAGAAAAGTAAATAGTGCGAGTATTTGTCCGGGGCAGGATTAGTCTGATTATACTGATTTTTTTGTAAGATGTTAGGAGATGATATAAAAATATGAAATCAGTTTAATCAGACTAATCCTGCCCCGGACAATATCAAATAGTCTTTACCATTTCATAATTCACCAACCCCACTTCCCCCAACATTACCTCCTGCATTTTCACCACCTGGAATCCCTGTTTTTCGAAAAAAGGTTTTGCCGTGATGCTCACATAAGATGTCAGCGTAGACAGTCCCAGTGCAGCTGCCTGATCATAGATCTGTTGTATGAGTAGCGTAGCAATGCCTTGCCCCTGAAAGTCTTTGTGTACATACATCATATCCAGTTCCCCATCCCGTTCCACGGAGGCAAATCCGGTAATGGTGTTGTCTGTGGTAACCGCCACATAAAAGTATTGTTCTTTAATTTTTTTTTCGAGAGAAGTAATTCTTTCGCCGGTGGCTGCCCATGCGCTGACTTGTGCCGGATTATAATGTTGGCTGTTAACATGCATAATGGTGCCCTGGTACAGGTTTTTCAGTGCGGGGATATCCTGCCGGGTTGCTTTCCTTATTTGCATGATGATGTTTTAATGCAAGGATAGCGTTAATTTAGTGACCTGTTAAATTTTTTTCCAAATGGATAACCAGACAAAAATTACCACCTTATTCCTGGACATCGGGGGAGTATTGCTTACTAACGGCTGGGATAGGGCTGCCCGCAAGCTGGCTATTCAAACTTATGGTTTGGATGCCGTGGAAATGGAAGAAAGGCACCACCTTACGTTTGATACCTACGAAGAAGGTAAGCTGACCCTGGATGAGTACCTGAACCGGGTGGTGTTTTATGAAGACCGCTCCTTTACGCGACAGGAGTTCCGTGATTTTATGTTCGCGCAATCAGCGCCCTATCCGGACATGCTGGAACTGGTGGCAAAGCTGAAAGCCAAGTATAAGCTGAAAATTGCGATCGTTAATAATGAAGGCCGGGAACTGAATGAACACCGGATCAAACATTTTAATATCAGCAGCTTCGTGGACTTTTATATTTCTTCCTGCTTTGTACATTTCCGCAAGCCCGATGCAGATATCTATAAGATAGCATTGGATATTGCGCAGGTAAAGGCGGAGGAAGTGGTGTACCTGGAAGACCGGTCCATGTTTGTAGATGTGGCGAATGGCTTAGGTATTAATGGTATTTGCCATACCGATTATGCAAGCACTGTGAAGCAGCTGGCCACTTTCGGACTTATCTTGTAAGAGCATAAAGCGAAAAGCACAAAGCTATTGTAGCGGATGATCGAAGCAGATTTTKTTTTACAAAACCGGCTTCGATCATCCGCTATTCTTTTTAAATAAAATTAAAAACAACCTCATTTTCTCTCCGTCCTCCCTTATTTACCGCTGGTGTAATTTTTTGACCCCTGTTACCAACTTTGTTACAATTAATTTCTATTTTGTCGGCTGGTGTGAAAATTAGCATAGTTCCACGTTTAGCGTAGTTGAGAATTTAAATTTCATTCACATTTCGGGATAACAGAAATAAAGAAACAAATGCTCGTAGCTGAAAAGCTAAATGCATTTAGCAATCAATGTAAACTTTTTAAAAAAATCCAGATCTATGCTTAGATGGAACAAGTTCCGTCCAAAGTTGAAACAGTTAAGTGTGTACGACCGGAGAACTTTGGTATTGATTTTAAGTATTGGCAGTTGTCAGCAGATGATGGCCCAAAACAAACTGCCATTAACAGACCTATCTGCATTCGCACAACCCGGCGCCAACTGGCGTATAGCCGGTGGCGTTAAAGCAGACCTGCAACAGAACAATGTGCTGCAAACCACTGCAGGAACAGGTATTCTGGTAAATTTACCAGAGAAAAACACCCACGGAAAAGACCTATTCAGCTCATTACAGCATGGTGACCTGGACCTGGAACTCGACTACCTCATGGCCAAAGGTTCCAATTCCGGTATATACCTGCAGGGAAGATATGAAATCCAGCTGCTCGACAGCTGGGGTACCACCAGCCCAAGTGCCTCCGACAACGGCGGTATCTACCAACGCTGGGACGACAGCAAACCATCCGGCCAGCAAGGCTATGATGGCCACGCTCCCCGTCAGAATGTAAGTCGCGCTCCCGGCTTATGGCAACACATGAAAATCGCCTTCCAGGCGCCCCGCTTCGATGCCTCCGGTAACAAAATTGCCGATGCCGTTATCTTAAAGCTGGAACTGAATGGCGTTACCATCCAGGAAAACGTAGTGCTGTCGGGCCCCACCCGCGGCGCCATGGAGAATAACGAAGTCGCTTCCGGACCACTCCGCATACAAGGCGATCACGGCACCGTAGCCTTCAGAAACATCGTTGTCAACAACTACAACGCGCCGAAGCCAACGTTGCAGGACGTGAAATACAGCATATATAAAGGTCAGTTTGATAAGCAACCCGACTTTGCCACGCTGAAACCTATTGCTACCGGCACGGGCACGCAATTAACGTCTAACGTAACCGGCCTGCCGGACAATGAATTCCTGGTGCGTTACACCGCTACGCTGTCTGTAAAAGCAGCCGGTACCTACTATTTCAACCTGCATACTTCCGGTGGTCCGGGTATGATGAAAATAAACAACCAGGCGGTGATCAACCCACGTGGATGGGATGGTAACGGTAAGATGGAACTGGCTGCCGGCGATTATCCGGTAGAAGTGCTCTATGCCAAGAATACCGACTGGGCCAAAGCTTCCCTCACCTTATCCGTGAAAGAAGCCAATATCCGCKAATTTGTGATCAGTGATGTAAACGTTCCTGCTGATGATCCTACTGATCCAATTCTGGTAACGGCCAACGAAAACACCGTACTGCGCAGCTTCATGGATGTTCGTGGCGGCAAACGTGTGGTACACGCCATCTCCGTAGGTAGCCCTGCCAAAGTGCACTATACCTATGATATGGACAATGGCTTACCCATGCAGGTATGGCGCGGCGAATTCCTGAACACCACCCCGATGTGGCATGATCGCGGCGATGGTTCTTCCCGCCCAATGGGTACCGTACAGGTGCTGAACAATCAACCTGCCCTCGCTATTGCAAAGCTGGCCAACAAAGATGCTGCCTGGAGTACAGATACCACCGGCACCGGCTTCCGTCCAACGGGCTATGCACTGGATGAAACCGGAAAACCAACTTTCCACTACAACGTATACGGTACCGCCGTTACAGACGATATCAGTGTGCTGCCGGAAAATCAGGGTATCCATCGTACTGTTACGGTACAACAACCTGCCGCGGACCTCTATCTCCGTATAGCCGTTGGAGATAGCATCGAGCAGTTGTCGCCCGGCCTGTATGTGATCGGTGATAAATCTTATTATGTGAAGATGGACGATGCCAAAGCAACTCCTATCATCCGCAACCAGAACGGACGCGCAGAACTGATTGTGCCGGTACAGGCCAAAACAGGCTATGCGGTTATCTTCTAAGCAGCAATACTCATGACTATTATGAAACTGAATTATAAAAGAATTACAGCAGGAATAGCCGCCGGTATGTTCCTGATGACCACCGCCATCACTTCCGTAAAGGCACAGGAATCTCCCAAGGAAGAGGACTTTTTCCGCATCGCGCGCATCAGTTCACCCGAAGGAACCCTGCTGGAAGTAGGTGGCTTATGCACGCTCCCTAATGGAGATCTGGGCGTGGCTACCCGTCGCGGCGATATCTTTATTGTAGAGAATCCTACCAGCACCAAACCCTACTTCAGAAAAGTAGCCTCCGGACTGCACGAAGTACTGGGACTGGCTTATAAAAATGGCTCCCTCTACTGCGCACAACGCGGTGAACTGACCAAAATGACCGATACCAACATGGACGGTAAAATGGATCTGTTTGAAACCGTATATGCGTGGCCGTTATCTGGTCACTATCATGAATATAGCTTCGGTCCTGTACTGGGCACCGATGGCTCTTTCTTCGTATCCGGTAACGTAGCTTTCGGTGATGAAGAATGGTGGCGTGGTGAAAGCCGCGTTCCCTGGAGAGGATGGATGATGCACATCACAGAAGACGGTAAAATGGAACCATGGGCTACCGGTTTCCGCTCTCCCTGCGGCCTCGGTATGATCGATGGCGAACTGTTTTATACCGAAAACCAGGGCGACTGGATGGGCTCCGGTGGACTCACTCACGTTAAGAAAGGTAGCTTCGTAGGCCACCCTGCCGGCTTACGCTGGACAGGCCTGCCTAATTCTCCCGTAAAACTGACTACGGAAGAACTGTACAGCAAAGTAGATCCCCGCTTCCGCAAAGATGCTAATGGCAATGCCATCAAACCAGAGAACGTAGAAAACGAAAAGTTTGTGACGTTGTTCGACATGAAGAAATACTTCCCTGAAGTACAGCTGCCTGCAGTGTGGCTGCCTCATGGTGTTTTAGGAGTGTCCAATGCACAACTTACCAGTATTCCGGAAGGCGCTTTCGGTCCTTTTGCGAAACAGATACTGATTGGTGATCAGGGACAGAGCAAAATAGTACGCGTATTCCTGGAGAAAGTAAAAGGTGAATACCAGGGTGCTGCCTGGGATTTCAGAAGCGGCTTCCAGTCGGGCGTACTGCGCCTGGCCTGGGGTAAAGATGGTTCCCTCTTTGTAGGTGAAACCAACCGTGGATGGGGTTCTGCCGGTGATGCTAACCAGGGCCTGCAACGCCTCGTTTGGAACAACCGCGTGCCTTTTGAAATGAGAACCGTAAGCGCTATGCCCGACGGTTTTGAAATCACTTTCACACAACCGGTAGATAAAAAGTATGCAGAAGATATCGCTTCTTACAATGTAGAAAGCTTCATCTATAAATACCATCCTGTTTATGGTAGCCCTACTGTGAATACGGAAAAGCTGACCATCAAAGGAGTACAGGTATCGCCCGATGGGATGAAAGTACGTCTCGTGATGGATGGCCTGCGTCAGTACTATATCCATAAACTGAGCCTGAATGGTATCCGCACTACGGAACGTTCTTACTCACTGGTACATCCGGATGTATACTACACGCTGAACAACATCCCTGATGGCGACAAGCTTCCGGTATCTGCACTGAGTACCAAAAACACGGCTGCCAAACCGGCTACCCCGGCAACGAAAGCAACAGATGCGAAAGCCGCAGCTACTGCAGCGGTACCAGCTAAAGCACTGACCTACGAGCAGGTAAAACCTTTACTGAACAAATACACTTGTTCGTCCTGCCACAATCCTGATAAAAAGCAGGTAGGTCCAGGCTTTAAAGACGTAGCTAAGAGAAATTATTCTGTCGCAAAAATATTAGCGCTGATCAAAAATCCTAAGCCGGAAAACTGGCCTGGTTATGCCACGCCAATGCCGCCTTTCCCGCAGGTGCCACAAGCCGATGCGGTGAAGATTGCGACATGGATTAATTCATTGAAGTAAGAGAAAGCAAAAAGCAAAAAGCAAAAAGCGTAAAGCAAAAAGCTATTGAAGCGAATGATAAAAGCGAATGAGTAACTATAATACTCGCGCCTTTCATTCGCTTCAATAGCTTTTTGCTTTTTGCTTTACGCTTTCTGCTAATTCATCAGTTCCTCTATCTCCTCCGCTTCCTTCGGAATATCTTCCATCAAATCTTCGCATCCGTTGGCAGTTAGCAGCAGGTTGTTTTCTATTCTGATGCCAATACCTTCTTCTGCACTGTAAATACCGGGTTCGTTGGTGATGACTGCGCCCGCGGGCAGTGGTTCATGAATCCAGGCAGGGTCGTGTACATCGAGGCCAATGAAATGAGATACGTTATGATAACTATACTTCTGCAGGTAGAAGGCGGCGCCGTTGCGACGGATATCATTGGGTGTGCAGATGCTCAGTTTACAGAGTGCTTCCAGTATCAGTTCGTTCGATGCCTGCCACACCTGGTTCAGGTGGATGCCTGCACGTACGTATTGCCGCACCTGGTGATGTACGTGTAGTACGGCGTCGTAGTAGGCGCGCTGACGTGGGGTATAACGACCATTCACCGGAATGGTGCGGGTTAGGTCTGCGTTGTATAGATCCTGGCTGGCTGCGGCATCTATCAGTACCAGGTCGCCGTTTTTTCCGGCGGTTTCATTGGCGCGGTAATGAAGAATACAGGTATCTGCTCCAAAGGCTACTATGGGCTCATAATCGGCCCAGGTAGTATGGTGCTGCATATACTCATGGATCATTTCGGCGGTTATCTGGTAACCGGTTTTACCAGGCTTTATAAATTTTAACAGGCGACGGAAGCCGGCTTCGGTTACTTTGGAGGCCTGGCGCAGCAGGACTATTTCTTCGGGTGTTTTGGCCATGCGTTGTTTGCCCAGCAAGGGATATAAGCGATCGTATTCGTGTAGGGGATACTTACGCTTGCAATCCAGCAGGAGCCGGTCTTCCCGGGTTTGTGTTTCATTTTCAGAGCGGGCGTGCTCATTGGAGTAGAGGAAAATACGACGACATAGCGGGATCACTTTTTTTATGATCACATCGTATTCATCGGTGAAGTATACGGTATCAATACCGGATATTTTGGCGGCAGCGGCTTTATCAAGGCGGCGTCCCAGCCATTTCACATACAGCTGATCCGTGCGCCGGATAAATAATATTTCCCGCAGGGAAGGCTCCGGATGCTGCGGACAAAGTACCAGCATGGCATCATCTTCTTTGATACCGGTGAGGTAGTAGAGGTTTGAATTGGGAACGTACCGCATGGTACCATCTCCATTGGTAGGCAGGATGTCGTTGGCAGTCAGAATAGCTACGGCATCTGGTGGAAGCTGGCTGACCAGTCTTTTACGCTGGGTGGAAAACATAGACGAGTGCTTTTGTTGCACAACAAACTTAGGGGGAGTGGGCACAGGAGTTGGTGTAAAAACGCGACAGTTTTTTGGGAGCAGAAAGCAGAAAGCAGAAAGCAAAAAGCTATTGTAGCGAATGATCAATGCGAATTATTTACACGCTCTGTTGATCCGCTACAATACCTTTTTGCTTTCAGCTTTCTACTTTCAGCTCCTCCTGCGCCAGTCTTTCCGGAAATGCGAGAAGTCGTGATACCCCAATGCTTCCCAATCGGCTTTGTAACCGTATTGTACATACTGCATCACCGCTTCACGGAAGCGCAAAATAGACAAACAATGCTTGGGCTGCACGCCCAGTGAAGCCGTAAAGTATCTCTCCAGTGTACGGGGAGAGAGGTAAAGCAGCGCCGCCAGTTTCTTCAGCTGGTAGCCGGATTGCAGCAGGGTCGGGCTGTTGAGCGATTGTTGTACATAATGAAAATGCCTGTCGGTAGCCGGTAAGGGCGACTGCGCACGCAGGAACTCATCCAGCAGCGTTTTGATCTGATCAGGATGGGTGGCCTCATATACCGCAGATTCCAGCCGGGAGATGTTGGGCACGGCATCACCCGCCGGGAGGGTTTTCCCATTGATCTCAGCGCCTTTGATATGAAACAGGTAGTTCAAAGAGGCCGGTTTAAATTTGATGCCTGCCAGGTAGTTGTTAAAGAGATGGCGATACCCTACGGCAGTGGGTCTATAACCAAGTAGTTCACTATGCGTGCTGGTATGCAGGAACTTGTTTTGTGCATCATATATTTCAAAAGGGGCCCCCAGGTTAAGTACCAGGGAAGAACAGAGATTAGCCAGCAGTAATTCCCGGAATTCCTGTTGCTGCAGCTGAGGCTGACGAAGATCCAGCAACCAGTAATATACCACATGCTCCGCAAGATCCGGTGCCGGCGCCATGAACCGGTACTGGCTGGAAAAATACTGCTGATCTATGAGTTCAATGGCTTGCATGCTGGTAATCGATTGTACCCGCAATTTACGAATTAGCCACCATTATTTTTTCCGGGTAACCGGATGAACCTTTTTTAGAAAAGCCTGTTAACTTATGTATTACTATGAAAAACACTATTGCAGCAGCTGACTCCTCCTGTATTTGTTTTTCCCCGGTTTACCTTTTTATATCATCAAGATACGGTTGATAAACAGGCACAGCATCCTGTAATGGTTCAGGATGTGCAGGGGCGGGCCCTTGAGCGATGTAGCGCCCGCCCTTTTTTTTATGAGGAAAGATTAAACATAAACCCAATGCCGTATACATTCCGGATACTGATATGTTCATTACCCTGGAAGTATTTACGGAAGCGGGATACAAAGACATCCAGACTTCTTCCCACAAAATAATCATTAGCGCCCCATACATGATGCAGGATATCTTCCCGGCGGATTACTTTATTGCTGTTGTGATAAAAGTGCAGCAATAATTCACTTTCCAACGGGGTAAGAATGGTTTCTTTCCCGTTGATATCAATAAGTTTCAGGGTATCCTTATTAAAACGCATGCCGCCTAAGTCGATGGTATTAGCGGTCTGGGGGCCGATTCCCTGGTTTCTCTTCAGGATATTTTTTATGCGTAGTATCAGTTCATCTACATCAAAAGGCTTCACGATATAATCATCTGCACCAATTTTTAATCCATGCAGGCGGTCTTTTTTTTCTCCGCGTGCCGTGAGAAACAGGAAGGGGACGTGAGGCTGTATTTTGGCCGCACGTTGTGCGAAATCAAATCCATCCATTTCAGGAAGGTTAATATCGATGAGCAGGATATGCCAGACTTGTGGCGTGGCAATAAAGGCTTCCAGCGCGGTTTGACCGTTTTGGTGCCAGTCAACTTCGAAGTCCATCAGTTCCAGGTATTGTTTGACTACGTTGCCCAGATCGGTTTCATCTTCCAACAACAAAATGCGATGTTTCATGGGTGTTTGTTTTTGTAGGTATGCAAATAGTAAAGGTGCTGCCAACGCCCGGCTCACTGTCTACGTGGATGGTCCAGCCATGCGTATCCACACATTGCTTCACATAATAGAGGCCAAGGCCCAAACCTTTGGTGGGCTTGGACAGCCGGGGTTGGCGGCGATAAAATTTTTCAAAAATATGTCGTTGGGTATGGGCATCCATACCGATACCATTATCTTTTATCACGAGATGTAAAGCTGCTGGTTGTGGTATCACCTGGAGTATTACTTCTTTCTGTAGATGATCATTGTACTTCACGGCGTTATCCAGGATGTTTTGCAGTAGCGTGGTAAAATGAAAGGTATCTGTTTCAATGATGGCGGGTAGCGGATGTGGAGCAAACACAAAGTGGATGCCTTTATTGGCGGCATTCATGCGGTAGATGAACAGTATTTCGGAGATTAGCTCCTGCAGGTCATAGCGACTTAGTTTGAGTTGCAGTTGATCGGTGGCGGCTACGTTGATCACTTTTTCCACGAGGAGTTTCAGTCGCTCTGCCTGCCGGTGAATGATTACTGATAAAGCCATCAGGCTTTGTTTATTATCGAGCGTTTTTTCGTTTTGTATATTTTTATTGGCTACTATGATAGCGGTGATAGGGGTATTGAATTCGTGTGAGATGTTATTGATAAAGTCGGATTTCATATCCGATAAATGCTTTTGATGTATCCATTTGCGCAGCGTGATGCCAAACAGCGTGATAACGGCCAGCAGGGTGAGTATGCCGGGGAGAATGGTGTATCTCATTTGTCGCAATACCAGTATGCGGCGGTTGTACGGATCTGCATAAAAGGAAAACGACAGTGAATAAGAGTAGGGCAGGGGAGAATTGGCTACCAGGGAAGACGCCGCATTGTTTTGTGTGAGCCGGTGGAGGTTCCCGCAAATATATAATCCCTTTTCATGTTGTTGATCGGCGGGGATCAACGGATATTTTTTAAAGCGGTTATAGAGGTTGATATATTGGTTTTCTTTGAATTTAATATCCAGCCGGTGAATGCATACGGCGTACAGGAGGGAGTCTTTAATACCGTTGACAGCCTTGATGGCTCTCAGTGTGCTGTCGGCGTTTTCGTGTTGCTGCAGTACCTGTACAATGTGGTTGACCAGTTGCTGGGCAACGGTATCAAAGCGGTGTGGATTGGTTTTATAAATGCTTTCGAGGTAGGGATATTGTGGAACAATGAGACTGTCGAGCAGTGGTTGTCCGCCGGGAAATAGTTTATCGTCAGCGATGGCGAGGTTATATCCTTCGCCGATGCGGCCTTTTTCCTGGTAGTTAAAGCGGCTGTCGAGTAGTTGGTAAGTATTATATAGCAGCAGGAATTGTACAATAGCAAGGGCTATTATACAAATGACGGCTGTCAGGATATAGAGCTTGATAGAGTGCTTCATTTCCTGCGCGATTAATTTTGGTTGCTGCGATGATACATGGTGCTCGGTAATCTCCTCCTTGTGCTGGCAAAACACGATACAGTTTGCTGGCTGTTGCTCCCCTAAGATACATTTTTTTCTTATCTAGAAAATCGATTTAGCATTTTTTATTATCCTTGGGTTTTCCGGAGATGAGGTACGCGTTGGGGCACCTTGTTCTACGGGCCTTTAGTGCGGGGTAGCGTAATACCGGCGGCTGATCAGGGAAAGGGGGATACCAATCATCACCATCAGGATGGCCATGTTGATCAGTGCGCTGGTGAGGCGTAGCGGCCCGTGTGGCACATGACTGAGCGGTAATACGATGAACTGCATGAAAGTCCATATGATAGCGCCATACACCAGTCCGGTGGCAATGGGGTATTGGCGCAGCGTAGTGATTTTGGGATAAATCACCAGGAAGAGGAGCGACCAGGAGAAGGCGATGAAGTAATGAAACAGCAGGCCCCAGGCGGTCATGGCCGGATCTCCGTTGAAAGCGGCTTTACCAAACACGCCGCTGCTGATATAGGCAAACAGCTTGCTGAGTGGTTGTCCGTGGCTGACAATGGTAAAATATACCGATGCAGAGAGGATATCGAGCGTACCGGTGAGGAGGCCGGCCATCAGGAGGATGCTGGGAAAAGAGCTGGGAAAACGCATGAAAGTGGTGTTAGTCGTCTTATTAAATTACAAAATTCTAATATAAAACCAACCGAAAAAAGGCCAAATTTTAACGTTCTATGTGAACGAATTATTAACAAATATTAAAAACAGCTTAAAATTTTAACAGTTATGATTGGTAATCATTAATATATAAGTTGTAAAAAATAAAATTTAAACAGTCGATTAAATAAACGCTTGTTTAAATTAAACGTTTGTTTAGTTTTGTGGTGTCAAATCAAAAAAGGAACATGGAAGAGTATAGTGAAAAACAGCTCTCGATTTTAAAAGTTGCGGAGCGGCTATTTGCCGATCAGGGCTTTCATGGCACTTCGGTAAGAGATATAGCACAGGAGGCGGATGTAAATATTGCCATGATCTCTTATTATTTCGGATCAAAGGACAAGTTGCTGGAAACGATTTTTACTTATAGACTGGAGGCATCGCGTAAGTTCATCAATGAATTGTTGGAGAATGACACGATGGAGCCGCTGGACAAAATAAATAGTTTGATAGACCGGTTTATCAATAAAATGTTGGGAGAGCAATACTTCCAGTGTATTATGAGCCGGGAGCAACTGAACAGTCAGCAAAGCCCGGTAAGGGATCTGATCTGGCAACTGAAAGGGGAGATGCTGGGATTGATGCAGCCTATTGTTACCAACGCGCAGGAAGCGGGCATCTTTGATAAAGATGTAGACGTGGAAATGTTGATGACTACATTATTCGGGACTATTCATCAGGTAATACCTGCCCAACATATACTTAAAAAAAACGCGCCAGCCGACGTTACTACAGACGAAGCGTTTAGCGTGTACATCAAGAACAGAGTAAGTATACATTTAAAAAAATTGTTCAAAGCAATCCTAACACATGAATTCTAGAAGCATATACACACGATTATATGCGCTTACATCGGGAATCCTGCTGACTTTCTTCTTTCAGACAGCAACCGCACAACAGAGCGTAAAACCGCTTTCGTTAAATGAAGCCATATCGCTGAGTATACAAAACAGCAAACAATTAAAAGTGAGTACTGCAAAAGTAGCACAGGCTACTGCCTCACTCAAAGAAGCAAACGAACGTCAGTTACCAGATGCCAGTATTTCAGGTTCATATATGCGTCTTACGCAGCCGAACATAGATCTGAAAATGAAACTGGGCAGCGGCAACGGCGGTTCTTCAGAAAGCCCAAAAGTAAACCAGGCCGCTTACGGATCAGCCAATGTATCCCTCCCGATTTTTGCAGGAGGTAAGATACAAGCCGGTAAAGAATCGGCCCGTTACCTGGAAACAGCTGCCAAACTGGATGTGGATAAGAACAGAGAAGATGTGATCGCGAACACCATTGGCGCCTACAGCAACCTTTTTAAGGCGAAGGAAGCCGTATCATTGGTACGGGAAAACATCCGCCAGTCAGATGAAAGAGTGAAGGAATTTTCCAATAAAGAACAGAATGGACTGCTGGCGCGTAACGACCTGTTGAAAGCAGAACTGCAGCAATCGAACTACCAGGTAGCTTTAATGGATGCGGAAAACAACCTGAAAATTGCGAACCTGAATATGGATATCATGCTCGGCCTGCCCGATAACACCGATATCCAGGTAGATACCGCCACCTTTAAAGTAGATAACGCTGTAGACGGACGTGGTGCTGCCGAGTTTGAGCAATTAGCTTATCAGAACCGTAAAGATGCCGCCGCCCTCAGCTTCCGTGAAAAAGCAGCAGCAGCGGGTATCAAAGCAGCGAAAGCTGATTACTATCCGTCACTGGCACTCACCGGTGGATACATCGCCGCTTATGTTCCTAATATCATCACCATCACCAATGCAGTTACTGCAGGCGTAGGTGTCAAGTATAACTTAGGCTCTCTCTGGAAAAACGGATCAAAAGTAGCCGGTGCCAAAGCTCAAATGGCAGAAGTACAGGCCAACGAAGAGATGATCGCTGAACGTATACATCTGGATGTGTATCAATCTTACGAAAACTATGTCCTGAGCCACAAAAAGATGGACACTTATATTAAGGCAATAGAACAGTCAGAAGAGAACTACCGGATCACGAAGAACAAGCACGACAACAACCTGGCTACCACCACTGACCTGCTCGATGCAGATGTGGCTAACCTGCAGTCGCACCTGAACTACGCTTATGCTAAGGCAGATGCCCTCGTAGCTTACAATAAACTGTTACAGGCAGCCGGTATACTGGAATCAAAGAACAAATAATACGCACAAACCAATAAATATCAAAGCCGTGGAAACGCAAACTCAAACAAAACCTACTAACAATATAAACATGCAGGAAACAACCGCGCCTAAAAAGAAAAGCAAAGGGTTCGTCATAGTGCTGGCAGCGCTGGTGCTGGGTGGCGGCGCATTTGGTATCTCCAAATATATCCATGGTCAACACCATGAAGAAACCGATAATGCGCAGATCGATGCTAACGTGAGCCCGGTAATACCGCGTGTATCAGGCTACGTAAAAGAAGTGAGAGTGAAAGATAACCAGTTTGTGAAGAAAGGCGATACCCTGGTAGTGCTGGACGACCGCGACCTGGCCATTAAAGTACAACAGGCAGAAAATGGCCTCTTTGCTGCCCAGGCTAACCTTGGCGCTGCAGAAGCTACTACTGCTGCTGCTCAAACCAATATCAGCACCGCACAGGCACAAATCGCTACCATCGATGCTCAAATTGAAGCAGCGAAAGTAAACCTCTGGAGAACAACCCAGGATTACCAACGTTATGCTAACCTGATCAAAGATCACTCTATTACCCAACAGGAATTTGAACAGGCTTCTGCCGCCAAACAAACTGCTGAACGTCAGCTGGATGTATTGGCCAGACAAAAAGCAGCAGCTGCCCGTCAAACCAACGTGGTAACGTCTCAGAGCGGCGCTACTTCCAAACAAATCAACGTAGCTAACGCAGGTATCAAACAACGTCAAACAGATGTGGAGGATGCAAAACTGAACCAGTCTTACGCAGTAATCACTGCACCAGAAGATGGGGTACTGTCAAAAATCTACGTACAACCAGGACAGTTTGTAGCAGCAGGTCAGTCGTTATTCACCGTAGTATTAAATACTACTCCATGGGTAGTGGCTAACTTCAAAGAAACACAGCTCGACAAAATGAAACTGGGTCAGAAAGTAACGATTCATATCGACGCTTATCCTGAAAAAGCCATCGAAGGAAAAATTACTTCCTTTTCACCTGCCACAGGTTCTAAATTCGCCCTGTTACCTCCGGATAATGCGTCTGGTAACTTCGTGAAAGTGGTACAACGTTTACCTGTTAAAATCGAATTCGATAATCCGAATGAAGAAATGGTAAAACAGCTGCGCCCAGGTATGAACGTGTTGGTAGATGTGCATCTCAACTAATCATATATATGAATAACAACTTGTCCGGAGTTAATAATTAATGGAAACCATGCTAATAATTAACAGACAGGCGTAATCGATAGACAAAAAGGAAACCTAACAGAAAGGATCATGTCCGTCATTAATTATTAACTCCGGGTAAAATTGTACTCATTCAAAATACAAGTGCTGCATGCAACAAGAATCCTTGATAGAATACGGCTCGCGCAGGGTGATTATCACCATCACCGCTATATTTTGCGCGCTGCTGGAGATAGTAGACACCACTATCGTAAATGTGGCGTTGAATGACATGCGGGGTAACATGGGCGCCACGCTCAGTGAAATCGGTTGGGTAGTTACTGCTTATGCCATTGGTAACGTAATCATTGTACCGATGACCAGCTGGTTATCACAACAATTCGGTCGCCGTAACTATTTTGCGGCTTCCATCATCATATTCACCATTTCCTCTTTCCTTTGTGGTAACGCCACTACTATGTGGGAACTGATTGTATTCCGTTTCATACAAGGTTTAGGAGGAGGTGCATTGCTGGTAACCTCACAAACAATTATCACCGAAAGTTATCCGCCTGAAAAACGCGGTATTGCCCAGGCCATCTATGGTTTAGGGGTGATCATCGGTCCTACGTTAGGACCTCCTTTAGGTGGTTTCATTACCGATAACTACTCCTGGCCTTACATCTTCTATATTAATATACCCATCGGCGTTATTGCTACCCTGCTTACCCTGCAGTTTGTACGTAGCCCGAAATATGGAGAAAAACGTTCGGTCAGCGAAATCGACTTCCTCGGAATAGGGCTCCTGGCCGTGATGGTAGGCTCCCTGCAGTTTGTACTGGAACGTGGACAGGAAGACGACTGGTTTAATGATCCCACTATTACGGCATTAACCGTTGCCAGTGTAATGGCATTGTTCTTTTTCATCTGGCGTGAGCTCACTTATAAAAATCCCATTGTGGAACTAAGGGTACTTAAAAACGGGAATCTCCGGGTAGGTACAATTCTTTCCTTTATCATGGGCTTTGGATTATACGGCTCTACGTTTATTATCCCCTTATACACACAGGGTTCTCTGGGATGGACCGCCACCCAGTCTGGTATGCTGATGATTCCTGCCGCCTTAACCACGGCCGTCATGATGCCACTGATCGGTAAAATGCTGGAGAAAGGTGTACCACAACAATACATGGTGGCCGCCGGGATGTTCCTGTTCTTTGTGTTCTGTTTCTGGGGGTATAAAATCATTACGCCAGCTGATACCGGCTCAGATGCTTTCTTCTGGATGCTGATTGTACGTGGGATAGGTATGGGTTTACTCTTCATTCCAATTACCACTTTATCACTGTCCGGCCTGAAAGGTCAGCAAATTGGCCAGGGCGCCGCCTTTACAGGGATGATGCGTCAGTTGGGTGGTTCCTTCGGGGTGGCATTGATCACTACCTTTATGGCCCGCCGCAATATGATGCACCGCAGCGACCTGGTAGCTAAACTGGATGTGAATGATCCGGATGTAATTAACCGCGTAAATGGTTTACAGCACAGCTTCATCGCTAAAGGGATGGACCCGCATAAAGCCATCAACAGCGGCTATCAGTTGCTGGACTACACCGTCACCAGGCAAGCAGCTACGCTATCGTACATGGATGTATTCCTGTACCTGGGCATACTCTTCCTGATCTGTGTACCATTTGTACTGATGGTAAAAGCAAAAAAAGCACCGAAACTGGACCCGTCTGCTATGCACTAACGGACCCGTTTTCAACATAAAAATATTGTTGCAATAACAGTGTAACAGTTGTAGGTTTAGGTAAATAATCCCCGATTTTAATCGGGGATTTTTTTTATCCTAAAAGTTCAACGCCAGTTTTGTAAACAACCGGATGCCGTTAAAGCCCATCTGGACAGCGTCCCAGGGTCCACCCGTTTCACCGTCGTAAGCAGATTGTTTGGCGCCGGGCACATAACCGAAATCCGGATGTACATTGAAGATATTATCTGCTCCCAGGAACCAGGAGACATGGGAAGAAAACCGGTAGCTGAAATAAATATCCGTGGTTAGTTTCCCATTGTAATTAAATTGCTCCCGTACCAGCGTACCATCTTTATCTAATGCTACCAACGGATTGATACCGGTGCCTTCGAGATTCGGATCGCCGGGTAAGCCGGTACCTTCTTTAGCAGGATCTCCCGCAAAACCGTATCCCAGCAATACAATTTTACCGTAATAATTCAAATGGGTACCAACGCTGAATTTGTTGATGCCATATTCCAGATTCAAGCCCAGCTTGGCTGGCGGTGCAGAGGCCAATACAAAATGTTGTTCTCTTTCACTGAAAAATTCATTGCGATGCAGGTAGCTGTCGTTCAGTTTATCCGGCACATTGATTTTATCAATATTCATGTGCTGAATGTTTCCGGTAAATAACGCGCGGAAATGCTGGTTGCCCCATTTCTTATTATAGTCGATCACCAGATCCAGCCCTGTATTGGTAGTGTTGACGGCGTTGGCAAAGAATTGCGCATTGTCAATGTGCAAATCTTTCAGCGCTTTAAGGAATACCGAATCCAAAGTGGCGTCGGACTTATTAAACTGTCCGGATAACACAATCCGGTCTTTTACCTTCACCAGGTAGCCATCCAGTGTAATGGTCAGATCTGAGATGGGTTTCCAGGAGAAGCCCAGGCTGGCATTGATGGATTTTTCCTGTTTCAGGGCAGGAATGCCGGCAGCCTGTGTAATGGCATTGGTGTTAGGTGCAATTTTCACTTCGGTAATACGGCCGCCCTGTACGTTGGTGAATTGAGAGCTATAATTAATTTGTTGCAGGGAAGGCGCCCGATAACCGGTACTAACGGAACCGCGTATATTAAAATGCGGCGCTACCTTGTAACGGGCTGCCAGCTTATAGTTGCTGGTGAAGCCGAAGTCGTTGTAATTTTCCGCACGGATAGCCGCTCCCAGTAAGAACTTAGTGGTGATATCCCATTCTGCATCTACAAATGCGGCGATGTTGGAGCGGGTGGCTTTTACTTCATCTGTGGGCCGATAACCCGGGAAACCCTGTGCACCGGTGGCTTTGACAAAGCTAGGGTCGTAGTTTTTCCAGGAATTTTCATCACCGGCGTATATGTTGTAGCGCTCATAGCGATACTCTGCCCCGAGTGCCAGGTTAAAGCCGGCGCCTATATGCGGAATATCTTTGGTGAAAGTGAGGTTGGTGGTATTCTGCAAAAAGGAATAGCCGCCATCGTTGAAATGAGTGGGCGTAGTGCTGCCCAGGGAGGCATTGAAGGTTTTATCTCCAAAGAAATGAAAATCATTTCTGCCAAGGGTATTGCTGAAGTCCCATTTCCAGTTGTTATTTGTGCTGCCTTTTACGCMGGCTGCCAGCGATAAATCCTGGATATGTGTCTGGATATGCGGATTGAAGATCGTATCTGGGGTACTGCCCGGTGTAGGAATGCTTTCCATAATGTCGGGGTAGTAGATCAGCTGTCCGGCTGCATTAGTAGGGAAGCGTTCCGGGTGACCGGCAAACGATCTCGTATAGGCGTAAGCGTCAGACGATTTGTAATTGTAGCCGCCAAAAGCGTAGATAGTGGTGGTGCTGCTGCTCACGGGTACTTCCATATTGAACATGCCGCCGCCGGAGGTAACGGAGCCATCGCCATGGGCGCGCCTGCCGGTGTTGATGGGTAGTGAATTGGCATGTGTCAGATCTGTATCGCCTACCTGCCGGAACGTTTTACCTTGTTTCAGGAAGTTACCGGAGAGATTAATAAACCCACCGTGTTTGCCCAAAGGAAGCCCGTAATTGGCGCCAACGGTGACGGTGTTACCGTCAATGGGGTTGGCGTATTCATACTGCTTTAAATCGCGGCTAAAATAAGTATTGTATTTATGGTCGTAGTAGCCGGCATAACCGGTGGTGATATTGAGATGATTGACATCTTTCTTCAGAATAATATTAATAACACCCGCAATCGCATCAGAACCGTATTGGGCGGAAGCGCCGTCGCGCAGTATTTCCACCCGGTCGATGGAAGATTCCGGGATGGCATTTAAGTCGGTACCGGAGTTACCACGGCCCCTGGTGCCGAATACAGCCACAAACGCGGTTTGATGGCGTCGTTTGCCGTTTACCAGTACCAGTGTTTGATCTGGGCCGAGACCTCTCAATGTAGCGAGGTCAATCTGATCGGCGCCGTCGCTACCACTTTGTTTGTTGTAGTTGAAGGATGGGGCGGACGCATTCAGCAACGAGGTGAGTTCCATGTTAGCAGTAGGCAATCCGGCCTGATTGACGTTGATAACATCCACCGGGACGGGTGTTTCTGTTTTGGCTCGCCCACCGCCGCGGGTACCTACGGAAACGATAGGTCCCAGTTCCGCAATGAGGGACACCATTTTTACGTTGAGCTGTGTTTGTCCGTTAACGTTTAATTGCTGTGGTGCGTAGCCGATGGAACTGAATTCCAGTACATCGCTGGAGGCAGCATCCAGGCTGAATACACCGGCAGCATTGGTTTGCGTGCCTTTGGGAGCAGACTTTACGTGTACGGTAACGCCTTCGAGGGCTTGTCCCGTGCTGGCATCGGTAACTTTACCAGTGATCTTTTGAGTTTGTGCGATGGTTGAAAGCGCACATAGCAGCAGGCTTGTGAAGCAAGGTAGAAATTTGAGGCTCATATGCAGGCAGTTTTCTGAATTTAACAAAAAAACCGGAGATTTGATGCAATCCCCGGTTTAATATTACTGCCCGAATACAAGGTCGTTGTGTACTAAAGTTTTATGCCTGCCTTCTTATAAATAAAACTCATTAACCACGCGGGGCCAATGAGTAAAAATTGCAGGTCTTTAAAAAAGGAAGGTTTGGCGCCCTCGATCTTATGCCCGATAAATTGTCCGATCCAGGCTAATACAAAAATGCCCAGCGCCGCCTGCCAGATCACCAGCCCGGTAAGCGCAATCAGCCGCCATAGCCAGAGGCAAATAATGCCGATCACCAGCATGCCCGCCGCCAGAGAAGGCGAGAGGCGCACATAGTAAATGAGGAGTAACAGCAGGGCTACATGCGCCAGCGTAATTAACCCACTCATACCCGGGATGGGCAAGGGCACCGCATATAAAAAGCCTACTATGCTGAAGAAGATAGCCGGCACACAAATCCAGTGAATCAGTTTGTTGGTATGGTTACGGTGACTGGCACCGTAATCATCCAGCCATTGTTGAATAGTTTTCATCGTGGAAGCAGTTTTTCGTTGTACTATTAAAATACGTTAAATAATGCAGTTATTTCCCATTGATCATCACCTTTTTCATGGACTCCCGTCCATAGAACACGGGGAAGTACATCATTTCTGCTTTTGCCGGATTGAGGTGATAGTAACCCGTATAGCGCGGCATCAATGAAATGGTAAAGGTATGTATGCCTTTAGTGAGATAATTACTGAAGATGCTTACCTTATTTTTGAAGTACTCCCGGTGGATTTCCTGATTTGTCCAGGCGCTGTTTTTATTATCGTAGGAACAGCCGGCAGGAATAGGGATTTCCAGCATCACGTAGTCTGCATCTGCTTGTACATCTACTTTCACTTCCATCACCACAGTACGCCCGGCAGTGAGATAAGAAACACTGCTATCCAGCTGCAGAAAACGGCTGCTGACGGCGAATTGATTGGTTACTTTCTCCGGCTTTGGATTCCAGTGCTGCTGCCAGGCGGTGAAGTATACGTTGGCGCCGCCCTGCTTATTGATCTGCACCGGCTTACCTGCGGGGATACTGCTGCTGTAAGGGAAGCTGTCAATGCGTTGGCCGTTGATGCTTAAATTGGGTGTTGTCTGCTCGCCGGCCTGCAAAACATCCGGCATGATGGTGGCCAGGATGGCAGCGGATTCGTAGGTGTTGCGCCAGTTGCCACTGTGCCTGTTTTCCATGAACCAGTTGCGGATGTTACGCAGCTGCGTTGTTTGCCCACCTTGTGCTCGCAATATTTTGTAAGCCAGCAGCGTGAGTTGTACGCTGTTATTGAAAAGATGATAGCCGTCAGTACCCCAGTAATGGTTCCCCAATATCGTGGTTTGTTGTTTGGCTATCAATGAATCCATATTCACCTTCCTGCCAGTACGTTGTTTCAGGTATAACAGGCGGAATTGGTCGTATTCGTTGTTGCGCGGCACTTTTAGCGTATCGAGGTAGCTGGCGTAATCTACTTTCGCCTCCAGCGACTGCAGCATTTCCAATAAAGATATTTTATCGGAGTTGTTGACGGAATTAAGTTCAAATACATAGTAGTTTATCAGCGCGTTCTTGTTCATATTAATCTGGAACCCTTCTTTTTCTGCCATTAGCAGTGCAGTGGTCACGTGTTGAGTCACCCAGTAAACGGTAGGACTTTTATTCCACCAGCCCCAGCCGCCTTCCTGGTTTTTGTTTTTTCCCAGGTCGTGGAGCAGGTCCCATATTTCCTTTTGATGTGTAAATGGTTGATCGAGGAATTTGCGGGCTTGTTTTTCCAGCAGTAATCCGATCAGTTTGGATGCCATTTGTTCATTGCAATTGTATTCATAGCGTTGCAGGTAGGCTATTTCATCGAACAATACTGGTAACACGCCGGTACCGGCGTAGAGATGCAGTGTGCCGGTATCTGCAAAGGCCGGCAGCGAGAAGCTGGTATCGGTGCCCAGTGATAGAAACAGTCCTTTGGTTTCTTTTACCCCTTGTTCAAATACCGGAATGGCGCGGTATTCTCCATCGAAATAATTGTTAGCGCCGCTGATGGAATATAGCAGCGGCACACTGTCGCGCGCCTGCACCCGGATGGGGAAGGTATCAATATGGCTGTTCAACACATATACCGCATTGTTTTGTACGGATTGATGATAAGCGGAAAAGCTGCGGTTCACGGTAGTGCTGTCTTTCTTGTAGTTCATTATTTTTCCGATGATATTGATACTGTCGCCGGCTACTGCAAACGCAGGGAGGGACAGGGTTGCGCTGAGTGGCAGGTAAGATTTGATTTGTGCGGTGGCGGTGCCGTTTTGCCCTTTGTCTGTATAGGCAATGGCAAAGGTTTTCCAACTGGTGATATCATCCGGGAAGGTGACGTTAAACGATGCTTCCCCTTTTTCGTTGGTACGTAACCGTGGTTGCCAGAAGGCATCGTCCCGGAAATGGCTGCGCAGGGAGTTACTACCAGTGGGCATGTCGGTAGTAGCAGATTTGGTGCTGGTAATGATAACGACCCCACTGGCGGCCCTGGAGCCGTAAATGGCGCTGGCGACATCGGCTTTGAGTATCGTCATGTCTTTGATGCTTTTGGGGTCCACGCCTTTTAGGTCCCCGTCAAATGGAATCCCATCAATAAGAATGAGTGGCGGTGCAGCACTGTTCGTTGCTTCGCCTCTGATTACAACGCCGGCGACGGTGCCTTGCAATGAATTGGAGTAGACGTTGGATACACTATAAGTCAAACTCGCTTTATGGGTAGTACTATAACCCGTTACTACTACTTCCTGAAGGGCCTGGTTGCGCTCCCGCAGTTTCACCTCCATATAATCCCGGTAATTCACCCGTATCGTCTGCTCGTCGAACCCTATGTACTGGAAGACAAGAGAACCAGCAGGGGATGTAAATATGCGGAAGCGTCCCTGGGCATTGGTGACAGTGCCATAGTTGGAACCTTTCAGCTTCACCGTTACACCGGGCAGCGCGTGACCATCTTTATCCACTACCCGTCCTGATACGGGGTGATGAAAGGTGGTGGTATCCATGTATTGGTTATTGAATGGCAGCGTGAAGTCGCTCGCAGCCGCAGGCTCCAGCGGCGTATTCCGGTGGTCTTTCCAATCGAGGATTGCTTTTGCCAAAGCCAGGCTGGTAGCATCACTTGTCACCATTTTAGTGGCTTGTAACCGATAGAAAGTAGTGCCGTTTTCTTTGATGAAAATGCTATCCTTTATGTAATACCGGTCGCCGTGTAATAACACCAACAGCCGGTAATAGCCGGGTTCCAGCTGGTTTATCCGGGTGGTTGTTTTAGTGTAAATATTGACGAAGGCTGGATCATCGTAGCGGTACAGGAATAACTGGCGGATTTTTTTTGCCTGCTGTGCGGTATCTGGAGCAATCAGGAGCTTACCCGTTCGGTGGTTGCCGGTTTCGGTGGTCAGAAAATCCTGTGGGATAGATTGCTCATTTAGCCATGCCTGCCATAAACGATCGATCGTTTTTTCTGTCAGTATATGATCGTATAAGCGGGAGGAAGTCCCATTCGAGCCAATATACAGACCTTTTGTTTCCCTTTGTTTTATCAGTCCGTGTTGAATATTAAAAGTATAGCCTGCTTCAGGCAGGAAAGACTGTGCAAAACCTCCTTTGATGATATAATCTGCGTTGGTGTTTAACAGCGGTCCTGCCAGCAGTATTGGTTCGCCGTAACGGCTGTCATGCGTGAACTGGAATATTTTTTCGTTCTGGTTAATATAGGTCAGTTCATTTCTGGAGTCTACCTGGAAAGGAATCACATACCTGCGTCGTAGCAGCAGCTCTTCGGGCGTTAATTGCGGCCGCATTTTAGCGATCCGTATATGTGGATCAGTAGCATTGCTGGCAATACTGATATAGTTTTTCATGCCCTTTTTAACATCGATGCTGTCTATGATAATGCTGTTTTGAGCAGTGCGTAATTCCATTTTATGCCTACCGGGATTTACCTCAAAACAGTAGTTGGGGGTAAGATCCGTGTTATCAAAGTAAACAGGTTGTTCATCTATTTTAATATAGGCAATATGCTGAATGATACCATTGGCCACTACAAAAGGAGCCAGTTCGGTGAAGCCGGTGGCGGTTGGTTCCCGGTTGTAATAGATACCGTCAGGATGGAGAAACTGATAATAGGTAATGCTATCCAGCACCATTTCTTTTTTCCATCTTTCCCAGGTCATCGGCAACTCATCGGATTGAATATTGGGATACTCCAGTCTGTGGCGGTTGTAGGCCTTCCGCATGCGAAACCGTTGTCCGGTATAGGGCAAATCAGGTAGTTTTGCTGTTTCAAATTTTGCAGTCATGGCATATGCTGTAACATCTGCATCTTTTACCGGCCGGCCATCTCCATCAACAACGGTGACGCCTATACGTGACGTTTGCCCCGGGTATACTGCAACGGGATTGTTGATGATTACCTGTAGCTGTTTGTCGAGGTAAGGTATCATGAACTGATCATTTACTACCTCATCGTTCCATACATACTGCACCGAAACAAAATAGCACTGGGACGAGCGGGTGGCCGCCTTCCAGGAGAACTGCCGGCTATAACCTTGTGTAATCAGTTTGTTGCCATCAAAAATGCTATACCAGTAATATAAATTTTCCGGGTTATTAATGGTCACAAATACCGAGTCCGGGGTGCGGGAAGCGTTACATTGTAAACTACTTTTTCGTTGGTTGATTTCGAAGGATTGACGGACACTATCGGTGATGATTTCATAGCTTTTTACAAAKGGCAGCACCGGAAGGATCGCTGGTAGTTGAATAGCAGCGGTAGATACGGTATCGGATGCACTGTTTTTTAAAATCAGCCGTGCTTGTTGGGGGACGGGTTTCCCGGCCAGGCTATAGGTAATGGTGAGACTATCATTGTGTGGCGTAAAGCTGATTTGCGCCTGATTGTATTTGTATTGCACGGAGTTGCTGTGTTGGCGGCTTTCATTGTTGCTGTTCAGGAAGTGGGATTCAATGTTATAACTAAAGGATGCGGCAGGKAAAATACTATCCGGGAGCACCACTTTGGTTTCACCGGTAGTTTCCAATGCCGTTTCATACTGCCAGAGGGTATCCGGCATAAATACCGTGTTGGCATGGTATTGACTGGTATTATTGGGTGTAACGGTGATGCTTACACGTCCATCCATTACCGGTAGGTCGTTTTCATCGGTAGCTTTTAAGTAAAGAGAGAGTGGCATGCCACGGGTATGTTCCTTGGCATCAGTGCGGGAGGTAAAGTGAGTAGATTTCAGTTCGTATTCCTCGTGTACGAAGTAACCCCGCATCAATACCGGGCGTTTGGCAGCAAATTCCCGATCGTCCAGGTCGCCGTCATTATCTTTCAGCATATATTTTTTGCCGGACAAGGTTTCCAGCGTGAACAGGTATTGGTCGTCCAGTTCAAGGTCCAGTTCTTCATTCAGCACTACTGTTGTGTCATAGCCACCGGGCCGGTAGGGACGTACGGTACCAAGGATGGTATCCAAATTTCCCCGGGAATCGGATAAGCGCAGTAACAGCGGTTCATTTACCGGTTTATTTCCAGCGGTGGTAATAAATGCTTTGAGTCGCAGTGTATCATTGGGCTTGTATTTCGCTTTGTTGAAAGTCATGAATCCTTTGTACCGGGCTTCTGAGGGAGTGTGATTATAAAAGTCGTAGTTAGGTTTGTACTGGTGGGGACGTGAAAAAATCTTCTTCCACCAGGCTTTCCGGTGCCAGGCTTTTTCTGTCGGGATATCAAAAATGTTCATGACACCATGGTAATGCACCACGATAGTCCCACTTTTTTTATAGCGGTGCAAGCGATAGCTTTGGGTAGCTTCATTCCAGGGTACCACGCGTTTGTTGATGGTGACAATGGCGCCGGACAAAGGTTTCCCATTGAGATCATGTACCAGCAGGGCCAAATCGTAGTTATTGGTGATCACTTTGAGACCTACATTTCGCACCGGATGAAAAGAGTAAATGAGATTATTGCCATTGGCATATACATCCAGATAGTTGTCCGGTGGGAGGTTGGACGGAAAGTCCTGGCCATGCGGGTAAGTGGTTATCAATGATTGCAGATAGGCTTCATCTGGCCACACATCATCCTTTTTTGCCTGTCGGTATATTTTCAGTGTTTCGGAATGTACCAGTCTGTATACATAGTGTAAGGCACTATGTGTGGTACTTGCTGAAAGCGGTTGCTGGGCCTGGGTAACAATGCTATGCAGGCAGAACAGAAAGACAAGAATTCTTTTCAAGATATAGGATTATATAAGAAATTTACGGAAAAATGGAACACTACCCCTAATTTTTGTGCTCCCCATTTTGTGTTCTCTTTAGAACAAGTAAATTTGAACATTAATCTCAATAACGATGGAAACCATAGGATTTATTGGTACCGGCAATCTCGGTTACCCAATTGCAGAAAACCTGCTGAAAGCAGGATATACCGTAAGAATATATAATCGTACCCGTGAGAAAGCGTTGCCTTTGGAACAATTAGGGGCCGTGTTGGTGAATAGCCCGGAGGAAACTGCGGTGAAAGGAGGGGTGGTATTTAGTCTGGTGGCAGATGATGTGGCCGTGAGGGCCATCGCTACTGATGCGTTGCTGACCGCTTTGGGTACTAATGGTATACACGTGTCCATGAGTACCGTGTCTCCTGATATTTCGAGGGAGTTATCTGCGCATTTTCAGCAGCAGGGTGCAGCATGGGTAACGGCGCCCATATTTGGCCGTCCGGAAGCTGTGGCGGCGAAAGTAGCCAATGTGGTGATTTCAGGGGAGGCGACAGCCAAAGAACGTGTTAAGCCATTATTAGAGGCAGGATTTGCGAAGAATATTTTTGACCTTGGACCTGATGCAGGCAGTGCCAATGTATTGAAGCTGATGGGCAATTTTATGATCGCAGGCGCTATCGAGTTGATGGCGGAGGCTTATGCGCTGGCAGAGAAGAACAACGTAGATCCACGGGTTGCACATGATATGCTGACAAGCACGCTGTTTACGGGCCCTATCTTTAAAAATTACGGAGAAACAATACTGAACCGGAAGTTTACAGGTGACCCTGCATTTAGTGCTGCATTGGGTTTGAAAGACATGGACCTGGTATTGCAAACAGCGCGGAAATCATATACCCCGATGCCGATAGCTAATTTGGCACAGTCGAGGTTAACGACCATCCTGGCGAAAGATATTCATGATGCCGACTGGATTTCTCTGGCGATGGGAGCATTGGAAGATGCAGGTATTACGAAATAACAGGTAGCTTAACCTTTATCAGCCATGGCGCGCTCTGTAGTAGTTCTTTTGTTAACAGTGGAGCGGGCCATGGATTTTTCCCGGTGCATGACACCCCAGTCGGAAATATGCTGTAACATATTTTCCATGCTCAAGCCCAGTGGGGTTAGCTCATATTCCACCCGTGGCGGTACTTCCGGATATACAATCCTTTTAATCAGCTGATCGTTTTCCAGTTCTCTCAACTGCAACACCAACACCCGTTCAGAAATACCGGTGATGGATTTTTTCAATTCGCTATAACGTAGTTTGCCATCGAGTAAACGCCACAGTATGCTGGGTTTCCAGCGGCCGCCAATCAACGACAGGGTATAGGCGGTACCGCAGTCGCCGCGCAGCTGTTGTTCATTGATGGCATTAGAGGAATTTTCTTTTCGCATATGTTTTCTTTCAGAGACAAAGATAAGCAGAAAGCGGCAATGCTATAGCACTTCTGTTAACCGGGAGGAAAGCGTTATCCGGAGGATAACGCTTTCCTCCCGGTGTAAATACCGAATGCCGGAAGGCGGTAATGATTTTCATTACCGCGCTCCCGGATTCGGCGCGTCTCCATTTGTTCGGAGGTATAGGGATAACACCATGGACGAAATGGTATGGCAAGGGATAAATAGTAATTGAGGTCACAACATGAACGAAAATTAGAACGGCGAAAAAGAGATCAATAATAATTGGGGTAACCACATGAATGAATAATGATTAGGTTAAATGGTAATTGGGGGCACAACATGAACGAAAATTAGAACGGCGAAAAAGAGATCAATAACATTTGGGGTAACTACATGAATGAATTTTGATAGGTTAAATGGTAATTGGGGTAACATCATGAATGAAAATTAGAATGGCGAAAGGGATAAATAGTACGGTTGATTTAACCCGGATCAGGCTGGCGAAGCCTGATCGGGTTGTTTATTATTCCGGTTGTTTATCGGCTGCTTGTTTTTTAGCCACATCTTCCAGTAGTTTCAATCCGAGCAGTCCACTGATAGGGCCGTTGGCGCCGTCGCCACCGCCGATCAGCACATCCGGCATGATGCGGATATTTTGTGCACCGATCGCTTCCATTACTTTCAGTTGGGTAAAGTTGTCGCCACCCATGGCTTCTACGGCCAGTTTGTAAGATTCCGCACTGGACTGACCAATGGCCAGGATTTTTTCCGCTTCCGCTTTACCGGTGAGGGCAATTTTTTCTGCGTCTGCTTTCGCGATCCATTCGGTACGTTCTGCTTCCGCTTTGGCGAGCAGTCTTACTTTTTCTGCTTCACCCGCTGCCAGTAATTTCATCCGGTCACTTTCTGCAGTTGCTTGCAAACGTACGCTGTTGGCATCACCTGTAGCTTTTTTCACAGAGGCATCCGCATGTCTTTCTGCGATCCAAACACCCTGATCTGCTTTTACGATTTCTTTCTGCATTTCTGCAATGGCCGTTTCTTTTTCGAGCGATTGGCGCGTTTCCTGTGCCAGTCTTTCGGTATCGTAAGTGATTTTTTGTTCTTCCGCTATTTTACGATCGGTCAATGTTTTCATCAGTGTTTCCGGTGGTACGATGTCACCAATCAGGGTGTCTACACCGAATACGTTATACTGATCGAGTACATGTCCGATATGTTCTTTCGCAGAGTTTTGTCTTTCCTTACGACTGGTCAGGAAGCTGATCACATCCGAGCCCTGGGCCGAGTTACGGAAGTAGTTACCGATGGTAGGTTCCAGTACCTGTGTTACGAGGTTGCTCATATTTCCGAAGCGGGCAATTACTTTCGGTGCTTCGTTGGTCGGAATATGAATGATCTGGGACACATCGAGGTTGAACGTAAAACCGTCGCGGCTTCTCACGGTGATGGTAGAGAGGTTCTTATCCAGCTGATGCGCTTCGCTTCTGGCGGAAGCCCAGTTCAGTACCAGGTTGGTGGTAGGTACCAGTTCTACCTTCATGATGTAAGGGTTCACGGGATATTTACCGGGTCCTAAAGGTTCTGCCCATACACCTTTGGTGCCTTTGGCGACGATGTTACCATGTTTAAATTCTGCGCCACTGATATCAACGCCATCGTTACCTACGAAGGAGATGACTACGCCGACATGTCCGATGGCGATTTCCGTCATCTTTACCAGTTCCAGTTTCGCAAACCAGGGGTTGATAAAGTAGGAACCGGCAAGGATGACTTGTTCCTGTAATCCTTTATAGCCGCCTTTTTCGAGGAAGGCATCCACATCCTGGAAGTTGTTATGGTTTTCGATGGTTTTACCCGCAATGGAGCCGGTTTCAATGGCTTTACCTTCGAGCGTGGTAATGATACCTACGGCGTTATCGGGGATCGACAGCATATCGGTCACTTCCACTTCAAAGAGGAACGTATTGATACGATATGATCCGGGTGTGATGATAGCGGTTTGTCGTCCTTTGCGGCCACCATTCTGCAGGAATGAGGGGGCGTCCTGGAAGGAATCGCAGGGTACTTTACGGGCCAGGATGGAACCGGTTTCCAGTTCTGCACCATCTTTGGCCAGTACCAGTCCTATTTTACCGGTAGGGATGATAGTGAAGGGTTGGAAGGCTACGCTATACTGCCAGATCCATTTCCAGAAGTATACGCCGGGGGCCAGGGTTTGTGCCTGGAAGCCTGCTTCGCCGTTGGTGGCCAGGATGCGGCCTTCGGGAAGTTCCTGTTTTCCGAGGAGTACGAATTTCTTTGTTACCAGGCCGATACGGTCTTCCGGTACAATCACTACGCCGAAGCATATACGAAGAATTACCTTGTACAATAACAGGCATAGCAGGGGCACGCCAATGAGCAGCGCCCAATTGAGAACAGTGTTTTGCATTGTGGGTTGTGTTAAGAAATGTTTAGGTAAAAAGTTGGGTACGGTGCACGGCTTTGTTGCTGACGATGTTGTCAGAACAGATCAAAGGCTGGGCAGTCGTATTTTATAAACTTGGGGGAGAAGTGTTGAAGTTTGTAAGAATATATGCGATCAGAATAGCGTTGCCGGAGCAATTATCAGATTCCATTGTAGAATTGAATTATGATGTAAAAGTGAAGAATATTTTTCATCTGTCAAAATATTTTCGACAACTTTTCTTTTGAAAAGAGTTGCCTGTTTTTTTGATTTTTCGAAAAACAGCCTATATTGGGCCTAGTTTAACCATTTTTCACGTTGCTAAAACGATTTTTCTGAGCAAATCAACCAAATATTGTTTTACATTTGTTTAGGTTAAACGATTTAGCAAACATTCTAGCTTAAGTTTTATATGAAGAATTCCACGGCGTTAGGAATCGATATTGGCGGCTCTCATATTACCGCAGCCTTAGTTGATCTGGGTACAAGATCTGTTATAGAAGGTTCCTGGAACCGTACCCGTATTGACTCCCATGGGGAAGCCGAAGATATCATTGCTTCCTGGGCAGCCGTTATCAGCGAGGTATTCAGCAAAGCGCCGGCAGGCGTTCAACATATTGGTATTGGTATGCCTGGCCCGTTCGACTATGAACAGGGGATCAGCTTAATGAAAGGGCAACACAAGTACGATGCCCTGTATAAGCTGAACGTAAAAAATCTCCTGGCGGATAAATTAGGCATTGCGCCTGCGCAAATCCGCTTCATTAACGACGCTGGCTGTTTTCTGCAGGGCGAAGTATTCAGCGGCGCCGGCAGAAACTATGAACGCGTTATCGGACTCACACTCGGCACCGGCCTCGGTTCTGCCGTATACCGCGATGGTAAAGCCAAAGACGCTGACCGCTGGTGCAGCCCCTTCAAAGATGGCATGGCAGAAGATTATCTCTCTACCCGCTGGTTTGTGAAACGCTACCAGGAAGTAAGCGGCCAGGACGTTCCGGATGTACGCGCCTTAGTTGCTCGTATAGGCGTTGACGATAGTATACAAGGACTATTCAATGAATTTGCTGTGAACCTCGGCACCGTACTGGCAGATTTCGCACAAACGGAACAACCGGAAGTAATTGTGATTGGCGGTAACATCGCCAACGCGGCTGACCTTTTCTTTCCGTTATTAATTGCTACCCTGCAACAACACCACATTCATGTTCCGGTAGTTACTGCCACCCTTGGAGAAGCCGCCGCACTGATCGGCGCTGCCAGCCTGTGGCACGAGTAAACGCGGAGATCAGCGCGGGTTTTGTCTGTGAGCAGGATTAAGGGGATTATAATGATTTTATTTTTTGATATAGGAAGATGGGCGAAGACTGTAGTATTTGTGCTACGATTTTCGCCCATCTTCCTATATTTATTAAATAAATAAAATATTTAATCAGTGTAATCCCTTTAATCCTGCTCACAGATAAAAACTCGCTCCGATCATCCGTTAAAATTGCTTTCTGCTTTCCGCTTTTTGATTTATCTTGGAGCATCAACCACTTCTAAATATTTACTGTTTGAACGACGCGTCAACTGCTACCAATAATACCTTGTGGGACAACATCATCAATGGTGATCAGGAAGCCTACAGGGAGTTATATGAGCAGTTTGCGGAGATGCTTTACCGCTACGGACTTCGTTATATTCAGGATACCGCCACTATCAAGGATTGTATACAGGATTTGTTTACAGACCTGTACCATTACCGGCGTAATCTGTCTCCTAAAGTAAATATCCGCTACTATCTGCTCCGGTCTTTCCGCCGGAAAATACATACGGCTGTCAAAAAAACGGTGACCATGAGCCGCGCGATGGAAGTGGAAGATTTTTTTTCCATCACTTACGAACCCGATACAGAAACGCAAATCATCGCTGCAGAACAACAGCAACAAATGTTACGCATACTGGCGCAGGAATTAAATGCTCTGCCTGCCCGACAAAAGGAAGTGCTATTCCTGAAATTTAATTGCAGCCTGTCGTACGAAGAGGTGGCCGGCATTATGAAAATCAGCGTACCCACCTGCCGCACCCTCGCCTACAGGGCTTTCCGGCAACTACGCACCAATATGGAAAAAATGCCGGTCCTGCCACTGCTGATTTTATTGATGCACTGGCTCTCGCAAAAAAAATAAATAAAAATATTTGCATTTCGGAGTCTATGCCGGAACCATTTGCTACTCTTTATTGGAAATACCTTGCATGAAGCCTGGAGATGAACAACCGAAACTGGAAGATTTATTAGGGAATGATGAGCCTTCGTCCGCACAACCGGCCGATCCTGCACAACAGGAGCTGGCCGCTGCCGTACAGCGCATGATTGTAAATGCAGGGCAGGAATCCTGGGACCCCACCGACAAAGCGTCTCTATGGGAAAACATCGCAGGGCAACTGGTACCACCGCGTTTCCGCTACCTCCACCTGTTTACAAAAGTAGCCGCTGCCATATTGGTATTACTGGCTGTGGGCGCCTGGTGGCTATGGCCGCGAGAACATTCCGCTTTGGTGCAATTTGCACAGCAATACCGGCCAACAGCCACCAGCACGGATACCCGCCTCATACTGGGACAAAATAAATCGGTGGTGGTACAGGGAAAAAACTCTTCACTGGTGTATGCCGGCAGTAGCGTTACCATCAACGCCAATAATACCGTGACGCCGGCGGAAGAATATAATACGCTGATAGTGCCCTATGGCCGCCGCTCCCGCGTACAACTGGAAGATGGTACCGTTGTATTTCTCAACGCAGGCTCCCGCCTGGTTTATCCCGCTACCTTTAAGCAACATAAAAGAGAAGTATACCTGGAAGGAGAGGGCTTCTTCGACATAGCCCCCAACGCTGCTGCTCCCTTTTACGTATATGCTTCCGGGGTAGCTACAGAAGTATTGGGGACCACTTTCAATGTGTCCGCCTACCCGGATGATAGCCGGCAAAGTGTAGTGCTGGTATCCGGAAGCGTGCGCCTCCACCTGCAACACGGCCTCTTTGGTAAGCACTCCAGACAACTGCAGCCTGCTGAAATGGGACTCATAGAAGACAATGCACTGGAAGTAAGCCCCGTAAACGTACATGCCTATACGGCCTGGAAAGATGGCCGCCTGCTGAATCTTCATACACCACTGAAAGATATCCTGAAAAAATTAACGCGATACTATAATATACAGTTGGACCTTGCTTCCTTACAACCCGGACTGGAAACCTTTTCCGGCGACCTTGATCTTGACGAAAACCTTGAAAACGTACTTGATATTATCTGCGCTGCCAACTCCCTGCGCTATGAGCGCCAGGGATCAGGCTTTGTACTGAAAGAGAAAGATTAATAACCATACATATCACCAAAAAAAAACCGGAAGATGGTGGAACATCTTCCGGTAGCACTACCCCCCGCGAAACGTAGGGGGACAGGCTTGTCTTTTTGTTTAATGAAAAAAAACGTAGTGAAGTTATGAAAAAAATCTATGCACAATGGCGCATTCCGCCAGGCAAAGCTTTTGCCGCTAAATTAGTGAGAACAATGAAGCTAACTGTAATTTTGTTATTCGCCGGTATGCTGGGTATCTCCGCTAAGGGCCGGTCGCAGGACAATCACCTCACGGTGAAATTGCACCAGGGAACTTTACCGCAGCTATTTACCCAAATCCAGTCGCAAAGCACGTGGCGCATCTTTTATAAAGATGAACTGGTGAACCGGGAACAACCCGTTACCCTGGATTTGCAGGACAAAAAAATCAATGAAGTACTGGACAAAGCCCTGCTCAACACCAATCTCAGCTATCGCATTGTACGTAACCAGGTAGCTATTATCCCTAAAGAGAAAAGTAAAAGTGATCATCCCACGGGGCCGCCGTCGTTACTGGAAGATAGCGCCTATGTAATACGGGGACGCGTATACGATATGCATGAACCACCGCAGGCATTGCCCGGCGTGACCATCCGCGTAAAAGACAATAACAGCATCGGTACTACCTCAGATGCCGATGGATACTTTACCCTGAAAACGAAGAAGAGCGCCGTCCTTGTTTTTACACAAATGGGTTATCTGCCCCAGGAATATACCGTTATCCGCAGTTTGAATGCGCTCAATATTTCCCTGAAAGAAAATGTATCCGCCCTGGATGAAGTAGTGGTAGTAGGGCTATCGGAGCAACAGAAAAAGCACATCGCCAGTTCTATTGCTTCGGTAAACATTGCACAGCAAACCAATGGTAAACCCATTACCGCATTATCGCAGGCGTTGCAGGGTGGTGTTACCGGGATACAGGTGAGCCAGAGTTCCGGCTTGCCCGGTGGCGACGCGGCAGTGATTAAAATCCGTGGCATCAGTACCATGAATAATTCCAACCCATTGGTGTTGGTAGATGGCGTACCCATGGACATGGATTATATAGATCCCATTACCGTAGAAAGTGTGACCATCCTGAAAGACGCTGCCGCTGCTGCAGTGTACGGCGCCCGTGCTGCCAACGGCGTTATCCTTGTGACCACTAAAAGAGGCGTGGCCGGCAGGGTAGCCGTTACCTATGATGGTTATTATGGCGTACAGTCGCCATCTACCATGCCCAAACTGGTGGAAGCGCCACAGTACATGCGCATGTATAATGAAGCACAGGTGAATGCCGGCAACCAGCCTTTTTATTCAGATGAGGATATTAAGCATACCGAAGCCGGTGATGATCCGGTTAAGTATCCGAATACCGACTGGCAAAAACAAATTATCAATCGCGCTGCACCGATTACCAGTCACTCGCTGGGAGTTAGCGGTGGTAACAGCTTGGCGCGCTTTGCGTTAACGGCCAACTACCAGAATCAGCAAGGCATGATTCCCCTGAATCATTCCAATAAATATAATATCCGTGCTAATACTTCCATTACCCTGAATAAAAAGTTCCTGGTGTACATGGATATGCTGGCCATCAAAAGAAATACTTTCTACCCTAACCGCCCTAATGGTAATGATGGCAACAGGATACTGGAAGACATCTTCCGCGTACCGCCTACCATTTTGCCCAAATATCCGCAGAAAGATGGGGCGCCGGTTATTTATGGCCGCTACGTGGACATCGTGAACCCGGTGGCCTATGCGGAACATGGCGGACGTTCCGCTAATGAGTACGGACAGTCGAGCATTAACCTGCAACCGAAATGGGAAGTGCTACCAGGACTGAATCTCCGTGGTCAGTTTAGCTTCCGGCTGAACAGTGATGTTACCCGCACCACACGCGACAATTATTACTTTTTCGACTACTACACGGGCAAACTGGTGCAAACCTGGGGTGTACAACGTACCGCCAGCATGGCTAGAACGACTTACTACTACGCCGGTGTTACTGCAGACTATACCTACGATCTGAAAGATCACCATTTCTATATTATGGGCGGTTATTCACAGGAGGAAAATAACAGCGATTACTGGGCAGTCAACTCGTTGTTGTCGATATATGGAAAGGTGAATTATTCTTATAAAGATAAATACTTACTGGAAGGAGCGATGCGCACAGACGGCTCCTCCCGCTTTGGCCCGGGTCATAAGTATGGTACGTTCCCTTCTGTTGCACTGGGTTGGAATGTGCATAAGGAAAATTTTATGCAGTCCATGCACGCCATCAATAACCTGAAGCTGCGTGCTTCCTATGGCAGACTGGGTAATGAGAACATGAACGCGCTATACCTGTATCAGAGTATGATCAATACCGGAGATGGTACTGAAACTGTTTTTGGTAACCCGGACATCACCTGGGAAACCGTTGATATGCTGGATCTGGGTATAGACTTAAGTTTGTTTCAAAGCAAACTGGAACTCACGTTTGATTACTATAATAAAGCTACCAATGGTATTCTCCTGCAACCACCGGTATCGTATGTGGGAGGGATGGGGAAAATGTATATCAATGCCGGCAAGCTGCGTAACAAAGGCCTGGAGCTATCGCTGAATTATAATAGCCGTATTGGAAAAGATATCAACTTATCTATACGCCCCGGTATTTCTTATAACAACAATACACTGCTTTCTTTATTAGGAGGACCTTACATCAGTGGTAACAGTATTAATAAAGAAGGATATGCGCTGAATAGCTTATACGGCTACAAAACAAACGGATTACTACAGGCATCTGATTTTAAAGCCGATGGCACGCCACTGGTACCTATCATTGCCAACGAGAAACCCGGAGATATCCGCTACGTAGATCTGAATGGCGACAAGATCATTGATGGTAACGATCAAACCGTGATGGGTAATCCCACTCCCAAAGCCGATTTCTTCGCGAATTTCCGTATTACCTATAAAAAGTGGGAATTAGAAATGTTGCTGCAAGGCGTAAGCGCCAACGACGCCGTGCTGGGTGGTATGCTGGCGTATCCGCTGGATATGTCGTCCGATGGAGGCGTGCCTTCTCAATATTATGGCAACAATTACTGGACGCCGGAGCGCACCAATGCCCGCTTTCCGCGCCTGACTACTTCCCCCAGCATCAATAAATTATCGTCAGATTTCTGGATACAGAACGGCGCGTATGTGCGCATGAAATATATCCAACTGGGCTATAATTTCACCAGTGCCCGTTTAAAACGTATAGGCGTTAACGGTGCCCGGGTATATGTGAATGCGCAAAATCCATTTGTGTTTACTTCCATGAAGCTGGTAGATCCGGAAAGTCAGGGTAACCAGTGGACATACGGTATCATGAAAGTATACACTGCCGGGGTGAGCATACAGTTATAACCATTAAACTTTTCGTTATGAAGAAATATAGTAAGATGATCCTGCTGGCCCTGAGTTTATTATCGTTGCCAGCCTGCAAAAAATTTCTTACCCATGATAATCCATCCGGTGTAACCGATGCCGAGTGGTGGAAAACAGAAGCACATGCATATGGCGCGCTGGGCTCTATTTACGCCGGTATCCCTGCCGGTTCCACTGGCCGCAACGTGATGTTCTGGTCGGGCCTCAGCGATGAAGCCGTGTGCCGCGGCGACTTCCGCGGTAACTATGACATTTATACGCGCGGCTTACAAAATCCTACCTGGGATGTAGCAGAGTGGATCTGGAGAGATGATTATATAGATATCCGCCGGGCTTGTCGCTTTCTGGAAAACGTAGACAAATGTTACATGGACGATGACCTCCGTAGTCGCATGAAGTATGAAGCCCGCGCGCTCAGAGCGTTTTATCACATGGAAATTATGCTGTTCTTCGGCGATATACCTATTGTGACCGCTTCGCTGACCCCCTCGAATAATCATTTGAAAAGAGATCCGGCGCAAAAAGTGTATGACTTCATCATCAGTGAGCTGAAAGATTGTGCGGAACATTTGCCCCAGGAATATGCCAGCGATGAAACCTGGCGGGTGTCTGCCGGCACCTGTAACGCACTGATTGCGCGACTGGCCTTATTTTATCATCACTATGATGTAGCACGTGATGCAGCCGCCAAAGTAATCAGCTCCGGTGTATATAAATTATATCGCAGCGAAAAACAGGGCGTGAATAACTACGCGGAGTTATTTAGTTACGTGGGAGAACTGAATAAAGAACGGATCTTTTTTAAGGCAGATGGTTGCAATAATGCCTGGGTCACTTTTGCGCCTTATGGTATTGGCGGTGAAACCTATGTATCTCCTACGGCGCAGGTAGTAGATAACTTTGAAACGAAACAAGGGAAAACGCTCGCGGAACTGGGACCAGATTCTGTAGCTATCTACCGAAAAAATCCAAATTACAACAACAATCGCGATCCCCGGTTCCTGGCGTCTATCCTGTATCCGGGAGAACAGTACCTGGATGCCAACTATATTTTATCGCCTTTTGATAATGCGACTGGCAACACCGATAAAATAGGCGTGCAGAAATCAACCGCCACCGGTTACTGGATACGGAAATACCTTGATCCGCGCGACAGGCAGGGCAGGGGCGGTTCTTTGGACTTTATGATTATCCGTTACAGTGAGGTATTATTAATCTATGTAGAATCGCTCATTGAACTGGACGACTGGAAAAATCCGGCTATCGCGCAACATTTAAATGATATCCGTACGCGTGCAGGCATGCCCGTAGTCGACCTGCAACGGTATAACAGCGCGGCATTGCTGCGTCAGTTAGTTCGCCGGGAAAGGCAGTCGGAGTTGGCGTTTGAAGGGCAACGTTATTTTGATATCCGCAGATGGGGCATTGTAAAAGAGGTGATGAACGGCGAAGTATTGGGTGCTACTAATCCACAAACGGGTGTGGCCGTGAAAGTACAGGATCGTTCTTATATGGATCGGGATTATCTGTGGCCGATACCGGAAAAAGAAACGTTATCGAACCCGGATATGAAACAAAATGCAGGGTATTAATTTTTACCGCTTATCACAAATTACCCACTGGCGCTTGCAATTCATAAGGTTAGATTATATCTTACCATTCGAAGAGCCAGAATCAAATAAGACGGTGAATTTATTATTATACAGTGAACCAATACTATCAGACCAAAACATATTTAACAATCCGGCATTCTAATTAAACTGAAATATGGCGAAACAAAACAGCGATTCAAGGCGGGCATTTCTCAAAAATTCCCTGGGAGCGCTTGCTGCATTTACTATTGTGCCCAGGCATGTGCTGGGCCGCGGTTATCTGGCGCCGAGTGACCAGCTGACCAAAGCCGTAATAGGCACCGGTGGCATGGGACGTGGCCACTTTGGCTACGCGGGCACCAGGGTAGTAGCACTTTGCGACGTAGATCGCAGTCACCTGAAACTGGCCATGGACCAGCTGGGTGAAAAAAGCAAAGGCGTGAAAACTTTTGCTGACTACCGTGAGGTGATTACCTTACCTGAAGTAGATATTGTACACATTGCCACACCTCCGCACTGGCATGGTATCATTGCTGCTGATGCAGCGCGTGCCGGCAAAGATATCTGGTGTGAAAAACCAATGACCGCTACCATCGGTGAAGGTAAACGCCTGGTGGAAGCTGTACAACAGCATGGCAGAATTTTCCGCCTGAATACCTGGTTCCGCTTTGAAGACAGATTTTATGGAATGGGCACTACGGTGAAGCCCATCAAGAAACTGGTAGACAGCGGTCTGCTGGGATGGCCACTGAAAGTGACCGTGAGCAAGCATACCGGCTTCGACTGGAAATTTTACTGGGTGGGTAAAACCAACCTGGAAGCCATGCCAGTGCCTAAAGAACTGGACTATGATATGTGGTTAGGCCCTGCGCCTTATCGCCCGTACAATCCGCATCGTGTACACCAAACCTTCCGTGGTTACTGGGATTATGATGGTGGTGGTTTGGGAGATATGGGTCAGCATTATCTTGATCCTATCCAGTACTTCCTGGGTAAAGATGATACCAGCCCGGTAAGTGTAGAAGTAGATGCACCACAACAACATCCGGATGCCGTAGGTACCTGGAGAAGAATTACCTACACCTATGCAGATGGTTGTCAGATCATCCTGGATGGCGATGGTGCAGATGAAAAAGCTGCTTATATAGAAGGACCCAAAGGTAAGCTGTATCCTGGCTTCCGCTCAGACATACAAGACCTGGAAAAGAAACTGGCCGCCTTCCCTGATCCGGCGCCACAGCAAACAGATTTCGTAGACGCTGTTAAGAACCGTCGCAAATTTGCGCTGAATGAAGAAAATGGTCACCGCTCTGCTACCCTCGTGAACATGGGTAAGATTGCGCTGCGTTTGAACCGCTCCCTGAAATTTGATCCCGTAAAACAGGAGTTTATAGATGATGCCGGCGCCAATGCCCTTATCTATCAGCCGATGCGCGGACCATGGACTATCTAAAACAGCCGGAATCAGAACAAACAAGTAACTGAATTATGAAAAAGATACTACACTTACTCATTGCACTACTGATTGGCGGGAGTAGCCTGGTGTCCGCACAGGGCCCAACAGATCAGCGTGCTTTCCATACTAAAGTAGCCGATGTGCTGGCATTGATGCCATCTCCTCATCCGGCGCAGTTTAATGCCAATATGCAGGCGATTGAAGCGCTGGGGGAAGATGGGTTAACTGCGATTGCCGGTATGCTGGCAGCGCCCGGAAAAGGCGATAACACGCAATTAGAGTATGCCATTGCAGGATATGCATTCTATGTAACACAACCCGGCAAAGAAGCTGCCCGCAAACAAGCGGTGGCAGCCCTTTGCAAATCACTGCCTAAAGCGAATGATCCGGAAAATAAAGTATTCCTGATCACCCAGCTGCAAACTGTTGGAGATGATGCAGCGGTAAGTACCCTGCAATCCTGCTTAACAGATAATCGCCTCTGTGATCCTGCTGCCCGCGCACTGGTGAAAATTAACACCCCTGCTGCACAACAGGCGTTATTACAGGCATTACCTGCTGCTACCGGTTTCAACCGCATCACACTCACGGAAGCGTTGGGTGATGCCCRTTATACCGCCGCTGCTGCCGCCATCGCGCCACTCGCTACCGATGCCGATAAAAAACTTGCAAAAGTAGCGCTCTATGCCCTGGCACAGATTGGTGCTCCTGCTTCTGCACCAGTACTCGCTGCTGCTGCCGCTAAAAGCGGTTATGCATACGATGTAACCGATGCCACCTCCTCCTATCTTTATTATGCCGGCCACCTGGCAGATAAAGCTGCTGCGGAGAAAATTGCAGACAACATACTGAAACAAGCTAAAACGGACGGACAAGTACATACCCGTACCGCCGCGCTGCAACTGCTCACCGCTATCCGTGGCGAAAAGAATATGCCGCTGCTGTTAGCTGCCGCTGATGATAAAAATCGCGAATACCGTGATGCTGCCTTGAAATTTGCGGGCCAGAACGGTCTTGCCGGCAACGCTGGCTGGTTGAAGAAACTGATTGGTCCTGATAACGCCAATAAAGCCGCTGTTATTGGTATGTTGGGAGATAATAAAGTAGCCGCTGCTTTACCTGCTCTCCAGAAATTACTGGGCAGCAAAGATGCGGGCGTAAAACTCGCTGCTATCAAAGCTGCTGGTCAAACCGGTGCAGCTGCTGCATTGCCAGCCTTGCTGCAAACCATGAAAACCGGTGACGCCGCTACTGTAGAAGCCGTAAAGAATGCCCTGCTGATTATGCCGGGTGAAGAAGTAGCTGCACAATCCGGTGCAGCACTGGCTACCATGCCTGCTGCTGCTCAAACCGCCTTACTCACGGTACTGGCTGCACGTAAAGCAGACAACCGCGTAGGGGATGTATTGCCGCTGACTGCCAGCACCGACGCTACCACCCGCAGCGCCGCTATCAGCGCACTGAAAGATGTAGCTACCAAAAACAACCTTCCTGCACTGTTTACCTTACTGAACAACAGCAGCAATGCTACAGATATCAGCAACCTTCAGGAAGCGCTCATCAATGCCGGTGCTACCAGCGCCGATGTTCAGGCGCAAATGAAACAAGCCGGCGCTTCCCGCTATCTGCCTGTACTGGCTGGCATCGGAGAGAACTCCGCATTAGCGCCGGTATTATCCGCCTTCAATAACGGCGACGCTGCTACGAAAAAAGCAGCCGTTGCGGCTTTGTCGGCCTGGAAAACACCAGCTGCTGCTCCCGCTTTATTACAAATCGCCCGAGATAACAACAACAGCGCTTACCGCGAAGAAGCCCTGACAGGCTATGTAGCACTGACCCGCAGATCCGCCTTCCCGGCAGAACAGCAACTGCTCATGCTGCGTGGCGCGATGGAATTAGCCGGCACACCTGCACTGCAACAAAAGATCCTGCAAGGCGTAGAGCAATGCAAAACAATCTCCGCACTGCTGTTTGCCGGTAACTACCTGGACAACGCTCCGGTACAACAGGCTGCTGCCAACGCTGTCATGAACATCGCCCTGGCTGATAAAAGCTACAATGGCGCTACCGTTCGTGCACTGCTGGAAAAAACAGCTGTCGTACTGAAAAACCCGGATGCAGATTATCAGCGTCAGTCGATCCGTAAATACCTCGCGGAAATGCCTGCCGGCGATGGCTTCGTTTCCATCTTCAATGGAAAAGACCTCAGCGGCTGGAAAGGACTCGTGGAAAATCCTATCGCCCGCGGAAAAATGGATGCTAAAACCCTCGCAAAAGCACAAGCCAAAGCTGACGACAACATGCGCAAAGGCTGGTCTGTGAAAGATGGCTTATTAGTATTCAATGGCAGCGGCGACAACCTCTGCACCGATAAAAAATATGCCGACTTCGAAATGCTGGTAGACTGGAAAATCACCCCACAAGGTGATGCCGGTATCTATCTCCGTGGCAGTCCCCAGGTACAGATCTGGGATACCTCCCGCACTGATGTAGGTGCACAGGTAGGTTCCGGTGGTTTATACAACAACCAGAAACACGAAAGCAAGCCACTGAAACTGGCAGATAACGCCATCGGCGAATGGAACCACTTCCGTATCATCATGAAAGGCGACCGCGTAACCGTATACCTCAACGGCGAACTGGTAACCGATAACACCATTCTGGAAAACTACTGGGATCGTGGTTTGCCGATCTTCCCGGAAGAGCAGATAGAGCTGCAGGCGCATGGTACCTATGTTGCGTACCGCGACCTGTACGTGAAAGAACTGCCTCGTCCTAAGCCATATGTATTAAGCGACGAAGAGAAGAAAGCAGGCTATAAACTGCTGTTCGATGGTACCAACATGCACGAGTGGATAGGTAATACCAAAGATTATGTGATCGACAACGGTGACATTATCATCGACCCATCTAACGGTGGTCACGGTAACCTCTATACGAAAGATGAATACAAAAACTTCTCTTTCCGTTTTGAATTCCAGCTCACCCCCGGTGCCAACAACGGTTTGGGTGTACGCGCGCCACTGGAAGGTGATGCCGCTTACATGGGTATGGAATTACAAATCCTGGATAACGAAGCAGACGTATACAAAAGCCTGCACGAGTATCAATACCATGGTTCTGTATATGGTGTAATCCCGGCTAAACGTGGTTTCCTGAAACCAGTAGGAGAGTGGAACGTAGAAGAAGCCATCGTAAATGGTAACCGCGTGAAAGTGATCCTGAATGGTACCGTGATTCTCGATGGCGACATCGCAGAAGCCAGCAAAAACGGCACTATCGATCATAAAGAGCATCCGGGTCTGAAGAATGAAACCGGTCATATCGGTTTCCTCGGACACGGTTCAAAAGTACGTTTCAGATATATGAGAGTGAAAGTACTGTAATCGTTTTGTGAGATATTTTTTAGGGACCGTTCTTACCACATGGTAAGAACGGTTTTTTTTATGCCTGTACCAGTTCGATTTTTCTTCCATCTGAATCCTGTATCAGTGCAGTATAGCCCCATTCAGTAGTGGTGGCCTCATTAATGATACAAGTGGGTGGTAGCTGCTGCATTAAGTTATCGAGATCGTCTACGGTGAAGCCTAAACGGGTCGTATGATCGGCTTCCGTTGTGCCTTTGGGTAGGGGATAGATTTCCAGGGTTATATTGCTGTTAATGCTGGCATAGTGGTATGGGCCGGTGCCATGGCGGTGATGATGGAATTCGAAGCCGAGGAGGGTATAGAATTCCGCGAGTTGATCCGGAGTAGATGTTTTGATGACGAGGAGTTGGAGTGTAGGCATTGTTTTAATGAATGAGGATTGTTTGATTGTTGTTTTGTTGTTAGATCAAAGTGGGCTTGTAATTCCCATTTATTTATACAAAAATACTGACGATTACAACTAAAGTTGTAGTCATTGTTTTGAAATAAATTATTTCCTTTGTGGCAGTGTTAACCTTTTTATTTATAACAAGATAACTGTAGTTTTTTATCCCATAGTAATGAGTCGATTTTTGATGTTCGTACTATTGCAAGCACGTATTGATAGCCCTGATAAAGTTTAATAAGTAATCTATATGAAGTACACATTTTTATTGTCCCTTTTGTTCCTGACATCATTGAGCGTAAGTGCTCAGAACAGATTTGATGCTACTGGAAATGCCGGTATTGGTACTACAACTCCAACAGAGAAATTGGAAATTTCATCCAATACACCGTCCCATATAAAAATCACTCGTGGGGATTATATGGGAACAGTGGGTTCCCTCCGGTTTAATGTATTGGGTACTGATGTAGGAGCATTAGAGGTAGAACGTTATTTGGCCTCAGGAAGACGGTCTGCTATGAAATTCTTTGTCAAAGGTGACAGTTTATCAGAAGCAATGAGAATCATAGAGACTGGCGCCATAGGGATAGGAGAAACTGCACCCGTTGCCAGGCTGCATGTAGTAGGAGATAACAAAAGTTTGCTGGCAAGATTTTCACAATCAGGTATGTTAAGTACGGACGGTAATGTTTCCATCGGTAATGCTACTGGTACTGCCGGCTTTTTTTCCCCAAGTCTTACAGGAAGGGCATATATGCCGGGGCGTGCACTGGGCCTTTATATCATTGGAGAAACAGACGACGTAGTACCTCTGGCATCGGATGCTAATTATGGGGCTGTTATTTTAACTGGGCGAACCAAGTCGGCCGGACGCTTTGTAAACAACAACGTACTAGCTGTCAATAATGGAGATTCCAATTTGTTGATGGTAAAAGCCAATGGCAATATAGGTATCGGCACCACCGCCCCAGGTCCTTATAAACTCGCCGTGGCAGGAACTATTGGAGCCAGAAGGATAAAAGTAACACAGGTAACCCCATGGGCTGATTTCGTCTTTGCAGCTGATTATAAACTCCCCACCTTACAGGAAGTGGAAGATTTTATCCAGGCGAATAAGCGTCTGCCTGAAATTCCTTCTGCAGCGGAAGTTGCAAAGGAGGGTATTGATCTGGCAGAAATCAACCAAAAGTTGTTGCAGAAGATAGAGGAGCAGATGCTCTATATCATCGAAATGAATAAGAAAATAAACACTCTTACAAGTGAGATGAAGGAGATCAAATCCAAAGTGGCAGCGCCTTCATTGTAATCGACCCTTTCATGAAATGTAGCTGTTTCCTTATCCTGTACTTTTTTGTTAGCGCTGTTACCCTACAGGCGCAGGATAGCCTCATAAAAAAAGATAGCCTGGTTAAGAAAGTGACTCCTATACCGGGGAAATATCTTTYGCAGGTAAAGCAGAAGTCCGATAAAATGCAACGACAGGTATCCAGGCGCAGTGAACAGGCGTTGAGCCGGTTTATGAAGCAAGAGGAAAGATTAAAGCGCCGTTTAGGAAAACTGGATTCTCTAAAAGCGAATAATCTCTTTGCGCATTCCATCGATTCGTTGGGGAGCTTAAAGTCGCGCATGAAAGGCAAACTGGGTAAATATTCTGGGGCTTTATCCCGGGTAGGCGGTGGACAATATCTGGATAGCTTGGGTAATTCCCTTGCCTTTCTGAAAGAATCGAAAGGATTGTTAGCGCAGTCAAAGGGGATCACAGATAAACTCAATGGTTCTTTAAAGTCGGTAGACAACCTCAAAGATAAACTCGCACAGGCTGAGCAGATAAAAGCGTATATCCGGGAACGTAAACAATTGCTGAAAGAGCAATTGAGCCAGTATACCGGTTTTACGAAAGACCTGCAGAAGATGAATAAAGAAGCCTACTACTACGCCCAGCAGCTCAAAGAATACAAGGAGGTTTTTAAGGATAAGAAAAAGGCGGAGCAAAAGGCCATGGAGGTGATTAAGAAATTGCCTGCCTATAATAATTTCATGCAGCAACATTCTCAACTGGCCAGTCTTTTTAATATCCAGGGCGCTACCGCCTCTGCACAAAGCCTTGAAGGACTACAAACCCGTAGCCAGGTGGAGCAAATGATTCAGCAACGCATCGGCAGCGGCCCCAATGCCAGTGCCGCAGTGAGTCAGCAAATGGCAGAAGCCCGCAGCAAATTCGATGAGCTGAAAAGCAAGTTCCCTGATTTGGATAACGCCGCTGAAATGCCAGATTTCAAACCTAAAGAAATGAAGACTAAGAGCTTCTTACAACGAGTAGAGTTTGGAAGTAATATCCAGTTTCAGCGCAGTACTAAATTCTTTCCTACTACCGGAGATCTTGCAGGACAAGCTGCCTATAAATTCCATAAAAACGGCAGTGTGGGGCTTGGACTTTCGTACAAGCTGGGCATGGGCACTGGGTTCGATAATATCCGGTTTTCCAGTCAGGGTATGGGTATCCGTTCTTTCATTGACTGGAAACTCAAAGGCACTTTCTTTATAAATGGAGGCTATGAGCAGAACTATCAGCCGGTGTCAGCAGGGTTGCCAGAAGGCATTGGGCAGCAATGGACGCAAAGTGGATTGATAGGGATTAGTAAGAAGTACAAAATCAACAGTAAGCTGAAAGGGAATATGATGGTGCTGTTTGACTTTTTGTATAGTTCGCATGTCCCGAGAACTGATCCGGTGAAGGTGAGGTTGGGGTATAATTTTTAGAACACTTGGTTATTTGATCTAATTTTTTATCATTCTATATTTTATAGGTAGAGAATAATTTTATGAGTAAGTTTATTTTTATAGTTGACCTAAGTAGATCCCGCTCCAATTTGGTGAAGCTATTGGTTTGTAGTCTTCTTTTGGTTGGAAAGTTAGCCTATGCGCAAAAAAGCGATCCGGACCTACCAATATATAATCCATTAATTAGCTCACCATCACCTAACGCAGCAAAACTTGGCGTGTACGGAGATGTACCAGTAAGCCTTTTTAGTGGAACACTTGATTTAACAATTCCTATTTATGAGATTCGTCTCCCCGATTTCACGTTACCAATTAAGTTAAGTTATAATGCCTCTGGGATTAAGGTCGGTGAGGTTGCTACGGATGTTGGACTTGGATGGGTCTTAAACGCTGGTGGTACTGTTGCTTCTAGTGTTAGAGGTAGAGCAGATATGCTACCAAATAGATTTATTCCAGCGGATATCAGCAAGTTTGATCCGAATGACAGGACAATAACAACGCCTGGTGGGACAAGTAGCTATGACATGGCTATGCGGATCATCGATCATAATTATGATACAGAGCAAGATATTTACTATTATAATTTCGCCAATTATACAGGAAAATTTATATACTCTAATGATCTGACTCGCATAATTCCAATTCCTTACACCAATTTAAGAATAGAACGACCATATAAAATAGTAGATGCACAAGGTAATATTTTTGAATTTGAGGTTGAYGAACAGTCTGGCATAGATGAAAGGTGCGCTTTTGGAGATAGAGACTCTCGTCGTGTGGGCGGCGAAGGTAGCATTACCAGGATGCTTACCAGGATATTAACAAGTAATGGGCACGAAATAAAATTCGCTTATGAGCGAGTAGAATTGAAATATCCAGTGGGCACAAGCGAAACAAGATATATATCACCTGCCGGAGTCCCTGGTAGTCAGTGCGAATCGTTAGCCAGTAAAGATAGACTATGTACTACCATTAATCAGGTAAACCAACAACGCTTAATTCATATTACCGTAGATAGCAGTGACATAGTCGTGAATTTTGTTTATGATACAGTAAAGCGTGAGGACCTCGCACTTGATAATATGCAATATGGTAACAGACTTGCAAGTATTGAAGTATTAAATAACCAAAAAAGCATTAAAAAAATAACTTTTCAACATGGCTATTTTAGAAGTAGGACAGACTATAATAATTTGTCAATAGAGGATAAGGGGTTAAACTCAAGATTAAAATTATTATCAGTTTATGAGGAAGGAAAGGGGGCATATGTTTTTTCATATAACGAGACATATAATATGCCTAATCGGCTCTCATTTGCTCAGGATGATTGGGGATATTATAACTCCGTAACTAATAATTCAACGTTGTTACCGAAGAGTTATTACACAGATGGCAGAGGTGCGGATAGGGAAAGCCGCAAAGAGAAAAGAGATCTTTGGATGTTGACGGGCATCAAGTATCCAACGGGAGGTTCCACTTTATTTGTATATGAGCCACATGTTTCGAGGGAACAGGTAACACGTACAGAGATAATAAATAAGACTTTATTTTTCTTTCGAACTAGTGGTCGTTTTGGTAGTCAGACATTTTACGTTGATAATTTATACTACAAAGGGCTCTTTAACTACATACTTTCAGATGGTGGAATAGGAAAAAATGTGGCTACTGTTACTGCGCCCAACGGGGATATGATCAGTTTTCAGCAAAGTGGACAAACTCCATATGCATTTTCTAAAGGAACGTATAACGTCGAAATTACGAGTACGACAACAAACAATAAATCGATTCGTGCGTCGGCTGATGTGGACAGTATTTATCATGTTTGGGAGGATGTTCCTGTTGGAGGTGTTCGTATAGCCAAAGTTACAGATCTTGACATTTCAGGAAACACAATTAATACATATTACAATTACAATTTACCAGATACAAATATTTCAAGTGCGGTTTACTTTCATAGGCATTCGTATTCGAAAAATGAATTTAGGACCAGAAAAATTGTCAATGTAGTGCCAGTGGTTTGTAATTATTTTGTTTTGTCAGCAAGCGCACTTCCAGAATTAGGGAGTGATGCATCGGAGCAGGCAGTGGGCTATAAATATGTAACTATTACAAAAGACTCAGCAAGAATATGGGGAAGAGTTAGAAATAGATTTTCTGTTGATGAAAAGGAAATATTAGGAGATATTAAGAATAATTCAAGGCTTGATTGGTGTCGGGGATTAAATTTGGAAACCTCTAGTGAAAAATATGATTCATTGGCCAATAAATGGTATCCTGTTGAGAAAAAGATTAATTATTACAGAACTAATTTTAATCCTACTGATGATGATACACCAAGATACGTAAGCGAACATGAGGAAATTATACCCAGTTTTAAACTTGCTTATGCCATGCCGGAGAATGTTGGGGGCTTTGAGTATTATTTCCCCGCTGAATTTTTCTTCAATGTTTTTCGGTACGTGTCCGGATGGGTTAGGTTAGACAGCTCTATTCAGATTTTCTATTCAGACGTTGCAACAGATTCATTGCAAAAGAGTTTCAAATATAATTATAATAACTATACGCATGTTCAACCTACTGAAATTTATTCTGCTGATAGTAAAGGAAACGGAATTAAAACAAAGTTGATGTATCCGCATGATTTTCAAGGAAACAATGTTTATGATACTATGGTGAAGAGGAATAATATAGTTCCTGTAATTGAACGTGATATTTATAAAGCAGATAAACTAGTAAAGATGAATAAGAATGAATTTGCCTTATTTAATAGTAATAACCTTACGTTACCTGCTGTAGTAAAAGAAAAGAATGGTGAGAACCCCCTTGAGGTTAAAGCAAGGTTTTATAGGTATGGCAACAAAGGTAATTTGCTGGAGGCATCCAATGAAAATGATATTCATTATAGTTATCTATGGGGATATAATGAGAATTACCTGGTTGCAAGTGTAATGGGTAGCGATTACAATACTGTTCAATCCTTTATTACTAACAAAGACATTTTAAAAGCACCAACAACGGATCAGCTATTACGTAGTGAATTGAATAACATAAGAACTGGTCTTATGAACAGTAATGCACTTGTTAAAACTTATACTTATTCCCCATTGATAGGCATGACGAGTGAAACCGATTCAGCTGGAAAGACTATTTATTATGAATATGATATTTATGGAAGGCTGAAGGATATTAAGGATCTCAACGGAAAGATTCTGAAACACTTTGACTACCAATATTTGCAGCCAATTACGCAATAATTCATCCACGATACCCTTGACTTATGAAAATTATAAATGTATTTAAATTCATTCTTGGCGTTATTTTATTGTGTGGTGTAGTTAAACTAAATGCACAAAATGTTCCGGCGGCTACATTCCGGGTAACTGCAACGCCAGCGGCAGTTCCTCCTGCCTATAACATTTCTTCCATCAACTATATCCGTACCTGGGAGCCTTCTTTGCCTACAACAGATACTTCTTTCGTAAAGGCTGCGGGTCGCTCTGTCAGTGAAGTAAAGCAGTCTACTCAATATTTTGATGGACTTGGACGTCCATTGCAGACCGTGAGTAAAGGCGCCAGCGCTGGTGGAAGGGATGTGGTAGCACCGGTTGTTTACGATGAATTTGGCAGAGAAGCATATAAGTATCTTCCCTATGTACCCAAGACGGGTAATACAAATGACGGTAAATTTAAAGTGGATCCGTTTGCTGCTCAACAGGCATTTTACCAGGATACTACGTTTAGTCGGTCTGAGGCAGGAGAGAAGATTTATTACAGCCAGGTAGACTATGAAGCATCTCCCTTAAACCGGGTGCTTAACACATATGCTCAAGGCAGTAGCTGGTCTAAAACAGGAGGGAATCATCCCGTGCGGCAGCAATACCTGGTGAATACCTTAAGTGATTCAGTGCGCATCTGGGATATCCCTTCAGAAGGAGGAATCCCTACCAGCACAAAAGTGTATGCTGAGGGAATGTTATACAAGAATACTCTTACAGATGAAGGGGGGAATCAGGTAGTGGAGTATAAGGATAAATACGGATTGGTGATCCTGAAGAAAGTGCAGTCAGATAAGCTTCCCGGGTCGGCACATATGGGGTGGTTATGCACTTACTATGTTTATGATGATCTGAATAATCTTTCTTTTGTAATCCCGCCATTGGCTGTGGAAATTATAGTGGGGAGCTGGAATCTAAGCAATGTTGCAGCAGGACTTTGCTTTCAATATAGCTATGATGGCCGTAACCGGATGATAACAAAGAAAGTACCTGGTGCTGCGGTTACCGAAATGGTGTATGATGTCCGCAATCGGTTGGTATTTATGCAAGATGGTAATTTGAAATTAGCCAATACCTGGCTGGTAACATTCTATGATGTTTTAAACAGACCCGTTGAAACGGCGTTATACAAGAAAGCAATTACCAGGTCAGTACTTCAGCAGAGCATGAATGGAGTACTTAATACTACTGATTCCACCGTATATACGTTTCCGGGAGAATCAGACCTGGTAACAGGTTTATATGGTCGTGATAAGTACGAAGCCACCAATAGTATCACACTGACAGATGGGTTTGATACCGGTAATGGGAAAGAGGTGGAAATGCTGATTAACACAGCATTGAATAATGGGAGAGGGGCAGTACAGGTGTCCAATCCGTTACCTAATATCGCAGCAGCAGATCTAACTCCTATCACCTTTACCTTTTACGATGGTTATAGTTTCACCGGTGTGCAATCCCCGGCTAAAGGAGATTCGTCTAAACTGAACGCAGGTAGCAATCCCTATAAAGAACTATTTGAGATTAATTCTATGACCAAAGGACTGGTCACCGGCACTAAAGTCCGCATTTTAGATACAGATCAATGGCTAATTACCACCAATTATTACGATGACAAAAGTCGTCTGATACAGTCTATTAGCGACAATGCTACTGGAGGACGGGATACACTTACCAATCAATATGATTTTAGTGGTAAATTATTAAGTTCCTATCTCCGTCAGACTAACATTCGTAGTGGTACAATCCCTCGGGTGACTACGCTGACGATGATGTCTTATGACGCAGCTGGCAGATTAGATTCAATAAAAAAGAAATTCAATGATACAGATCTCTTGTTGAGAACGATTGCTGTAAATGAATATGATGAGCTGGGGCGGCTTAAAACCAAACGCCTGGGCATAAATGGGGCCGGAGTTCCGATGGAATCACTGGTTTATGATTATAATATTCGTGGTTGGATGAGGGGAATTAATAGACAGTATGTGAGTAATGGGAGTAGTGCTTATTTCGGGCAGGAGATGAATTACGATTATGGATTTAAGGATACTGTTTTTAATGGTAATATTTCTGGCGTCAGTTGGCGAGGCTGGAATGATCAGATAAAACGTGCCTATGGCTATAGTTATGATCGCGCTAATCGTTTGACTAAGGCGGAATTCAGGCAACAGAATCCATCCAATAGTCCATGGACAAAAGATAAGGTCGATTTCTCTGTTGATGCCATCACTTATGACGCGAATGGTAATATTGGCAAAATGAGTCAATGGGGACTGGAGGGCACTACCAGCAAACCAATTGACAAACTTGTTTACAGCTATATTCCCAACAGCAATAAGTTACGTAGCGTATATGATAGTAGTGGTGTAATCAGTGCGCTTGGCGATTTTAAAGACGGAAATCCTATCGGAGATGACTATCGTTACGATACAGTTGGTAATMTTATTAAAGACGCCAATAAAAAGATCGACTCTATTGCCTATAATCACTTGAATCTACCAATATATATCGGTATTACGGGTAAGGGAAATATTCGGTATCAGTACACTGCTGGGGGAATAAAGGTGAGAAAGATCGTTACTGATCTGACAAGTGGACAGTCCAAAGTTATCACTACCGACTATTCAAACGGGCTGGTTTATCAGAATGATACCCTCAAATTTGCAAGTCATGAGGAAGGTCGTATTCGTACAGTATTTAAAACGGGGCAACCGGTCAATTGGACATACGACTATTTCGTGAAAGACCATATAGGGAATACCCGGCTGGTATTAACCGAACAAACAGACCGTACTATGTATACCGCCACAATGGAAACACCAGTAGCGGCTACAGAAGGCGCGTTATTCAGTAATCTAGACAATACCCGTGCAGCCAAACCGGTAGGTTACCCCGCAGAGGAGAATGGCAGCACTAATCAGTCAGTGGCCAAGTTAACTGCCACTAACGGAGGAAAGAAAATAGGCCCCTCGTTGGTATTGCGTGTAATGGCCGGAGATACTATAGAAATAGGAGCTAAAGCCTTTTATAAATCCTTAGGTCCTAAGGATAAAACATCCGGTAGTACACCTGTAGAAAATATACTTGCAGACTTAGTGCAGACATTTAGTGGTAGCGCGTTTTCTGAAGGAGCTCACGGTATTAGTACAGGTAATAATAGCTCTTCATTTAATGCAAACTTCTACAATAATGACTATAAGCGCCTGAAAGAAAAGGATCCTGATCAGGGTAAACCGGACCGCCCCAAGGCTTATCTTAATTTTGTTTTATTTGATGATCAGTTTAACTTAGTTGATGAGAACAGTGGCGTAAAGCAAGTGAAAGCGGATCCGGATCAGTTACAGACATTGGTGCAGGATAAAATGCCTATTAAGAAGAGTGGGTTCTTATATGTATATACCAGCAATGAAAGTCCACAGGATGTGTTCTTTGATAATGTAATAGTGGGGCAAACATCAGGACCGGTGCTAGAGGAAACGCATTATTATCCGTTTGGGTTGACAATGGCGGGGATTAGTTCGAATGCGTTGAAGGGGGCGAATTATGCGGAGAATAGGATAAAGTATAATGGAAAGGAGCTGCAAAATAATGAATTTGGAGATGGTTCAGGGCTTGAACTGTACGATTATGGTGCCAGAATGTATGATCAACAGATTGGAAGATGGCTAGTTTTAGACCCTTTGTCAGAAAAAATGCGTAGATGGTCGCCTTATAGCTATTCTTTTKACAATCCACTTAGGTTCATTGATCTGGACGGAATGATACCAATAGATGTATCAGCTGGTCCAGGCCCTGCCCTAAAGCAAGAAGGCGTAAAGTTTCTTTCGAATCCTAGTGTAAACAGAGAGCTTACCGCTATGGTAGCTTCAATGAAACAGATACTTTATGGAACAGCCTCAGTTGAAGCCAAAGCTTGGGGAGCTGGAGTTAGCGGAAAGGTAGGACCAGTATCCGTCGGAGCAAGTGTTGGGGTATTGAACGGAGAGGCATCTTTAAATCAGAATGCTGACTTGAAGTTTACTGGAACATTGCTTAAAGCGGAAGCAGAGGCTGGAGTCGGAGATGGTAAAGCAAGCGTTAAAGGAGAGGTTGGAAAAGGTGAAGTAGCTGTAAACCTACAATCGCTGGATATTTCACAGGATCTGTCTTTGGCAGAGGGCTCAGCTAAAGCTGAAGCTGGTAAGTTAAGTTTGGATAATTCATTGATGTTGGGTGCGGGGGGGAAATTAGGCCCAGTGAGTGTTGAAGGAGGTATCAATTTGGGGAAAGTTGCTGAAACTGTTGGGCATATATTTGGCGCAGTTGGTGAGTATGTAAAGGGTATGATTCATCCTCCGAAGCCCAGTGTTGAAATTGGAAAATTGGAAGTTGTTAAAGTAATAAATGAATAAATCTTATGGAAAAAGTTAATTACAGGTTTAAATCCCTTTTTTTAGCATATTTATTTGGTTATATACCATTTGCATTGTTGGGTGCAATTCTTTCATTGGTAAATGTTTTGCCAGTATCGTTTAACGGACATTCTTATTATGGAATAGTTGGATTCGCCATTTCAATTCTAACCGTACCCTTTGTTGGGTTTGTCTTTGGAATTATAAATTGGATCTATTTGAATATTGGGGCTTCTATTTATAACTACATAGTTAAAATGCTGTCGGCTGGAAGAAAAGGAGATACTTAATAGTTAAGCGCTAAATGTATATTGATAAATAAAATGGGCTGCAGGCAATGTCTGCAGCTCATTTCTATGATGTCCACTTGTACCAGATCTTTTTTTATTCACACAATATTTTTTTTAAAATATTACATTGTATAGAGATAAATAATTCAGTATGGCCCTCATCAATACATTTTTATATTAAGTTGAATTGTGCCCCTGATCGGTATTCTATGTCGATGTTTGATGATTCGTTTAAAAGACAATCAAAATTTGAATACGCTTAATATTCCCAAATTATGAGAAGAGTCTTTATTCTGGTGTGGGCTAGCAATGAAAACCAGCAATATTTTTTCTTTGATGATGTTGAAATTGCGCAAATGACTGGGGCCGTTGTAGAAGGAGACACATTATTATCCGTTTGGGCTCAACATAGGTGGGATAAGTTCCAATGCATTGAAAGGGTCTAATTATGCGGAGAATAGAATGAAGTATAACGGGAAGGAGTTGCAGAGTAAGGAGTGCGTGGATGGAAGTGGCTTGGAGTAGTATGACCATGGGGCGAGGATACAGGATCCTCAAATAGGAGTTTTCGACAAATAGACCCTAAATGTGAAATATTCTCCCAGGTCCCCCCTATAATTACTGCTATAATAATCCGATGTTATTTATTGATCCGGATGGTATGATGGCTCAATGTAATTGGAATGATGGTAAGTATTAATAGCCCATTCCAAGCATATTTTACAATTGGGGAACAGAATTTTCAGGCTAAAGATATAGCTGGTTCATCTGCATTAGCTAGGATAGCTGGGAGACTTGCAGGTACACCTGGTCTGCTGCCAAGCGCAGCTCAGGTTTTGGTTTTTGCTTGCGGTGTTGGCGGCAATTATAATAATGGTGCTGAGCTCTTAAAGGCGCTAGCAAAGAAGCTTCATGCTACAGTATTTGGGAATCAAGTTTAACAGCATCGAGTGCAGGAGTCTTTAATAGTGGATCTTTGTCATTTAAACGGGAAAATTGGCCAGGCGGACATGATCAGTTTGGGAATTTCTCTAGTTCTTATAGTAATACAGGCAATTGGACAAGAGCATATGAAGTGGGTAGTTCACAAGTCAGCGAAACTGTGYATCATGTTACTTTGGATGCCTTTGGGAAAATACATTATGAACAATAAATATCTATGAGATATGAGAAAAGTATTTATCGCAATGATTGTTTTTGCTGTTTTTTTTATTGGGAGATATAGTACAAATGCTAAGGACTATTCGACAAATGAAGAAGCAAGTTTTGAAGACATTGATATGTTTTCCTTAAGTGGTATAAAAAAAATGGGAATTAACCCCTCTTATCCATATGTAAAGATATCTCCCGAAAATGAAAATAAAAGAAAAATCAGCTATTGTATTAATAAGAAAATGAAGATTGACAGGGAGTATAAAAAGGTTAGCAGTTATTGGACTACAAGCTATATCGAACAGGGTGATACATCTAAGGAGCGGGTATTTGAATATATACTTCCCGATAAAATAATAACACTTAGCTATTTAGTAGGGAACCATAATCAAAATTCTTATTTAAGAGAGGTTTCTATTTTAAGAAAATGGAACGAAACAATATATCTAATACAGAATGATTGGAAAGTGAAACCCAGTATTCGAGTTTCAGATTGGGTTGCACCTCATGCCCAAGTAACCCATAAGAAGCAAATAGTCGTTAAGAATGGTATATTAAATTTACTTGAGAAAACGTATGCTGAGAATGGGAAATTAGTTGGTAATAATAAAACTTGTTATGAGATTGGCAGCCACTCTTATTTCCATTGGCGCTATCTAATCCTTGATAAAAAAATAATTGCCTGTGAGTGAGTGATTTAAAACAGTCTGTGGACGGGAAGTTATTATCCATTTGGGTTGACGATGGTGGGGATTAGCTCCAATGCGTTGAAGGGATCTAATTATCAGGAAAATAGAATGAAGTATAATGGGAAAGAGTTGCAGAATAAGGAGTTTGGTGATGGGAATGGGTTGGAGTGGTATGACTATGGGGCGAGAATGTATGATGCGCAAATAGGTAGGTGGGGGACAATGGACCCTAAAGTGGAGAAGTATAACATGTTAAGCCCATATAGCTATGCAATGGATAATCCCATTTTGTTCGTTGATCCTGATGGGAAAGATAATGTTATTTATTTACAAGTTTTGAAGAGCGCCAATCTTAAGAAAGCCCAAATTGATGCAATCGTAAAACAGGCAAATGCGAACTTTAAAGAGATGGAGGCTTAGTACACAAGTCAAGATTTTTAAAGGTAAAGAGCTTGGTATATCTAAGATTGATAAGACAGATGCGGTTGCCGTATTAGGAGCCAGGAATGATGTAATTAATACAGTATCAAAAATGGATGCATCCTTTGCCAAGGATCTAAGTAATAGCCCAGAATTTGGGAGAACAGAAAACCCAGAGAGAAGTGAAAATGATAGAGGAGCTCCAAGTGGAAATATTATCGCAATAGATGCTAAGCCTGCAACGGATTATAGTAAAGAGGTTAAAGCAACTTCTACAGAGGGGACGGCATTTTTAATCAATCACGGTGCTGGACATAATGCGGGTATGCCACATGGAGGAACATATGGTTCTGATATACCTTCCCATAGTGTGATGTCGAGCGGGCAGCGAATTTATGATAATACAGGAAGCCCATTTGCGAGTCCGACAAGGGAATTTAAAACTTTGGGAGACTTTATAAAGACAAACGATAATCATGGTGTTATAAAGCAGAATTACATGCGAAGATTTGGTAATAACAGTCCTACTCCTAAATTGCCTACAGAATAAGATAATCCTATGAAAAAAAGTATTCTAATTAGTATATTAATAGCAATAGCAGGTTGCATTGCGAGAAAAGAAAACACTGCTACAGAATTATATAATGATAAGTCGGGTTTTTGCATAAGAGCACAGCTCCCTGATGAATGGTTGGACTATAAGGGGGGACATGCTTTTTTGGATGAAAATTTTATATTCCAAAATATAAAGGGGGCAAAAGATACTTCATCATGGATGGTATTACGTGTTTATGAGTTTAAGTCGATAGCGCAAAACCGATTTAATATTGATTCAATATTAAATTGGCAAATAAACTTAGCTCAAGCAGGGAATAGAACTACTAATATTTTAAGTAAGAATGTGAGTGAAAGATCCCCCGGGGAGGTTATAGGCTTCTTTGACTTTACAACAAAGAATGCTAATAGACTAGATTATTCAAGGTTCCTGATTTTTTATCAAGGAAAGAAAGTTGGGGTTTTGGAATTGCATCATAAAATTAATCGGAATATGTTTTTGGAGATGGCTAATCCAATAACAGCCTCTTTAGATAATTGAGATAGCTATGACAATATAAGAAAGCCTAAAACAGATAATCCTCAAGCCTTGCTTGCGATTATCTGTTTTAGGCTTTTAATTTTTTAGCGGTAGTAGTGAGTTGTGCTTCTTTAAGGAACGCATCCACCACGCACAGAATGGTATTGCGATCTTCTTCAGAAATCTTATCCAGCAGCTTGTCTTGTCCTAGAATAGGTTTACGGATTTAAAAGTAAGTCCTAAAATGAAAACCTATTCTAGGACAAGACAATGTGCAAAATTCGAAGTACCTATTACACTGGAAACATCATTTGAAGATGATCTTGGCATAACGGGTGACGATGGTGAAGACCTGATAGTACAATTTGGAAAAAGGTATGACGTAGATATTAGTAACTTTTATTTTACAAAGTATTTTTACCCTAAACCACCTATATTTGTTATGCCTGATGAGATAAAGGGTTTAAGAGTAGTGCATCTTATGAAAGCTATTGCCGCAGGCCGATTGGATGATGATGTAATTAATGGGTAAATTAGAATCTCATGTTAACCTGGCTTTTGCTATAGATTTATCCAATGCACAGTTTTTGCAGCAATTGTTTATGCCCGCAGAAATGGTTAACCTGGCAGCTGAGTTTGGTATCAGCATCCAGATCTGCGTTTATAACACTTTAAATGAATAACTATCGCCACATGAGAACAATACCTCGAATAATAACATTTATCGTTTACCTCATCGCTGTAGTATTCGCCTACCTATCCAGCTACGGTTGGGTTATTGAGCGGTTTTCTACGGTGCAATATGCAACCGATAGCCTGGGAATCGGCAATGGAAATTGGATCACCCTTGTGGGCTATTGCATCTGGACCTTTGGTACAATGGAGTATGTGGTGAGTAGACTACAGACAAATACGTTTTTAGTGCGACTAACTATTTTGCTTTTAGATGTGTTGGCCGTGCCATTTAGTATGGTACTGTTTGTTTTATATAACAATACTCCCCGTACAGGCGTTGCCACTGCCGTAGATGTACTGAACATTTTTTTCCTGTTGATGGCTACCGGAGGCCTAAATGGAGTGTTTATGCTGGTGCTAAAAATATGGGAATGGTTGGTGCAGAATAGAGGTAATAATAGTACTCCTAACGCCAGGTAAATCACCGCGGTTGATGGCCGGATATGAGGACCACAGAAGGTCTCATATCCAGCAAATAGATTACTCACTACACTTTCCCAGCCGGGTCCTGCTGAAATATCTTCGTCAACATGCCATACAATTCCGGATGTTTCTCCGCCAACAAATCCGGCCGCTCAAAAAAGTACTCTGATATCACCGCAAAGAATTCCGCTTCATTCATCGCAGCATAGGGATTAATATCCGTATGCCCTTCTGAAATTTCCTGTATGGTCTGATGCACCAGCTTCATCCACGGAATGGCGTAGCTGTGGTCCAGCAGTTTGCTCGGGAAACCATCTATGCTGCCATCTGTTTTATCCAGCAGGTGCACGAACTCATGAATGGCGGTATTATTTTTATCCGTGGTATTGGAGAAGCCTTCGCGCAGGGCGGAGCGGGAGAGGATCATTTGTCCGTTGAGTGCGCCGGTGCCTACCATGCCGAGAATATTACGGCGATTTCCTTCATATTGATAGCTTTCATCGAAGGTATCTGGGTAAAGGATGACGTTAGTAAGATTAAAATATTCCCAGTCTTTGAATCCAAAGATAGGGATGATGCCGCTGGCGGCAACGAGTACGCGGTCCAGGGCGGTTACTTCGGTACCTACGCCTTCTATGCTGGTTCTTTTGAGAAAGCGTTGTACCATGCCTTCGAAGCGCGTTTTATCGGACGCACTTAGTTGTTGGTAGTAGCGCACATGTTCCTGCAACAGTGCCTGGTATCCTTCTGGTACGGCTATTTTCTTGCTTTGCCTGCGACTATACATATTTTTGAAGTACAGAAACAGGATGAGTCCTATCATAATCAATCCGAATATCACCATGGCTATTTATTTTCTATATGCTTTAAATTCTGATCCATTTTTCCATTTTGGGAAGCTGCTCTCCTGGCTGAGGTGGTAGCCTACATCGAATAACAGGCGAATGTCTTCTACCATGCCATCCATGTTCCAGGTGGCGGGGTTGAATTCATCTGCGGGGGAGTGGTAACGTAAACGGTTATACGCCGCCGTCTGTTCTTTGGCCCATCCGGTTTCGTGGCCGATGGCGTCTGTACCTGGACCGATATACAGGCCTGGTACCCCTTTCTTGGCGAAGTTGAAGTGATCGGAGCGGAAAAACCAGCCACCTTCAGGATTAGCCTCGGGAATGGTGGTGCGTTGTTGCCGTTGGGCTGCGCGCAGGGCGTATTCATCTAACTCAGATTGCCCGTAACCAATGACGGTAATATCTTTGGTGCGACCAAAAGTATTGAGTACATCCAGGTTAATATCGGCCACTATTTTGTTCATCGCAAAGGTGGGATGTGAGGCATAGTATTCTGAACCCAGCAGCCCTTGTTCTTCGCCGGTAACGGAGAGGAAGAGCACGGAACGCGCGGGCTGTTGCGGCAAACGGGTAAAGGCGGTAGCCAGTGCCAGTAAGCCGGCGGTGCCGGTGGCATTGTCAACGGCGCCGTTGTAAATAGAGTCGCCTTTAACGGGTTCGCCTATACCAAAATGATCCCAGTGGGCGGAATATACAACACATTCCTGCGGCCGTTTGGCGCCGGGTAGTACGGCCAGCACATTATGGGAGGTTGACTTTTTTATCCTATTATTTATTTCGAGAGATGTTTGTAAATGGAGGTCTACCGGCCTGAAATCTTTTGTCCTGGCCTTTTGCATGATATCAGGTGAGATGCCTGCCAGCTGGAATATTTTCCGGGCAGCTTCCTGTGATATCCAGCCTTCCAGTGCGGCGCGGTGTTGATTGTTATCAGCCGTTTGCAGATAGAGTTTAGAGTTGGACCATCCGCTGCGTACTACTTTCCATGGATAGCTGGCGGCGGCAGTTTCATGGATGATGATTACGCCCGTAGCGCCTTGTCTGGCGGCTTCTTCAAATTTATACGTCCAGCGGCCGTAGTAGGTCATGGTGCGTCCTTTGAACAGCGTGCTGTCGGCGAATCCGGGATCATTGATGAGCACTATCACCGTTTTTCCTTTTACATCCAGCCCTTTGTAATCGTTCCATTGGTATTCCGGCGCCACGATGCCGTAGCCGGCGAATACCAGCGGGGTATTGCGGATGCTGACCTGATCCTGTACGCGGCGGGTGGCGGCGACAAAGTCTTCCAGATACGACAAGGATACGCTGCCACCGTCACCTTTGATGACGAGATCGCTGGCGGGCTTGGAGTAGATAGATACCATAGGTACCTCCTGGAAATAGCTGTTGCCATTCCCGGGTTGTAGTCCCAGTTGTTTAAACTGTGCGGCCAGGTATTGAATGGTGCTGTCTTCTCCGCGGGTGAAGGGTTTGCGGCCTTCAAACGCGTCGGAGGCGAGTACGCTGATATGTTGCGCCAGACTGCCTGCGTTAATGGCTTTGATGGCGGTGGAGTCTTGTGCAATGGCCTGGCTGCCCGTTAAAGTGGCTGCCATAGCTAATATAATGGGTACTTTCAATGTATGTACAATTTATTCCGCGCAAAAATTAGGGGACTTCCGGTAGAATTCCAAAAAATGGATTACCGGAGCAGCACCGTGGTGCCTTTACGGAATATTCTTTTGCCGCTTTCTTTTTCGGTGTATTCCAGCATCCAGACATAGGTGCCGATGTCCGCCGGTTTTCCATTTACGGTGCCATCCCATTTGTGGCGCCAGTCGGTGGTTTCAAATAACAGGTTGCCGTTCCGGTTGTAGACGGAGAAATGCAGCTCCACTGCTTTATAGGCATTCAGCGGATAGAGAAAATCGTTTTGCCCATCGTTGTTGGGAGAGAAGGCGGTGGGTACATCTATATAACAGCTGGATACGGCAGTAATGTAATGATCTGCGGTATCCTGGCAGTTCGTATCATTTTTCACGATGAGCCGGATGAGATATTGTTGTTCTTTTTGGGTGGGGATGTATTGCATGCGGACAGGGGTAGCGCCGGTGGTGCGGGCGCCGTTGCCATAGTCCCAGATCCAGGAGACAATGGTGCCGAGACTTTTATTCTGTGGCACAACCAGGTCCAGCGGGCAATAAGGACCGGGATCTACATCAAACAGGGCTGTTACCTCATTTCTGAGGAGAGTGTCTTTACTTTTGGTATCTGAACATACGCCGTTGGAAACGGTTAGCTGCAAGTGTTTCATCCCTATGGTGGAATACACTTTTACAGGATTTTGTATGTCAAAAGTTTCTCCATCGTCGAAGCTCCATTTCCACTGGTCCACCTGGTTTTTTCCTGAGTGCTGCAAATGGAAGGTGCTGACCTTGCATACCTGTTCGACGGTGTAGGTAAAGGATGCATTAACGGTATCGGCTGTACGAAAAACTGCTTGTTGGTTAATGGCTGCGGATTGCCAGCATTCGCTGAGTAAGGTATTACCATCCGTACCATTGCGGACTGTGATGAGGTAATCGCCGCCAGTTTGAATAGGGGCGGATAGTTGCAGATCAATACTATCGGCCAGCTGGTTGCTGTTACAGATACCACTGGCTTTTACAATATTGACAGGCCTTGGACCATTGATATGAAAGTCGCTGCCATCCGGCGCAATAGAGCTGCAGCGCACGGGAGTAGACACGCCTATTCTCACGGTCGTTGGACTACAAACGGCGGGGGCGGTAATAGTAGCCAGCAGCACTGCGGGTTGCGGCGCCATCGTAAAGGATTGGGTGCCGCCTGCCGGTGTTTGTACATGGCATTCGCTCTCAATGGTATTGCCATCAGGCCCTTTTACCAGGGTTACTGTATAATTGCCTGCCTGTAATATTCTTTTATCCAGTTTTAGGGAGATGGTAGTGGTGAGTCCATCACTGCTGCAATTGCCGGATGCGCCAATAATCTTAGCCGCGTCGGGGCCGCTGAGCACAAAATCTTTTCCATCCGGGGAAATCGACTGACACCGGATGCCCGCCTCAAATGTCAGTTGCAGTTCATCTGGTCCGCAGGGAGGTGTTTTAAGGGTACCCATAGGTACCGGAAGGGTAGGGAATACCCGGAAGCTGACAGACTCGCCAACCGGCAGCTGGTTGCCACAGGCATCCAGGAAGGTGTTGTGATCCGTACCGTTTTTCGAAATAACACTATAAGTACCTACGGGCAATTGTTTGTCAAATTGCAGTAGCAGAGAATCGGTATCAAACCCACTACTGCAGCCCGCTCCGGTGATGCCGATCAGTTTAACGCCGGGGGTGCCGGGGCCGTTAAAGGTAAATTCGCTGCCATCTCCGGAGATGCTGTTGCAATGTATTTTTTTGCTGAGTTTAATGCCGGCAGAAAAAGGACCACAGTTGTAGGCGGACTGTTTCAAATGAGGGACGCCCGGATCTGTTATCACAGCAGTGCCTCCACTAAAAGACAAGTCATATCCACTCTGGGAATCTGAAAAATGGCTGATGAGCAACAGGTATTCATGCCCCTGCTGCAGCGTGGGCATTTTGTTGAAAAGCGGTTGTCCGGGGCCACCACACACTGCATTGGAAGTGCCCGCAGCGGAAGCGCCGGTATTACCGAATTCTCCTGACCAGTTCATACAAACGAACAAACTGCCATCTGTAAATACATCATTGGGATTCCGTCCGGTAATGTCAAATAGTTGCCAGTCATAGTCCTCCTGCAATATATGCGGCTGAATAGTAAAGCCAAGTGTTCCTGTTTGAAAGCAGGTAAATTTATACCAGTAAGGATTTTTGTTGGTATGCGTTTCGTCGTTACTACAGCCGGGGCCGGGGATGGGTGTGGCGCCACAAACAGGCACAGAAGCCTGCTTGAAAACCTGGGTGCCGCACACCGGAAATGCAGAGGAAGGCGTTTGACCAATTCCTGTACAGGACTGGCTTCTGCCTGTTTGCGTACAAAGCAGTAACGTTAACAAATAGACGAAATATCTTAGCTGAAGCATGGGATACCTGGTTGACGGGGGAATCTTTTAAATTAAAGAAAATTTCCCATACCTGGACATTAAATTCTATGCAGATATTTTTTGTTTCCTACGTAAAGCGCCTTGTTTTCGGTTAAAATATGCGTATAATTGATTAATTACAGCAGCATGCCATAGCGGGTCTCCAGCTATTTTTGTTGGCATAAAAAAAGATAGGAAAATGGCACAAATTAACTGGCAAGGCGTATTTCCCGCTTTGCTCACCCCTTTCACCGCCGACGATCATATTGATTATGAGATGTTCGACAAAAATCTGCAGGCGCAGGTAGATGCAGGCGTTAATGGTATTATTCTGGGCGGCTCACTGGGCGAAGCCAGTAGTTTACAGAATGAAGAAAAGTATGCGTTGGTAAAACATGCAGTAGCTTTCCTGGGTGGTAAGATCCCCGTTGTGATGAATATTGCGGAGCAAACCACTACCGCGGCTATCGGCTGTGCAAAAGCAGCAGAAGAAGCGGGTGCAGCTGGTTTGATGCTGTTGCCTCCTATGCGCTATAAAGCAGATGATGCAGAAACGGTGGCCTATTTCCTGGCGGTAGCCAACAGCACGCCATTGCCCATTATGATCTATAACAACCCAATAGATTATAAAATTGTCGTGACCATGGACATGTTTGCGGAGCTGGCCAAAGCCCCCAACATCCAGGCGGTAAAAGAATCCACCCGCGATACCACCAATGTAACCCGTATGATCAATCGCTTCGGTGACCGCTTCAGTATACTGGGTGGCGTAGATACTTTGGCGTTAGAATGCCTGGTACTGGGTGCCAATGGATGGGTAGCCGGACTGGTAGATGCTTTCCCCCGTGAAACCGTTGCTATTTACCGCCTGGTAAAAGCTGGCCGCATTCCGGAAGCTCTCGCCATTTATCGCTGGTTCATGCCATTGCTGGAACTGGATATCGTTCCTAAACTGGTACAATACATTAAAATGGCCGCTACTGCTACCGGCATCGGCAATACCAACCTGCGCGCACCACGTCTGTTGCCTACCGGCGCAGAACGTGCACATGCTGAAAAAGTAATTGCGGAAGCCCTGGCCACCCGCCCTGTGCTGCCGGAATATTTAAATCTCCCTGGATGATTACTGGAAAAAATATAATAGGCTTCGCCAACACTGCGGAGGGAACAGATGTACTTCGTGCATACAACCCCGTTAGCAATGCCGCGTTGCCGGAAACATTTGCCATCGCTACTACCGCAGAGATAAATCTCGCGGTGGATAAAGCGACTGCTGCTTTTCAGGTATACCGCCTTTCTTCTCCGGAAGAAAGAGCGGTTTTCCTGGAAACCATCGCCGCTGAAATACTGGCACTGGGTGATATATTGCTGGAAAGAGCAGTCGCCGAATCCGGCCTGCCTTTGGGCCGTATTACCGGAGAACGCGGACGTACTATTTCTCAACTGAAACTCTTCGCGGACGTATTACGGGAAGGTTCCTGGGTGGAAGCAGTGATTGATCCCGCACAACCGGATCGTACACCGCTACCGAGAGCGGATATACGAAAAATGTTGGTGCCTCTGGGGCCGGTACTCGTATTCCCCGCCAGTAATTTCCCGCTCGCCTTCTCCACTGCGGGTGGCGATACGGCATCGGCCCTCGCCGCAGGCAACCCGGTCATTGTGAAAGCACATGAATCGCATCCCGGCACCAATGAACTGGTGGCGCAGGCCATCCAAAAGGCCGCACAGCAATGTGGTTTGCCGGATGGGGTGTTTTCCAGTCTTTCCGGCGCAGGCGCTGCTATTGGGCAACAACTCGTAAAACACCACGGCATTAAAGCCATCGGTTTTACTGGTTCGTTTAAAGTGGGTACTGCTATCTTTGATGCAGTAGGCCAACGTCCGGAACCCATTCCTGTATATGCGGAAATGAGTAGTATCAACCCTGTACTGCTGTTGCCGGCTAAGCTGGCAGCGTCGGCAGAGGTTGTGGCGAAACAATATGCACAGTCCATCACCCTGGGCACTGGTCAGTTCTGCACCAATCCCGGTCTGCTCATCGCGCTGGCTGACGAAGCCACTACGCAATTTGCCAACACCCTGCAACAGGAGTTGTCTGCTATCCAGGCGGGCACCATGCTCAATCCCGGTATCTGCTACCACTATTACGAAAACAGGGAGCAGCTATCACGCAGAAAAGGGGTGGAAACACTGTTTGCCGGCAACCTGGAAAAGGCGGCCACCAAAGGTTCTCCCGCACTTTATCGCGTGAGCGGTCAGCATTTTATGGCCAGCGCAGAACTGCAACAGGAAGTATTTGGTCCCACCTCACTGCTGGTGGTATGCGAGCATGAAGCCGAGTTACAGGCGGTTATTGCACAGTTACACGGACAGCTAACCGGTACCGTAATGGCGGAAGAAGCGGATCTGACACACTTTTCGGCGGCTATTGCTGCATTATCTGAAAAAGTGGGCCGTATTATTCTGAACAATGTGCCTACTGGTGTGGAAGTGTGCTACGCGATGCAACATGGTGGACCCTTCCCGGCTACCACGGATATACGAAGCACTTCCGTAGGCGCTTCGGCGATTGTACGTTTCGTAAGACCGCTATGCTACCAGGACTGGCCATCAGACCTGCTCCCGGCAGCATTGAAAGATGAAAATCCCTTAGGCATCTGGCGCCGTGTAGACGGTCAGCTGACAAAAGACGCCGTTAGAAAATAATTTGAATGCTATGGCTGCTAAAACTTTTTTTTGCATAGATGCCCATACCTGCGGTAACCCGGTAAGACTGGTAGCAGGCGGTGGTCCTATTCTTACCGGAAATAACATGATGGAAAAACGCCTGCATTTTCTGCGGGAGTTCGACTGGATTCGCAAAGGATTGATGTTTGAACCGAGAGGACATGATATGATGAGTGGCAGCATCCTGTATCCACCAACAGACGAAGCCAATGATATCGGCGTATTGTATATTGAAACCAGTGGCTGTCTCCCTATGTGCGGTCATGGTACCATTGGTACTGTGACGATCGCTATAGAACAGGGACTGGTAACCCCTAAAGTACCAGGCAAACTCCGGTTGGAAACACCGGCAGGACTGGTATTGGTAGATTATGTACAGGAAGGGAAGAAGGTGAAATCTGTAAAGCTCACCAACGTAAAATCTTTCCTGGCAGCGGAAAATCTGGAAGTGGAATGTCCTGATCTGGGTACCTTGCGCGTAGATGTAGCCTATGGCGGTAACTTCTATGCCATCGTGGACCCGCAGGAGAACTTTCCCGGACTGGAAAACTATACAGCAGATCAGCTTATTTCCTGGAGCCGTGAATTACGTAAACGACTCAACGAAAAATATACCTTCGTACATCCGGAAAATGAGCATATCAAAGGACTGAGTCATTTACTGTGGACGGGCGCCACCATCAACCCGGAGGCAACCGCACGCAATGCCGTGTTTTACGGCGACAAAGCCATCGACCGTTCTCCCTGTGGTACCGGCACGTCCGCAAGGATGGCGCAGTGGCATGCCAAAGGAAAATTGAAACAGGGCGATCGCTTCATCCATGAAAGTATCATCGGCTCACAATTCATTGGTACTATTGAAGCCGAAACCACGGTGGCCGGTAAACCAGCAATTGTACCCGGCGTTGAAGGCTGGGCCATGGTCACAGGCTACAACACCATTATCCTGGACGACGATGATCCGTATGTACATGGATTTCAGGTCCTGTAGCATCGGCAGCCAAATATCGTTTATACAGCGCCGTTAGATGATGGTTACGGTTAAACATTATCGGGAACAAGGAACCCGGCGAATAAAAGCGCCGGGGGATCAAATTAATAGAAGATATGAAAGCAATCGTCATAGGCGGTGGTATTATTGGCCTTAGCAGTGCTTACTACCTGCAGGAAAGCGGTTGGGAAGTCACCGTTATTGATAAAGGAGATTTCAGCAACAACTGTTCCTATGGCAACCTGGGCATGATTGTGCCCAGCCACTTTGTACCATTGGCGGCGCCAGGTATTGTATCACAGGGCATACGCTGGATGTTTAACAGCAAGAGCCCTTTTTATGTAAAACCTGCGCTCAGCAAACAGCTGATCAGCTGGGGACTGAAATTTGTGAAAAGTGCCAACGCACAACATGTGGCGGCATCGGCATTACCCCTGCGGGATATCAACCTCTTTAGCCGCTCGTTGTATACGGATCTTGCGCAGCAGGAAGGGTTTCACTTTGGCCTTGAACGCAAAGGCATCATCATGTACTATAAAACTGCCGCGGTGGGAGAGGAAGAAGCGCACATGGCACACCAGGCAAACGATATGGGCCTGGATGCAGTGGTGCTGGATAAAACCGCTTTGCAGCAGCTGGAACCACAGTTGGAAATGGATGTGCTGGGAGGCGTACATTATCGTTGCGATGGTCACCTCTATCCCAATGACCTCATGGGACAACTGATCGCTTATTTACAACGAAAACAAGTACAATTTCTCCCGAATAAAGAAGTAACAGCGGTCAAAACCAATGGGCAAAAAGTAACTGCCGTAGTTACCGGCAGCGAAACACATACCGCCGATTTATTTGTATTGGCCACCGGCTCCTGGACGCCTGCAGTAGCACGTTTGGCGGGAGCATCCGTACCCATGATGCCAGGAAAAGGATATTCCGTGACGCTGGAATCACCTGCCGTAAACCTGAATATCCCGGCTATTTTATGCGAAGCCAGAGTAGCCATGACGCCTATGGGCAACCGCTTACGCTATGGTGGCACCATGGAAGTAGCACCGGTAAACGAAAACGTGAATATGAACCGTGTGGCAGGAATCGTAGATTCTATACAACATTATTTTACCAATCTCCCGATAAAAATGCCTGAAAAAACAGCCGTATGGAGTGGATGCAGACCCTGTTCACCAGATGGTTTGCCATACATCGGTTACCTGCCAGGCTTCCAGAACTTTTTACTCGGCGGCGGTCATGCCATGATGGGCCTTAGCCTGGGACCCGCTACCGGTAAGCTGTTGACAGAACTGGCCAATCAGCAGAAGACAAGCATCGATATAAACGCTTTTTCGCCAGCAAGATTTAGATAAGCAGAAAGCGGAAAGCAAAAAGCAAAAAGCTATTGTAGCGGATGGACTCAAGCGGATATGTTATACGCACTGATCACTCGCTACAATAGCTTTTTGCTTTCCGCTTTTTGCTTTCCGCTTTTCGTTATATTTGATTCATGCAACAAACAGATATCGGAAAAAAAGCCGCCGGAGAAAAAGCGGCCAGCTATATTAAATCAGGAATGACAGTAGGGTTAGGTACTGGCAGCACGGCGTATTATACTATTATGCGTATCGGCGAAATGGTAAAGGCCGGCCTGGAAATTAAAGCTGTAGCCACTTCACAGCAGTCGGCCCAACTCGCGGTGGAACAGGCCATTCCGTTGGTGGGTTTTGATCAGATAGAAAAGATAGATATCGACATTGATGGTGCAGACGAAGCAGATATGCATCTACAGCTGATTAAAGGCGGCGGAGGAGCGCTATTGCGCGAAAAAATTATTGCTGCTGCCTCCAGAGAAATGCTGGTAGTTATTGATGAACAGAAGCTGGTGAAGCACCTGGGCAAATTTCCGTTGCCGGTGGAAATAGCCACCTTCGGCTGGGAGCTTACCTTCAAACAGCTGGTGACGTTAGGTGCGCATCCGGTGTTGCGGATGAAAGACAACAACCGTTTTATAACAGATAACGGAAATTATATACTGGATTGCCATTACCAGAAAATACACAATGCGCCGGCGCTACATACGCAACTCAACAACATTCCCGGCGTAGTAGAAAATGGCCTGTTTCTCGACTACGCCAGCAGATTGATCATTGGGCACCACGATGGCACCGTTCGGGAAATCACGCATCCTTATCCAGCAAAGACGTCTTTTTAGTATCGCGGGAGCCGAGATACACCAGCAAAGAGATAAAAATGCAGATGGTCACGTACCAGTAATACATCGGTTCATGCCCTGTCTTTTTAAAATACAGGGCAATGGGCTCCGCTGTTCCTCCAAAAATGGCCACGGTAATGGCATAAGGGAATCCAACGCCCAATGCCCGTACTTCCGCGGGAAACATTTCCGCTTTTACTACTGCATTGATGGAAGTATAGCCGCTTACAATGAGCAGGGCCAGTAATATCAGCCAGAAGGCAGTCCATTCTGAACTGGTTTGACTGATACCGGTGAGAATGGGCACGGTAAACAGGGTACCTAGTACGCCGAACCCAATCAGCAGCGGTTTACGACCATATATGTCCGAGATCCAGCCAAATAGTGGCTGTAAACAGGCAAAGATCAGCATCAGGAAAAAGGTGATGGTAGTGGCATGTTCAATGCTCAGGTGTACCGTATTCACCAGGAATTTCTGCATGTAGGTGGTATAGGTATAAAAGGCCAGGGTGCCGCCCATGGTCAATCCTATAACGGTCAGCACCGCTTTCGGATGCTGGCGGAACAGCAATTTCAGCGATCCCTTCTCTTTTTCATTCTTTATTTGCTCGAAAGAAGTCGTTTCCTGCATATGTCTGCGCAAGTACAGCGCGAAAAGCGCCAGGGCAGCGCCAATCACAAACGGAATACGCCAACCCCACTCGTGTAGCTGGGGCTGGGTCAGAAACACTTTCTGCAGCAGCATTTGTACGCCCAGTGCGGTCAGTTGGCCGCCAATCAGCGTTACATACTGAAAGCTGGAGTAAAAACCACGCAATTCAGGCGTCGCCACTTCGCTTAGATAGGTGGCAGAGGTACCGTATTCACCGCCCACGCTCAGGCCTTGCAACAGCCGGGCCAGCAGGAGCAGGGCAGGGGCGATAACGCCAATCTGTTCATAAGAAGGTGTAAAGGCAATCAGCAACGAACCCAGCGACATCAGCAGCACCGATAGCGTCATAGACGCTTTCCGGCCCTGCTTATCTGCTATCCGGCCAAATAGCCAGCCCCCAATGGGGCGCATCAGGAAGCCTACCGCGAAAATGGCCGCTGTATTGAGTAATTGGGCCGTATAATTGCCCTTCGGGAAAAATACCGGCGCAAAATATAGGGAGAAAGTGGCGTAAATGTACCAGTCGTACCATTCTACCAGGTTACCCGCAGATCCGGTTAATATGGCTTTTATTCGCCAGGCATCAGGCTGTTTCATATATAATGCGAAAATATATTTTAATATGGAATTATGAGCTAACCCAGCCCTGACGCCAGAAAAACTTTAAAAAAAATTAGGGTTGTATTCCGGAAATCCCCTATCTTCGTACCGCTTCTTAAGATAATGTATTGCAATTCTGTTGGTAGATCACCTCTCACATTCAGCTTTTACTTACACTTTCTCTTTTAGTCGCCCAGGTAGCCGCCTGCTGTAAAATAAATGGCGAGAACACGTTCACAATTAAATATTAAATATAATGCAAACAGGTGTAGTAAAATTTTTTAATGAAGCTAAAGGTTTTGGATTCATTAAAATCGAAGGTTCAGGACAAGAAATTTTTGTTCACGTTTCTGGAATCAAAGAAAGCATCGGCGAAAATGACCGCGTAGTATTCGACATCGAAGAAGGCAGAAAAGGTCCGAACGCTGTTAACGTAAGACTGGCATAATTTATTTTATAATAGTTTTGTTACAAACCGCGCCTACTTTGCAGGGGCGGTTTTTTTTATGTGGTATTGCGTCAATAACAGTAAAATAAAAACGCCCCTTGCGGAGCGCTTTTATTATAATAAATTAAAGTAGCTATTGTTTTTTTGCCTTTACTACTATTTTCGCTTTTACGCCATTTTCTTCTCCTTCTATTGACATGGTCAGGTCTGTGTTGTTGATAGCGTCAATGTGCCAGATTTCTGATCGATCATTCATGCTTTTTTCGTTGTAGAGATAAACATTACTACCTACTACTTTGTAAAAAACAAACAATTCATGTCCGGGTACGGTGGTCTTATCGCCGTTATAGAGGGTGTCAGTAGCGGTGAAGCGCTCATATTCGCCCAATTTATACTCCTCACCGGGTGTTTTCTCTCCGTTGATAAGAGCATAGGTCTCTATCATGTTCCATTTGCCAACGAGGGCTGCTTTATTGTTCGCGCTCTCATCGTTTTTGTCTTTTTTCTTACAGGCAGAAAAGGTTACAGCCAGGCATGCCACAGCAGCCAAAAATTTCATTTTTGTCATAGGTATAAATGATGATTAAAAAACAACGTCTGCTTTTCTAGTGAGACAGATAATGTCGGTGACAGACGATGCAAATATATAAGCACCATTTATACATAATATATTTTTTAATTTATTTTGGAAGATAAGCATATAAACCTTTGCTGTAGCCTGTTTGAGCAAAAACGGATCAAGGCCGATAAATTATCAAGTCTCTATGCTTTATCTTGTAGCCATACCACTTTCTGCACAGAAGTATGCGGCGCCGCAATCACTTCTCCATATAAATCCGGTCTGCGTGCCAGGCGATAGCGATGTCCTCCGGCTTCCGTTAATTTATTTCGTGTAAGCGTTGCCGTTACCACATCATTATCCAGTTTCCGGCATTCTGCGATTACATCACCGAATGGGTCCACGATCATAGAACAACCATTTTTTAACTGATCGTCATCCATACCAATCGGGTTGGAGAAAACAGCATAGACGGCATTGTCGTATGCACGCGCCGGTAACCACTTCATCAGCCAGGAACGACCTTTCATGCCATCAAATTCCAGTCGCAGCGAAGTAGGGTCTGCATGGCGCAGTTCCCATAACTTTGGATCTACGAAACCTGCGCCTGGCCGGGTAGAAGGAGTGCACATGGTAACATGTGGCATGAAAATAATTTCAGCACCCAGCAAGGCGGTAGCACGTACATTTTCTATGACATTATTATCATAACAGATCAGCATACCACATTTCCATCCCAGCAAATCAAATACAACATATTCATTACCCGGTGTAAGATGTGGGTTGATAAACGGATGCAGCTTCCGGTATTTGGCTACCAGCCCGTTTTTATCTACACATACATAAGCTTTAAACAAGTTATCAGCTGCATCTTTTTCAAACAATCCCGCCAGTACAGCAATATTATTTTCAGCCGCAATTTCCTGTAATGCTTTGATGGACGGGCCATCCGGAATAAATTCAGATAACGCCAGCATCTGTTCTTTCGATAAATGCCGCGCAAAAGTATAGCCTGTTACAGAACACTCGTGAAATGCTACCGCCTGCGCGCCGTCTGCCGCAGCCTGTGCAGATAATTTACGGATAACGCTGAGATTATAGGCCTTATCATTGCTCCTGTTTTCAAACTGGGCAGTCGCTATTTTGATGGTTTCCATTTAAAATAATTTTGTTGGCAAAAACTAAAACGAATATACAGGTGATTTAGTTATGAGGATGTTAAGAATGTCTGCATGCGTTTTCTTATATTTGCAGTTTCAATTTATAACTCAATGCCCCAACCGGATAATACGAATACCATCTTTCACCTGGCGGCAGATTTCATAAACCACACACACCGCCATATCTTCCTTACCGGTAAAGCCGGTACAGGGAAAACTACGTTCCTGAAATACATCAAAGAACATACAAAGAAAAATACAGTAGTGGTAGCGCCTACAGGAGTAGCTGCCATCAACGCAGGTGGTGTCACCATGCACTCTTTTYTTCAGCTGCCTTTCGGACCCTTTATCCCAGGCACTAAAAGAGGCTTTGGAATGGATGAAATCAGTGGTACAGATAAGCATGGCCTGTTTCGCAATATTCGTTTTACAAACGATAAAAAGGTGCTGTTGCAGGAAATGGAATTACTCATCATCGATGAGGTCAGTATGGTGCGCTGTGATATGCTGGACGCCATTGACGTGATTCTGCGCCACTTCCGTAATAAACCGCTGCTGCCTTTCGGAGGTGTACAGTTATTGTTTATCGGTGATCTGTACCAGCTCCCGCCCGTAGTGCCGGATGCAGAATGGCAAATGCTTTCTGAATACTATACCAGTACATTCTTCTTCGCCGCTAAAGTAATAGAACAGGCGCCGCCGCTCTATATCGAGCTGAAGAAAATTTACCGGCAAAATGAACAACACTTTATAGATATACTCAACCGCGTACGTAATAACGATGTACTTCATGACGACCTCGTGCTGCTGAATGAGCATTATCAGCCGAATTTTAAGGGAGAAGATGAAGAATATATCGTACTCACTACCCATAACAGAAAAGCGGATGAAATTAATGCCCGGCGCCTGGCCGACATGCCAGGAAAAGTATATCGTTTCGAAGGCAAGATAGACGGCGATTTCAGCGATAAAGCCCTGCCTACAGAGCTGCTGTTGCAGCTGAAAATAGGCGCCCAGGTGATGTTCCTGAAAAACGACCTGGCACAGCCCAGGCGGTACTACAATGGTAAACTCGCCACCGTTAAGGAAATAAACGACGAGGAAATTGTGTTGGTGCTGGCAGGCTCTCACGAAGAGCTGAAGCTGGGCAAGGAAACCTGGCGCAATATCCGCTACTCCTATAACCAGGAAGAAAATAGTATTGAGGAAGAAGAAATAGGCAGCTTTACCCAGTTTCCCATCCGCCTCGCCTGGGCCATCACCATTCATAAAAGCCAGGGGCTTACCTTTGAACGTGCTATTATTGACGCCGGCTACGCGTTTGCACCCGGTCAGGTATATGTGGCCCTCAGCCGCTGTACGTCGCTCGAAGGACTGGTACTGCATTCCCGCATAGGGCATGGCAGTATCAAAACAGACCGGCAGGTGATCGAATTTGCCGAAAAAGAAAATGAAGCCAACGAACTGGTGGTATTGTTGGAAATGGAACGGAAGAAATTCCAGGCCACATCCCTGTTGCAGTTGTTCGACTGGTACCGTATGCAGGCCACTATTCGTAGCCATGCCGTTTGGATACAGGATAAAAAAGTACCCGATTTTGACGCGGCTATCAAATTGAGTCGCAGCTTGTCGGCCAAGGTAGAGCAACAGCAGGAGGTAGCGGCTAAATTCATTGTACAGCTACACCAGTTACTGGATACCGCCGTGCAAACCGGTGAAATGGAGCAATTGGAACAGCGCGTCAACAAAGCCATCGGCTATTTCACCCAAAGTATCCACGACGACCTGATTCTGCCTTTACAGGCGCATATTGCCGAAGTAAAGAAGGCTAAATCAAAGAAATACCTGCTGCAACTCATGGCGCTGGAATCCGACTGCTGGAATAAGCTACGCCATGTATGGGAAGTGTCTTACGCAGAACTGAACTTTACCACCGGCCTGAAAGATTATACCAAATTGAGGGATGCAGATGCCGCCGCTGCAGCTATTCCTGCCACAGCTGCCAAAGAAAAAGCGGCAAAAGGAAAAGTAGAAAAAGGCGCCAGCCGCAGGGGAACCCTGGAGCTATTCCTCGCAGGTAAATCAATTGCAGATATCGCCACTGCCCGCCAACTGGCCATTGGCACCATAGAAAGCCATCTGGCGCAATGCGTGGAAGCCGGCGAAATGGATATCCATCGCTTTGTTACGGAAAGAACCATGCGCCTCATACTCAAACATATCGGTGAATTGGGCGCTACTGCCGCCGGCCCCATTAAAGAAAGGGTAGGCGATGCTGCCAGTTTCGCGGAAATCCGCGTGGTGCAATGGTACCTGAAGAAGAAGCAGGAGGAGCAGATMATGAATGGAGCGTAAAGCAGAAGGCAGAAGGCTATTGAAGTGTATGACCAGAGCGGATTTTGTCTTTGTCCAGGATTAAACTGATTACCCTGATTTTTGTTTTTAAGATGTTGAAAGATAGAAAAGAGAAGGGAAGATAGATGAACCACATGCTCATCTATCTTCCCTTCTCTTTTTTCATCAAAAAAAGTAAAATCAGGGTAATCAGTTTAATCCTGGACAAAGACAAAATCCGCTCTGGTCATACACTTCAATAGCTTTTTGCTTTCTGCCTTCTGCTTTACGCTCCCCGGCAGGATAGTGCGGGTTGCAAATATTCTCCTGTTTATTTATTTTGAGTCAGTGAAAAATAAGTCAGTAACCGGTAAAAAAGAGGTAGGATTACTGTGGCCTTGCCAGCTAAATTTGCATATTACCAATAAGCTTCGGCAAAGCAGTGGTGGGATTGCTGCCTTTTTTTCGCCGTCTCTCTGCTAACAGCTAAAAGCTACTAAATTACTTTACCCGTGAAAGTAGGATTATTTATACCATGTTATATTGACCAGTTCTACCCGCAGGTAGGCATTGCTACCCTGCAATTGCTGCAAAAACTGGGTTGTGAAGTGGAGTTCCCGCAGGGGCAAACCTGCTGTGGGCAGCCTATGGCCAATTCGGGCTATGAACACCTGACGCACCAGTGTAATACACTGTTTATTAAAAACTTTGCGGACTACGACTATATTGTAGGCCCTTCCGGGAGTTGTGTGCTGCATATCAAAGACCATCTACATGATCCGGAGAAGGAAGATAAGGCGACGCATATACGTCAACGTATATACGAACTAACGGAATTCCTGACGGATATTCTGAAGGTGGAGTCGTTGCCCGCCCGCTTCCCTTGTAAGGTGGGGCTGCACCAGAGCTGCCATGGTCAGCGAGGGCTGGCGCTGGCACAGATGAGTGAGCTGGTGGCGGCGCCGTTTTCCAAACCGGAAAAGCTGTTGCGCATGGTAGAAGGGGTGGAGCTGATACCACTTGACCGGCAGGATGAATGCTGTGGGTTTGGGGGTACGTTCTGCGTGGCAGAAGAAGCGGTATCCGTAAAGATGGGCAAAGACCGTGTAGCCGACCACGTTAAACATGGCGCGGAAGTCATCACTGGAACAGATGTGAGCTGTCTGATGCACATGGAAGGCATTTTACGCCGCCAACACGCCGGCGTAAAAGTGATGCATATTGCTGAAATTCTCAATCAAAATATCCATGAACAGGCAAACAGCTGATCACGCAACGCTGGCGGACAAGTTTAACGAAAATGAAGCCAGGGTTAACTGGCACGATGAAACGTTATGGTGGGTGCGGGCCAAACGTGACCGCATTGCATGGACTATTCCCGAATGGGAACTGTTGAGGGAAACCGCCTCTCAGATAAAATTCAATGCTTTGGGCAATTTGCATGATTACCTCCTGCAATTTGAGCAACAGGCACAGCAAAACGGTGCTATTGTACATTGGGCCGCCGATGCCGCCGAGCATAACCGCATTGTAACAGATATCCTGAAAAAGCATGGTGTAAAACGGATGGTGAAGAGTAAGTCCATGCTCACAGAGGAATGTCACCTGAATCCACATCTCGAAGCCAACGGCATCGACGTAATTGATACGGACCTGGGAGAAAGAATTGTGCAATTGGCAAAGGAGCCGCCCAGTCATATCGTATTACCATGCATTCATAAAAAGAAAGAAGAAATAGGGGAGCTTTTTCACGAGCACCTGGGAACGCCTGCCGGTAATGCTGATCCTCAATTCCTGACGGCTGCCGCCAGGTTGCACCTGCGCAAAGAGTTTCTGCAGGCCAATGCGGCCATTACCGGGGTGAATTTTGCCGTAGCAGAAACCGGTGAAATGGTAGTATGTACCAACGAAGGAAATGCCGATATGGGCGCACACCTGGCAGATGTGCATATTGCCTGTATGGGCATTGAAAAAATTATTCCGGAGCGTAAGCACCTGGGCATTTTTCTGCGCCTGCTGGCGCGCAGTGCTACTGGTCAGCCTATCACTACCTATTCCAGTCATTTCCGGGCGCCCAGAAAAGGCCAGGAATTGCATATTGTGCTGGTAGATAATGGACGCAGCAGACAGCTGGGACGGGAAGATTTCCGTAACTCACTGAAATGTATCCGTTGTGGCGCCTGTATGAACACCTGTCCGGTATACCGGCGTAGTGGCGGACACAGTTATCATACTGCTGTTGCGGGGCCTATTGGCGCTATTCTCGCGCCTAACCTGGATATGAAGGACTATAAGGATTTGCCGTTTGCTTCTACTTTATGTGGCTCCTGTTCCAATGTATGCCCGGTGAAAATCGATATCCATCAGCAGTTATATAAATGGCGGCAGGTATTGGTAAAGGAGGGATATACTTCTCCTGCTAAAACGGCCAGCATGAAAATCATGACGGGCGTACTATCAGCTCCCCGCACGTATAAGGCGGCGGGAAAAATGGGGCGTTGGGTCATGCGTGCATTTCCCGGGATGGTGAACAACCGCATGAACCCCTGGTATAAACAACGGGAGATGCCGGCGCCACCGGCACAGTCGTTCTCCGAATGGTATGCAAAAAATAAAAAATCTTCATGAGCAGCAGGGATAAAATATTAGCCGCGGTAAAACAAAACCAGCCGGAGTTTGCGCCGCTTCCGGCATTGGAAGGCCTCTCCGGAAACATGCCCGGTACACTGGACGCTTACCGGAAGGTGTTGGAAGCACTGGGAGGCAGCTTGTTTGAAATAAAAGATGAATCTGAAATACCGGCCTTGCTGGCGGAGCATTATCCGGATTTACAACGTGTGGTCAATGCCCGCGAAGTATCACGGGAATGGGCCAACGAAGATCCGCATTTGCTCGAAGATGTAGATATGGCGATTGTACCCGGGCAATGGGGCGTAGCAGAAAATGGCGCTATCTGGCTCACCGAGCAGGAAATGAAAGTCAGGGTGTTGCCGTTTATTTGCCAGCACCTGGCGATTGTACTTCCCCGTCAAAACATATTGCCTACCATGCATGAGGCTTATGAGAAAATTGGTGCACCGCAAACTGGTTTCAGTGTATTTATTGCAGGCCCATCCAAAACGGCTGATATTGAACAGTCGCTGGTACTCGGCGCCCATGGCGCAAAAAGCCTGGTCGTATTTATTACAGGGGCCTGATATTTCCGTGTATACCTATACGTTATAGCGACCTCACCGGAGGAAAGCAGAAAGCAAAAAGCAGAAAGCAAAAAGCCATTGAAGCGAAGATCGCAGCGGATATCGTAAAAAAATCCATGCTTGTCTTCGCTTCAATGGCTTTTTGCTTTCTGCTTTTCGCTTTCTGCTTATAGTAAGGTATCCAGATCGTTTAGTTATTTTTTAATCACAGCAGTATTTGAATAAATAGTTTACTAACTTTAGCGCTATAATTTCAATAATTAGTAAATTGGTATGGTGTTTGTTCGAATGCGTGCGTTGCAAGATTGATTTTTAACGCAGGTTTATAACCATATTTACTTAGCCATATTTTTTTCGTCACACTGCGTTAACCAAAAAATTGAAAGACCATGACCATGTATCATCTATCTGACACTTTAGAGCAGCGGAAGACCAGCAAATCGTTACAACAAGTACAAGTAGTAGTAGGGAGGCATCACCACCAATGTTGCCAGGTTCCTTTAATAGTATTTAGTATGGACAGCTTAAGAAGCTGATCCGCCTATTTTCGTATATCCGGTAAAGTTATTTTGCTGTAGCAGCGCACTCCTGGTGCATTTCAGCAGCTTATTGCAGCCGGTTTACTGTTTTTATAACCGCTTTTTTAAGCCGGTTCGGGGATGCTTTGCCCTATTCATCTGTATTTTAAGGGAACTAGAAAATTTTTTTTCCACAGTTTACCTTTTGATAACAGAACTTATCAAATTTAGTATTTACTTTGTGCTAACTTTGAAAACCGAATAGTTTGTAAATCATTTTTAATACCCCGTCTGGATTAACTGACGCGACACTATGAAAACCTTGAAAAAAGCGCGGATGTAGTTGACCAGGCGAATGTAAATACATTTAATAACCATATCTTATTATTGAACCTATGGTGCGTAGTTCATCCTGGATTACCCCGTCATGGCTAATACTTCTATTAGACCTGGGGTGTTCCGTTATAGCAATTAACTTAGCCTTTTTGCTCAGATTTAACTTTGATGTAGATGCATTAGAGGCCTATCCGATGCTGCTGATCGGGATCGTAGTATTGGGGATTAACCTCCTGCTGGCATTGGTATTACGTACCTATCGCGGGATTGTCAGATTTACCAGCATGGCCGATATTGGCCGCATTGCAGGACTCAATGTACTCAGCAGCCTTTTCCTGTTTGCAACTGACCGCAGTCACCTGCTGGAAGCACGACTAAATGCATTCCCCATGTCGGTGATACTGATCAACTTCTTTATCACTTCTTTCTTTCTCTTATCTTATCGCCTGCTGGTGAAATGGATATTCAGATACTATAATAATTTCCGTAGCCAGAGTCGCACCCGGGCAGCTATTTACTACAACGGGCACTCCAGTCTCATGTTACGCAAAGCTATTGCCGATGATCCTACCACGGATGTCAGAATTGCCGCATTCCTGGCCGATACCAAGGCGCACGCAGGAAAGTCGATAGAAGGCTTGCCCGTTTATAATTCCCGCAAAGGACAGCTGTTTAAAATGGTGAAAGAAGGGAAGATCTCCCTGCTGCTCATTCCCAACGATCCTTTCGACGCGGCTCACCTCAACGAGCTGGTAGAAGAATGTATTGCACTGAATATAAGAGTACAAAAAATTATTCCCGTGAGCGAATGGACGGAAGGAGCCACTACTAATAATAGTATCCAATTGAAGGACCTTAATATCGAAGATCTCCTGGAAAGATCTGTCATCAGCATCAAGAATCAACAGCTAAGCAAAGAACTCAAAGGCAAAAGCATCCTGGTTACAGGGGCAGCTGGCTCTATTGGTAGTGAAATAGTAAGGCAACTCCTCAACTATGAACCCTCTGTAATTGTGCTGTGCGATAAAGCAGAGTCGCCATTGCACGAGCTGGAACTGGAAATAGCAGAGAAAGGCGTTAATGTACCCATCATTCCTTTCATCGGAAATGTATGCGATAATGTACGCATGCAGCAACTGTTCGACATCTACGCGCCTGCCATCGTTTACCATGCAGCTGCTTATAAGCACGTGCCGATGATGGAGAAAAATCCATCCATTGCCGTGATGAACAATGTGCTGGGAACAAAGATCGTAGCGGAGCTGGCAGTAGAATCCGGCGCAGAGAAATTTGTGATGGTATCTACCGATAAAGCGGTGAATCCTACCAATGTCATGGGCGCTTCTAAACGTATCGCAGAAATTTTCATCCAGGCATATAACAATAAGCTGAATGAAAAATTTATGAAGATGGGGCCGGTGTATACGTCTACGCCTACACGCTTTATTACCACCCGCTTCGGAAATGTATTAGGCTCTAATGGCTCGGTGATTCCACGCTTTAAGCAACAGCTGGAAAAAGGTGGCCCGATTACCGTCACGCATCCGGAAATCACCCGTTATTTTATGACCATTCCGGAGGCCTGCCAGCTGGTGCTGGAAGCCGGCGCTATGGGACAGGGAGGGGAGATATTTGTTTTCGACATGGGCAAACCCATGAAGATTGCAGAGCTGGCAAGAAAAATGATTCGCATGACCGGCAAAGAACCTGGCCGCGATGTACAAATCGTTTTCACCGGTCTTCGCCCAGGCGAAAAGCTCTACGAAGAATTATTGAACAATGCAGAAAATACAATGCCCACTTACCACGAAAAAATTATGATCGCCAAAGTAAGGTCATCAGATTTTACCGAAGTAAATGAGCAGATTAACCAACTGATAAACACCGCCAAAGGACACTATCTTACGCCAACAGTACAGAAAATGAAAGAACTGGTGCCAGAGTTTATCAGCCAGAATTCTTCTTATGAAGAACTGGATAAAGACAAAATTAAAATGTAAAAAAGTAGCAGTATTTACTGTCGCATCATACATCACTCATTCGTTTTTTAATCAATGAGTTTGTTATTTATTTAATAGCCATATCGTATAATGAAAATACTTAGTACGTGCAGATGCTTCGCATCCGCTGATAAGATCTTGTTTGCTGTCGTCATAGGTGCGTGCAGTCTTTTCCTGGCAGCTTGTTCGGGTCCTAAGCACATTACTTATTTCAAGGATGTACCGGATACGGCTAAGGTAAGTATGGTCAATCTTTCGGCCTACACTACACCGGTTATCCAGCCGGATGATATTTTGCAGATCACCGTTCAAACGATGGACCCAACAGCGACTGCTATCATGAATCAACAGAATGTACCCAACATACCGGCCACCGGTAGCACCAGTGTTCCCGCACCAGCGGCTACAGTAACCGGCGCCAACGTGAGTGGATACCTGGTAGATAAAGCCGGCACGGTGAGTTTACCTATGATCGGTAAGCTCGATGTAAAAGGTAAAACTACAGACGCGGTACGGGATGAGATACAGACCAAAGTAGCCGTATTCTACAAAGATCCGGTAGTAAATGTGCGCTTCGCGAATTTTAAAATAACCGTGTTGGGAGAGGTAGCCAGACCATCTTCCTATATTATGCCCAACGAAAAAGTAACCTTACTGGATGCGCTGGGCGTGGCAGGAGATCTGACCATATACGGTAAACGCGAGAATGTTTTACTCATCCGCAAGAAAAACGACCAACAGGAATTCGTTCGCCTGAACCTGAATGAAAGCCGCCTGTTTGCGTCGCCATACTACTATTTACAACAGGGAGATGTGATATACGTAGAGCCTAATAAATCAAAAGTAACGGCATCAGATGGCGCACGCTTAAGAAACATTACAATCGCGTCTTCTGTGATATCTGTACTGATCGTTTTATTAACCAGAGTTAAATTTTAGAGGGATATGCACAATATTATAAAGACGGACAACCGGTTTCCTTTAAACGACGTTCAACCTTTCGAAGAGCCGAAAGGTACTGGATTAGACGTTAGTAAGATACTGGACAAAACCCTCCGTAACTGGTATTGGTTTGTCCTTTGTGTGATTGGATTGGGGGTGGCAGCCCGGCTCTACCTGCGGTACGCATCGCCGGATTATAAAATCAGTGCTAAAATCCTGGTACAGGATCAGCAGAAAGGAGGCGATATTCCCGGTGCTGAAATATTGGACCAGCTGGCCATGTTCAACAACAAGAACAGTGTAGATAATGAAGCAGAAATATTAAAATCCCGGTCGCTCACAGAAAACGTAGTCAAGGCTTTACAGCTGAACGTCACGTATTTTATTGCCGGCCACGTAAAGAAAACAGAAATCTACGAACGCCTGCCCATTGCCATGCACTGGCTGGCCCTGAAAGATACGTTGACCTCCGTGTCGTATACGATATCGGCCATGGGAAAAGACAGCTTCGCCTTATCCAGGGAAAACCTGAGTCTGCACAGCGCCTGGGGCGATACCCTGGAACTGCCGGAAGGCATACTGGCAGTGGAACGAAAAGCGATGTATCCTTTGCTGGATGAAGATATCCTCGTGAAAGTAATATCTGTAGATCAGGCAGTAGCCGATTTTCAGAAACAGTTCACGGTAACGATCCCCAACAAACAGGTAAGCACCATCGACATGACTTATTCTTCCGGTGTACCTGCAAAAGGGGAAGCCGTACTCAATAAGCTGATCGATCTGTACCTGCATGCCAGTGTGGAAGATAAAAACCGCATCGTTGACAGCACCATTTCGTTTGTCGATAACCGGTTGGTGATTGTCAGCAAAGAGCTATCCGGCGTAGAAAATGRAATACAACAATTCAAGCAACAAAATAAGCTGGCCAACATCGAGGAGCAGTCCAAGCAGCTGGTAGTAGGTACCGGCGACCTGATGAAGCAGTTGACAGACCAACAGGTACGCCTATCCGTAGTGGCCGCGCTGGAACAATACCTGGAGGATAATAAAAACGCCTCGCACGTAGTGCCTTCCGCCCTGGTGGTGGCCGATCCTACCTTCGTTGGGTTAATAGGTAAGTACAATACCCTGCAGATGGAGCGCGACAGGCAGTTGCTTACCAGCACGGAGGCCAATCCGTTTATAAAGAATCTCAACGAACAGCTGGTAGGCTTGCGGGCAGATTTACGGAGTAACCTGTCGTCTCTGAAGCAGGGCATCCAGGTGAGCATCAATGAGCTGCAACAAAATGTAGGTACGGTGAACCAGAAAATAGAGAAGGTGCCGGCCACAGAGCGCGTATTCCTCGATATCTCCCGGCAGCAGGCCATTAAGCAGGAACTGTATCTGTTCCTGCTGAAGAAAAGAGAGGAGTCGGCCATCTCCAAATCCTCTAACCTGGCCATCAGCCGGATTGTAGATCCAGCCAAGAGCGACGCCAAACCGTATAATCCGAATCCGCTGATTATCTACCTGCTGTCGTTTATACTGGGTGTGGGTTGTCCGGCTACCATCTTCTACCTGAAGGAGTTACTCAACAAACGCATCTTCCATAAGAAAGACGTCACCGATCAAACGCCGGTACCCATCATCGCGGAAATTGGCCATAACAGCGGACAGCAGCTCATTGTGGCTACCGCAAAGGCAAATTCCCCGGTAGTAGAGCAGTTCCGCGCCATGCGTACCAATTTACAGTTTATCCTTACCCGTGCCAGCGAAAAAGTGATCATGCTCACTTCCAGCATGAGCGGGGAAGGGAAGTCGTTTGTGGCCACCAACCTGGCTGCAGTACTGGCTTTATCAGGTAAAAAGGTGCTGCTGATGGAAATGGACCTGCGTAAACCCCGGATCTCTGCCAGCCTGGATATCCCCAATAACATAGGATTCAGTACCTACGTGATCGGTAAATCCGCTGTGGATCAGATTATCCGGCCTTCCGGTATACATGATAACTGCTGGCTGATCTCTTCCGGACCTATTCCGCCCAATCCCGCTGAACTATTATTGCAGGAAGAAACAGCCAAACTGTTTGATGTGTTAAGGGACCGGTTCGACTATATCATCGTGGATACCGCGCCCATAGGGCTTGTGACAGACGGACAGCTGCTGGCACGATTCGCAGATGCCACCCTGTTCTTAGTCCGCCAGAGCTATACATTTAAAGAACAACTGAAGTTATCCAGAKACCTTTATATCCAGCACAAAATGCCTAAACTCAACATTATCATCAATGATGTGAAAACGTCAGGTAGCTATGGATATGGCTATGGGTACGGTTATGGCTACGGACATGATGGAATGGAACACAAAAAAGGTATCTTTAGGAGATTAAAAAACATTTTTAGCAAAAAATAACTACAAACGTACAACTCATATGGACGTAAAAATTGCAATTATTGGACTGGGATATGTAGGATTACCATTGGCAGTGGAATTTGCCAAAAAATATAAGGTAGTAGGGTTTGATATTAACGAAGCACGTATTAAGGAACTGAATGGGGGAGAAGACCATACCCTGGAATTGTCTTCCGAAGACCTGCAACGGGTACTCATTACAGACAAAGCCGGCATCGGACTTTTTTGCTCCAATCAGCTGGATGATATCAGGGATTGTAATTTTTTCATCGTCACCGTACCCACACCGGTTGATAAAAACAACAGACCGGATCTGACACCACTGATCAAAGCCAGTCAAACCGTTGGGAAGGTATTGAAACCAGGCGATATTGTTGTGTATGAATCTACCGTATACCCTGGTGCTACGGAAGATGATTGCGTACCGGTACTCGAAAAAACATCCGGTCTGAAATTCAATAAAGACTTCTTCGCCGGCTATTCACCGGAACGTATTAACCCCGGTGATAAAGAACATACCGTATCTAAAATTTTGAAAATTACCTCCGGATCTACCCCTGAAGTAGGAGAGAAGGTAAACAACTTATATAAATCAGTGATCACCGCAGGTACTTATCAGGCCAGCTCTATACGGGTAGCAGAAGCAGCTAAGGTGATCGAGAATGCACAACGCGATATCAATATTGCTTTTGTGAATGAACTGGCAAAGATCTTTAACTGCCTGGGCATCGATACAGAAGAAGTACTGAAAGCTGCGGGCACTAAATGGAACTTCCTGAACTTCAGACCCGGCCTGGTAGGTGGGCACTGCATTGGCGTTGATCCATATTACCTCGCCCAAAAAGCGCAGGAAGCCGGTTACCATCCTGAAATCATCCTGGCAGGACGCCGGTTAAATGATAGCATGGGCGCATATGTATCTCAGGAAGTTATTAAACTCATGGTGAAGAAAGATATTGCTGTAAAAGGCGCGAAAATACTGGTGCTGGGCATTACATTCAAAGAAAATTGCCCGGATGTACGCAATACCAAGGTAGTAGATATTMTCAAAAACCTGGCAGACTACAACACCAATATCACTATCCTCGATCCATGGGCAGAGCCGGCAGAAGTAGAACATGAATACGGCTGGCAATCCATCAAGGAACTGGCGCCGGAAAGTCAGTTTGATGCTGTAGTACTGGCGGTTTCCCATCATCAGTTTAAAACACTCGACATCAAAAAATTGTGCAAACCTACTTCCGTGATCTACGATGTAAAAGGCACCTTACAAAAAGACCTGGTAGACGGCAGGTTGTAATTCAAGATATAAACACAGGTATTTCAGGAATATTCGACAAAGAAAAATTATGTACAAACAGGCATATCATCAGCAAGACTTATCAGCATATAGCTTTTTAATCACAGGCGGCGCCGGTTTTATCGGTTCCAATCTGGTAGAATATCTCTTGAAATACGGTGCAAAAAAGGTGCGGGTACTGGACAATTTTTCTACCGGCTCCCGGAATAACATTGCCCCCTTTCTCAATCATCCGCATTTCGAACTGCTGGAAGGAGATATCCGCCAGCAGGAAGATTGCCGGAAAGCGATGGACGGAATTGACTACGTATCCCATCAGGCTGCGCTGGGCTCTGTTCCCCGCTCTATTAATGATCCGGTGACCACCAACGAGGTGAATATATCCGGTTTCCTGAACATATTGTTGGCTGCCCGCGATGCCGGCGTAAAACGAATGGTATACGCGGCCAGCTCCAGCACTTACGGAGATCACCCGGGATTACCGAAAGTAGAAGACCAAATCGGTAATCCATTATCTCCTTATGCGGTCACCAAATATGTGAACGAGTTATATGCGCAGGTGTTTTCCCGCACATATGATTTTCATACCATTGGCCTGCGCTATTTTAATGTGTTTGGCCCCCGGCAAAATCCTAAAGGCGCTTATGCCGCCGTTATTCCGTTGTTTATTGATGCCGCGCTGCGCAAAGAAGTACCCACTATTAACGGTGATGGAGAAACGAGCCGCGACTTTACTTTCGTTGAAAACGCCGTACAGGCCAACATTAAGGCCTTTTTTGCAGACGGAATAACTACCGCCGAAATTATTAACATCGCCTTTGGCGAACGTACTACCCTCAATGAACTATGGCAAAAAATAGGCACTATCACAAACTTTATAGCGCCTCCAACATATAAACCAGAACGTAAAGGCGACGTGAAACATAGCCTGGCAAATATCAGCAAAGCACATCAGCTGGTAGGATATCAGCCGGTATTTTCCGTGGCAAACGGACTGGAAATTGCGGTGAACTGGTATCGCGATAACCCAACTTTTTTCTAACAAAAAAGACACGAATAACAGCAAATAATATTTAAGCATTTTTCCGGTATAAATTTGTTATGACAGGCAATCGCACTTACCTGAGGGGATACTATGGCCATAAAAACATAGGAGACGACGTATTCTGTGTAGTGGCAGACTGGACTTTTAAAAATAAGTTCGGCCTCAAGAACACGCATGTGCAGGGTTTAGACCTGCCCCAACTGAAATATATACAGTCGTCAAAGCTTTCTGCTAATAAGTATGTCAAATACGGACAACTATATATGGAAGCATTGAAAAGCAGTAACATTATTCATGTGGGCGGCTCTACATTCGGCGATGGCGCCACTTCCATAGTAGATGTACGCAATATCTACCAGTATAAAAAATTATACGCACTCGGTATCTCCGTCGGCCCCTTTAAAACAAAAGCAGATTTCAACTACATCAAAAACTATCTGAACAAATTCAGATATGTATCGGTGAGAGATCAGCAATCCATGGATTATGTGCAGGAAATGCGGCTGGAAAGCAAAGTGGAAAAGGGTTTCGATGTTGCCGCTTTACTACCGCTCATCGGTAACGATACTTCCTATGCCACTACTGAAGCTGCCGATACTTTTGACAACAACCGGAAAGTAATCGGTATCAGCGTATGCAATTATGAAAAATACCACAACGGTGACCCGCAGAAAGAACAGGAACGGGAAGAACAACTCCTGTTACTCCTTTCTTCACTGCATGAAATGTATAACGGCGTAGAATTCAGATTTTTCATTTTTAACGCCAACGAACACGTTGGCGATAAACCACTGACAGAGCGGATCATCAGTCAGGTGAAGACTTATAAAAAGGTCACCATCAGCCTCGTCGACTACGACAGAGATACCTTGGCCTTCTGGGATAATATGAAGAAATGTAATCTGTTCATCGGCTTCAGGCTGCATTCTGCAATTATGTCTTATATCGCAGAGGTACCATTTCTGCTGTTTGAATATCACACAAAATGTACAGACTTCCTTAAGTCAGTAGGCTATAACCCGGCATATCAGGTAGCGTCGCTTACGGCACAGGATAAAGCCGGCAGAGATAGTTTACTGGATGACCTGTTGCATAAAAAAACAACGTTGGCCACCTTGCCACCCGCCACCGCCACTAATATCGTTTATAAAAATTTAGAAACATGCGCCAGTATCATTCAGCAGCGGTAGCAGACACTCCCCCGGCACCAGCAACGCCGAAGCCGGCCATGGTATCCATTAAAACGGATATTGACTATAGGAGCAACTATAAAACAAACCTCTTCAGCAATGTGATGATCTTTGTATTGAACATCATCATCGGGTTGTTATTGCCTTCTTTCTTTGTAAAATCACTTGGTGTAGCAGTATTTGGTATTGTATCTATCGGCTTGTCGTTATATTCCTACGTCAACATTATCACCATTGCCATCAATGGTTCTCTCTCCAGATTCCTCATGATGGATATGCAACGCGATGATGTGGATGGAATCAATCATACTTTCAATACCGCCTTCTGGACGCAGCTGGTCACCATTGTGGTGCTCGTTATCCCGGTGTTTTCATTGTGTATTTTTTATGTAGACAGGTTACTCAACATCCCTGCAGGATTGGCAAATGATACACGGGAGTTATATATACTGATGAGTATTTCTTTTTCCCTGCTCATCATTGCAGGTGTATTCACTGCCATCGCGAACGCGTACAATAAAGTATACCTGAAAAATATTGCAGATAGGATTGCCCTGCTAACTTATGCTATCCTGTCGCCCTGCCTGATCCTGGCATTCGGCAAGTCTATTGTGTACATCGGCATTGCCTATGCTGTCGGATCATTGGCTACGTTATTTTACAGCATCCGGATATGGAAAAAGTTATCACCTTATATCAGTATCTCTGTCAAAAGTTTTCGGAAGGCCAAGCTGAAAGAAATTTTTGGTCTCGGTGGCTGGCTGACCGTGAATCACGTGGCCACAGTATTGTTTCTCAATATGGACCTTTTTATCATTAATATTTACCTCGGACCCGCTGCCTCCGGAAAATTTGCGGCGGTGATGCAATGGGGGGTATTAATTCGTGCACTGGGAGCTGTTGTATCCGGAGGGATTGGTACTGCACTGGTGTTGCTGTATACACAAGGTAAAACGGAAAAAATGGCGGAGTTGTCGCAGCGTATTGTTCGCCTGCTCGCTATATTCCTGGCCTTCCCGGTGGGTATTATCTGCTGTTTTTCCAAATCCATTTTATTTTTCTGGTTGGGGAAAGACTATGTAGTGCTGGCGCCGCTCATGAGTACACTTACGTTGCACCTGATCGTAAATGTATCCGTGATTCCTTTACTCTCTATTTTTCAGGCCTACAACAAAGCTAAAACACCGGGTATTATTACATTAATACTAGGTGTGGTCAACTTCGGGCTAAGCCTGGGACTGGTGAAATATACTGACCTGGGACTATATGCAGTAGCGATTGCGAGCATGATTGTGCTGACAATGAAAAACCTGCTGTTCACTACCTGGTACGCTTCTCATTTGATGCAGGTAAAGAACGGCTATTTCAAAGCCTTGCTGCCAGGGATTATCACGTTGGCAGTTATTGGTATACTGGGTAGCGCGTGTTTATATTTTGTAAACCAGCATAACATTTTCCAGGTAGGATTATCACTGGCAGTAGCAGGTGGAGGCGCGGCATTGATCGCGTATAAATTTATCATTCCTGCAAACGACCGGCAATTTATTCTGGGAACATTTTTAAAAAAGAAAGCAGCATAGCAATGGCATATACACCTACATTTTCTGTGGTACTCCCGCTGTACAACAAGGAGGAAAGCATTGGAAAAACGATTCAGTCAGTATTAGCGCAAACGCTGGGAGATTTTGAATTGCTGGTAGTAAACGATGGGTCTAAAGATAAGAGCCGTGAAGTGGTGGCCGCTATCGCAGATCCACGGATACGCATTGTAGATAAGCCTAATGGTGGCGTATCCAGTGCGCGCAACACCGGTATCCGGGAGGCACAGGCAGGCTACATTGCTTTTATTGATGGAGATGACTTATGGGCGACTGACTTTCTGGCTACGATACAGCAGTTGATTAGCAACTATCCGGCGGCCAGTGTATTTGCTACCGGTTTTGCAGGGATGACGCGCAACGGGGAAATTGGTAAACAAAATATTGTAGCAGGAGGAGGTATTATCGGCAACTACTTCAAGCTGGTGCTGAATAATGCGGTGATCCATTCTTCTGCTGTTTGTGTGAAGAAAGAAGCATTCAACAGCATTTTGCCGTTTAATGAAAAAATTACGCATGGAGAAGATCTGGACGTGTGGGCGCGATTGGCACAACATTTCCAGGTGGCCATGAGCCCGGAAGTAAAATCGTATTATATACAGGACGCGGAAAACAGGGCGTCTGTGAGGCTGCCGGCGCCGGATAAGTCGCTGGTATATTACCTCAACACGGACAATGTGCAGGAACATTACCAGAAGAAATACTATCAACAACTGATTGTAAGACGGGTGATGAAGTACCTGCAACATAAAAAGGTGAAGTGGGCATTGGTGATTGCGAAGAAATACAACCACTTCCTGGGAATAGGGGACTATATTCATTTCACCCTCAGTTTTATAAAAAAAGGATAGGTGTAAATAATTTATGCAGGTATTTTTTTGGGAAGATATTGTAGGATACTTATTCGCTTTTTTTCTGGCATTGCTGTATGTACTCAAGCTGGATATCAGGCGATGGAACGACAAAGGATTTGATAATCTTATTGTCGGCGTGATTGTGGGGTATATCATCCTGGTATTTGGTAGCCGGTCGGCAGATGTAGGAAAAGATACGGCGGCTTATATCGATACCTTTAACCGGGTAGCGGGTATGGGTAATCTCACCCTGGCCCTGCAGGGCGTAAAGGGGGATTTGCTGTTTTATGTATTTACGTATATCTGTACCCGTTTCTTCAATAGCCAGATTTATCTGGCATTGATGGTGGTGTTGTTGATGTGGCCGATAACCGCATTTACTTATAAAATTACCGCCACCAAAAGATCATTGTTATTATTGACATTTGTCAGCTTCTTCTTTTTCCAGGCCATTGGAATCAATATTATCCGGAATGGCGTGGCATTGGGCTTCACCATCTTATACTTTGGGATGCACCGCAAAGAAGATACCTGGAAGAAAATATTGTGCGCACTAGTGGCATCATTTTTTCACTTGTCGGTAGTAGCTATTTTCCTGGCTGACCTGGCCATCCGGAAAATAAAAGATATCCGGCTTTACTATGGTTTGTTGGCAGTGGTATCTGTAGCAGCTTATGCGGGATTTGGATTTAACAATATTCCCTTTGTATCTGAACTGGTTTCGCTGGATAGAATATCAGGCTATACAGATAACCTGAATGAGTACAAAGTGGGCTTCCGGATTGATTTTTGGGCGTTCAATATGATTTTTGTGGTCATTGGGCACTTCGCCAATCAGTTGGAGAAAAATGAATTTTATACGAGGATTTTTAAGCTGTACCTCGTGATGACAGCCGTATTCTACCTTTGCTTTAACATTGCTTTTTCTGATAGATTCGGGTTGTTATCCTGGATATTTATACCGGTAATATTGTTTTACCCATTGTTGAAAATGCGGGGACCTGCATTCAAACATTTGTATTACCTGATTTTTATTTTAGCCATGAAGTTGTTTTCGATTACATTTTTTAAATAAAACCCGTCACTGACCATATCCGGTGACTGCGCATAGAAGAACCTAAATAATTAATTGATGACGGAGAAAATATATCAGCGCCTGCCTGCTGTTTTCCAGAACGGTCTGGTGACTCTATTCGATGTACTGCAATATAGAAAAAGGCATTCTGGAAACTATTCCAGGTGGATGGAATACTATGAAGCCGCGCGTAAATTTGACCTGCCCAAACTCCAACGGTTTCAGCTGGAGAAACTGTTTGCCTTCGTGAATTTTGCCGCCCGCGAGTCGGTTTATTATAAGCAAATATTTACGGAACTCGGGTTAACGGAAATCACCAGCCTGGAACAATTTCTTCGGTTGCCCATTCAGTCGAAAGAAGATATTCGTGCTAATATTGAATCCATCTACACCATCGGAAAGAAACAAGCCATTCTTTCCAAAACAGGTGGTACCACTGGTAAATCGCTGGAGGTAAGGTTTACGTACGACGACATGCAGCACCGCTTCGCCACGCTCGACTTTTTCAGAAAAGGCTATGGTTATCAGTTGGGAAGTAAGGTGGCCTGGTTTAGTGGTAAATCGCTGCTGACAGAAAAGGATACCTTAAAGAACAGATATTGGAAGTACGACTGGCGCTATAAAATCCGCTACTATTCTACTTTTCACATCAACGCCATTACAGCGAAGCATTATATTGACGACTTTAATAAACTGCAACCCTTATATGCGGTAGGGTTTCCATCCAGCATGTACGAAATTGCCAAATGGGGACTGGCCAATAATTATCACCTCTCTTATCGCATGCGGGCTATATTCCCAACGGCTGAAACCGTGATGCCGCATGAACGCGAAGCCATTGAAACTTTTTTTGGCGGTGTAGTAGTGAATCAGTACGCCTCCTCAGAAGGAGCACCCTTTATACTGGAATGCTCCGAGGGCAAATTACACATGGAATTGTTGACCGGCTATTTTGAAATACTGGACGACAAAGGACAGGCGGCTAACGAGGGCGAATTGGTATTTACTTCTTTTACGACACATGGTACGCCGTTGGTGCGCTATGCTATAAAAGATAAAATTAAGCTGTCGACCGAAACCTGTACCTGTGGTAACCACAATCCGGTAGTCGAAAGCATCCAGGGCAGGATCAACGATTTTGTGTACTCGGAAGAAAGAGGAAAAATTAACCTGGGTAATATTTCCAACTGTGTGAAGTATGTAAAAGGCGTCGTGAAGTTTCAGATCATTCAAAACGCTACTGATCATATTCAGGTGAAGATAGTAAGAGATAATACGTTTACGGACAAAGATGAGAAGATGTTCCTGCACGAATTAAGAGAGCGTCTGGGCAACCGGATGAACATTGATATCACCTATGTAAAGGACATTCCGAGAGAGGCAAGTGGAAAGTATCGTATCGTAAAACAAGGGCTGACCGTATAAGGCAGGCATTAAAATATTTTGGAGATGAAAAAAGCACAACGGTTATTTATGGTAGTGAATGTGGACTGGTTTTTCCTGTCACACAGGCTGCCAGTGGCGCTGGCGGCTAAAGCGGCCGGATATGAGGTGACCATTGTTACCTGCGATACCGGCAGAGGTAATGAGATAAAAAGCCATGGACTTAATTTTATAGATCTTCCTTTTAAACGGTCGGGTACAAATATCATGTATGAAATGAAGTGTATCCGGATGCTGCGGGAAGTTTACAGGAAACATAAACCGGATCTCCTGCATCATGTTACTATCAAGGTGGCATTGTATGGTAGTATTGCTGCCCGCCTGAGCAAAGCAGGAGGCGTGGTAAACGCCATCAGCGGGCTGGGATATAATTTCACCGGCGACCGCAAAGGCTTTACCCAAAAAGTGTTGTTAATGATGATGAAGTTTGGGTTTAAGCAAAAGAATATGCACTTCATTTTTCAGAATGAGGATGATATCAATACCTTCAAATCATTGAACCTGGTGGAAGACAAACAGGTGAGCCTGATCAAGGGATCAGGCGTTAATCTGCAGGAGTTCTCCGCTACTCCGCTGGGGCCTGCAAATGGCAAAGTGAAGGTGGTGCTGCCTGCCAGGATGTTGTATGATAAAGGCGTGATAGAATTTATTGAAGCCGCGAAGTTGCTGAAAAATCAGTTACTGGATAAAGCAGAATTTATATTGGCTGGTGATGTAGACAAAGAAAACCTGGCCGCCATACCGCATGAAAAAATCCAGGAATTGATGGATGGAGACTACCTGCGTTGGGTTGGTTTTCAAAAGGATATGGTGGGCCTGTTACAGGCAGCAGATATTGTGGTGTTGCCTTCCTACCGGGAGGGATTGCCTAAATCGCTGATAGAGGCGGCAGCCATTGGGCGTCCCATTATTACTACAGATGTACCGGGTTGCAAAGAGTGTGTAGTGGATGGCTACAACGGATTCCTCGTACCAGCAAAAGATGAGCACCGTTTGGCAGGAGCGATGCTGGAGCTGATTAAAAACCGGGAACTGCAGGTAGCCATGGGGCAGCATTCGCGTATACTGGCAGAAAAGGAATTCTCCATCGATAAAGTGATTCGGGAAACAACGGCTATTTACTCAGCACTTACTTTAAATTAATTATGGAAATCGCCATCACAGGACATACCGGCTTCGTCGGTAACTACTTACTCCAGGCCAATGCAGGTCAACATCTTTTTCATGGCATTGCCAGAACAAAAGTGGATAACGATCCGTTGCTGCAATCCTGCACTACCTGGGAGCAGTTGTCGGTAGCAGACCTGGATAAAGTGACTGCCGTACTACATCTGGCGGGCAAGGCACATGACCTGAAGAATACCAGCAACGCGGACGCTTATTTTTTAGTGAACCGTGATTTGACTATCAAAATATTCGACGTCTTTTTGCAAAGCAACGCCAGGGATTTCATTTATTTCAGCAGCGTAAAAGCAGTGGCAGATAAAGTAGAAGGCATATTGCAGGAAGATGTAAACCCAGATCCGGTCACCCCTTACGGTCAATCTAAGCAGGAGGCGGAGGCTTACCTGCTGTCTAAAAAACTACCTGCCGGCAAACGGGTATTTATTTTTCGTCCTTGTATGATCCATGGGCCGGGGAATAAAGGAAATCTGAATTTGTTATATGGATTTGTGAAGAAGGGAATCCCTTATCCATTGGCGGCATTCCGGAATAAACGCTCTTTCTTATCCGTAGATAATCTGTCGTATATCGTGAATCGGGTGATCAGCGATGAAAACATCGCTTCCGGTGTTTATAATCTCGCAGATGATGAAAGTTTGTCTACCAACGAAGTCGTGCACATCATTTCTGGTACGCTGCAGAAAAAGCCACGCTTATTGGCGCTGCAGGCCGGTTTGGTGAAGGCAAYAGCAAGGGTGGGGGATGTGATGAAGCTCCCGCTGAACACAGAAAGATTAAATAAACTAACGGAAAGCTACCTGGTTTCAAACCATAAAATCAGGAATGCGCTGGGCATCAGCGCACTGCCGGTGAATGTAGCAGAGGGGTTGCGTAAAACCATCGCCAGCTTTAGTCAGTCGTAATTCTAATTGATATGATGTACCTTATTTTAACCATACTCTTTTTTGTTGCCATGCTGGCCTACTTCGGTATTGCCAGCCGTTTTAATATCATTGATAAACCGAATGAACGCAGCTCCCATCAAACGGTGACCATCCGCGGAGGAGGTATCATCTACCTGATAGCGGCCGTAGCCGCAGTTATACTGTATCCGCAAACTTTCTGGCCGGCAGCGTTGGGCATGGGAATCATTGGTGGTGTGAGCTTTGTGGACGATATGTATAGTTTGCCCAACAAAGTACGCGTGCTGTTTCATTTCACCGCGGTTACACTGATGTTTTACTACCTGGCGGCATTTTCTTTGTTCCCGGTGTACGTCATTGTGGCGTTGTATATTCTGGTGATTGGTATTATCAATGCCTATAATTTTATGGATGGCATTAATGGTATCACGGGCTGCTACAGCCTGGTAACATTAGCCGCACTGCAATATGTAAACTACCGGGAAGTAGCTTTTATAGAGACAGATATTATTTGGTTGCCAATGTTGGCCAGCGCTGTTTTCCTGGTGTTCAACTTCCGTAAAAAGGCACTCTGTTTTGCGGGAGATGTGGGCAGTGTTACCATTGCTTTCTGGATTATTACCCTGCTGCTTAAACTTATTTTTGTCACCGGCGAATGGAAATATTTGTTGTTCCTGGCGGTGTATGGCGTAGATGCTATTCTCACTATTGTACATCGGTTATTGCTGAAGCAGAATATTTTCGAGGCGCACCGGTTACATTTTTATCAGCTGCTGGCCAATGAGCGTAAGCTGCCGCATCGCTTGGTGGCGGCGGGTTATGGGCTGTGCCAGTTATTGTTGAACGCATTTATAATAAATAATCAGGCTTCTTTATTATGGACTTTATTAGCCGTATGTGTACCGTTGGTACTGATTTATGTACTGATAAAGCCTGGATTGATGAATACTAAAACTATTGGATGATATGAAGGAATCAATTGTTATTTATGGCGCAGGCGGCCACGCCAGTGTATTGTCGGACCTGGTGCGGAGTAATGGCGGAGAAGTGCTGACCTTATTCACGGACCAGGAAGGCCATGCATCAGCAGTGCAGTATGAAACATCCCTTTATCCGGAGGCTTCGCTGGTAATTGGTATTKGCAATAATCAGGCACGGGAAAGACTGGCTGCCAGTGTAGCGCATAGCATTGCCTCGTTGTTCCACGCAGACGCCAGTATTGCGGCAGACGTGGCTATAGGAGAGGGAACGGTAGTACTGGCCAGGGCCGTGATACAATCTAACTGCAGCATCGGAAAACATGTTATTATCAACGCTGGTGCAGTAATAGATCATGATGTCGTTATTGGTGATTTCGTGCATGTGGCGGCTAATGCCTATGTAGGCGGTGGTGCGCAGATTGGGAGAGGAGCGGCTATTGGCGCGGGCGCTATCATCATGCGACATGCCGTTATACAGGCGGGCTCCGTGATTCCACCACTTACGGTCGTGGCATAATATATGTTGCAATCACACGTATCAAAAAAACATTGTTTCATGAAAAGGTCTGTTTTTTTTCTGTTAGCGGTATTGTTTGCCGGTGGCTACGCCTGCGAGGGACAAGGCAATAAGTTTGATTACAGGGCATTACCCAAAGCCTACATCGCGGGGGATTCTCCGGCGTTCCGGCAGGAAGCTGCAGCATTGATGGGCAAAGCCTTTGATCTGACTACCTTGTTGCCGTCAGGCTATGTGAAAGATGGCTCTGTAGATTATACCAGCTATTTACAGGCAGGAATAGATAAACATGAAACCGTAGTATTCCCGGATTTTCCGGTACTGATCAACGCAAAAGGCCTACAAACACATAGCAACAGCAACCTGGTTTTCAAGCCGGGCGCTAAATTATTGCTGGCGCCGAATGATCAGGAACGTTATGCAATGTTAGGTATCACTGGTGTCGAAAACGTGAATGTATACTATCCGGTATTAGTAGGCGATCGCGATAAACATCAGGGAAACAGCGGTGAGTGGGGCATGGGCATCGATATCCGCTCTTCACAAAATATCAATATCATTCGTCCTGTCATATCCAACTGCTGGGGAGATGGTATCTGTATCGGACAATTAAAACTGAAAGAGGTGCGCCCGGATGTAAAAGCATTTCCGGTGCAAAATATCGCCATCTACAATGCACAACTGGATTATAACCGCCGCAACGGCATCTCGGTGGGATGCGTAAATGGGCTGAAGATCATTAAGCCGGTGATCTCCAATAGTTACGGGACATCGCCTATGACGGGCATCGATATTGAGCCTAACAGCAACCGGGATTTTGTAGATAATATTGAAATAGATAATCCGATCACTTTCAATAATGCTCAACACGGTATTTCCGTGCACCTCAGCGCTTTGCCCGGTCAGCAAGCCAGGGAAGTAAATTGCTCCATCAAAAATCATATCGATGATGGATCGCAAATTGGATTCTTTATTTCCGGCTATAAAGAAAAGTATGATAACATCGCTGGCGTACAACCACTCACCGGAAATATCGATGTCTCAAACCCGGTATGGAAAAATAATAAGATTCCTTTTAGAAATGGGAAGTCTAACGGATATTCTCCCGCAGTAAAATTCAGTGGCGTTTCTGTCATGAAAACCAGTGCTGATGGCAGAACAGAGAAGAACAGCAATTACATGATGGAGATGAAAAAATCATTCACGCAGGAAAAAAAATTCAGTGTTCAGTAATTCTTTTTTGAAGAAACTATATATTTGCATAATCTTAATATATAAAACGCGAATCTCTTTATAAAAGCAATAATTGAAAAACCGACGCGTTTAGTTTTTTTTACGAATAACTATCTATGAATAATTTGCTATGCTTCGTACATAGCCTGAAATCATGTGAGAAGAGCCATATCGAAAGACTATCACCCGGCCTGTATCTGTTACTAAGCAAAGTAGGGATATTACTGTTGCTGCTAAGTACCGGTACTATTGTTTACGGCCAGGATATTCCTTTGAAAAATCCATCGCTGGAGGGAACTCCGGCGGAAGGAAGGGTACCTGTCTCCTGGATAAAGGCCGCAGGTACACCGGATATTCAACCGGGCGTACATGCTATCAGTGTTCCTGCTGCTGATGGTAATACTTATATAGGCCTTCACGGTGGCGCCGAATGGGCGGAAGCCATTGCACAGGGAGCCGCTCTGAAAGGCGGACATACTTACCTCGTTTCTTTTGATCTCGCTTTTATTGCACACTACACTTACGATGCCTGTTATGGCAATCTCGCTATTTACGCAGGTAATAAACCGGAAGATTCTACGGAGTTGTTGTGGAAGTCGGGACCGTTCTACCATACCAGCTGGACGCAGTATAATGCCGTATTCAGTCCGTCAAAAGATTATAAATATATTTCGTTTTGGGCAGATGGAAAACTCCCCTGTAATAAAAGTGAGTTAGGGTCTACGGTATTGATCGATAATTTTTCGCCAACGATTCGGGAGGTACCACAGGTGGCGATTACAATACAATCTACCTGTAAAGGAATGAATACAGGGATGGCCACCGCTAAGGTAACAGGTGGCATTCCTCCCTATACCTATCTATGGCAGCCTGGCGAACAAACCACTCCGCATATTGAGCAATTAGCAGCCGGTAATTACACACTAACCGTTACTTCTGCCAATGGTACCAGTACAACCGCTGCGGTAGTAGTGAAAGAAACAGATTTGAAAAGTGACCTCACAACGGTGAGTTCTCCGTGCAACGGTGATAACCAGAATGAGATACAATTGCGCACCACCGGTGGCGTACCGCCTTATCGCTATTATTTTAACGGCGCTGCCACACCCAGCTATACACCTGTTTTTAAGGAATTACCTCCCGGGAAATATAGTTTAATAGTGAAAGATGAACAAAGCTGTGAAGACAAACTAAGCAACATTACACTCACGGAGCCTGCGCCATTGCAAATAGCTGCTGTTACTACAAAAGATATCAGCTGCGACGAAACCACCGATGGAAAAATAACCCTGCAAATGGCTGGTGGTACGGCGCCATATTCCTATAAACTGGAAGCTGGCAATTGGCAACCGGATAATGCCTGGTGGCATCTTGATGAGGGACATTATTATTTCGACGTAAAAGATCTGCATAATTGCGCCACCCACGGATCTGCGGGTATCATCAGGAATCACCGTAACTGCGCGGTATATGTCCCCACTGCGTTTAGCCCTAACAGTGATGGACAAAATGATTTGTTCCGTGCAAGAATAAACGATGATATAACGGACTATAAAATGGAAGTCTACAATCGATGGGGCGCCCTGGTGTTTCGGACTACTGATCCCGAAGGCGCCTGGGACGGCGCACAACAGCCCGTCGGGACTTATGTTTGGGTACTCATATACACAGATAGCAAAAAGCAGGCGCGTAAACAAACCGGTAATCTGATGCTGGTAAAGTAATCTTACAGTGTATGGTTTTTGAACGGATATTTTTCCAGCTCGTGTCGCAACTTTTTATTTTTACTGATGTCGCTGATGGCTTGCAGGTGTTTTTCGTGGTGAAGATCAGTGCCAATGTAATCGATCATATTTAACTCCATCAGCTTCTCTGCTGCCTGCTGAATATGTTTGCCATAATACCCTGTGAGCGACAGTAGGTTTACCTGGAACAAACAGCCCCATTGTTTGTATTGCTGATATAGTTCAAAATTTTTATGGCAATAGTTATATCGCTCCGGATGCGCTAACAGCGGTGTATAACCTTGCGCACCCAGTTCAAAAAGCCACCCGTGTAATTGTGGTGGTGGTGACATGAAAGAAATTTCTACCAGCACTAATTGTCCGTTGAGCGTAAGCAAGGGTGCTTTCATCAACGCTTCAAACTGCTCATCCAGGTAATATTCGGCCGCGTAATGAAAGGGGAGGGTGATGTTTTCAGCAGATAGCGATTGCTGTACGGCCTCGTAAGGTGCGGTCAGGGTATCCCGGGAGTTGGGATAACGATCCATCATAATATGCGGAGTGGTAATGATCTTTTTAATACCCAGGTGCTGCAGCTGTGCAATAAACTGCACGGCTGTAGCTACATCAGGTACGCCATCATCAATGCCAGGCACGAGATGGGAGTGGATGTCTGTTGACATAAAAGCCAACAAATCCGTAGGAAGTGGTGTCTCCGTATTTTTTTTTCGAAAAAATAGCATAATGGCTTCTCAGTAAAATAATGACACAAAAATTTGTGGTGCTACAACACAATCAATGCCACAATTTCTTCGAGGAATTGTTGATCCGTTGTATCAAAATGAGAAAGATGTTCGCTATCTACATCCAGAATGGCCTTTACCTCACCGTCGCGGATCAGCGGAACTACTATTTCAGACCGGGAAAGACTGCTGCATGCAATATGCCCCGGAAATGCTTCTACGTCAGGTACAATGAGGGTGGCTGCCTGCGTCCAGCTGCTGCCACACACACCACGGTTCTTACGGATACGGGTACACGCCACCGGCCCCTGAAAGGGTCCCAGCACCAGTTCTTCTCCTTTTACCAGGTAAAACCCCACCCAAAACCAGCCGAACTGCTCTTTTAATGCAGCCGCCACATTCGCCAGATTCGCTATCAGGTCGGGTTCTCCTTCCAGCAAACCCTTTATTTGCGGGATCAGCGCCGTATATTGCTCTGCTTTATTGCCCTGGATAATATGTAAGTCTTCTGCCATAATGATTGTTGTTGTACTGCAAAAGTCCGGAATTTTATATATATTTAGTATAGTAACCGTTAAAGTCATTGTCGTTAACCATTCGACCATTATTTAGCTGTAAAGAGAGTTGTTTTTGGTAGTTTAGCCGTTTTTTCCATCTGCCAAAAGCTTAATTAAAATATATTTGCGAGACTATGAAATCACCGGACGTAATTTTAGTGAACGAGCACGACGAAGCTATTGGTACCATGGAGAAGATGGATGCGCATTATAAAGGATTACTCCATCGCGCATTTTCCGTATTTATCATCAATGATGCCGGAGAGATATTATTACAACGCCGTGCGTTGGAGAAATATCATTCTCCCGGGTTGTGGACCAACACCTGCTGTAGTCATCCTTATCCGGGGGAATCTACCGAGGCCGCGGCGCATCGTCGTTTACAGGAGGAAATGGGTTTCGATTGTGACATGCAGGAAATTTTTACATTCACCTATAGAGCGGAATTTGATAATGGGTTAACCGAACATGAATTTGACCATGTGTTGCTCGGCACGTATAACGGCAACATATCTCCTAGTCCATCTGAAGTATGTGATTACAAATATTTGTCTTCCGGCCATATTATCGAATTAATGGAAAAGGACCCCGATTCATTTACCGTTTGGTTTCATCGTGCCTTGCCGTTGGTATTGCAGTATATGAATATCCCGATAAATGCCACCGGTGTATAATTATTGTTTCGTTTAGCTATGCCAGTTTACTATTTACCAAGAGTTGTTTAGGAAGTAAAATTTTCAGCACCCATCTGCCGGCTGCCAGACAAGGCAGTCGTTTCTATGCCTTTTAGTTTTCCTACCGGGAAAAGCCCGGTTATGCCTATGCTTTTTTAGTACCCTCAATAATTAACTATTAAATCCAAAGACACATGACAACCATTCAAATGCCTGATATCAGGTATCCCTTCCCGTCTGGTATTAACCAACATGTCAACGCAGCCCAGGACCACGTAGCTTCCTGGGTAGCCTTTCACGGATTGCTGACCACAGAAAAAGCCTGGCAGCGCTTTCACAAAGCACGCTTTGCCTGGCTGGCAGCCAGAGCTTTCCCCGATGCAGCCCTGCATGAGCTTTGTATTGTAGCCGATTTCAACACCTGGCTCTTTATTTTGGACGACCAATGCGACGAAGCCGCCTCCGGCCGTAAAGCCGACTACCTGAAAAGTATCATGGCCGGATTCATGGATATCCTGCAATCCAACCGGCTGGTAACACCTGCAACCGGCGGCCCATTGCCCGCCGCCCTGAGTAGTATCTGGGAACGTATGCGCGCCATTGGCAGCCCTGCCTGGCGCATCCGCTTCATCCGCAGCATGGACGATTACTTCAGGTCCTGCATATGGGAAGCCGAAAACCGGGAAGCTGGATTGGTGCCTTCTGTGGAAGACTACGTCCACATGCGGCCCTTTACCGGCGCACTCCTGGCAGATATTGAAGCCATCGAAATCATCGAAAAAATTTACCTATCCCGTACCATTATTGAACAACCTTTGTTACAGCGCATGATACAAGCCTGTAATAACATTGTATGCTGGTCCAACGACCTGTTTTCCTGCACCAAAGAAGCGCGCCAGGGCGATGTACATAACCTGGTGCTCGTATTGCAACATCACCGGCAGCTGAGCTTACAGGATGCCGTTAATCAGGCCGCCCGCATGCACAATGAAGAAGTCGCCATTTTTGTCACCCTGGAAAAACTATTGCCGCTAAAAGGGGATGAAAGGGATTATGAATTGCTTCGTTACGTGTCCGTACTACGGTCATGGATAACCGGTAATTTCGACTGGAGTGTAAGTGATACCGGCCGCTATGGCCTGGCAGCGCAAGAAGTGGCGGTAGCGTAGCAGCTTTTAACCATTAGCTTTTAGCTTTTAGCAAATGCAGGGAAGTAGGTATTGTGTTGATCTGCGCTGCATTTGCTAAAAGCTAATGGCTAAAAGCTAACTGCTGCTTCTCATCCGCTTCTCTATCAATCTCCCTACCCACCAGAAAGAAATCGCGAGTATCCCGAAGAAAAGGCCTTTATTAGTATGATCCCAGAGGTATTCGAAGTAACGGGTATAAAGGTCCAGTAAAAGAAAAATAACGCCCAGATCCCGCAACAGATCATCCTTCAACCGGATGCCCAGCAGCAGGATGCCCGCACATAACGCGGTATAAATGATCACCCATTGCAGTAAATGTATCTGCCGAAGCTGTTGCCATTCGTCCCACGTACCACAGTTACCGAAAATAGAGATGAGCCAGCCTGAAATGATCAGCAGCAGCCAACCACCGCTCCAGGTAATACGTTTAATAGGGGCATATACTTTCAGTGGACGCAATATCCAGGCAATGCCCACCAGCAGCGCCCCCAATACCGCCATACGACAGGGCAAATTCATGCCCAGGAAGTAAGCGCCATCGTTGGTCAGATAGTAGGTGAGCTTTACATATGCCGGTATCAGGCATAAAAGCGTGGCAATCCACATCAGCCGGGAGTGGAGGGTAATGCCCAATATGCCGAAACAAGCCGTGGCCAATAACCAGAAAGCACCATAGTTGCCATCCAGGTAGTTGACACTTTTGCCCAGATACACCACGCTGACGCCTATACTAAGTATAGGTAACAACCAGAAAAGTTCCCGGTTAAAGGAAAATACCGGCTGCCGCTTGTTACGCCGCCAGCCCTCGTAACATAAAAAGATGGTAAGTCCGGCAAACAGGAGCGCAATCACGCCATCTGTCAGCGAAAACTTCTTCCGGATAATTTCTATCCACTTCTCATCCAGTACCAGTGAGCCGAAAGCCATCAGCGCACAGGAAATGGCGGCTATGAATATATACAGGGTAATAGTTTGCCAGTCGGTATTCACTACCTTATAGCTCTCCTGCAGCCTGCCAGCCTGTTCAGTAGTAATCAATTGCTCCTCCTCCCACTGATGAATGGCACGGCGGAGTAGTTGGGCTTCCCTTTTATCCAGTTCCATCATAAGCTACAGTTTCAGTTATTCGCCTCTACTTTATGTACAAGGCGGAGGGTATTGCGTTTTTTGATTTTTAAACGGAAATAATTAAACAGCCCCAGCGCCGGAATAATCATATAACTGATACGCTGGTACGCAGTATTTTCCGGATACAGGAAATAAGTCATGGCAATACAGGTAAAACCCGTTGCCGCTGTGAGAAACCCGTATTTACAACGCTGGTACAACAACTCCTTCTCTGTTTGATGCCCCGGTACCGCCAGTTGCGGGTTTTTCTGAAATACATAGTAACTGATCCAGAATAAAGCGGCCAAACATCCCGTCAGGTTACAGAGGTAGATAAAGAACGGCAACATAAAGTGGGCAGAGGTATGTAAAATCGCAGAAGTAGAAAATGGAAACGATACAATAAAAAATAAAAAGAAAAGATTGCGATGAATCAATCCTTCGTTGTAATTTTGGAGAAAGCGGCATAAATGAAGATGCCGTACCCAAAAATTTCCAATAAATATAAAGCTGGCGGTAAAAGTCAGAAACTCAATAGCAGTCGGTCGTAACAAATCCCAGTAACCACTGGTAGGCATTTTTCCCGGTAAAGCAGGCAATTTGATTTCAATAATCAATAAAGTAATGGCAATGGCAAATACCGCATCACTGAATAGGATTAATCGCTCCAGCTCAAACTCACGATGAAAGGGTTTGGGTTCTTTTATAACAGACATAGACATAGTTAACAATAACTTTTCTGAAAGATACGAAAATAGCTCCCGTTATTAGCTATTACTATGCAGCCGTCCCGTTTGCAGTCCATGGCCGCAAAAAGGGCACAACCTTTTTACCTGTTCGTTGTTAAGTATTTATCAATCATCATATACTTTCAAAGTAATAAGTATGCATTGTCGTTTTTTTCTTTTCACCCTTCTTTTATTACCAGGAATAACAGCTTACGGGCAGGCAGATACAACGCAGCCTGGCAGCTATGCCTATAACCTGGTAAATTGCATACAATACGGACTGGATCATCAGAACGATGTGATAAATGCCCGACTGGATGTACAATTCTCCCAGGAACAGATAAAAGAGGCCACTGGTAAGTTTCTGCCCCACGTCAGCGTCAATGCAGGGCTCATAGACAACATTAAGTTGCAGACCTCTCTGATTCCGGATCTTACCGGTGCAGACCCTAATAAAAGAACCCCCGTGCAGTTTGGTACCAAATGGAGTTCGTCTGCCACCGGACAGGTAGATCAGGCCATCTTCAACAGCGACTACTTCCTGGGGCTGAAAGCTTCCCATGTGTATGGCGATTTATCGAAAAAGGCCTATAAACGCACAGAAATAGATACCAAAGTAGCCATCACCAAAGCTTATTACGCCGTGTTGGCCAATGAAGAGAATATCCGTCTCGCCAAAGCCAATATGTCCCAGCTGAGCAAAACCCTTTCCGATACCAAAGCCCGGTATGATGTGGGTGTAGCAGAAAGGGTAGATGTAGATCGTATACAGGTATCTTACAATAATGTGGTGACGGATATTGAAACACAGATCCGCGTTCTCGTATATACGATGCAGTTATTGAAGTTCCAGATGGGGATGCCGCAGGAAGCAAAATTGACCCTCACCGAAACCGTGCAGAACCTGGATGTGGATGCCTATGTGGCGGATACTATCGACTACCAGGTACAAGACAGAATTGAATACAGCATCCAAAATACACAGATTGCCCTGAATGAACTGAGCCTGAAAAGCAAGAAGCTGGGCTATCTGCCTACATTAAGTGCCTACGTAAACTATGGCTTTAATTATTTTTCCCAAAAGTTCGGCGACTTGTATAAAACAGGCTACGGCGCCTCAGCACTGGGATTAACACTGTCGTGGCCCATTTTTACCGGTACAGAAAGAGTTCACCAGATCCGGGAAAGCAGGATCACTTTAAAGAAGTCGCAAAACGACCTGGACTACCTCGCCCAACAAATCAAGGTAGACGTAGCCAATTCAAATACCCAATATCTCAATAACAGGTCCCGGTTTGTAACGCAGAAAACGAACATGGGTCTTACCCAGGGAATATATGATCGCATTGTACTCAAATTTGAACAGGGCGTAGCTACCAGTCTGGACGTGACTTCCGCGGAAAGTGAGCTGAAACAGGCGCAGGTGGATTATGTACAGGCCCTGCTCAACACCCTGATCAGCAAAACAGACCTGGATAAAGCCATGGGCAAAATTAAGTAAGCAGTTAGCTTTTTTGTATTCGTAATTCGCAATTAATTTCTCATATGTATCTAGTAAACTATAAGCGGAACTTTTACGTGGCAGGTATGATACTCTGTGTAGCCTGTGGCAACAGCAAAAAGCAGCAACAGGCCGGGATGATGGGAAAGATGAAACCTACGGTAGTCGCCGCTGATGTGGTGCCCGCCGTATATACCGTGGCCGAAAAATTTCCGGCTACCCTCACGGCCCACGATGTAGTGGAACTCCGTCCGGATGTTTCTGGTTACCTGGAGGCCATCCGCGTACCTGATGGCAGCAACGTCACCAAAGGACAACCTTTATACGATATAGACCGGAGCCGTGCTGCCGCTGCATACGGTCAGGTGGCCGCCACCCAGCAACAGGCAGAAGCCGATCTGGCGCAGAAGAAGAAAGACTATGAAAGGTATAAAACCCTGCTGGACCACGATGCTATTTCCAAACAAACCGTAGATCAGGCCTATACTGCCATGCTGAGCTCACAGGCCAACGTGGCCGCTGCCAAAGCTGCAGTAGCCAGAGCCGGTACAGATGTGAACCACGCCGTGGTAAAAGCACCGGTAACCGGTAAAATAGGCATCGTGCAAATTAAAGTAGGAGACATCGTAAATGCAGGTCAAACCCTCATCAACACCATCGTGAACGAACACCCCATGTTTGCAGATATGGACATTCCCCAGGCCCGCCTGCCGGAATTTCTCCGCATCCAGAAAGGGCAGGGCGACGAGAAATTCTTTATCCAGTTTGGCGATGGTACCCGCTACGGAGAAGAAGGAAAAATTCTCACGATCAACAATATTGTGGATGCACAAACCGGTACGGTACGGGTACGCCTCGTATTTCAAAACAAAGATGGTATGCTGAAATCAGGGATGAGCATTGTAGTGGTGATGGAATATGGTACACCCGCCACCCAGATCGCAATACCGGCAAAGGCCATCATTCAGAATCTTTCTGAAACCAGTGTATATACCCTCACTAAAGATAATGTAGTGGCTCCCAAAGATATTGTACCAGGTGCTGTTACAGATACGATGATGCTGGTACTCGACGGACTCAAAGCCGGCGACCGCATCATAATAGAAGGTATACAACGTGTGAAACCCGGTGACACTGTAAACATTGCAGGAGCAGGCGCAGGAGCGGCAGGAAAACAATAATAATAAATCACTCTCACAGTATGATCTCAAAAACCTTTATAGAGCGTAAGAATACTACTATCGTAATTGCTATCATAATTGTGATTGTAGGGCTCATCTGCATGTTTAACCTTCCCATTGCACAGTTGCCGGATATTGCACCACCGGTAACAGATGTAAGGGCCAATTACGTGGGCGCCAACTCCACTACGGTTGAAGAAACAGTGACCACGCCCATAGAAAACCAGGTAAACGGTACCCCCGGCGCCATGTACATACAGTCCGTGAGCGCTAACGACGGCTCCATGAGTATTACCGTCACCTTTAACCTGGGAACTAACCCGGATATCTCTACACTCGACGTACAAAACCGTGTGAGCCTGGCGCTGCCCAGTACCCCCGATGAAGTACGGCGTGTAGGCGTTACGGTGAAGAAGCGCTCCAATGATATGTTAATGGTAATTGCGCTGAACTCACCCAAAGGAACACATACCCGCGAATTTCTCGATAACTACCTCAACATCTACCTGAAACCTGAGCTGGCCCGTATTGTAGGAGTAGGGGATGTGAACGCCTTCTCACAGGATTATAGTATGCGTATATGGCTCAATCCTGATAAGATGGCCGCCCTCGGCCTTACTGCAGGAGATATCTCCAGGGCCATTACAGAACAAAACCAACAGGTGCCTGCCGGTAGTATCGGTGCGCCACCCATGGGCCGCCAACAGGCATTTGAATATACGGTGAGTGTGAAAGGCCGCCTCGCCACTTCTGAAGAGTTTGGTAACGTGATAGTGGCTACCAGCAAAACCGGTAGCCTCGTAAGGCTCCGGGATGTAGCCCGCATCAACCTGGGTTCCTTCACCTATGCCATTGACGCTAAAGCCGATGGTAAAACCGGTAGCGGGATGGCCATTTACCTCTCGCCAGGCGCCAATGCCCTCGATGTAAACGATAAGGTAATGGCCAAGATGACGCAAATGGGAAAGAATTTTCCGGAAGATGTGCAATGGCTGGTACCATTTGAAACCACGTCCTTTGTGCGGATCTCTATCGATGAAGTAATCCATACATTTATTGAAGCAATGGTGCTCGTAATCATCGTGGTGTTTGTATTCCTGCAGAACTGGCGCGCTACCCTCATTCCCATCCTGGTAATTCCTATTTCCCTGATTGGGACGTTTATATTCTTCCAGCTACTAGGCTTCTCCATTAACACCCTCACCCTGTTCGGTTTCGTACTGGCGATCGGTATTGTGGTGGATGATGCCATTGTGGTGGTGGAGGCGGTTCAGCATCATATTGATGCTGATCTGATGTCGCCCAGGGATGCTACGTTCAAAGCGATGTCGGAGGTGCAGGGACCAGTAATCGCCATCGCCCTCATCCTGGCGGCGGTGTTTGTGCCGGTGGCTTTCATTCCCGGTGTGAGCGGACGCCTGTATCAGCAGTTTGCGTTAACGATCGCTTTTTCGGTGCTGTTATCCGCTTTCCTGGCCTTGACGTTTACGCCCGCATTAACGGCTATCTTACTGAGGCCCGCTCATCTCACCCAAAAATCCCATGGCCTCAATAAACTCTTCTTTAAGTTCAATGAATGGTTTACAAGAGTTACCAACCGCTACGGAAACGGGGTGATGTATTCTATCCGGAAAACACCGGTAGTACTCATTATTATGGGATTGCTTTTCGCGGCCGCATTTTACTTATTCAAGAAAACGCCTACTACCTTTGTGCCCCAGGAAGACATGGGCGCCCTCTTTATTGCCCTGGAACTGCCGGAAGCTTCTTCTACGGAAAGAACCAAGGAAGTAGTGGCGGAAGTGAGCCATATTCTGGAGAAAGACAGCGCCGTAGCACACTTCTTCGGCATCACCGGTATCAACTTCGTGGCCAATGCCACCAAGCCCAACTCCGGTACCTTCTTCGTGAGTCTTAAACCCTGGGATGTACGCTATAAACATGGCGACAATATCAACGCGGTATTAGGACGTATCCAGATGGCGACGATGAGAATTATTGGCGCCAATATCATTTGTATTCCCRCACCAACCCTGCGTGGGTTGGGTACTTCCGGCGGGTTCTCCTTTATCATGGAACAGCGTAGCAATCCGGATATCAACCAGTTCCTGCAGGTGATGGGGCAATTCCTGATGGCAGCCAATCAGCGGCCGGAAATAGCGCGGGCATATGCTTTCTTCAGCGCCAATACGCCACAGTTCAATGTAGACGTTGACCGCGATAAATGTAAGCAGCTCGGTGTAGCCGTGAGCGATGTATTCAATGCACTGCAAACCTTCCTCGGCGGATTGTATGTAAATGACTTCACCAAATTCAGTCGCAGCTTCAGGGTGGTACTACAGGCCGATTCCCTGTATCGTACGAGCATTAATAATCTGAACACCTATTACGTCAGAAATAACACCGGGTCGATGGTGCCACTCAGTGCGCTCATCACCACCACGAAATCAGCCGGTGCTCCGGTTATCAACCACTTCAACCTGTATCGCTCCGTGGAAATTGACGGGGATAGCAAAACGGGCTATAGTAGTGGTGATGCCATCGAGGCGTTGAAAGAGGTGGCGGCCAAAGTATTACCGGAGAACTTCGGTTTTGAGTGGGCCAACGTATCGCTGCAGGAAATTGAAGCGGGTAACAGTAGTGTACTGATTTTCGGCTTGTCGATCCTGTTCGTGTTCCTGCTGCTCACAGCGTTATATGAAAGCTGGTCGGTACCGTTTTCGGTATTGCTGGCGGTACCTATTGCGTTATTCGGCTCTATCCTGGCGCTGTCACTCACTAAACAAGCCAACTCCGTATATTCTCAGATCGGTTTGATCACCCTCATTGGTTTGGCCGCGAAAAATGCCATCCTGATCGTAGAGTTCTGTAAGGAACGTGTGGATAGAGGTATGCCTTTGCTGGATGCTACTTTAGAGGCGGTAAAATTGCGTTTGCGTCCTATTCTCATGACCTCCTTCGCCTTTATACTAGGGGTAGTGCCCTTGTGTTTAGCGAAAGGTGCGGGTGCCGCTTCCCGTGTTAATATAGGCTTTACCGTAGTAGGAGGGATGCTGGCCGCTACGCTGCTAGGTATTTTCACCGTACCGGTGTTGTATGTCCTCATCACGAAGATGGCCTATGGTAAAAAGAAACTGGCCGAACTGGAAGCACATGGTAATGAAGACAAGAAACCTAAAGGTTTAGGAGAATAACCTTAACTTCAGTACCATGAAAAATACCGAACGTTTCAGCACCCGGGTAGATAACTATGTAAAATACCGGCCACATTATCCTGTGGCCATTATTCCTTATCTGGCCACTGCTACCGGCTTAACCCGTGCTACCATTGTAGCCGATATCGGTGCTGGCACAGGTATTTCTGCCCAACCTTTTCTCGATAACGGCAATAAGGTATACGCCATAGAACCCAATACAGAAATGCGGGAGAAGGCGGTGCAGCTGTTACAACGCTATCCCGGATTCGCAGCCGTTGCCGGTTCCGCAGAACATACCACGCTGCCGGATGCTTCGGTAGATCTCATTGTAGCAGGTACTGCTTTTCATTGGTTTGATCAAACCGCCACTGCCGCAGAGTTCCGGCGTATTGGTCGTAAGGATGCTTCCGTAGTGCTGATGTGGAACGTACGACAGGCGGAGTTGCCTTTCGAAAAAGGCTATGAGAAACTGCTGCATCAATTTGGTACCGACTATAAAGATATGCAACACAGAAACGTTGGTACGTCACAGTTAGCCGGCTTTTTTCAGCCAGGCACTATGCAGGAAAAATCGTTTCAGAATGCGCAGATTTTTGATTTCCCCGCGCTGAAAGGGAGGTTGCTGTCGTCGTCTTATGCACCGGAGAAAGACCATCCCGTGTATGAAGATATGATGAAAGCGCTGGAAGATTTGTTTGAAAAGTACCAGGAACAGGGCATGGTGAAGTTTCACTATGAAACTATGTTGTATACGGGGAGAGTATAGCGGATGTTGTCTTATTCAGGATTAAACTGATTATACTGATTTTTATATTTTGATTTTTGTAAGATTAAAAAGATGATGGGAGATCGAAGCAAATATATCGGCTTCAATCTCCCATCATCTTTTTAAAATCAAAATATAAAAATCAGTATAATCAGTTTAATCCTGAATAAGACAAAAAATCGCGTTTATGCCAGACTGTTATACAATATCTCTACCGGATGCAATGCTTTTACGCCGGTACCGTCTTTTACCTGATGCCGGCAACTGGTGCCTGGCGCAGCTATAATCGTTCCTTCCGCAGCGTTACGCACGGCCGGAAACAGTACCATTTCACCGATTTGCATACTCAGGTCGTAGTGTTCTTTTTCGTAACCAAAAGAGCCCGCCATACCACAGCAACCGGAAGGAATTACCTCTACAGAATAGTTCTGTGGCAGCGATAACATCTTTTTGCTGTGCAGCGCGGAAGACAATGCCTTTTGCTGACAATGCCCATGTAATTTGATATGTTGTTTGTTGCTGGTAAATTGTGCGGCGGTGATATGTCCTTTATCCGCTTCTGCTGCCAGGAATTCATCAATCAGGTACACATGCTTTGCCAATGCTTTGGCTTGCGTACGCAGATTTTCCCGCACCAGGTCCGGATATTCATCGCGGAAACTTAAGATGGCAGAAGGTTCTACGCCCAGCAGCGGTGTGTTTTCATTGATAACGTTGCTGAATATACGAACATTGTTTTCTGCATAGTCCCTTGCTTTCCGCAGTAGTCCCTTCGACATATAAGCGCGGGCGCTTTCCGGATGATCAATCATTTGTACATCATAGCCCAGGCGGTGCAGCAGGTGAACGGCTTTGATACCAATGGCGGTATCATTATAGTTGGTGAACTCGTCGCAGAAAAGGTATACTTTTTTGTTGCCGGTAGCACCTTGTTTCTCTTTCGGCCATTTTTCGTTGAACCATTTCCGTAAGGTGGTGCTGTAGAGCCCTGGCAAAGAGCGTTTGGCGGCAAATCCGGAGAATTTACGGATGATGCCACCCGTAAAGTTGTTATTGATCACCGCATTATATACCCCTGGTGCGATGGCGGCCAGGGCAGATAATTTAGAGTAATTACCGATCATTTTTGCGCGCAATGGTACGCCGTTGGCATCGTAGTAATGCTGCAGGAACTCCATTTTCAGTTTGGCCATATCCACGTTGGATGGACATTCCGATTTACATCCTTTACAGGCCAGGCACAGATCCAGTACTTCATAAATTTCTTTATGGTCGAAGCGGTTTTCTTTGGGGCTATGTGTCAGGAATTCGCGGAGGATGTTGGCCCTGGCGCGGGTAGTATCTTTTTCATTCCGGGTAGCCATGTAGCTGGGGCACATGGTACCACCGCTCAGTTGCGTTTTGCGGCAGTCGCCAGAGCCGTTGCACTGTTCGGCATGTTGCAGCATGGTTTGCTGCGGAAAATGGAAGATGGTGTTGATGGCCGGCACCTTTTGTCCCGGTTCGTAGCGCAGCATGCTGTTCATTGACGGTGTGTCTACGATTTTGTTGGGATTGAAAATGTTTTCAGGGTCCCAGGTATATTTAATTTGCCGCAGCAGTTCGTAGTTTTTGTCGCCTACCATCTGTTTAATGAACTCGCCGCGTAGCCTGCCATCACCATGTTCACCGCTGAGGGAGCCGTGATATTTTTTCACGAGGGTGGCAATTTCTTCGGCAATTTTACGGAACAGCAGGTTGCCTTCTTCCGTTTTCAGGTTGATGATAGGGCGCAGGTGTATTTCACCACTGCCGGCGTGGGCGTAGTGAACGGCGTAGAGATTATATTGTTTGAGGATGTCGTTGAAGTCGCGGATGAAATCTGGTAAATCTTCTACTGCTACGGCGGTATCTTCAATCACGGGTACGGCTTTCTCATCGCCGGGCAGGTTACTGAGCAGGCCCAGACCGGCCTTGCGGAGCGTCCATATTTTTTTGGTATCGTCGCCGAAGAGGAGCGGGAAGTGGTATCCCAGTCCGGCGGCGCGCAGCGTGGCTTCCAGCTGGCCGGCAATTTCCACTATTTCTTCGCGGGTATTGCGGCAAAACTCCACCACCAGGATGGCGCCGGGATCGCCTTGTACGAAGAAGCGGTTTTTACTTTGTTCGATGTTGTCTTTGGTACATTCCAGGATGTAGTGGTCAATCAGCTCGCTGGCGCTGGGCTTATATTCCATGACCAGGATGTTGGCGCGGAGCGATTCATCGATATTATTAAAGTGAATGCACACCAGCCCTGTTTCTTTTGGAGGCAGGGGATCTACATGCAGTTTTATTTCTGTGAGAAAGGCCAGGGTACCTTCTGATCCGGCGATCAGCTTACAGAAGTTAAAGTCTTCCGTGCCGGCGGTGAAGGGATTGGTTTCCAGCAGCATGTCTACCGCATAGCCGGTGTTGCGGCGGGGAATGCTTTTTTTCGGGAACTCTTTCCGTATTTCGGTTTGGTAATTATGATTACTAAGGCTGCTCCGGATTTGTTGATAGAGCTTTGTTTCCAGGGTATCGGGGCCTTCGCATTTCTGGTGGAAGGTGTCGGCATCTATGCTGCCGAAGGTTACTTCTTCGCCGTTGCTGAGCAGGGCTTTTACTTCCAGCAGGTGTTCGCGGGTGCTGCCATATACCACGGAGTTGGAGCCGCAGGAGTTGTTGCCCACCATGCCACCTATCATGGCGCGGTTGGCGGTGGAGGTTTCCGGACCGAAATAGAGGCCGTGTGGTTTGAGGAACATATTCAGTTCATCGCGGATCACACCGGGTTGTACGCGTACCCAGCCTTCTTCTTTATTGAGCTCCAGTATGTTGGTAAAGGTGCGGGATACGTCGGTGATGATGCCGTTGCCAACTACTTGTCCGGCCAACGAGGTGCCGGCGGTACGGGGGATGAGGGAGGTTTTATTTTCCCGCGCAAAGCTGATCAGTGTCTTCAAATCATCGATATGCTGTGGAATAGCTACTGCCAGCGGCATTTCACGATATGCCGACGCATCAGTGGCATAGAGTGTTCGCATGGTATCGTCTGTATAAAGCTTGCCTTCCAGTTGCTGGGCCAATTGCTCTAGCTTGTCGCGCATCATTTTAAGTACCGGTTTTGAAAGGGCGAAATTAATATTTCAGTCCGGCTTTTCTATGCCTTGTAATGTATTCGTAAAAAAAAGCGCTATTCTTTTACAAATTGGGGCTTTTTTACGTGGAGACCACAAACGGCTTCCAGCTTGTCGATCAGGTATACTGCCAGTTCCGGGGATTTGGCCTCATCGTGCATGTGCATGAAAAAGTACACTTCTTTCAAACCATTGTCCAGCCAGTATTTGATGCGGTTGGCCCAGTCGTCTATCCGGGTGTAATCGGTAGGGTGGAGGCTATTGCCCACAAAGCGGATAAATATTTTGGGAATGGTGAGGTACATATGGGCTACATCCCTTCTGCCCGCAGTATCGGTGATGATGATACCTACGTTGAGGGTCCGTAGCTTTTCAAATAATTCGAGTCGCACCGCTTCATCCTCGTACCAGGCTTTGTGTCGCAGCTCCACGAAGAATTGCAGGTCTTTCGGCAAAGAAGCCAGGTATTCGTATAGCTGTTCCCGTTTGGCCGGACCATATTTATCACTCAATTGTAAAAAGATAGGTCCCAGGTGTTTTCCGAAGGTCAGCACGCCTTCCAGGAAGGCCGTGGTTTTATCGCCGGCATTGATCAAAGTACTGAAATGACTGATGCTTTGAGGTACCTTGGGACAAAACTTAAACTCCATGCCTGCTGCTTTGGCGTCCCATTTGGCAATGGTGGGCGGGCCATAAATCTGGTAGTGGGTGGCGTTGAGCTCTATGCTGTTGAAGTGTTTCACATATTCACCAAGGAAGTCGGCTTCTTTGGTGCCTTTGGGATAAATTTTCCCGATCCATTCCTTCCGGCCCCATTTGGCACAGCCCAGCCAGGCTTGCGGATTTTTAACAGGCTTGCCTTTTAATACCTTCTTATTAAATGCAGGTTCGGCAGGCAGCTTAAAGTCAATCTCTGAGAGTTCAGGGGTAGGAACACGACCAAAATCCATAACTGGTATGTTTAGAAGATGAACACATGACAATAACGATTACAAATATACCCCGTGGATTTTGTCTTACCCAGGATTAGACTGATTATACTGATTTTTTATTTTAGAAGATTTTGAAGATGTTGATGAATATATCTGTACATATCTTCCATATCTTTTAAAATCTTCTAAAAACAAAAAAGTAAAAATCAGGCTAATCAGTTTAATCCTGCACCCAGACAAAATCCGCGGAAATCATCTTTCTAAAAATCCGCTATAAAATAAATTCTGCCTCGTCCTTTGTTTTCTTGTTTTTCCAGTTTAACTTAATAAAGCATTATCAATTATTTAGCATGGAGATTTTACACATTAGCGCGGAATGTTACCCGGTAGCCAAGGTAGGCGGACTAGGTGATGTGGTGGGGGCTTTGCCCAAATACCAGCATCAGTTGGGGAATTTTGCCAAAGTAGTGGTACCCGCTTACCGGACAAAGTATTATGATACCCATGAATTCGACGTGGTGCACCAGGCAGGTATGTGGCTGGGGCACGACTGGTATCATTTCAATGTATTAAAAGAACGCAGCAATGAACTGGGCTTTGACCTGTACCTGGTGGATATTCCCGGCTTGCTGGATACCCCTGGCGTATATGGATACCCCAATGATACGGAACGTTTCCTGGCCTTCCAGATTGCGGTGCTGGACTGGATTAATGAGTGGCAGCACCTGCCTGATGTTGTCCATTGCCACGACCATCATACCGGGTTAATCCCTTTTCTGATGAGTTATGGCTATAAATATGCCCGCTTAAAAGAGGTGCCTTCTGTATTGACCATTCACAACGCTCAATACCAGGGCCAGTTTGGGTGGGATAAGCTATACCTGATTCCTTCTTTCGACTTATGGAAGTCCGGTCTGCTGGACTGGGGCGGTGCCATCAATCCACTGGCGTCGGCCATCAAGTGCGCCTGGCGGGTTACTACGGTATCTCCTGGCTATATGGAGGAACTGTTTGACAACGCCAACGGTCTTGAAAGCCTGATTACCCATGAAAAGGCCAAGATGGTGGGCATTTTGAACGGTATAGATACGCTGGTATGGGACCCTGCTTCGGACCATATGCTGACGCAAAACTACGATGAGGATACCGTAGATGCCGGCAAAAAAGAAAACAAGCAAACGCTTTGCGAGCGCTTCGGATTGGATGCTTCCTTGCCGCTGATAGCCTTCATAGGCCGTCTGGTGGGCGATAAGGGCGCTGACCTGTTGCCGGAAATTATTGGTCGCTCGTTGCATGAGCTGCCGGGAGAAGTCAACTTCCTGGTTTTGGGGAGCGGGGAACCACACATTGAGTGGTCGTTGCAACAAACCCGTCAGGTGGCGAGCTATGGTTTTAATGTACACATTGGTTATGATGAATCGTTATCCCATCTGATTTATGCGGGCAGCGACTTCCTGCTGATGCCTTCAAGGGTGGAGCCCTGCGGGCTGAATCAAATGTATGCCCTGCGCTACGGTACAGTGCCAATGGTACGTAGCACGGGAGGGCTGAAAGATACTGTGATCGACTTTGGAGATAAAGACGGCGTAGGCATTCGCTTTAATCATGCCGGCGTCTGGGATGTTTGTTACTCCGTAAAAAGAGCTATCGAGTTGTACCAGGATACCCAACACCTGGCAGAAGTACGCTTAGGAGGCATGAACATTGATCATTCCTGGGGTAGTTCTGCACAACGCTACATCGATATGTACAGTAGTATGAAATAGTTTAGAATATTGAATGATGAAACATTAAAAACCAATTCCCATTATGACTAACGATGTAATATCCATTATTCTCGGAGGAGGGGCCGGCACCCGCCTGTATCCACTTACCCGTCGCCGTTCCAAGCCAGCGGTGCCATTGGCTGGTAAATACAGACTGGTGGATATTCCTATCTCCAATTGTTTGAATGCTGAACTGAACCGCATTTTTGTACTCACCCAGTTCAATTCAGCCTCCCTGAACAAACACATTAAGAACACTTATCATTTCAGCAATTTTGATAAGGGTTTTGTAGACATCCTGGCGGCGGAGCAAACGCCCGATAATCCCACCTGGTACCAGGGTACGGCAGATGCGGTAAGGCAATGTATTCATCACATGGAGAACTTTGAGTTTGAGTATGTACTCATTTTGTCCGGTGATCAGTTGTACCAGATGGATTTTAAAAAGATGATCCGCCACCATATTGACACCGGCGCGGAAATATCTATTGCCACTATTCCCGTAAGCGCCAGGGATGCTTCTGATTTTGGGATATTAAAGGAAGATGAGAAAGGCGCTATTGTATCTTTTACGGAGAAGCCTTCCCAGGCGGTGCTACCACCGTGGGCATCAGAAGTAAGCGAGGAAATGCAGAAAGAAGGCCGCATTTATCTGGCCAGCATGKGTATCTACATCTTCAACAGGAAGGTGCTTTTTGATATGCTCAATGATCAGCCGGAAGCCGCCGACTTCGGTAAACAGCTCATCCCACAGGCTATTGAAGCCCAAAGAAGAATCTTCAGTTACCAGTACGAAGGCTACTGGACAGACATTGGTAACATCGAATCCTTCTTCGAAGCCAATATCGGCCTCACCGATGAAATTCCTTTATTTAACCTCTTCGACGAATCACAAACCATCTATAGCAGGGCCAGAATGTTGCCTCCGGCAAAAATTTCCGGCCACATGGAGAAAACAATGATCGCCGATGGTTGTATTATAATGGCAAACCGTCTCGAAAGGGTGGTGGTAGGCATACGTACGCGTATTGGGAAAGGCTCTGAAATCAGCAATGCGTACATCATGGGGAGCGACTACTACCAAACGCTCGACGAAATAGAAAATGCAAGAGCCGCAGGCCGCCCTACTATGGGCATCGGCGAGAATTGTATTATCAACAACGCCATCATCGATAAAAACTGCAGTATCGGAAACGGCGTACATATTAATGGAGGCAAGCATTTGGCTGATGGCGACTTTGAAAAATATACCGTGAAAGACGGCATTGTTGTTGTTAAAAAGGGGGTGGTGTTGGAAGATGGATTTAGTATTTAACAAAACATAAAACATGCGATTGTCAATCGAGCGGAAATCCGCAAAGATTTACCCTGACCTGAAACGCGTTGTAGCAAGGTTTTTTTTCAACGGAGAGGCCAGGGCAAAATCAATTATTCAGCAAGTGGCGATGATGAGCGATGTGGAGGTTGACATAACGATTCTGCCTATACTCAGAGAGTTCTCCCGTCGCCACCGGAATATTACCCGGATTTTTGAAAGACACGCAGACCGGCTGCGGCACTTGTTTCCCAGCCTGCAGATTGACTACGACGAGTGGTCACTCAAACGAAAACTCCTCACTGGTTCCTTTTTTACCAATGAATATTCTATTGAATCCGCTGCGTTCTTCAATCCTTCATTGATTGAAGATATAGACCAGAGCGGTCTGGAAGAAGGGCAGAAGCGCGTAATCATGAGCTTTCGTGCAGTAGGAGAAGGACACGTATCTTCTATTGCTTTCAGATCCGGGATTATCGACAAACGCAATGAAATTTCTCTGATAGCGCCGGGCAATTATGTAGATGAAGCGGAAGTCATCCGCAATTCCATCTACCAAAAACATACTTTTTTCCAGAACGCGGTATCTATCCGGCTACCGGATTCCGTGATGCAGGAAATACAAAGTAGTTTACCAGATCAGTTCGAATACCTGGCACTTAAAAAAGTAATCCGCGAAATGCAACAGCGTTTCCAGGTGGATCATCTGCTGAAGAAAGGCCTGGAAAGAGTGCTCTGGCTGGCAGACTCCTACTATGAATTGAATTTTTCACTGGACACGGATCTGTCGGATCGCGTTATTTTCCCTTATTCAGATGCAGAAAGCCGCGGAATAGAAGATGCCCGCTTCGTAAAATATACCAGCGAAAACGGCAACGTTACCTACTACGCTACTTATACCGCCTACGACGGCATCACTATTCAGCCCAAGCTGCTGCAAACAAAAGATTTCTACAATTTCAAAATCATGCCCCTGTATGGAGAAGGCGCACAGAACAAGAACCTGGCGCTGTTTCCCCGCAAAATAAATGGCAAATATGTAATGATCTCCCGGATAGATGGTATCAACGGATACATCATGTATTCCGATAAAATCAATATCTGGGAGAATCCGCAAATACTGCATACACCTAAGTATGCCTGGGAGTTTGTACAGGTAGGTAACTGCGGTTCTCCCATTGAAACACCAGATGGGTGGCTGGTGATTACCCATGGCGTAGGTCCCATGCGTACCTATTGTATTGGCGCCAGCCTGCTGGATCTGGAGAACCCCAATATAGAAATTGGGCGCCTGCGGGAACCCTTGCTGATGCCGAACAAAGATGAGCGTGAAGGATACGTACCCAATGTATTGTACTCCTGYGGCTCCATGATTCACAACGATGAATTGATTATCCCATACGGCCTGTCCGATTATGCCTCCGGATTTGCGACAGTCAACCTCGAGAAGTTGTTGTCGCAGATAAAAGCAGACGGGGTATAGCAAGAGTAAGGGCTAACACCAGTTAGCCCTTACTCTTGTTACTATAATCTATTGTACAGCGATAAATATCCTTCCACCATTTTTTCCGCGCTGAATGCACTGCTGGCATGTAAATGACAGTCGAGGCGTTTAATCAGACTCAGGTCTTCTACCACGGCCGCGGCCTCTTGTACGTCATTTACAAGAAAACCCGTTTTACGGTCCACAATCAGTTCCGGCATCGCGCCTTTGTTAAAGGCAATCACGGGGGTACCACAGTGCATGGCTTCCGCTACACTCAGCCCGAAGGGTTCATTAAACTGAATAGGATGTAATAACGCCTGCGCCCTGCCTAGTAATTCACTGCGTTGCCGCCCGCCTACAGCACCCAGGTACTGGATTTGAACGTTATCTATATAAGGTTTTACTTTCTCCAGATAGTAGGCTTCGTCCTGGATAATACCTGCCATGAGCAGGCGTCGATCGGTATGCAGGGCTATCTGTATGGCTTCATGGGCGCCTTTGTCCGGGTGAATGCGGCCGTAGTATAGCAGGTAATCATCTGGCACCGGTTCAAAAACAAAATCTGCCGGTTGGATGCCATTATAAATAGTGGCTGCATAATGCAGGCTGGGATGCCGGTCGGCGTTGCTGATAGATACATAGCTCACGCGATCGTTGTAACGCTGGTATACTGGTAATATTTTGGGAGAAGAAAAACCGTGTATCGTTGTTACCATCGGCGTTTTGATCAACCGGGACCAGGTGAGCGGCAGGAAGTCGAAATGATTATGGATGATGTCAAAATCGCGCGCCTGTTCCATCAGGTAACTGATATGCATACACTCATTTACTTTCGCGTCTGCATTGGGATCTTCTTCATATCCTTTGGGGATGATAGCCAACAGCCGGCCATCGGTAATAGAATCAGCGGTGGCGAACAGCGTCACATCTACTCCTTTTGCTACTAATCCTTCGGCCAGGTTGCTGGCCATTTGTTMCCAGGGGCCATAATGCCGGGGAGGGGTACGCCATGCTACGGGAGCCAGTATCGCTATTTTCATAATGCATCAGTTTCAATGAAAGTAATTGGCCATTCGGCCGTCCATCCTGTTACTCCTTCAAAACAAGCGCCAAAGGGCGGATGATCCGTTTTGCGGGGTTGCTGCTCTACGCGTTGGGAGGAAAGAACAGGGGCGTAAAAGATACCGGCCAACCATAAATTGACCAACCAATTAAGTATTTACCTAACTTCGTACATTCAAAAGTTTCGATGTGTTGGCACTGCATCGATCTTGTAATTGGTAATTCGTAATTCGCAACTCAATATGCTGGAGTATATTCCTTATGGGAAAACTGGTTATTTTAACCAGCTGGTAACAGATTTTTTAGTAGAGCATCCGCAGATCAGACCGTTTTATACCTATTCTCCTGTACATCCGGACTTTGTCGCGGCTATTAAGGCCAGGCAAAATTTTGATACACCGAGAGCCGCGCTGGTAGCCGCACTGGAAGCACAATATGCTTCGCTCGAACCTGCAAAAGCGGTGCAGGACAATATTACCGCCCTGTTGCAGCCTACCACTTTTACGGTGTGTACCGCGCACCAACCCAATGTCTTCACTGGTTATCTTTATTTCGCTTATAAAATCCTGCAAACGATTAAGCTTTGCGCTACTCTGAAACAGCAATATCCGCAGTATAACTTTGTGCCGGTATATTACATGGGGAGTGAAGATGCTGATCTGGAGGAATTAGGTAGTATTTATATAGATGGAAAAACGCTGACGTGGAATACCAGTCAGCAGGGCGCGGTAGGCCGCATGCATCCCGAAGGACTGGAAGCCATGCTGGCCGATGTAAAGAAAGCCATCGGCTATGCACCCCATGCCGACGAGCTGATGGAATTGTTGCGTAAAGCCTACCTCGGTCATAAGAATATACAGGAAGCTACCTTATATCTGGTAGATGCACTGTTTGGCCGCCTGGGCCTGGTGGTGCTGGTACCGGACAGTCCGGCGTTAAAACGTTTATACCTGCCCGTTATAAAGGATGAATTATTTAATCAGGTGTCTTATGGCATCGTCAACAGTACCCTGGAAAAACTGACGGAGCATTATAAAATGCAGGCCAATCCCCGGGAAATAAATCTTTTTTATTTACAGGATGGGATGCGTGAACGCATTGTGCGGGAGGGCGATCAGTGGAAAGTATTACACACCTCGTTGACTTTTACCGCTGCCTCACTGGAAGCGGAGCTGGAAGCACACCCAGAGCGCTTCAGCCCCAATGTAATCTTGCGTGGCATGTTCCAGGAAACCATATTGCCTAACCTGGCCTTTATAGGTGGAGGAGGTGAAATAGCCTACTGGCTGGAGTTACAGCAATTGTTTGCGCACTACAAAGTGCCATTCCCCATTTTGTTATTGCGTAATTCGCTGTTGCTGACCGACGAGTTATCCCGGCAAAGAATGCAAAAGCTGGGGATTAATATTAATGAACTGTTTAAGCGTACAGAAGATATCGTTAATGACTATGTGAAACAACATACCAATGCTTCGCTGGTGCTGAAAGATGAATATGCGGCAGTAGAACAGTTGTTTGACGCGCTGKAGGCAAAGGCCCGCAGCATTGATGTAACGCTGGTKGCCACCACCGGCTCCGAAAGGACCAAAGCTTTGAAGTCGATCGGAAAACTGGAGCATAAATTCCTGCGTGCAGAAAAGAAAAAGTTTGCCTGGCAAACAGACCAGATCCGGCAGTTGAAAAATAAACTGTTTCCGGCTGGTTCCCTGCAGGAGCGCAAGGAAAACCTGCTGCCCTGGTATGCTGCAGAAGGCCCGGCTTTCTTCGACCAGGTGCTGGCAGCTATTAACCCGGTGACCGATCAGTTTACCATTATGGATATTCCGGCTAAATAAGCCAGTATATGATATTTGAAGAGGCACAGCACCGCAGCATGCGGTGCTGTGCTGTTTATATACAGCCGGGTACGGCTATAACTATCATGCTATGTATGCGAACGAACACTGTGCAGTATCGAACAGTTTGTGTAAAATAATAATATGTATGATATTGTTGGATACATAGAGTGGGGCGTGGCATTTCCTTTGTCGATCCTGGAATAAGCAATATATTCTTATGTTTAGAAATTATCTGGCGATTGCCTGGCGTAATCTGATAAAAGATCGCAGGTTTGCTATCCTCAACCTGGTTGGGCTTTCAACGGGTTTGGCCTGTGCACTGCTCATTTACATCTGGGTGAATGATGAATTGCAAATGGACCGTTTTCATAAACAAGATGCTAACCTCTACCAGGTAATGGAAAACCGGGTGCAGGCCAGTGGTATATGGACGGCACAGTCTTCATCTGTCCCCATGGCTGACGCCCTGGTGAAACAAATGCCAGAAGTAGAGTACACGGCAATTACAGACTGGATACCTAAAGCGACGCTATCTGTAAATAATGACAATAGTCTTAAATCAAATGGGAAATATGCCGGCAAAGATTTCTTTAAGATGTTTTCTTATGACTTGATTCAGGGTAATGCCTCGCAGGTACTGCAGGAAAAGAAGTCTATCGTTTTATCAGATCAGCTGGCGAAGAAACTATTTGGTACTACAACGAATATTATCGGCAGAACAGTAGAGATGCAGCATGAGGATCAGTTCATGGTAACGGGGATATTTAAATCGCCGGGGCAGCAGTCGTCAGATCAGTTTGACTTTGTACTGCCCGTAATGGCCTATCCCAGGATTGTAGAGAATGTAGATAATTGGGGAAGTACAGGTCCGTCTACTTACCTGACCCTGAAGCCAGGTACAGATCCGGTGAAGTTCAATATAAAACTGGCTGACTTCATTAAGCGGAATACCAATAATGACATTACCTACCGTACGCCCTTTATCCAGCGGTATTCCACCCGGTACCTTCATGCACGCTACGAAAACGGGATACAGGTAGGAGGACGAATAGATTATGTACGACTCTTTTCCCTCATTGCCATTTTTATCCTGGTGATTGCCTGTATTAATTTCATGAACCTCTCGACAGCCAAGGCATCGGGCAGGGCTAAAGAAGTAGGGGTGAAAAAAGCGATGGGGGCAGGCCGTGGCTCACTCATGTTGCAATTCCTGGGAGAATCTGTGCTGATGGCCTTCCTGGCGCTTGCTCTCGCCGTTGTATTGGTGATGTTTGCACTGCCGGCATTCAATAATATTACCGGCAAACAATTGGCTTTATCCCATCTGGAACCAGGATTAATTATATCCGTATTGGTCATCACTTTATTCACCGGCTTGCTGGCAGGCAGTTATCCCGCCTTATATTTGTCCGGCTTCAAACCTGCGCTGGTGCTGAAAGGAAAGCTAAGAGGCACGGTAGGAGAACTGGTAGTCAGAAAAGGACTGGTGGTTTTTCAATTCAGTCTTTCTATCATACTGATCATTGCTGTGTTGGTGATTTATCGCCAGATCAGCTTCATACAAACCAAGAATCTGGGGTATGATAGAGATCATGTCATCACTTTTACGAAAGAAGGAAAGTTGGATAATAACCAGGCACAGGATGCTTTCCTGGCCGAAGTAAAGAATATACCCGGTGTTATTGACGCCTCCAGTATAGCGCATTCCCTTACGGGCCATAGCTCTGGTACTTCAGCTGTGATATGGGAGGGAAAAGACCTGAAAGATAGAACAGAGTTCGAGGCAGTGTCTATCGACTATGACCTGTTGAAAACGCTGGACATTAAAATAAAAGAGGGCAGGGGATTTTCGCGCGACTTCGGAACAGACACCTCCATGATCATCTTCAATGAAGCTGCTGTTAAATTCATGGGCATGCAGCATCCAATTGGAAAAGAGGTGGAATTATGGGGAATGAAAATGCATATTGGCGGTGTGGTGAAAGACTTTCACTTTCAATCGCTCCACGATAAAGTAAAGCCGTTGTTTTTTACGTTGGATAGGTCTTCCGCATATAAGTTCGTAGTGAAGCTGGAAACAGGCAGAGAAAAAACAGCAATTGCCCAATTGGGGCAATTATATCAGCGGTTTAACCCGGGCTTTTCTTTCGATTATAAATTCCTGGATAGTAATTACGATAAGATGTATGCCGCGGAAAAACAGGTGTCTTTGTTATCCCGGTATTTCGCTGGTCTGGCTATCCTGATATCCTGTTTAGGTTTATTCGGACTGGCGGCATTTACCGCCCAGCGCCGGTTGAAGGAAATTGGTATCCGCAAAGTACTGGGAGCCACTGTAGGAACTATTGTGATGATGTTATCAAAAGATTTCCTGAAACTGGTGGGGATGGCTATTCTCATTGCGTTTCCTGTAGCGTGGTGGGCCAGCAGYCAATGGCTGAAAGGCTTCGCCTATAGCATTCATATTGGTCCGGGGATATTTATAGCTGCAGCTATCCTGATTGTGTTGATCACTTTAATGACGATCAGCTTCCAATCGGTGAAAGCAGCGTTGACGAATCCCGTGAAGAGTTTGAGAGCAGAGTAACGCGGATTTTGTCTTGCCCAGGATTAAACTGATTACACTGATTATATTTTATAGTATTAAAAAGATGATGGGAGATTGAAGCTGATACTTGCTTCGATCTCCCATCATCTTTTTTAAATCAAAATATAAAAATCAGTGTAATCAGTTTAATCCTGGACAAGACAAAATCCGCACTGGTCAATCGCTTCAATCGCTTTATGCTTTCTCCTTTACGCTTTCAGCTCTTGTCAGCGCTTTCCCCATATCCCTTATCAGTGAGAGGATCGCTATCAGCTGATCATGCACCTGTTTGGTTTCCAGCATTTCATCGCGGGTAGGCGTGGGCCCCATGCCATCATTGATTTCCTGCTGTCTTTTGTGCACCAGTGATTCCAGGTGATCATCCAGGCGATCGAAGGCGTGTACCTGTGGCGAAATGCTGGCGTTGGAATTAGTAGCAGGATCGATCATCAGTATCAGTTGATCCATATTATGGAGCAGGTAATCGGTGATTTCCCGGTATTCAGGCCTTGGAAACAGCACCCCATGGTGCATGTTGTAAGCCGCCAGTGCGGCGGTATGAGAGGTAAGCGTGTGGTTCAGTACCACATAGTGATAGACCTGCGAACCATTTTTTTGTTTGCTCTTGGGTTCCGACAGCATACGTTGGAAAGCCGCCATCATATTGGCGCTTGCCACATAGGTATCTTTTCTGGCCAGCTTAAAATCCGTCACGGATACTTTTTCATTGGAGTAAGCCCGCATCACCAGCTCAAAATATTTGCGGTTGGTATCCATCATTTTCTTCATGTAGTCCGGGAGGAGGTTATGCTCCCAGGCCGGCCACAGCAGCATATTGGCAAAGAAGGCGATGCCTCCGCCAATGAAAGTATCCAATACCCGCTGCGTCACATTGTAGAGGTCCGACGGATGCAGGAAATGCAGGAGGAAAATGATAAAAGGCGTCACAAAAAATACACTGAGGGTATACTGGAAGCTCATAAAACTATAAGATCCCAGGATGCATAGCAGCATGGCGATGAAAATAACAGTATTGTTATTCGTCACGTAAAGCAGGCCAGCGGCGAATAGTGCCCCGGTAACGGTACCGATTAAACGTTGTATGCTGCGTGATTTGGTTAAGCCAAATCCTGGCTTCAGGATCACTACAATGGTGAGGAGTATCCAGTATACGCGATCCAGATGCAATACCACGCCTAGTCCGTAACCCAATACGGTGGCCAGGCTTACACGGATGGCATGGCGGAAAATATGCGACTTGAACGTGAGGTTATCCCGGAACGTTTCGAAATCATATTTCTGCCGCGTGGTGAATTTAGACAGTTCCAGTTTAGGATCGATGGATTCGTCTTTCAGTCGTTCCAGGCGGGTGAGTCGATGCAGGTTATAAATGCGCTGGGCCATGTCCTGCAGGTTTTGCAGGATATTGGTGAGCGGGATAGTACGGGTTCTTTCCTTGAGGGTGGGGAGTTTCAGGGTAATGTCGGCGATAGCCTGTTTTACCTTCTCCATTTCAAATTTTAGGTTGGTTTTGGGCAGGGAGCGTTGTCCGGCTGCTACGGCCATCCCGATATTTTGTAGTTCCGTCGTGAATTCCAGGATGAGGGCATGGAATTTTTCCAGTATTTCCTGGTCTTTGAAATCGGCCTGGAGGGCGTTGTAATCCGTTTGTGAGGCCATGATCTGTTCCTGCAGATCCACCATATCCAGGAATATCAGCACCATGCTTTTGTTGATACTGGTAGTACCTTGTTGGGCGGAACGCCTTTTCAGCAGCAGTTCCCGTACCTGTTCCTGTTTTTCGTTTACGATCACCTGTTGGGCCAGTACTGCTTTATAGTTTTCAGCTACATTAATGCCGGGGGTATAAAAATTGGCCCTTGTTTCCAGGTAGCGGGCGGTTTGAATGATACAGTCGCCCAGCGCCTGTTGTACATTCAGATAAGGGCGGATCTGCCAGAGGGTGAGGGCCAGTATGGCGTACCAGATGCTGCCCAGCAGCGCCATGGAGGCGTGCAGCAGGGTCAGTTTAGGGGTGAGCTGTGTTTCTCCCAGTATGGATACCATTACCAGCAGGGCGGCGGTACCAATATTGCCGCCACGGTTGCCATATACCAGTAACATGGCGAACATAAAGCAGCAGCCGGCTATCCACAGCGCCATGGGAATGGTGTAGGGGATGAGCAGCCCTGTACCGAGTGCGGTAATGAAAATGAGGATGGTACTGATGATCAGTCCATTTCGTTTATGGATGATGGTGCCGGGAACGTCGCTGAGCGCGGTACACAAGGCGCCCATGGACATGGCAATGCCCAGATCCAGCTTCCCCATTCCGGCAAATACCATGGACGGCACTACCACGCTGATGGTGGTACGCATGCCGTTACTGAAATGATAACTGTAAAGGAAATTCTTAATATTGTTGATCAGCTGTTCTGTTCGCAAACGATATGGGTTTTGTGCCGCAAATATAGCGAGCATAAAGCATAAAGCGTAAAGCAAAAAGGTATTGTAGCGGATGGATCTTAGTGAATCCTGTCCAAAAATAAAAATCCGCTAACATCCATCCGCTACAATACCTTTTTGCTTTACGCTTTCCCCTTTCAGCGCTTTATTTGGTATTTTTCTCACACCCAATTTAATTCTAATTGATCTTTTTACTATATTTATAACCAGTCTATTACAGTTTTGAAGCGTGCTGCGTGCGGGAGTAAATGACACCTGATTGTGTATAAATAATCAGATGATATTATCGCATCTCACTTAAATTACTTTTTGATTCGGGTAAAATTATATCTTTGACGCCTTAAAAAACCTCGGAGTACGACGTGCGCTTAAAAACACTAGAAATAAAAGGCTTTAAAAGTTTTGCAGATAAAACCGTTTTGCAGTTTGATGAGGGGATCACTGGGGTGATTGGGCCAAATGGTTGCGGCAAAAGTAATATCATCGACTCCATTCGCTGGGTAATCGGCGAACACAAAATCAGTAACCTCCGCTCTGATAATCAGGCGGGATTAGTGTTCAACGGCTCCAAAAGCCGCTCCGCAAGCGGTATGGCAGAAGTAAGCCTTACCTTCGAAAATACCAAAAATGTACTGCCCACCGAGTTCACCACGGTGACGATTACACGTAAATTTTATAAAAACGGCGACAGTGAATACCGGCTCAACGATGTAGCCTGCCGCCTGAAAGATATTCATAACCTCTTCATGGACACCGGGGTGAGTACCGATTCCTATGCCATCATTGAGTTGGGCATGGTAGACGATATCATCAAGGATAAGGAAAACAGCCGTCGTCGTATGCTGGAACAAGCGGCAGGCATCTCCATATACAAAACCCGTAAAAAGGAAGCTAAATCCAAACTGGACGCCACAGAAGGGGATCTTAACCGTATTGAGGATCTGTTATTCGAAATCAATAACAACCTCAAAACACTGGAAAGCCAGGCCCGCAAAGCCGAACGCTTCTACGAAGTAAAAAAAGAATACCGCGAAATAAGTATAGAACTGGCGAAAGCCGCCCTGGAAGGTTTCAACATCAACTTTAAAGAACTGTCGGAAACCCAGCAGGCGGAAAGCGACCGCAAACTGGCCCTGGAAACAGAAATCCTGACAGCCGAAGCCGCCGTTGAACAAGATAAGCTACACTTCGTGGCCAAAGAAAGAGAACTGCAAACCCTGCAGAAATCTTTCAATGAACTCGTTTCTACCATCCGTACCAAGGAAAATGATAAAAACCTCGCCACCCAGCAATTAACCTATTTGCGGGAACGTGAGAAAAGCATCAACGACTTCCTCAACAATGCAGAAGGACAACTGCAGGGCCTCACCACTTCCATCGAATTTACCGAGAAACAGGTAACAGAAGAAGGAGAAGTGTTTGACACCATGGCAGACGAACTGGACACCCTCCGCGACATGGTGGAGGAAAAGAAAGAACGTTTTCACCAGAAGAAACAAGCCCTCGAAAACCTGCGTAACGACCAGCAACGCTGGCAACGGCAACAGTTTGAAGCAGAAAAGAAAGTAGCGGTAGCCGATACCTCCGTACAGAACCTGCAACGCAGTATGCAACAACTGCAGGAGGAGAAAGTGGGCCGCCAGCAACAAATAGCCCAGCTGGAAACAGAAAAAGAGGCGCTGCAACAAACCCTCAACACCAGCAAAACCGACCTGGAAGCCATGGTGCGGTTCCAGGAAGAAACCAAAGGGAAAATCCTCGCCACCCAATCCGATATTGAAGGGTTGCGTGATAAACTGGTAGATGAGAACCGAACCCTCGATTCCAAAAAGAATGAGTTCGACCTCCTCAAATCGCTGGTAGACAGCCTTGAAGGCTATCCCGAGAGTATTAAATTTCTGAAGAAAAATCCCGACTGGAATAATAATGCCCCCATCCTGAGTGATATATTTTTCTGTAAAGAAGAATATCGCACCTGCGTGGAAAATCTGTTGGAGCCCTATCTGAGCTACTATGTGGTGAACAACGTTCACGAAGCGGTACAAGCCATACAACTGCTCGATGCCAACAAAAAAGGGAAAGCGAATTTCTTTATTCTCGATCAGTTCCGCACCGACAATACCCCGCTGCTGGCGCCTCCCGGCACCATCCCGGCATTAGAAGTAGTGGAAATTGAAGAGAAATACAAAGGCCTCGGCCAACACCTGCTGGGCAAGGTATTTATCGGGGAAGACCTGACACGCCTGGAATTCAGCCAGCTGGCAGACGAAAGAATGCTGCTGGTGGAAAAATCCGGCCGCATGCACCGCGGTAAATACAATATCAGCGGTGGATCTGTAGGTTTATTTGAAGGAAAGAAACTGGGCCGGGCTAAAAACCTGGAGAAACTGGAAGTAGAGATCAAAGATCTCGAAGCCGTGGTAGGCCGCCTGAAAATAGCCCTGCAACAGAAACACGACGAAGTATTAGGCTACAACAGCCAACTCAACGAAAATAATATCAATGCTGCACGGGAAAAGGTAAACCAGTTGAGCAATCAGCTGTTTGGCCTCCAGAATAGGATTGAAAACTTCCATCACCTCATTGAAGCCGGCGATAAACGCCTCGAGGAAATGCAGCAATCACTGGCCACCAACCAGGAAAGCATTTCCGGCGTCAGAGATGAACTGGAAGGACTCAATGAAAGAGTCACCGAACTGCAGGACAGCATTACCGATGCCGACCGGATGTCGCAGGAAGCCGAACAACAGTTTAACATGGCAACGGTGCAGTTCAATAACCAAAACCTGCAACATACCCGTCAGCAAAGTAAAGTGCAGGCCCTCAAACAGGAGCTGGAGTTTAAGCGCAAGCAACTGTCGGACCTGCACGTGCAGATTACCAGTAATAAAACGCAGTTGGAAGATGCCGTAGGCCATATTGCTGCTGCTGTTGAAAAACTGAGCCACGCAGATGATGGACTGGTAGAACTGTTCCGTCAACGTGAAGAAGAAGAAAAAGCACTCAACGAAAAAGACCAGGAATACTATAACTTCCGTAACCACCTGCAGGAGCTGGAAAGCACGCTGAGAGCAAAACAGCGCGCCAGAGAGCAACTGGATCAGCAACTCAATACCATCAAGGATAAAGTGAATGAGCTGAAGCTGCAACTGACCACCATGAAAGAAAGGCTCAGTGTGGAGTTCAAAGTGAACCTCGATGAAATCATTGATGAACAACGCAGCTCCGAACTGCCGGTAGAAGAGTTGCAGGGTAGTGCAGAACGACTGAAAAAGCGGATGGAAAATATGGGAGAAATCAACCCTACCGCCATCGAAGCTTATCAGGAAATGAAGAAAAGATATGAGTTTATCCTGGAACAGAAAACGGATCTGGTGAACGCGAAAGACTCCCTGCTGGCAACTATCCAGGAAGTGGAAACCACCGCGAACCAAAAGTTCCTGGATACTTTTAACCAGGTGAAGGAAAACTTTATCCGGGTATTTAAGGCGCTGTTTACCGAAGAAGACCAGTGCGACATGATCCTGAGCGATCCCTCCAACCTGGCTGATACCGGTATTGAAATCATCGCGAAGCCAAAAGGTAAGCGTCCGGCAGCCATCACACAGCTGTCCGGAGGAGAAAAAACACTCACCGCTACGGCGTTGTTGTTTGCCATTTACCTGATTAAGCCGGCGCCTTTCTGTATCCTCGATGAGGTAGATGCGCCACTGGATGATGCTAACGTGGGTAAGTTTACCAACATGATCAGAAAGTTTTCTGATAATTCACAATTTATTATTGTAACGCACAACAAGCAAACAATGGCCGCTGTAGACGTGATCTATGGCGTAACCATGCAGGAGCCAGGTGTCAGCAAACTGGTACCGGTAGATTTTAGAAGTTTGAACTAGCAGGTTGGTTTGGTTGTTGTAAAAAGAAACGATTACTTTTATTCTTTATTCGAAAAAAATAAAAAAACGTAAACACTATGGGCGCATGGGGCACCAGGAATTTTGAAAATGATGGATCACAGGATTGGGTATTTGACCTGATTGGCAGTAAAGACGGTGGCTTGGTTACGGATACCTTGGCACGTATCATTAACAACATCGAAACACTGGAAGTAACGGATTGCGAAGAAGCATTAGCAGCAGCAGAAACTGTGGCGGCATTGGTTGGTAAACCCAGCGAGGATTTTCCGGAAGATCCGCTGGATCAGCTGGACGTATTGAACCTCATCGCAACCCGCGCACTCAGAAATCAGGCGATCACTGTAGTCAATAAAGTTACAGCCGGTTCTGAAATGAAGAATTACTGGGAAGGAGAAGGACAAGGCGAAGCATGGGCTGCTATACAGGCAGGTCTGATTAAGCGCCTGGAGTAGCAGATAGCAACTGCCCGGTAAATACCGGTTGCTGACGAAAATAACCGCGGATTTTGTCTGGGGGCAGGATTAGACTGATTATTCTGACTAATTATATGTTGAAAAAAGAAGGGAGATAGAAGCGAATCCGCTTTTATCTCCCTTCTTTTTAAAATATGAAATCAGTCTGATCCTGTCCTCAGACAAAAAATCGCTTAGATCAATATCCCTGCAATGGCGGCCGACATATAAGACGCCAGCGTACCACACAACAACGCTTTCAGCCCCAGCTTGGCCAAATCCGCCCTTCTGTCTGGCGCCAGTTCCCCGATACCACCAATCTGCATACCCACGCTGCTGAAGTTCGCAAAACCCGCAATAGCAATGGTTACAATGGCAATGCCTTTCGCGGTGACAATAGGTACGGTTTTATCKGTCATGCTTTTAAAGGCCACAAATTCGTTGATGGTGAGTTTCTGTCCCAGCAGGGTAGCTACATTCTGTACATCCGCGGAAGGTACGCCGATTGCCCATGCCATTGGCATAAATAACTTACCGAAAATCCAGTCGAGGCTCAGGTTAAAGTCAGGCTTGACAAGATGTCCGAGATGTACCAGGCACCAATCAATACATGCAATAAAGGCAATAAAACCAATCAGCATCGCAATAACGTTCATGGCTATTTTAAAACCATCGCCGGCGCCATGTGAAATAGCGTCGATCACGTTGGTATAATTGCTTTTTACTTCCATTTTCACCCGGCCCATAGTCACGCTTTCCTCAGTTTCAGGAAATACGATTTTGGAGATTACCAGGGCGCCCGGCGCCGCCATGAGACTGGCCGTAATCAGGAAAGGTGCAATATGTAATCCCGCCTGTAAGCCCATGTTTACGTAAACAACCAGGATACCGCCGGCAATACAGGCAAGGCTACCACTCATAGAAGCCAGTATTTCGCTTTTGGTCATGCTGGAGAGATAAGGACGAATCATTACCTGTGCTTCTACCTGGCCTACAAAGGCGCTGGCTACGTTACTCAGTGCTTCTGCACCACTTACCCGCATCACAAAGTTCATGGCCCGCGCAATCACGGCTACTACGCGCTGCATAATGCCATAGTGATATAACACCGCTACCAGTACACATACCAGGATGATGGTAGCCGTTACGTTGAATGCAAATACAAATCCGCCGCCGGCATAATCTTTTACACTGCCATCGTGCTGGGTAATGCCAATACCACCGTACACAAAAGCGGCTCCCTTGCGGGCAAAAGCTTCCAGTTTCCCCATGGCATCACCTACGCGCTGAAAAAACCATGTAATAGGAGGCACCTTAAAAACCAAAAGTCCAATGGCTACCTGCAACCCAATTCCACTCAATACCAATCGGTAGTTGATCTTTTTTTTGTTGTTAGAAAACAAAAAGGCGATGCCCAAGATAAGTACAATGCCTATGATGCCCTGAAAGCGTTCCATAAATGCAAATAAATCGTAAAATGTATCCAATAAAGCGACGAAGATAAGTCTTTTTGAAATCGCGCCGAAGCGAAACTGTTGTCTCCTATAATTTTTCAAAAAAAATATGATCAGAAATGTATTTTTACTTTTCGCAATCGATTTACAACAATGCAGCGTACCCACTATTTAATGACCACGTTATGTCTCGCGCTCTTTGCCTGTGGGCAGCGGGATCAGCACCAGCAAGGAAATAAACACGAACAGGATTCTCTGGCCATGCGGAAGCAATATGCTACCTCACCCGTGTTGGATGCACAGACAGCCATCCGTCATATGACTTACGACAAAGACCTGAAAGTACAATTGGTAGCGGCGGAGCCCATGGTGGTAGCCCCGGTCGCCATGACGTTCGATGACCGCGGTCGCATGTGGGTGGTAGAAATGACCGGCTTTATGCCCGATACCGTAGGTACCGGGGAAGATAAACCCGATGGCAAGGTGGTGATTTTGGAAGATACCACCGGCGATGGCGTCATGGATAAAAGGACCGTATTCCTCGACTCGCTGGTACTCCCCAGGGCCATCTGCCTGATTGAGAACGGTATCCTCGTGGCCACGCCACCACAGCTCTGGTTTGTGGAAATTAACGGCGACAAGCCCGGCAAAAAAACACTGGTAGACGACCAATACGCTGCCGGCGGCAACGTAGAACATCAGCCCAACGGTTTATTAAGAGCCATGGATAACTGGATCTACAACGCAAAATCGGATAGGCGTTACCATAAGGCAGGCAATAAATGGCTGAAGGAAACCACTCATTTCCGCGGCCAATGGGGCATCACCCAAGACAACCAGGGACGCCTCTATTATAATAACAACTCAGAAAACCTGCTGGGCGATTACTTCCCGCCAGGATTAGGCGGCACTAACCCGTACCAGCAGAATGACGCCGGCTTTGATCAGCGAATAGTACCCGACAACCGCACCTATCCCATACATCCTACGCCTGGCGTAAACCGCGGATATCAGAAAGGTACGCTGGATGATAGTCTGCGCCTCGTCAACTTCACCGCCGCCTGCGGCCCCCTGATTTACCGGGGTAATCTGCTGCCGGCTACTTATCAGGGCAACGCCTTCGTGGCCGAGCCTTCTGCCAACCTTATCAAAAGAAACATCCTGTCGGATAGCAGCTTTGTGGTAAAGGGCATACAGGCCTATCAGGGCAAAGAGTTTTTGGCCAGTGACGACGAGCGTTTCCGGCCGGTAGATTTAAAAACAGGCCCGGATGGCGCGCTGTATATCGCCGATATGTATCGTGGTATCCTGCAACATAAAACGTATATCACAGAATACTTAAAGAATGAAGTGAAAATACGGCAGCTTACACAGCCGCTGAATGCCGGACGTATCTATCGCATTATTCCGGAAGGTACATTGCCAGCCGCATCACCAGCGGATCACAGCCCTGCCGGGCTGGTGAAGCAACTCAGCTCGCCCAACGGTACCTTACGGGATCAGGCGCAGCAACTGATCATTGATCGCCAGTTAAAGGAAGTATTGCCTGCGTTAAGGGAATTGCTGCATGCAAATATCGCTTCCGCTGTACAGGTGCATGCACTCTGGACCCTGGAAGGATTACATCTGTTGACAGCAACAGACCTGGAAGATATCTGGCGAAGTAACAACGCTATGCTGAAAATGCAGGCGCTGGCCGCATTGCCATTTGTGTTGAATAGCGGTAATGCAAAAGCCATGGCCGCTGCATTAGACAGCTTATCAGACAATGCTTACCTGGCGCCGGTAGTGGGGTACCTGTTGCCCGCACTCGGAAAAGCCGACAAGGCAGCTGCCGCGCGACTGGAAGAGAAAATGATAAAAGCGTATGCCCCTAACCGTTATGTGGCCTCTGCATTGGTCAACAATGCAGTGAACCGGGAGCCAGCTTTGCTGAAACAGGTGATTGCCTGGAATCCGGATACCACGCTGGCATTGCGCCGGCAGCTGGAAAAGGTGCTGAAGAACCTGGATAACAAAGCCAACGCTAAAAAGATGGAAGCATTGCGCACAGCATTGCCCCGCGGGTATAAAATATTCAATACCGTTTGCCAGACCTGTCATGGTAAAAGCGGAGAAGGTATTGCCGCCATGGCGCCGCCGTTGAATGAAAGCAACTGGGTAAATGGTAATAAAAAAGCCTTTATCTCTATTGTATTGTACGGTTTAACCGGGCCGGTAGAAGTACATGGTAAAGTATATAAAGCGCCGGAAATAAACGGCGATATGCCGGGTATTGGAGGCAGTGATGAGTTCAATGATGCGGACATTGCGCAGCTGTTGACTTTCCTGCGCAGTGCCTGGAAGAATAATGCGGACAAGGTAACGGCCGCGGACATACAGCAGGTACGTAAGCAGTATAACGGCCGGCAGAAGCCGTTTACCGCGTCTGAATTACCAAAATGATAGTTTATTGGAAATAAATCCCTTATATTTGCCGGATTACAATTATTAATTAATTGAATCCGGCAATTACCATATTACAATTTCAAAACACCTGCTGTGCGTATAAGCGTATGGGAGGGTTCTTATTGCCGTTCTTATCCTGCCCCAAAGACTTCAACACTTAATCCCGGGCAACTTTTAGTATATAAAGCGTTGTACCCGGGGGAATGACTACCTGTATCTATGTAGTTTTATTCCACTTGTATTTTTCCAAAACAATCTTATAAAAACAGTTTTATGAATCATCGGATAGCACGATGGGCAGTTTATCTTTTATGCCTGTTGCTGGATGTGAGCGTCGCTACAAGTCTTTATCGTGGATATTTAACCGGATGGTTCCTGTTGCCTGTGGCAGTGGGGCTTAGCGTGTTAACCATTTATGACCGGCTGCAAAGGAAGCATGCGTTGTTGCGTAACTATCCTTTGCTGGGGCGGTTGCGTTACCTGTTGGAGCAAATCAGGCCGGAGATGCGTCAGTATTTCTTTGAATCGGATACAGATGGAAGGCCATTCAATCGCCGTCAGCGTGCGGTGGTGTATCAGCGTGCGAAGGATGTAAAACAAACCGTGGCATTTGGCGCATTGGACAACATGTATGAGCCGGGCTATGAGTGGGCCGCGCATACGGCGTTTCCCATGAAAGTAAAAGCGGAAGATTTAAGAGTGAATATTGGTAATGCCCAGTGTACGAAGCCATACAATGCCAGTCTGTTGAACGTAAGCGCTATGAGTTATGGTGCATTGAGTAAAACAGCTATTGCGTCGCTGAATGGTGGTGCACAAATAGGTGGTTTCGCGCATAATACCGGAGAGGGTGGGATTAGTCCTTATCACCTGCAGCATGGCGGTGACCTGATCTGGCAAATTGGTACCGGTTACTTTGGTTGCCGCGATGAGCAGGGGAATTTTTCGCCGGAAATATTTGTGGTAGCTGCTGCGGAGCCGTGTGTAAAAATGATTGAGTTGAAATTGAGTCAGGGCGCCAAACCGGGTAAGGGAGGGGTGTTACCTGCTGCTAAAAATACGCCTGAAATTGCGGCGATCCGTAAAGTAAAATCAGGTACCAGCGTATTATCGCCTGCCGCGCATACCGCTTTCAGTAATGAGTATGAGATGCTGGCTTTTTTACAGCAGTTGCGTAAACTTTCCGGCGGCAAGCCAATTGGGTTTAAGCTGTGCGTAGGCCGTGCTGACGAGTTTGAACGTATTTGCACTGCTATGGTCAACACGGGTATTTATCCGGACTTTATCACGGTGGATGGCGCAGAAGGTGGTACAGGTGCGGCGCCACTGGAATTTACCGATTCCATCGGGATGCCGTTGTACGATGCATTGGCGCTGGTGGTGAACCTGTTGCGTCATTATGATCTGAAGCAACATATCCGCATTATGGCGAGTGGTAAAGTAATTACCGGTTTCGACATTATGAAGGTATTAGCGATAGGCGCAGATGCGTGTTACAGTGCCCGCGGTATGATGCTGGCATTGGGCTGTATCCAGGCGTTGCAATGTGATAGCGGCAGCTGTCCGGTAGGGGTGGCCACACAAGACCCCACGCTTTATCAGGGCGTGAATGTAGCTGACAAACGGGTACGTGTAGCCAACTATCACCGCAACACCATTGCGGCATTGGCGGAGCTGATGGGAGCCTGTGGCTTTGCTTCGGCAGAGAAGGTAAGTCCTGCCGCCCTGTTCAGAAGAATAACGAGAACGGATGTACGATCTTATCAGGAAATATATGCACCGGATTACAATAGTAGAGCAGGAGCTTTGCTGCATCCGGGGCCATCATTTAATAACTAGCTGAAAGCTGTGTGCGAAAGCCGAAGCTGTAAAACCCGGTCATCATGAAAAAGAAACAGATCATTGTGTCCCTACATGATTACGAAATCCTTAAAACCCTGTGCTATGAAGCGCCGGCTACCCACAAGCTCAAAGAAGAGCTGGACAGAGCAGTTGTGAGAAAGGGTAAAGTGCCTGACCATGTAGTACAGGTAAATTCAACGTTGCAATTCAGGGATGAGCGCAGCGGAAAGGTCAGGAGTGTACAGCTGGTGCTGCCGGCATTGAGCAATTTGCAGGAAGGTAAATTATCGATTCTGTCGCCCATTGGTACGGCCCTGTTGGGGTATAGCACTGGTGATGTGATTGACTGGGAAGTACCTGCGGGGAAAACCCAGCTGCATATTCTTGAAGTAGTGAATGCTGCTGCTGAAGTATAAAGAGGCTATTAGTGTTAGCGATCAAATATGTATCATAGAGCGAAAAAAGCCCCCGCTTCGTGCGGGGGCTTCTCTTTTAATATTATTGCTGATAAGCGATTTTATCTCCGTAGGCGATGTGGTATTTATCGCTGAAGCCACCATTTACCTCCAGTACATATTTTGCTTTTTTGTAGGAAGGTAAACTTTCTTCGGATAGTGGTGTGGCGTATTTCTGTATGGACACAATTTCCATGTTATCTGCTATATAGATAATATCCAGGGAGATGTAGGTGTTTTTCATCCAGAAGGCACGTTCTTCCATGTCCGGAAAAATAAAGAGCATGCCCTGATCGTCTGTCATTGACTTGCGATACATCAATCCATCGGCGCGTTGTTCGTCGGTTTGCGCCAGCTGGATATCAATTTTGCGCAGGGTATCTGCGCCGGATTTTCCCAGAAAGGCCAGTGTACCTTGCTTTTTGAAGGCGGTGCCGTTGGAAGTTACCGTAGCTGCTTCTGTGGTAGTAGCAGCGGTGGCGGTATCTGCTGTGTTGGCGGTATTACTGGTATTGCTCTGGTGACAGCCGGCAGCGTATAAACTGGCGATCAGTAAACATTTCAGGTGTAATTGCATAAGATAGCAGTACTATTTGGTCAGTAATTCTTCATCAGAAAAAACGACGTTAGTATAATCCTTTATTTCGTTGTATACGGTATCTCTTTCTACGGGTCTTCTGCCAGCCTGTTTAATCAGTTGTGCCAGTTGTGCCGTGTTCATAGATGGATTTTGTTCTTCTGCACCGGCCATAGAGTAGATCTTGGTGGTGTCATCGATGGTACCATCCAGGTCGTTTACGCCGAAAGAAAGGGTGAGTTGTGCGGTATTTCTTCCCAGCATAGGCCAGTAGGCTTTCAGGTGGGGGAAGTTATCCATGTAAAGGCGTGCAATGGCATACAGGCGCAGATCTTCCACGATAGAGCTTTCCGCGATATCAGACATGTCGTTGCCTTTATTACGGAATTTCAGCGGAATGAAGGTGTTGAAACCACCGGTTTCGTCCTGCAGGCTGCGTAAGCGTTCCATGTGGTCAATGCGGTCTGCAAAAGATTCCACGTGGCCATACAGCATGGTAGCGTTGGTGTGCATACCGCGAAGGTGAGCAGCTTTGTGAATGGCGAGCCATCCGTCGGCATCTACTTTATCATGGCATATTTTAGCGCGTACTTCCGGTGCAAATATTTCTGCGCCGCCGCCCGGCATGGATTGCAGGCCGGCTTCATTGAGTATGCGCATACCTTCGTCTACACTTACTTTGGCTTTGCGGAACATATAATCCAGTTCCACGGCGGTAAATCCTTTGATGTGCAGTTCCGGACGGTGGGCCCTGATTTGTTTGATCAGTTCCACGAAAAAGTCCAGTTGCATTTTAGGATGTACGCCACCTACAATATGTACTTCTGTAACGGGTTGGTTGTCGTATTTTTTCACGATATCCATCATCTGGTCGATGCTCAGTTCCCATCCATCTTCCCGGTTTTTATACAAGCGGGAATAGGAGCAGAAGTGGCAGGTAAATACACAGACGTTTGTTGGCTCTATGTGAAAGTTGCGGTTGAAGTAGGTCTTGTCGCCATGCATGCGCTCGCGTACATGGTTGGCTAAAGCGCCTACAAGGCCAATATCTGCTTTTTCAAATAAGACCAGCCCATCTTCGGGCGTGATTCTTTCCTCTTGAAGGATTTTCTCTGCAATGCGCTTCAGTGCTGCGTCCAGGTTGGGTTGCTGAAGGAGCGTTTGAACAGCCGGATTATCTTTTCTCGTCGTCATCTTACTTTCATTAATTTGATGGTGTTGGCCCTGTTCCTGTAAATTAATTTTACAAAATAAACACCATTTGGCTCATTTACCAAATTAAAGGTCAGCCGGTTGCCGGCGCCGATAGCAGATGCCGGCTGGCTACCCATTAGCTGCCCCTGCGTGTTGTAAATAGACACCTGCTGGAGGTCTTCCGGTACCTGGTAAAAGGTGACCCAAAAAACGCCGGTAGTAGGGTTGGGATTCACCAGTACGCCTTTTTCCCGGAGAGCAGGGTTCACTTCTTTCGTGACAATATTTATATTATCAATATAAATGTTATTCTCTGAATTTGAAATGTTTCTGAATGCTACTTGAAATTTTCCTTTATGTGCTATTGCGGTCAGATCCACAGAATCTCTACGCCATTCATTGGCCGTGGGCACAAACTCCGTTTGTATCGGTTTGGCCCTGGTAATCAGGTTCGGTCCCCATTTGGAATATAGTAGCGTACCGGTTTGGCGGCAGTCGTTCGTAGTTATGATCTGCAAGGTATCCCAGGAAATGCCGGTGGTAGCCGGATCGGAATATACCGCTGCCGCCACATCAAAAAACAGGAATACGGAATCGGCGCCTTGCGGATCTATGACTGGTGTAATAAGGTCGTCTGTCTGGTCATTGGTATTGTAACCCAGGTTACGGATCAGGGCAGACGCCTGGCTGTTTCTGCCTACATCGCGGGAACGTTCCCAGGTGAAGCTGCGGTCAKGATTATAAAGATCCCAGCCGGGTGGTGGGAAGCTATCATCTTCAAAGCCTTGCGAGAAGGGAAGCCTGGCTTCTGCATCATAACGGAAACGGATATTKGCCGTATCGTTCAGCAGGTTCCCATCGGGCTGTCCGTTGGGAGATTGCGTATAGGCTTTCAGGTTATAGGTATTGATGGCTACATCTGTACCCGGCAGCGTCACCGTTGCTTGCTGTAAGCTGCCCAGGTTGCCTGTCCACTGGTACTGGGTGAGCGCACCGCCATTCAGCTGATACCAGATAGTCACTGCTGTGAGGGGATTGATACCCCGGTTCCGCAGAATGACTACCGGCGTAATATGATTGTCGCATATTTTGCCATCCGGCGCCGTAATGCCTACCAGTGAGGCATCGTTGTTCACCAGCACCGGCGGCGTACAGCCATCGGAGCTCATGAGGCTTTCCGAGATATTTTCGAGCACAAAGCGCATCCGGTCTACCTGACCCGCCGTAAAGAGATGCATACAGGCATCATCGGTATAGTCCATGTAGTTCATGAACATGATACCGGGAAAGGTGGGAGAGCAGTTGTCCAGTTTTGGGAAAGAAGGGCATCCGTAGGTATTATCACCCTGCAGGGGCGTGTCGGCGATCCCATCATCAATGGTACAGCCGCCATTATCATCTCCCCAAATATGTTTTAAACCAAAATAATGGCCTATTTCGTGGGTAGCTGTACGGCCCAGGTTATATACCCGGCCAACGCTGCCAGTGGTTCCAAAAGCGGTGTATTGTATCACTACGCCTTCCTGTTCCAGCGGATAACCGGTGCCCGGAGGGGCGGCTACGCCCAGGTAGTTACCAGACAGGCGGGTCACCCATATATTCAGGTATTTGGAATGGTCCCAGCCATCGGTACCGCCAGTGGCGGCATATTTGGCATCGGCAGCGCCGTTGAGAATAGAAAAGCTTTGGCCCGGCGCCGTTTTCACGCGCACAATGCCATTGGTAGGCTCATCGCCCGGGGTACGTTGCGCCAGGCAAAAATGAATTTGTGTATTACCGATAATAGGCTGCCATACCGAAGGTACCTGGGAAATATCAGGATTGACGGCGTTGTAGTCGCGATTCAGCACATCAATCTGCGATTGGATTTGAGCATCCGTTACCAGGCTGGGATCATCCAATAACACATGTACTACTACGGGAATAGATACCGATGCACGAACAGCTTCTGTTCTGGCGTGCAGGCGTTGCCGTTGCTGGCCCTGCAGCATCAGGGCTTCATTTTTTTGCAGTAATTCCTGTAAACGGGGAGTTTTCTGCACCCGTTGTTGCAAGGCTTCTGCGGTGCCGCACTTACGCTGTGCTGTGGCACCCACGCAATAAAGAAAGGTAAAAAGGATAATAAAGTGATAGCGCAATAAAGTAGAATTTGCAATGAAGATACGGGAAAGAACGGGTCAAAAAAAGCGCACCGGAATAATCCGGCGCGCTCCTAAACTCAGTTTTTATAAAAATTACAGATTAGCCTGTATTTTTTTCTCCAGTACGGCTTTAGGCACAGCACCCACTTGTTTGTCCACTACCTTGCCGTCTTTTATGAAGAGGATAGCAGGAATGCTGGTGATACCATAATCGACAGCTATCTGGGGATTATGATCCACGTTCAATTTACCAATGTTTGCCTGACCTGCGTAATCTTTAGACAACTCTTCGATTACCGGAGCGATTGCGCGACATGGGCCACACCATTCTGCCCAACAGTCAACAACAGATAATTTGTCGGAGCCAAGAACTTCAGTTTGAAAGTTCGCATCAGTGAATTCTAATGACATGTACTTTGATTTTGGAGTTTTAATTAATAATTGCTTTTATTGATTACCCATATCTACAAACATCAATACAAAGTTGTTTAACATCCGGTGGCCATGAATCCCGACAAGACAAAAAAAAGCGCGCCGGAATAATCCGGCGCGCTCCTAAACTCTGTTTTTATAAAAATTACATATTGGCCTGTATTTTTTTATCCAGTACGGATTTAGGCACGGCGCCCACTTGTTTGTCCACTACCTGGCCACCTTTTACGAACAGGATAGCTGGAATGCTGGTGATACCGTAATTGATAGATAACTCTGGATTCTGATCCACGTTCACCTTACCAATGTTTACTTTACCTGCGTAATCTTTAGACAACTCTTCGATTACCGGACCGATTGCGCGACAAGGACCACACCATTCTGCCCAAAAGTCAATAACAGTTAATTTATCGGATTCAATAACTTCTTTCTGGAAGTTCGCGTCAGTGATTTCTAAAGCCATAAATTATGATTTAAAATGTTTTATTTAACGATTGTTTTGATTTTCTGAATTGTATTATCTTATTATCAAATCTTAATCCACGTGCAAATTACTGCATTTTTGGCATCATTACTTATTGATTATCTCTATATACACATCAATGTCAGGCTGCTTATGTAGAAACCCTGCCAGCTCGTCATTCATCTCAATATTCCGGTTAAAAGTGTGCAATTTAGCCTGTGTTTGATCATCCCGGTCGGTCAGGTGCACATGCAGGATGCTGTTGCCCGGAAAACGGTTTACATTGTCTACCAGGAAGTCGACGGTTTGCCGGTTGATATACTTGGGCATCGTATTCAGATAAACCTGTTTGGTATGGGTTTTCTTCACTTCCTGCAGCAATTGTATACTACTTACTTTAAACTCGTATTCGTTATCGTTGAAACGTTTGGATTTGAAGCCACCATTGATAAAGAGGCATAATCCCGGTTTCAGGTATGGCGCAAAGCGGATGAAATCTTCACTCCACAAAGCAAATTCAAATTTACCGGTATAATCCTCAATCACCATTACCCCAAACTGCCGGTTGTTACGGGAAATTCTTTCCTGTGCGCTGGTAATATATACTGCCAGGCGGAAATTACGTTCCCGGGAACGGCCGCCGGTACCGCCGGGTTGGGCGATCTCTGTTTGATACTCTACCAGCTCCTGCACCGAATTCATATGATAATGCTTCATTTCAAAGCGATAATCATCCAGTKGGTGCCCGGAGATGTAGATACCGGTGATATCTTTCTCGTTGTTTAGCTTCATGATCAGCGGCCATGGATCACAAGCCGGGATTTTTGGTGGCTCTACATCCGGGAGATCATCGGCGCCGAAGAGGCTACCAACATTGGAGGAGCCGGCAGTTACCTGCTGACCAAACTTTACGATTTTATCCAGTCCGTTGAGCGGCTCGCCCTCCGGTTTGTGGAAGTATTGTGCACGGTGTAATTCAGGGAAGCTGTCGAAAGCACCGGACATTACCAGGGCCTCCAATGATTTTTTGTTCACAGCACGCTGATTCACGCGTTTGATAAAGTCAAACACATTCTTGAAAGCACCTTCTTTTTTACGTTCTTCCAGCAGGTTTTCAATGGCTGCTTCACCTACACCTTTCAAGCCACCCAATCCGAAGCGTACCTGGCCCTGTTTGTTTACCGCAAAGCCCTTGAACGATTCATTCACATCCGGCGGTAATACGTCGATGCCCATGCGTTTGGACTCTTCCATGAAGAAGGTGATCTTTTCAATATTGCTGGCGCAGTTCAGCACCGCTGCCATATACTCAGAAGGGTAGTGGGCCTTCAGGTAAGCCGTTTGATAAGCTACAAAGGCGTAGCAGGTAGAGTGGGATTTGTTAAACGCATAGGAGGCGAATGCTTCCCAGTCGGTCCATACTTTTTCGCATACTTTAGGGTCATGGCCATTTTTGGCGCAGCCTTCCATGAATTGCGCCTTCATCTTATTCAGTACCGCGATCTGCTTTTTACCCATGGCTTTACGGAGTACATCCGCATCACCTTTGGAGAAGTTCGCCAGTTTCTGACTCAGCAACATCACCTGCTCCTGATATACGGTGATACCGTAGGTATCATTCAGGTATTCCTCCATTTCCGCGATATCGTATTGTACCGGCTCCAGCCCGTGTTTACGACGGATAAAGGAAGGGATGTACTCCAGTGGTCCCGGACGGTACAAGGCGTTCATCGCAATGAGATCGTCGAATCTATCCGGTTTCAGTTCGCGCAGGTACTTCTGCATCCCGGGCGACTCGAACTGGAACGTAGCGTTGGTTTCACCTTTTTGATAGAGGTCGTATGTTTTGGCATCATCCAGTGGAATATTGTCTATTTCAATGGTAATACCGTGGTTTTGGCGGATCAGTTCCAGCGCACCTTTGATGATGGTAAGGGTTTTCAGACCCAAAAAGTCCATCTTGATAACGCCGGCCGACTCGATAATGCTTCCTTCGAACTGTGTAACGAGGAGGTCGGAGTCTTTCGCGGTAGATACGGGGATGAGGTCGTACAGGTCTTGCGGGGCAATGATGATACCTGCCGCGTGGATACCGGTATTACGTACGGAGCCTTCGAGTACGCAGGCTTCGCGGAGTACTTCTGCCTGTAGGTCGTTCCCGGTGATCAGTTCCCGGAGTTTCTTTACGTTTTCAATATCTTCTCCGGCGAGGCCTTCCTTATCGGCGAGGCTTTTCTCCCCTTCCAGCGGGGCGTTGAAGATACGGTCCAGCTGGATGCCGGGTTTATCTGGTACCAGTTTTGCCAGCCCGTTGGAGTCTACCAGTGGCAGGTCCATTACGCGKGCAACGTCTTTGATACTCATTTTAGCGGCCATGGTACCGTAGGTGATGATTTGCGCCACCTGGTTACGGCCATATTTCTGTACTACGTAGTCAATTACTTTCTGACGGCCTTCATCATCGAAGTCCGTATCAATATCGGGCATGCTCTTACGTTCCGGGTTAAGGAAACGCTCAAACAGCAGGTTGTACTTAATGGGATCTATATTGGTGATGCCGATACAGTAGGCCACCGCAGAACCGGCGGCGGAACCACGTCCGGGACCAATAAATACACCCAGTTCACGCCCCGCTTTGATGAAGTCCGCTACGATGAGGAAGTAACCGGCAAACCCCATGTTTTCGATTACCTGTAGCTCAAAGTTGATACGTTCTTCAATATCGGCGGTCATTTCCAGGTAGCGGCTGCGGGCGCCTTCGTAGGTGATATGCCGCAGGTACTGGTCCTGGGTGATAAATTCTTTTGGAATAGGGAAGTTGGGCAGCAGGATATCTCTCTTCAGATCCAGCAGCTGTACTTTATCTACAATTTCGTTGGTATTGTCAATGGCTTGCGGAAGATCATGAAACAATTTGGTCATTTCTTCCGTCGTCTTAAAATAAAACTGGTCGTTATAAAACGCGAAGCGTCCTTTTTTCGGGCCGGCAGCATCGTCGTCAGAAAAGTCTTTGTTGGTAGGGGTGCTTTTCTTTTCGCCGGTATTGATACAAAGCAGGATGTCGTGTGCGTTGGAATCGGCCTGGTCTACATAGTGTGAATCATTGGAGGCGATTACCTTTACATTGTATTTCTCGGCAAAGCGCAGCAGCACGGCGTTTACCTGATCCTGTTCCGGAATACCGTGGCGTTGCAGTTCTACATAAAAATCATCCTGAAAAATATCCAGCCACCAGCGGAATTCTTTTTCTCCGGCTTCTTCTCCATGGCGAAGAATAATCCTGGGAACAGAAGCACCAAGGCAGCAGGTGGTAGCAATGAGTCCTTTGTGGTATTGTATTACCAGTTCTTTATCGATACGGGGATATTTACCATACAGTCCTTCCATATATCCCAGTGAACAAAGTTTGATCAGGTTACGATAACCTTCATCATCTTTTGCCAGCAACACCTGGTGGTAACGTACATCTTTTTCTTCTCTTGTAAAGGCCCGTTTATGGCGGTTCTCCACCACATAAAATTCACAGCCTACAATAGGTTTTACTTTTAATCTTTTATCTTTCGGGTCGCCCGGATTGAGTTTATTATTATATGCCTCTGCCACAAACTGAAAAGCGCCAAACATGTTACCATGGTCTGTTATGGCCAGGGCAGGCTGATTGGAAGCCATGGCTTTTTTGTACAGAGATTTGATATCGGCGGCACCATCCAGTAAGGAGAATTGGGTGTGAACGTGTAAATGGGAGAAATTCATCAGCTAATCTATTTCGTCAAGCGACAAAAGTACGGGAAAAATAGAGAACGCAGAACCTTGAAAATAAAAAGCCGTTGGAAAGGGCTGAAAGTAAATATCTTACATTATTTTAGCAAAAATTTAGCCTGCCGATTATGATCAGAGTAAAGGGACATTTATTTGTGAAGTTATCGATTTGTGCATTGTCACTTAGTTCCTGCGCTTCACTAAAGAAAAGTACGACCAGCAAGAAAACCACTACCACACCCACTACCAGCGGCAATAACAGACCAGTTGAATTTATAGATGGCATTGCCACTAACCGCCATCCCCGTAATAACTTTAACAATAAAGATATCAGCATCAGTAAAAATATTACCAGGGGCAGCGCCAACCTGGAGAATGCACAGAGCTGGCAGTTTAAATATGCACAGTTACTGGATGTTCCCGTGGAAGACGTGTTAAACCAGAAGTTGTATAGTTTTATTGAAGAATGGTGGGGAACTCCTTACCGGCTTGGAGGGAAAACCCGTTCAGGCATTGATTGTTCCGGATTTGTGAATACGCTGATGAATGCAGTATTTCAATTGGGTCTTTCCGGCAACTCTGCCGATTTGTATACGCAGATAAAAAGGATGAGTGTACGTGATTTGCGGGAAGGCGATCTGGTATTTTTCCGCATTCATAAAAAGAGAATTTCCCATGTAGGCATCTACCTGGAGAATGATAAATTTGTACACGCATCCACCAGTGCAGGCGTTATCATCAGTGATTTGAATGAGCCTTACTGGAAGCGTTATTTTGCCGGTGGCGGAAGACTGTAAGCCCGTTCTACACATTTGTTTTATTGTTAATTTTATCCGATTTTTACCGCTTTAACTTAACTACCCCGCTCTGCGGGGGCTATTTACATTTATGGAATTCGCTCCCATCGTATTATTTGTTTATAACCGGCCAGATTTGACGCTCAGTACTTTGCAGTGTCTGAGTAAAAATGAGGAAGCGAAAGAAAGTACCTTATATGTGTACTGTGATGGCGCCAAAGCAGGCGCTTCACCTGAACAGTTACAGCTGATCAGACAGGTGCGGGAAATAGTGCATAGCCAGCCATGGTGCGGTAAGGTAGTGGTTTTGGAAGCGGAGAAAAACAAAGGTCTGGCTACTTCCGTGATTGATGGGGTAACAGAAGTGATCGGTAAGCATGGTAAGATAATTGTTTTGGAAGATGACCTCACGCTGTCGCCCTTCTTCCTAAAATATATGAACGATGCACTGACCAAATACGCAGATGAAGAAAAGCTGCTGGCAGTACATGGCTATCTGTATCCATTTGAGATACCCGCCAGCTTTACCGACAGCACGTTCCTGGTACATGACCCGGGTAGCCTTGGATGGGGCACCTGGAGCCGCGCCTGGAGCAAGTTTGAGCCGGATACTGACAAGGTGATGGCGCAGATAAAAGCAAAAGGATTAAAACGGCCATTCGATTTCTGGGGAGCTTATCCATTTTACAGAATGTTGCGCCAGCATAAAAACGGTAAGGTAAGCTCCTGGGCCATTCGCTGGAGAGGCACGGCCTATCTGCATGATATGCTGACACTATACCCCGTGAAATCACTGGTGAGACATGATGGCAACGTTGCCTCGGCAACGCATCACTATAAAGAGGAAGACTGGCTGCATACGGAAGTGTATCAGTCGCCCATCCCTGTTGGCAATATTCCGGTGAAGAATAATCTGCCCATGGAAAAATTGTTTGCGAAATTCCTGCGCGCAAAAGCAGGAATGACCGTGCAGGCAAAAATTAAAAACAGGCTCAAAAAATACTGGAAAAAAATAACCGGCCATGCTTAAAATCATTCGGAATGTTATCAGAAAAATGAAGCGGGAGGTCATTTCACCGGTATCCTGGGATAATTTAAGAAAGCTGCAACCCGTGTCGCCCGCCTTTGGATGGAGCCGGGGTACGCCGGTCGACCGGCACTATATTGCTGCCTTCCTGGATGCCCATCGCGCCGATATTAATGGGCATGTGCTGGAAATTGCGGAGAGCAGCTATTCCAAACAATTTGGTGCACAGGTAAGCAGTTTTGAAGTATTGCATGTACAGGAAGGCGCCAACGTAACTATCGTCGGCGATCTGACCAATATGGCTTCATTACCTGCAGATAAAATTGATTGCTTCATTTGTACACAGACCTTTAACTTCATTTACGATTTCAAAACGGCGATTGCCGGCGCTCATCATCTGCTGAAGCCAGGAGGTATACTGCTGGCCACTTTAGCAGGTGCTACGCAGATATCCGCCTACGATCAGCAGCGCTGGGGTGATTATTGGCGTTTTACCATACAATCAGCGGAAAAAGTATTTGGTGAAGTTTTTGGGAAAGATAATATTGAGGTCATTTCTTACGGAAATGTACTCACCTGTACGGCCATTCTGCAAGGGATTTCGGCCGAAGAATTATTACCGGAAGAGCTGAACTTCCAGGACCCGGTATACCCGATTATTATTGCAGTAAGGGCGAAGAAAGCCTGATACGATTATAAAGTACTATCTGATGGGAAACGTGAGTCAAAAAGTATTTTCAGTGATGCACTATGTGGCGAACAAAGTGCAGCGGCCGGCAGTGATCTTATTGTATCACCGGGTCACTACCTTACAGCAGGACCCACAAGAGCTGTCTGTTACCCCCGCCAACTTCAATGCACAGCTCACGCACCTGGCTTCCGATTATACCGTACTGGATGCCGATCGCTTTTTATATCATGTAAAGAATAAAAAGGCATTCCCGGAAAGGTCCGTGTTCATTACGTTTGACGATGGATACGCCGACAATTACCACGAAGCGTTGCCCATACTGACGCAACGTGAGGTACCCGCGCTGTTTTATATTACCACGTCCAAGCTGAATACCAACTACGAATTGTGGTGGGACGATCTGGAACGCATCCTGCTCACCGACAGCAATCTGCCGCCGGTATTACGAATCAATATCAACGGACAGACGTGGCAATACCCGACAGACACGCTCATGGCTATACGGGAAACCTATTATGCCCTGCAGCAGGTATTACGCTTTTGCAAGCCGGATATGATTGAAGCAGCGATGGCGCAATTATATGAATGGTCCGGCAAAGATGCCAATGGACGGCCATCTCACCGCCTCATGACCTGGGACGAGCTGAAAGGCATGAACAATGCCGCCTATGCTACCATTGGCTGCCATACACACCGGCATCCTGCGGTAGGCATGTTGAGTTATGCGGAGCAGCTGCAGGAAATAGGGAAGTCGAAAGAAATACTGGAAAGTACCCTGGGTGCACCTCAGGTACATTTCTCTTATCCTTTTGGCGGCCGTAAATTTCTGGGCTCCAAACGTTACTACAATGCAGATAGTATAAAAGCCTGTAAGGAACTGGGTTTACAACTGGTAACCGCCAATTATTACGGACAAGTGCATAGCTGGAGTGATCCATATGCGTTGCCCCGTATCCTGGTGCGCGACTGGCCCATTGATGTGTTTCGCAGGCATATGCAACAGTTCTTTAAATACTAGCGGGTGAAGGTACTTTTTATCAATAAATATGAGAACAGCGGAGGTGCTGCCATTGCCGCACAACGGATAGCAGCAGGGCTTTCGGAGTATTATCATACCGAAAATCATTTTGTGGTAGGCACCCACCGGGCATCTGCCGGCGTAACGGTCAGCCGTCCGGGTATGGTACGCAACGTGATAGAAAGAGGACTGAATGTAGTCAGCAATAAGCTGGGGTTACAATATTTATATTTTCCTTTCTCTTCTCCGGCTATTATGCGTGCTGCGCGCGCTTTTCAGCCGGATATCATCAGTTTACACAATATACATGGAGGGTACTTTGACGCTACTTTGTTACCGCGTTTATCAGTGGTAGCCCCGGTAGTATGGACCCTGCATGATATGTGGGCCCTGACGGGCAACGCCGCGCATACCTTTGGCGACACTGCCTGGAAATCAGGCCGGGCCGGCAAATCAGAGCATAAGCATTCACCTGCCATGGGATTGCCTACCGGTAATTACCTGATGCGCAGAAAGCAACGTTTGTATGCAGCCAGCGACCTGCATATTGTTTCTCCTTCTGAATGGCTGTATGATATGACGCTGGAGAGTCCACTTACGAGAGAAGAACCGTTGTATCATATTCCGAATCCGATTGACACCAATTATTTCCGGCCACAGGATAGCGCCGCTTCCCGGCAGGCATTGGGCTTACCTGCAGATGCATCTGTGATTACCTTTGTATCCGAGCGTTTATTTAACAGTGAGTTTAAAGGAGGAGCGGAGTTGCTTCAGATTTTACAACGACTGGATCAACAGCTGACGCATAAAGTATACTTGCTCATGATTGGCAGGGATCGCATTCCTGGTACGTTTAAGCACCTGGAATGTGTGTACACCGGTTATGTGAAGGACACGCAAAAGATGATGCAATGCTATAGTGCCAGTGATATTTTCTTTTATCCCACTAAAGCAGACAACCTGCCCAATGTGCTGATAGAAGCCAGTAGTTGTGAAACGGCCTGTATTACGTTTGATGTAGGCGGTTGCCGGGAAATAGTAAAGCATGGAGAAACCGGCTATGTGATTGCGCCGGGTGATCAGGCAGCGTTTGCAGCGCATACCTTGTCGCTGTTGCAGGACCCTGCGCGTTGCCGGCAATTTGGCAAAGCAGCGCGGGCATACATGGAAGCGCGTTTTAGTATGCCGGTAGTAGCAAAACAGTATTACGAGTTGTTTCAATCCGTGGTAAAGGAACCACTATAATTATTTACATGAGTCAGTCAGCCAACCCGGTATTGAGCATTATCACCGTGTGTTTTAATGCGGAGAAATTTATAGAAAGCACGATTCAGAGCGTGCTGGGGCAAACCTATCCGCATATTGAATACATTATTGTGGATGGCGCTTCTAAGGATAATACGCTGGGCGTGATTGAAAAATATCGTTCGCGTATCGCCAAAGTGATATCTGAAAAAGATAAGGGCCTGTATGATGCCATGAATAAGGGCATGCAACTGGCTACGGGCGATTACCTGTTGTTTTTAAATGCAGATGATGTATTGGCAGATGCAGCCGTGGTGAGTAAAATGTTTGCCAGCTGCGCACATGCCGACGTATACTATGGAGAAGCCATGTTCATGGATGAAAATGGAGTGGATATTGGTTTGCGTTCTGAACAAACGCCGCATAAAGTGCCGGAGCAGCTTACCTGGAAAAGTCTGAAACATGGTATGGTGGTATCGCATCAGGCGTATGTGGTTCGTCGTAGTTTAAGTCCGTTGTATGATTTGCAGTATAAAATTTGTGCAGATATAGACTGGATGATCCGTACTTTAAAGGCGTCCAGGAACATTTGCCATACGCAGGTGGTGGTAGCGCGATTCAGGGTAGGTGGTGCTTCTAAGCAGCATCAGCAACTGGCGTGGAAAGAGCGGTATAAGATATTAAGTCGCTATTATGGGCATATCCCTAATTTTGCGCATCACTTGTTTATTGGATTGAGATATATTTTTTCAAAGAGATATTAGTAGAGCAGAAAGCAGAAAGCAGAAAGCAGAAAGCAAAAAGCAAAAAGCTATTGAGGCGAATGATCTAAGCGAATATTACTTCCGCTTTAATCATTCGCCTCAATAGCTTTTTGCTTTCTGCTTTATACTTTCTGCTCTTTCTTCAGGTATTGAAAGAACTCCCATCCAAATACGCTGGCTACTATCAGCAGCAACAATATGGAGGAGATGTTGGCGATTTTCAAACCGGTGAATATGGTGGTAGGTTCGAAGCGCATTTCAATTTTATGATCTCCGGCAGGAATTTTAAGACCACGCAGGGCGTAGTTGGTGCGGATGATATCGGTGGGGTTGCCATCGATAAATGCTTTCCAGCCGGCAGGGTAGTATATTTCAGAGAATACGCCGAAGCCATCCTGTGGGTTGTGCGAGGTATATTCCAGTTTATTCGGACTGTATTTAGTGAGCTTGATGCTGGCGCTGCTGTCGGCGCTGGTTTTGAAGCTACCCATCTGCGCTGCGAAGCGTTTGTCGATCACCGCAGAATCGCGGGTATTCAGGTTATCCAGCGTTTTCATCTCTGTATTGGCATCTGGCGCCCAAACGATATCTTTCACAAACCAGGCATTACCATATGCGCCGGGATTGAGTTGTGCCATCGGTTGACCGCTTTTCTGATCTGGTACAATAAAATATTTCGTGTTGAGCATGTTCAGCACGCGCATATTTTGTTTGGAGATCTGGTGGGTGATGAGGTCCTGGTAAATCCACAATTTAGCAGGGCTGTAGCCGCCGATGTTTTTGTGGAAGTAGGAAGGAGAGGCATCATCGAATGGTGCGGTGGTGACGTTAAACACGCGGTAGTATGGATCAGGGTCCTGTTTGATTTGCTGATCAGCGGCGGAAGGCTGTAATACCTGCATATAGCTCATATCATCTACGAAGCTGTCGTTGTTCAGGTAGTTTCTATCCACCTGTAGCAGGTCGATGGCTACTGCACCGGCGATGATCAGGAGGGCTGGCTGCCATTTAATTTTATCCTTGAGATAAGCCCAGATAGCACCTGCTGCGATGAGGATGAAGATAGCAGAGCGGAATGCATCTTTGATGAGCAGGCTGCTGCGATCTTTTTCCAGGGCGCGGATCAGGAGTTTACCATTTTCTTCGCCGCCCATCATCTGTGCGAAATAGCCTAGCATGCTAGCATCGCTGGCGCTGCTGAAGCCGGTGAAGAAGTAGCTGATGAGTACAAAACCGAGGAGGATACCGCCGGTAATGAGCAGGGCTTCTTTCAGTTTTTTCAGCAGTACTGCTTTGGTGAGTTTGCTGCTGATCACTTCCTGTAAGCCCCAGCATCCCAGTACTACGAAAGTGAACGATGGTAATACCAGTGCCTGTGCAGGCGCCCGGAATTTATTGTAGAGGGGGAGATGATAGAACAGGAAATCATTGATGAATGCCAGGTTCTTACCCCATGCCAGTATGAAGCCAATAATGGTCACTGCTACCAGCCACCATTTATGCCAGCTTTTCACTAACAGTAATGATAATACGAAGAGGAAGCAGATGATAGCGCCTACATATACCGGGCCGGAGGTGCCTTTGGATTGGGCGCCATAGTATACCGGTAGTTTCTGTTGTTCTACAAATTGTTCTACCTGTTGCGCAGGTACGCCCAGGCTTATCATTTGCTGCGCGAAATTGGAATTGCTGCCCAGTTTCTGTGAGGAGGAGTTACCAACGTAGCCGGGGATCAGGAAGGTACCTGATTCTGCTTTACCATAACTCCAATCGTACGCGTAATCTATATCCAGACCAGTAGATTTCTTTTGTGCGATATCGCCCTGGTCGAGGGTGAGCTCAGATTTGCTGCCACGCATGGTATAGTCGGTATACTCGCGGATCACCAACAGGCTATCCATGGAAGTAAGTACCGCCAGTGCACCGGCAATGGCCAGCAGACCGGATGCTTTTAAGAACTGTGGTATTTGCTTCTCCCGAAGGGCATGAACAAAGGCACCTACCGCCAGACAGCCTACCATGATGAGGGTATAATAAATAATCTGGAGGTGGTTATTGTAGATGAGCATGCCGGTAGCCAAAGCTGTTAATGCAGCCCCGGTGATGAGTTTACCGCGATAGGTGAGAATAATTCCCGCCAGTACAGCCGGCATCAGGGCGATGTCGAACATTTTGGTGATGTGGCCTACGTCGATGATGATCACGTTGTAGGAGCAAAACGTGAAGGCAAYGGCACCCATGACGCGTATCCAGTATTTGAAGTCCAGGATGCAGAGGAGCAGGTACATGCTCAACATGGCCATGAACAACATATTAATAGGGAAAGGTGTTTTCAGGGTCGTGATTGCGTTCATATACGCCACCCGGTTAGTACCAGGGCCGGTATAAATCACATAAGACGGCATGCCTGAAAACATGCTGTTGGTCCATAAAGGGCGTTCACCGGTTGCTTCATAAAAGTCCTTTGCCTCTTTCGCCATTCCCTCCACATTCTTCATGTCGGCCTGGTTTACAACTTTGCCTTCCAGGACGGGAGAACAATACACCACTGCCAGCAGGAGGAAGATACCTATTGCGGCGAGGTGGGGAAGAATGGCTTTTAGCCAGTTTTGCTTCATCGGATATTTTGGATTTAGTTTTAAAGAAACAAAAATAACTGTAATTTATCCGAAATTTCAATATGCGCTGGATACGGTTCCTTTTAAAATTTGCATTTATATGCAATCTGTGCTTTCTAATTAGTGAAATCCTGCGTATTACCGTATATGATCATGCGTTAGATACTATCGTGAATCATGTGCTGGTACTGGGTGTAGGGATTGCTTTTCCGTTGAATGGGCTGATATGTGTGCTGACAGGGTTACTGTTATTGTTAAAAAAAATACAATGGAAGACACTGCCTCCGTGGTTATATTTGCTCAACATTGCCATTTTTATATTTCAACTCATAGTTAATTACTAAATGATCAAGAATCTGTTAAACGACAAGCCTACCAAGCTGTTCGTTATATTCACCAGTTTTTTTGTGGCCAACGCATTGATTGCGGAATGTATTGGCGGTAAATTATTTTCGCTGGAACAGCTATTCGGTATGACGCCTCATAAATTCACCCTGTTTGGGGAGTCCGGGCTGTCCTATACATTAACCGCAGGGGTGTTATTATGGCCGTTGGAATTTGTGATGACAGATATTGTGAATGAATACTTTGGACCGAAGGCGGTGCGCCGTATTTCTTATATCGCGGTGGCATTGATTTCTTATGCGTTCATTATGTTTATGGTGGCTATCAATGTGCCGGCCGATGGCTGGTGGGTGGGTAGCAAGGCCGCCGATGGTGTTCCCAATATGCAGACCGCCTTTACCAGTATCTTCGGACAGGGTATGTGGATCATCCTTGGTAGCTTAACTGCTTTCCTGGTAAGCCAGATTGTGGATGTTACCGTGTTTCACCGTATTAAGAAACGTACGGGTGATAAGCACGTATGGTTACGGGCAACAGGTTCCACTATTGTATCGCAGCTGGTTGACAGCTTTATCGTATTATTTATTGCCTTTAAGCTGGGTAATAACTGGAGCTGGCAACGCGTGTTGGCCATTTGTATGGTGAACTACAGCTACAAATTTGTATTGGCTGTTGCACTTACGCCATTAATCTATTTATTGGAACACCGGATAGAACGTTTCCTGGGGCATGATCTGGCGAAGAAAATGAAGTTAGCGGCCATGGGGAAAGAACATCCGCATGTAGATCCGATTGTTAGTGAATAACAGAAAGCAAAAAGCCATTGAAGCGATTGACTGCTGCGAATATAATATCCGCGTTGGTCAATCGCTTCAATGGCTTTCTGCTCTTTAATATTTTTCCTTAATAATATCCGCTACTACTTTATCAATCGGTAAAGTCACCACATCGGAAGAAAACTCGCGCCAATCTATCCAGCGGGCGCGTTCTACTTCTTCTACACCTTCCGGTACTGTGAAGTCGAAAGGTTTGGTGCCTACATTGGCCGTAAAGGGAGAGGTAGGTGTTACGAGGTAATAGATGGAGATGATTTGTGTTTCATCATCAAATGCAGAGATCTGGAAGAAGTCTGTGGTGTAAATGTGTTCCACTACTTTCACATCTTGCCCCAGTTCTTCCTGCCATTCTCTTATTACACATTCGAGGGTCCCTTCTMCAAATTCGAGGCCACCACCAGGGAATTTGGTGTAATAACCTCCACGGATATACTCATCGCTGACCAGCACCTGTTGGTGTTCATTGATCATGATACCGTATACTCTTACGTTAAATCCTGTTTTCATATAGTTGTATCAGTTAATGGTCAGAACCATTTCTTCTTCATAAAATACCAGCTGATCACTACGGAAATAGCGATTGAAAGGATGACTGGTATATAGAAGGCGTGCATGGTATGCTGATAGGGGATATCTACGTTCATGCCATAGATACTGGCTACCAGCATGGGAAATGTAAGGATGATGGTAATAGACGTTAAGCGTTTCATTACCACATTCAGGTTATTTGAGATGATGCTGGCAAAGGCATCCATAGTGCTGCTGAGGATGTTGGTGTATACATTGGCCATCTCCAGCGCCTGGGAAGTGTCTACAATTAAATCATGCAGGAATTCTTTCTCATCTTCATTGAGCCCCAGGAAGTTGGTGCGTTCCAGCTTCATCAGCAGGAGTTCATTGCTGCGCAGGGCCGTCACGAAGTATACCAGGCTTTTCTGGATACGCATGATCCCTAATAACTCTTCATTCCGGTTGGAATCGTAGAGTTTTGCTTCCAGCATGTTTCTGCGCTGATTGATTTCTTTCAGATAATCCAGGAAGTTGATGACCACCTTTTCGAAGATTTTGAGCACCATCATGTTCCTTTTCTCGGGGGAGCGGTTATGGAAGGTGTTCAGAAATTTCTTGATTGCCGTATTATCGAAGGAGTTCACCGTGATAATTTGGTGGTGGGTCAGGATAATTACAATCGGAATGGTGATATAGAAGGCATCACTTTCGTTGATGGAATTATTTTCCGTAGGGGTTTTCAGTACAATGAGTTTCACATTGTCTTCCAGCTCATACCGTGATTTTTCGTCGATATCGAGGGAATCCGTGAGGAAGTCCAGGGGGATATCCAACTCTTCGGATAACTGTTCAAATTCAACCTGTTTCAGCGGAGGGGTGATATTTACCCAGGCGCCGTTTTCGGGCTGTTTTATTTCTACAGTTTTGGAATCTATATTTGTGAAATACTGGATCATCGGGCGCAAAGGTAGTTAAAATGTTGAATCCTGTTCCATATTGCGTAATATTGCAGATCAAGGGATAGTTAAATTTATTTATATATAAATGGGCGTAATAAAACAACAGAGTATCAATTCAACATTGCTGATTTACCTTGGTTTTGCGGTAGGGGGTATTAATATTGTGTTCCTATTTCCCCATGTATTCAGCAAAGAGCAGTTTGCGTTGACCCGCCTGTTACCTGAAATAGCCATGATCATGGTGCCAATATGTACCCTTAGTTCGGTGCCCACCATCAGCCGTTTTTTTCCCTATTATTCGAGTCATCTGAAGAATAAAGATAATGATATGTTAACCTGGGCGTTGATGGCAACGCTGATAGGGTTTACCTTGTTTGTGGCAGGTACTTTCTTCTTCAAAAGCATGATTGTAGGGGCATATATTGAAAAGTCGCGGTTATTTATCGAATATTTCTACCTGTTATATCCCAACGTTTTTTTATTTGCCGTGTTTGCCGTTTTCGAGAGTTATAGTGGTTCGCGGCATTTGTCAGTGTTCCCAAATTTCCTGAAGGAGCTGGTATTGCGTTTACTCACTACGGTATTGATTGCGGCGTATTATTTCAAGTGGATTAACCTGGATACTTTCTTATGGTTATTTTCCCTGTTGTATGGTGTATTGTTGGTGGCGTTGATGGTATACCTTTATCAGCATCACTTTCTGCATTTTACATTCAAGGTAAGTAAAGTGACGCGTCGGTTGTCCAGGCGGATGGCTACTTATTCATTTTCATTGCTGGGGGCTATCTTATTTTCATTGCTGGCTAAAAATATTGCGCCCCTTATCCTCGCCAGTACCGGAGGCTTGGAGAAAGTGGCTTACTTCACTATAGTTACCTATGTATCTACGCTGATACTGATCCCACAGCGCAGTATGTCCGCTATTGGCCTGCCAGTGTTGGCGCAGGCATGGAAGGAGCGGGATATGGAGAAAATTGATGAGGTATATACTAAGTCGTCGTTGTTGCAGTTGATTTACGGCCTGTTTATTTTTCTTATTATCTGGCTGAACATCGATAACTTTTTCAAATTGTTGCCGCCAGGATATAGTCAGGGTAAGTATGTAGTACTTTACCTGTGTTTGGCCCGGGTGATAGATATGGGAACAGGGTTAAACAGTCAGGTGCTGGCAACGTCCCGTTTCTGGCGGTATGACTTGTATAGCTCGATTGTGTTGCTGGCATTGTCTTTCCCGCTGAATTTCTTCCTTATTAAAACTTTGGGAATGATTGGATCTGGGTATGCTGAGTTGATTTCCATCTTTGTGTTTAATCTTATCCGGTACCTGTTTCTTTTGATGAAATTTGACCTACAACCTTTTACTGTGAATACTGTGAAAGCGATAGTGGTAGGTTTGGTGGCTTATTTCGGTACAATGTGGATTCCTTTCATGATTCATCCTTTTATTGATATTGCTGTCAGAAGTGCTTTGTTTGCTGTGATATTTGCTTCGCTGATACTGGTATTCAGGGTATCGGAGGATATCAATAGCACCGTGTATACTACGTGGAATAAGCTGAGGGGAAGAAGGGAGTAGGTAGTTTTTAGTGGTATCACATTTTGTGATACCACTAAAAGAAAAGGTGGCCGCGATATGCGACCACCTTAAAAATATATAGCCAGCGTATTAATTCAATATTTCCTTCAACGCGTCCAATTTCGTTTTTTCATCAAACAGTCTATCTACAATCGCCACATTCTTTTGAATAGTATCTGCATCCAGTGGCGCTTTGAACTGTTCAAAATCCAAGGTTCCAATTTCTTTGGAATCAAAAACAGCGATATCATTTGTTTTCAGTAGCTCGTAAAGCGTACTGTTGCTGTGGAGGAAGATTTTCTTTCCTCTGTACAACAGCGCCAGCACGTTGCCAGCGGCCTGTGAACGGTAGTGGTACATCACGGCTACATCTACCTGTGCCAGCATTTTGTAGTATTCATCACGGGCGAGGAAGCTCCGTAACGCCATTACCTTATCTGCACCAAAGATGCGGATAGCTTCACTTTGCACAAAGTCGGCGTACTGGGTGTTGCCATAGTTCAGCGGAATAATCAGCTTAACAGGCAGGTGTTTGTAAGCCGACAAGGCCTGTAATGCTTCCAGGTGATTATTGGTGATCGTGTCTGAGTTGCCCAGCAGGATGGTGGTGACACCGCTGTTTTTGGCGGCGGCATTGATGACCGCCTGTTCTGCAGCATCTGGTTTTTGTCCGCAGTCGTAAAAGAAATATTTATGCTGTGCGGGTGTGGTATAATGATTCAACACCCATTGGTAGTCGATATGACTCCAATGGAGGAAGAAGTTGAGTCTTTTGAAAAACTGGTCGCGCGTGCGGAGGATAGTGCGTTCCTGCCCTTTGTAATTGAAAAAACGTTGGGCGAAGGACGTTAGTACCCGCTTGGGTCGCATTGGGTTGAACTTAAGCTTAGGCCGTCCCTCTGTTTTCTCAAAGTAGGGCAGGCTCAAAGGTCCGTAAATCGTTTTTTTGAAACGGGAAGCGGGGACTTCCACTACATCGCCGCCCCAGAAAAACATGCCGGTGGCCACGTCGGGAGGCAGACTGAGTACGGCTTGTACAGCCAGGTCGGAGGCCCAGTGTACAAATACTTTGTCTTTATTCGTGATTTTTTTTAAGATAGATTTAAAAGCAGGGGTATAAAAGGGCGCGAAAGTTACCAGGTCGGATTTGACGAACTTTGCGTTGTTTTTCCAGTTATCAATGATATAGACATTTTTTCCGGGAGCTACTTTTTCTGCATCACGAATGAAGTCATTGATGAACTTATCGTCAACCATTAAGTGATAATTCATGCCGGTTTATTTAGGTGGCTGCTATAATTGGATAGGGTGGGAGTATAAGCATGTATGCCGGTAATGCCGGCATACATACCTGAAAAAGGATATAATTATTTCACGGTGATATCACCTTCAAATACCAGTTTAGCGGGGCCACAGAGCCAGATATCGCTKAAGGTACGTTCTCCGGTTTTAGAGAAGCGTACTTCCAGTTGTCCGCCTAAAGTTTGTACGGGTACAGTATATGCTTTGGTTTCTTTGCCGGCAAATGTCAGTGCGGCGGCGGTTACGCCGGTGCCGCAGGAATAGGTTTCATCTTCCACACCTCTTTCGTAGGTGCGTACAAAGATGCCACCTTCGAAGGGCTGTACGAAGTTCACGTTGGTACCTTCGGCTGCAAAGCGTTCGTTGTAGCGGATACCGCGGCCTTCATTGAATACGTCTACCGCCTGTACGTCTTCCACAAATTTTACGAAGTGTGGGGAGCCGGTATTCAGGTAATAGTAGAGTGGACCGTGTTCCACATCATGCACATCAGACATTTTCAGGTTTACCCAGCTGTCGCCGTCCATAGTGGCTTCATGTTCACCGTCTACTGCAATGAAGTAGAGGTTACCATCACCAACGCCCATTTTGTGGGCGAAGGCAACGAGGCATCTGCCGCCATTGCCGCACATGGAGCTTTCGCGGCCATCTGCGTTGTAATATTTCATGGCGAAGTCGTAGTCTTCGCTTTTATTCAGCAACATTAATCCATCAGCACCGATGCCGAAGCGGCGATCGCACAATTCATTCACCTGTTCTTCTGTGAGCCAGTCGTATTTTCCGTCGCGGTTATCCATGATGACGAAGTCATTTCCGGTACCCTGATATTTATAAAAGTGGATATTGTTCATGATGACAAAGATAAAAAAATAAGCGATGGCTTATATACCGGCAATGATTCCGAGTCCTTTTTCGATCAGGGCTGCTACTGCTGCGCCGCCGTCTTTACTGAATTCTTTGCGGATGCGGTTAGCTACGATGGCGCTGATAGAAAGGCATTCATGCCCGAGTACACGCCCCATTCCATAAATGGCGGATGTTTCCATTTCGAAATTGGTGATGCGGTGTGATTCGTAAGAGAAGCCGGTCAGATTATCAATCAGGTTAGGATTGGATAAGGTACCACGCAGTACGCGGCCCTGCGGTGCATAAAAACCGGGGCAGGTAACGGTGATGCCTGTATGAAAACCATCTCTGAAGTGATTGTGTAATGTAGTGGATGCTTCAAAGAGGCACGGATTGGCGCCACCGGGTTGCAGGAATACTTGTCCGCGGAAGGCTTCCAGCAATTGCTTTTCGGCGGTAGTGTTTTCAAATGCGTAGTAGGGCATGAGGTTATCGAGGCCCAGGCCATGCGAGGAAACCACGAAGCTATCTACCGGAATGACTTCCTGTAGTGCGCCGGAAGTACCGAGGCGTATAATCTGTAAGGAAGTGAGGGTAGGTTTAATGAGTCGGGTATTGAAATCGATATTGACGAGTGCATCCAGTTCATTGAGTACGATATCAATGTTATCGGTACCGATGCCGGTAGACACTACAGACAAGCGTTTATTACCGATATAGCCGGTATGTGTAACGAATTCGCGGTGTTGAAATTTACCTTCTATTTTATCGAAGTGTTGACTTACGGCGCTTACACGATCGGGGTCGCCAACGGTGATGATGGTGTGAGCCAGTTCATCCGGTCTTACGTCCAGGTGATACACTGCTCCGCGGCTGTTGATGATCAATTCTGATTCAGCAATACGATTATCCATTGTACTAATTTTTGTTTTTCACGAATCAACAATTCCTGTTTTTCAAGGTCAATATTCCTTCMTTCTGCCTTATTATCAAAATATTTTTCAGATAATTTTTAAATAATATTTGGTGGGAATCAGAAATTTACTACTTTTGCAATCCCACAAACGAATGAAATGTACGCCAGTGGGGCAATCAGGCGGACGTTTTAACACAAATGGTTCCGTGGCCGAGTGGCTAGGCAGAGGTCTGCAAAACCTCGTACAGCGGTTCGAATCCGCTCGGAACCTCCAAAGAAAAGATAAAAGCCGCGTATATCGCGGCTTTTTCTTTTTTATCTCCCCTGACTATTATCTTCTCATTATTTTATGGAACGAGCTGTTGCGGTACTGCTACAGCATCTGTAAACCCTTACTGCTGGTAACTTTCAGTGACTTAAAATATTTATGCGAATAGTGATGAAAATGTGGATGTAAAAGGTTATATTGCATCCCCCGCATTAGGCAGGATGAATAAGCAGAAGGCATGACATTTATCAATGATATACTAATGCTATAGATCACAGCGTATGTAATTTTGATAATAAAGATATCTGGCAACAGGACTACTAAAAAGCCGTGTTGTTTACAACTATCCAAGCAAAAAGCCTTCTGCATGCAGAAGGCTTTTTGCGTTTTTATATACAATTAAAAGAAGTGGTTATGACAGAGATTATTAAAGTAACCGCCGAAGATTCCAAGCACCTGGACCAGGTGAAGCTGCTTTTTCGCGAATATGCCAATTGGTTAAATGTTGACCTGAGTTTTCAACAATTTGAAGATGAGCTGGCACACTTGCCAGGTGTATATGTACCGCCTACAGGAGCCTTGTTCCTGGCGCTGGTGGATGAAAAGATCGCCGGTTGTGTAGCAGTGAGATCATTCGACAACAGTATTGCAGAGATGAAACGTCTTTTTGTAAAGGACGCCTTTAAAGGGCTAGGTGTAGGGAAAGCCCTTGCCACCGCCGCTATTGAAGAAAGTAAGCGACTGGGATATAAGCGCATTTTGCTCGATACCCTGGCACATATGCGTTCTGCTATTGAGTTGTATACTTCATTAGGTTTTCAGCCTATTGCGGCTTATTATGATAATCCTATCAGCGATGCCGTGTATTTATCACTCAATATAGAGGAGGCAACTGTTTGAGAGCAGAAAGCATAAAGCCGAAAGCAAAAAGCTATTGAAGCGTTTGATACCAGCGGATATTCCCGTTGATCATTCGTTTCAATAGCTTTTTGCTTTCGGCTTTATGCCTTTAGCTTCATTACAGTGTTCTGATCCAGATGTTACGATAGCTCACCGGATTGCCATGATCCTGTAGGGCAATAGATTTGGGGCCGTGCTTTACATAAGACGGTTTGCCAATGTATTGTGTTTGTCCTTCCAACTCCACATTATTTTGTACCAACACGCCATTTTGCAGCACGGTGGCGCGTGCGGGTGATTTCAGCGATCCATCGTCGTTAAAGCGGGGAGCGGTCCAGATCACATCATAAGTTTGCCATTCGCCTGGTTTTTTGCAGGCATTTACCAACGGAATTTTTTGTTTGTAGAAACTACCGGCCTGGCCGTTGGAGTACGTACGATTGTTGTAGTTATCCAATACCTGCAGCTCGTAGTATTCCTGCATGAAAATGCCGCTGTTACCGCGTCCCTGGCTTTCACCCTTTACTTCGGCAGGCGTACGCCATTCGATGTGCAACTGGAAATCTTCGAATTGTTGTTTGGTTTTAATCATGCCCGTACCTTTTATCACGGTCATGACATCATTTTTTAACTCCCATTTGGCCGGACCACCTTTTTCTGATTCCCAGCTGTCCAGGCTTTTACCGTTGAACAGGACGATGGCATCGGAGGGGGCCGTGAGAATTTCGGTACCCGGTGTAATTACTTTGGGCACCGGCTCCCAAACCTCTGTGGCTTCAGGTTTCATCTGCTCTGTAGTTTGTGCGGCTGCGGCCACTGACCATAAAGTACAGGCAGATAAGAATAACGTACGCATGTGTTATTTTTATTTTTCAGGTAGATAAAAAGGGCAATGTTGTTTTCGTTTATACGGTCACGTTAGGTAGTTTATAGCCGTTATGGTATTGGGCGGCGAGCAGTTTGTTGGCATCTTTGTCGGTGAAGGCGCCTTTTTGGGCATCCCAGTATATTTTTTTGCCAGTGCGATACGCGATATTGCCCATTTGCGCCGTGGTGGCCACCAGTGAGCCTACCTGTACCGGTGCATGCAGGTCCTCCAGTTTGCGGGATTTCACTACTTCCACAAAGTTGGTGGTATGCAGATCCAGGCCATTGTCGACGGATTTCTGTCTGGGTACGGCTTCCATTTTACCTTTTTCCGGAATTACTTCCCAGCCGCCGCGGTCCAGTACCAGCGTACCATTGTTGCCGATAAAGGCGATGCCATGATCACGGCCATACGGACCGCCATCAATGCCGATGGCTTGTTCCCACTGAATGTTATAGTCTTCGAATTCGTATACGGTGGTGAGTGTATCTGGTGTTTCGGCAGCATCGTCAGGATAAGCGAATTTACCGCCAGCGGCCATAATAGATTTAGGTGCGGCCGATTTCATGCCCAGCAGTGCATAATCCAGGAGATGTACGCCCCAGTCGGTCATCAGGCCGCCGGCATAGTCCCAATACCAGCGGAAGTTAAAGTGGAAGCGGTTTTCATTGAAAGGGCGTTTGGTGGCAGGTCCCAGCCAGGATGCATAGTCTACGCCGGGAGGAGGGGTTCCATCGGGTTTTACCGGGATGGATTTCATCCAGCCCATATAGGCCCAGGCTTTTACGAGCCGTACTTTGCCCAGTTTGCCGGAGTGTACAAATTCAATGGCATCTTTGAAGTGTTGTTGGCTGCGCTGCCATTGCCCAACCTGTACGGCGCGTTGATGGTGTTGCTGGGCAGCCACCATGGAGCGGCATTCGATGATGGAGTTGCCCATGGGTTTCTCCACATACACATCCTTACCAGCGGAGCAGGCATCGGTCATCTGGAGGCAATGCCAGTGGTCGGGCGTACCAATGATGACGGCATCGATGTTTTTATCTTCCAACAGCTTACGATAATCGCTATAAGCCGTTACTTTAATCCCCTTGCCAGCGAGTTCGCCCACGCGTTTGTCGAGCACATTTTTATCTACGTCGCAGAGGGCTACGCATTGTGCCGCCGGGTTTTTCAGCATGGCGGTGAGGTCGGCCCAACCCATACCATTGATACCAATAGCGGCGATGTTCAGCCGGTCGCTGGCAGCTACGGTGCGGAGCGGGAATGCCTGCAGGGAGGCCGGTAGGGCAGATACCAACCCGGCGCCAGCCACCAATGTGGAGGCGGATTTGATGAAGTTTCTACGGGAATTGTTCATGTAATAAAACGGTTTTGTGGAATTGTATAATTGACACTAATAAATACAAAATAGGGAAAATTGCGGATGATTTTAGCGGAATTTGTTTGAGGGCAGGATTAAACTGGTTAAACGGATTTAGATTTTATAAGATATAAAAAGATGGGGAAGATATATGCAGATCATTATCTACGTATATCTTCCCCATCTTTTTAATCAAAAAATAAAAATCAGTTTAATCCTGCCCTCCAGATACTATTCTTCTTCCGGCTCTTCTGCATCACCGCCCAGGCTGAAGTTCATCATGGTGCCGAGCAGATCGCTGAAGCGGGTTTCATTTTCCACCACTTTTTTGCTGATGAGCGAGTAGGAGGAGAGGCCATGGAGTACAAATTCCATGAGCAGCAGTGCTTCTTTGTTATTGGCTTTCGGGAAGCGTGCTTTGATCAGTTCCTTCAGTCCTTCTACTTTGCTGAGGGTAGCTTCGTATTGTTTATCGCTGACATCCTGCAGGAGCTGTACGGAATTGCCTTTATCGAACCACTGAATAACGCTGCGGTAAGGATTTTCAGCGGGAGCGCCGGCTTTCTTTTTCTTGAAAGAATCGGGATTAGGGAAGTATACGGCAAAGAGGGTACGAATGGCTTTGTCGAGCAGGTTATGCGCTACCTGCAGCGGGCCTTCCTGTTCGCCTTCATACACCAGTTCTATTTTACCGGTGATGGCCGGAATGATGGCCTGCAGATCGGCGATGCGTACCTGTGTTTCTTTTTCATTGTTGATGATGGCACGGCGTTCTCCGGCGCTGACGGCATTCTCATAAGCTGCAATTGTCAGACGGGCGGATACGCCGCTCTTTTTATCGACGTATTCGCTGCCACGGGCTTCAAAAGAAACCTGTTCGATCAGTCGTTTTACCATGTCGGCGATCTGTACTTTTTTGAGTTGATCGTCGTGTATATCGGCTTCCTGTTCGGTGATGAGCAGGGCGTTTTCGATGGTTTTCGGGTAGTGGGTAATGATCTGGCTTTCGATCCTGTCTTTCAGCGGTGTTACAATGGAGCCGCGGTTCGTATAGTCTTCCGGGTTAGCGGTGAATACAAACAGGATATCCAGTGGCATTCTTACTTTGAAGCCTCTGATCTGGATATCGCCTTMCTGGAGGATATTGAACAGGGATACCTGTATGCGTGCCTGCAGGTCGGGCAGTTCATTGATCACGAAAATGCCGCGGTTGGAGCGGGGAATGATACCGAAGTGGATCACTCTTTCATCGGCGTAGCTGAGCTTCAGGTTAGCCGCTTTGATGGGGTCTATATCGCCTACGAGGTCGGCTACAGACACATCGGGGGTAGCGAGTTTTTCGCCGTACCGTGCGCTGCTATGGAGCCAGGTGATGGGTGTTTGGTCGCCTTTTTCCGCAATGAGGTCGCGTGCGTAGCGCGATAGCGGATTAAAGGGATCATCATTTACTTCGGAGCCTTCGATCACGGGGATGTATTCATCCAGGAGGTCGGTCATTTGCCGGGCCATGCGTGTTTTTGCCTGGCCGCGGAGGCCCAGAAAGAGGATGTTATGCCGGGAGAGCAGGGCTCTTTCTGTGTCCGGGATCACGGTGTCTTCATAGCCGATAATACCGGGGAAAGCGCTGTCTTTGTTTTTTAATTTTTTGATCAGGTTGCGCCTGATTTCTTCTTTTACGGATACTGTTTTATAGCCACTTTTTTTGAGTTCGCCTAATGTTTTTATGCTTGTATTCATCTTAAATAGTTACGAATGATAGAAATGTAAACGGACCGTTTTTAATAGAATTTTCTTTTACCGCTTTCGAAATCGCGGAAGAGAAATTGTCCGAGTTTGTCGGTACCGGAAAAGAAGGCTTTACCGTTATTGGTTTCTGTAAATTCCTGTACAAATTGCTGTAGCCATGGATCTGAGGCTACCATAAAGGTGGTGATGGGTATTTTTAATTTTTTGCATTGTGCGGCCAGGTTGAGGGTGCGATTAAGTATTTTCCTGTCGAGGCCGAAGCTGTTTTTATAATATTGCGATCCTATTTTCAGGCAGGTGGGTTTGCCGTCGGTGATCATAAATATTTGCTTGTTCGGATTGCGCCGGCGGCGGAGCAAGTCCATGGCCAATTCCAGGCCTGCCACGGTGTTGGTATGGAAAGGTCCTACCTGGAGATAGGGCAGGTCTTTAATTTCTATCTGCCACGCATCGTTGCCAAATACAATGATGTCCAGTGTATCTTTTGGATAGCGCGTGGTGATGAGTTCTGCCAGCGCCATGGCTACCTTTTTGGCGGGCGTGATCCTGTCTTCCCCATACAAAATCATGGAGTGGGAGATATCGATCATCAGGGCGGTGGACGTTTGTGTTTTGAAGTCTGTTTCTTTCACTTCCAGGTCGTCCTGGCTGATGGAGAAACTATCGATGCCGTGATTGATCTGCGCGTTGCGGATAGAGGCGGTAATGTCCAGTTGATCTACGCCATCGCCGAATTCGAAGGGGCGTGTTTCGGCATTGAGTTCATCGCCCATGCCGGATTTGCGGACATTATGATTCCCGGTGGCTGATTTTTTCAGTTTCCCGAAGATTTCTTCCAGGGCATTTTTGCGGATGGTTTGTTCTGCTTTGGAAGTAATTTCGATGTCGCCGCTTTCCTCATTTTCGCGGATATATCCTTTGTCTTTCAGCTCTTGTATGAAGTCGCCGATCCCGTACTCCTCATTGGTCAGCTTATATTCGTTATCCAGTTCTGTAAGCCATTGCAGGGCTTCAGAAACGTCTCCGCTGGTGTAAGTAAGGAGTTGGGTAAAAAGGTCCAGTAGTTTCTGGAAAGGTGGCTTTTTATTGTCGTCCGGGTTGAACCTGGTGAATTGTATTCCTCTCATAGCTCTTCTTCTGGTTAAATTCTTCTTCTGATTTAAATTTACCACTTTTTTTTTGAGCAGAAAGCAGAAAGCGGAAAGCAAAAAGCTATTGTGTAGAATGACAGAAGCGGATGCTAGTCCTAATTGTTAATCAATCGCTTCAATCGCTTTTTGCTTTTCGCTTTCTGCTTTCTGCTCAAAAAACTTGCATTTTATCTTGAAAGCAACTACTTTCAATCATCAAAAAAAAATTCATATGAAAAAACTGAGAAATGCATTGATGCTGGCAGGCGGATTGGCAGTTGCATTATTTGCAAACTCCGCGGCTGGTCAGGCAAGGGCAGATGCAATAGGCTGGAAACTGGGAGCACAGGCCTGGACCTTCAATCATTTTACATTAGCAGAGGCGCTGGATAAGATGGATAGCTGCGGCATCCAGTATGTAGAGGCTTTCCCTGGCCAAACCATTGGTGGTGGCATTGAAGGTAAATTTGATTACCATATGTCGCCTGATCAGCAGGAGAAAGTAAAAGCGCTGTTTAAAAAGAAACACAAAGTATTGGTGGCATTCGGTGTAGTAGTACCCGGATCAGCGGCAGAATGGCGTATGCTGTTCGATTTCGCGAACAGAATGGGTATTCAGAGCATCACCTCTGAGCCTAAAGAAGAGGACCTGGATCTGATTTCTTCCCTGTGTGATCAATACCAGATTAAACTGGCTATCCACGACCATCCGAAACCAAGTCATTACTGGAGCCCGGAAATCGTACTGGCGGCTATTAAAGGCAGAAGCAAGCTGATGGGCGCTTGTGCTGATATCGGTCACTGGGTACGCTCAGGACTTGATCCGGTTGAATGTATCAAGAAACTGGATGGTCACATTGTAAGCCTGCACTTTAAAGACCTGGACAATAAATCTCCTGAATCTCATGATGTAATTTGGGGTAATGGTGTTTGCCAGATGCCAAAAGTGCTGGAAACATTGAAAGCACAGAAGTTCAAAGGATTATTTTCTGCTGAATACGAATACAACTGGGATAACAGTGTGCCAGATGTTAAAGCCAGCGCGGCTTTCTGGAGAACAATGGTTTCTAACCTGTAGTCAATAAATGATAGATAGTCCGGAGATGGTGGTTTACCGCCATCTCCGGATTTTTTTTGTCAGGATGATACTGATGATACTGATTTTTGTGAGATGATATGGTGAGATGGAGTGAAGGGGAGATGATGGTAGAGGAGAAGGCCTGCGGAGGTACTTATCTCCCGGAGGGGAAATAATAACAGTGACCACCTGGTATTATTTGATAAAGGGAGATGGATACCGCTTTCCCTTCTCCCGAAAAAGAGCTATAAAAAAAGCCCACCGCGAATACGCAGTGGGCTTTTTATTATCAGGGTGACCAGATTATTTGGAAGTATCGCCTGCAGCAGGTACTGCATTGGAATCTTCGGTATTCATTTGGATCACGCCTTCTTTATTTCTTTTGGCGCCATTAGCACCGTAATCAGCTTTCATCTGATGTAACCAGGCAACGAACTGTTGAGCATTCTGGCCATCGCGTTGTAAGTCGTTGGTCATTTTGCTGGCAGGCAGTTGTGCATAGTAGCGCAGCTGTTGTTCGCAGTCTCTGATCACTTTATCCGCCAGTTCATCTGCTCTTTTCGCATCGCCTGCGATGTAGTAAGCATAGATCGTTTGGATAGAGGTGTAGTTGTGCATGTTACCCGGAGTAGTCATGGCATAAGGGAAGTTAGTTTCCAGGATGCCTTTATCCATATAATGTAACACGTTCAGCGCGCTGTCTTTAGACATACCGTTCTGAGTCATGGCCACAGACAATTTAGTGAATGCCTGACGGAGGTACATGACCATTTTCCTGTTAGGCTCATCGAAGTAGGTACCGCGGGTTTGTGCGCCACCGAATTCAAATTTGTGCATCAGGTTATCGTACATCACACCTACGTTAGCATTGATATCCATGCCCAGCGGATCTGGTGTAGATTGCTTCGCCAGTGGTACCAGGTGATAAGTCAGACCATCTGTTTGTGTGTATTCATTCAGGCCAAGATCAGTAGGGCTGGTAAAGTAGATAGGTCTCTTCCAGTTGTTGGCAGCAATGATATCATACACGGCGAGGTCATTTTTCAGCAGGTAGTTCTTCGTGATTTTGAAAGGCATGGAAGGTAAAATCTTCGCACTGTCTTTCGCCGCTACCACACCATTGGCCAGTACCGCTTGTTTGTCGACCGGCACATACAGCTGACGGGTAGGGAGGAAGTTCTCCGCACCACCATCCTGCGTAGTCACTTTACTGTTAGGATCATCGCTTCCCATGAAGTTCATGATTTCTATCAGGTTGAAGGACTTGTTGGCAGGGATGTTACCCGGATCAAAGAAGCGGATATAGTTGCGGGTTTCGCCCTGATATTTATCGGCAGACCAGGTCATTGGAATAGCAGGGCTTTCGTTTACGGCTCTGCGCATCTGATCAATGTACCAGTCCACACCGAGGAGGCTCAGGTTAATTACGCGGATATCCGGACGGATATGTTCTACTTCCTGTGCGTACCACAGCGGATAAGTATCGTTATCACCTACGGTAAACAGGATCGCATTTTTCTGACAGGATTCGAGGTAATCTTTTGCCACGTCTCTTGCTACTGTTTTGGTAGAGCGGTCGTGGTCATCCCATTCCTGGAAGGCCATCAGTACAGGTACGGCGAGCAGGCAGATAGCCGTAGCCAATACCGGTGTCATCGCGCTCTTTACTTTTTTCGCCAGGAAGCGGTATACCGACAGTACTCCTAAACCTATCCAGATAGCAAACGCGTAGAAAGAGCCTACATAGGCGTAGTCACGTTCACGTGGCTGGTTACCGGGTTGGTTCAGGTACATCACAATCGCAAAACCTGTAAAGAAGAACAGGAGGGCTACGACGAGGGTATCTTTTCTATGATTATTATATTGGAAGAAGAAGCCCAGCAGTCCGAGGATGAATGGCAGGAAGAACATGGTGTTGTGTGCCTTGTTGTCTTTCAGACTATCCGGCATCATGCTCTGGTCGCCATAGATCAGGTTATCGATGAATGGAATACCGGAAATCCAGTTACCATCACGCACGTTACCATAACCCTGGGTATCATTTTGTTTACCTACGAAGTTCCACATGAAGTAGCGGAAGTACATAAAGTTCACCTGGTACTGGAGGAAGAACTTCACGTTATCGCCCAGTCCTGGTTTTTCGCCCTGCTGTAATCCCAGCCAGGATTTATAGAAATCGGCATGACCCTGATCGTTGCTGGCATCCCATACGCGTGGGAACAGCATCATATCATCCGGTGCATACACGGGGTCCATTTTTTTACCGGCTACCACATATTTTTTATCGCCACGGGCGTAGATGTTACCACCTTCCTTGTATTCTGTAGGGCGGGCAGTGAACACCTGACCATAAATCAGTGGGAAGTCGCCATACTGCTCACGGCCGAGGTAACCTACCAGAGAAATCGGGTTATCTACATTGTACATATCTACAGAAGGATTCGCTGTAGAACGTACCATGGTAGTGATATAAGTGGAGTAGCCCAACAGCATGAACAGTACGAACATGATGGTGAGGCGGCTGAAATGGGTAGCTTTCGCGAAGTCCAATTTAATACCTACCACTTTCATGAGGTAAGGAATTGCGACAAAGAACGCAGCCAGTATAAATTTGAAGAAGATTGTAGCACCGCTGGCATCGTTAAATGCAGGTACCAGGATAACGGTTGCAATCACGATGAAAGGCGCATACAGACCGAATTTCGGTTTTCTGTAACCAATCAACAGGATGGCTATGATGAGTACGAAATAGAAGATAAATCCTGAGAAATATCCCATTCCGAGGCTATTTACGAAGAATACGTCCATGTAACCGGAAGCTTTCACGGTATCCTGGATCAGATATTTTTGAACGAGACCGGTGATACCGCAACCTACCATGAAAGCCCAGAAAGTGCCCCAACCGGTTGGTTTGAAGCGTCTGAAGTAGTACACCATTACCATTGCCGGGATGGTGAGGAGGTTGAGGAGATGGACACCGATGGAGAGACCCAGCAGGTAGCCGATTAAAACAATCCAGCGGTCAGCATAGGGTTCGTCGGCTTCATGTTCCCATTTGAGGATCGCCCAGAAAACGATAGCGGTAAAGAAAGAGGACATACCATATACTTCACCTTCCACAGCGGAGAACCAGAATGAATCGGAAAAAGTGTAAGCGAGTGCACCTACGATACCAGCGCCCATGATCGCGATCATTTTCTCGCGGGAAATTTCTTCCCCGGCTTTCACCATGAGGCGGCGAGCGAAGTGGGTGATAGTCCAGAACAGGAACAGAATAGTGAAACCACTGGCCAGGGCTGTCATGGTATTTACGCCCAATGCAGCCTGAGAAGGTTTCAGGAACATACTAAACAATCTTCCAAGCAACACGAACAATGGCGCTCCTGGCGGATGCGGGATTTGTACTTTATAAGCACTTGAAATAAACTCGCCGCAGTCCCACAAGCTGCCTGTAGCTTCCATCGTTTTAATGTAAACAAAGCAGGCAATGATGCAGATGACCCAGCCGACCATGTTGTTGGTCCTTTTAAAATTCATAAGGTTGTTTTAAGGTCCGACAAAAATATAAAAAACAGCAAATTATGCTAATCTGGTGAACAGTTTTAACTTTTTGTAAATATCTTTTTAGCTGTTAGCCTTGGGCTATCAGCTTTTATGCGCCCGTTTTGTGTTCGCGGGGACATTAAAAAGGTATTAAACTTTGTTGATTGTTAGAGGCTAACGGCGGTTTGGACGGTCCAGGCAGCGGGTTTTCCGTTGAAAAGGACTTTGGTGGCGGCCCAGGTTTCGCGGAACAGGTCGGACGCGCGATAATTTTCCAGTGCGGCCTCAGACTCCCATTGGCTGAAAGTAAACCACGTGTTGCCGGAAGCGGGATGTTCCCATAGTTCGAGGTGCAGGCATCCGGGGAAGTGGCGGATGAGCAGTTGTTGTTGTGTAAAGAGGGCCCGGAAGGTATCTACTTTTTCCGGGTCAAATTCCATTTTAACGATACGGTTAATCATTGAAAAATTATTCTTACAGTTTGGTAGTATGACAGTTGCTGGAATCCGGTAGGATGTGTGAGCTGGTCTCTCCGGAATCCCTGGAGGCCAAAGAGTCCGGCGGCATTTCCTTTATTGATGGCGATTTCCAGGTAACCGGCGGCATTGAACAAGGCCAGTTTGGTTCCTTCGGCTACATCGGCATAGGTTTCGCTGATCTGGCTGATTACTTCATCGCGGCGGAAGAAGATCCGGAAGCGACGGTTTTTACTTTGCATGTCGAACTGCTGGCGGGTAATATTCACCACCACATTCTCGAAGCTGTCGATATGAATGATTTGTCCTTCTATGAAGTCGTCGCCCACCAGCGGCTGCAGGTTGTTCTTCACCTGGATCTGCTGCGTAAGCGGCCCCAGTTCTCCCAAAGCCCTGCCACGACTCAGCTCTCTGGCCACACCAGCCAGCAGCTGTATAATGGTAAAGGTATTTTTAGGGGCATCCGGCGGTAAAGGTATTTTAATCACCTTTTCCGGCATACCCCCGGCGATCATTGTCAGCAGGCCATTATCAGCACAGCCTATATATTGCCCGTTATGTTCCGCTACGAGTACATGATCCGGACGTCTGTCGAATAAATTAATCAGGACAAAGTGAAAGGTTCCCAGCGGGAAATAAGCGAAAGCACTTTTACAGATGTAAGTCGCCTGCGGTAAGTTGAAAGGGCTGATATGGTGGGTGATGTCCGTAACATGACATTCCGGGCAGTATTGCCAGAGCTGCCCTTTAATGGCACCTACCAGGTAATCCTGCATCCCTATGTCTGATGTTAATGTTATAATGGACATGCCAGAATATCTAAATCCAATTCCCTTAGTTCTCCAATTGCTTTCTCACCTTCAACATGGCAAATTAAGTGTGCGCTTTCCTTTCAAAAAAGATGCCATGGGGGTTATGCGAGCTTAACTTACTGCAAATAAAGACAAAAAACCCGAGGCGATCGTATTTTAAGCGGAATTTTTTCACACTAACGTCAACGGCTAACGTGAATTACTGCAGGGGAGACCCTGGTTCTTTTTTAAAGTGATTAAATACCAAACCATCCAATACACCCGGCAACAATTTGCTCAGGAAGACGGTCAGCTTACCCTGTCCCGTTAATACCAACGTGCGTTTGCGCTTCGCAATCGCCTTCGCGATCGCCTCCGCCACCGCCTCGGCCGACATCAACGTACCCTCATCCAGCGGTGTTTCACTCTGTGATTCCCCCTTCGGGTCCAACGCTGTATTACGGATATTAGACGACGTAAACCCAGGACATACCCACATCACGTTAACGCCTGTATGTAAATTTTCTGTCCGCAGCGCCTCCAGGAAGCCCTGCATCGCGAACTTAGATGCCGAATATCCCGTACGACCCGGGAGGCCTCTATACCCCGCAATAGATGATACACCTACTATCGTCCCTTTGTTCRCTAAGATAGAGTCGAACGCAAATTTGGTACAATACACCGTTCCCCAGAAATTAATATCCATCAGCGACTTCAGCACCTTCACCTCCAGGTCCTTGAACAATGCCCTCATAGAGATACCCGCATTGTTAATCAGTATATCCACCTTCCCGAACTTCGCAATCGTACTTTCAATAAATGCTTTGCAATCGGCCTCTACACTTACATCCGCAACAAAAGTATACAGTGCTTTGTTATTTAATTCCAGCTGTAAGGCATCCAGCGCATTTTGCTTTCTGCCACATACGGCTACATTGGCACCATGCGCCAGTAATTCGGCTGCAAGGGCTTTACCGATTCCAGATGAACCACCAGTGATGACGATGGTTTTATTTTGAAAGTATGCTTTCATGGGTATATTTTAAGCTGCACAAAAATAGGCGAGAAGATGATAGGAATGACATTTTATTACAGACGTTTACAGAAATGTTTCTGTATTTTGTTTGTCGTTTCGCTCTGGTGGCTGGTTTGAAGGTTTTTTGAAGAAAAATTTGGCAGGAAAAAAAATATTATTACTTTTGCAATCGCTTAACAGCAAAGGATCTCCTAGCTCAGTTGGTAGAGCAATACACTTTTAATGTATGGGTCTTGGGTTCGAGTCCCAAGGGGATCACTGGAGAGTTTGAAAGCCTGCGCGATGCGTGGGCTTTTTGTTTTGGGTGTATTTGTTAGTCTATCAAAGTGCGGATTTGCGTTTTGTGGTTACTTAGTTTTATTTGGGTTGACGTGTCGTTACTAAATTACAACATTTGGACATTAAATGCTATAGCATTTAGTTGCAACTGGCAAGACCATAAATATCTGAATAGTCTTTATTGGGATCAAGTTGAAAAGTTGGGGGATAGTATAAAAAATAGTTGCTTTGCATCAGATTAGCCAAAGAAGCACGTGGATCAGAATTTTCGCAAACTAGTAGAGATGCTGTTACCAGCAGGAGTTTTAGAGTATTTTGACTTAATAGATT
>NZ_JBFTLN010000017.1:0-179457 GCF_056396465.1 Chitinophaga sp. 05T412
AGTAATCAAAAAAATGGACCATGCCCATTAGAAACTGGGGCATGATCCTAAATCAGTTTTTAACTATTTTTGATAAAAGAGTGAGAATCTAACTTTTAATTTGATCCCCCGATTTTTAAGTTTACACACTTAGTGAAATAGTCCTTAATTCTAGAGGAATTATTGTCTTAATCGAAGTGTATATCTGTAGTAGTGACATTCTGGGAATGTATTCTTTCGTCATTTTTTGTAGTTAATGTGATAAACTCAATATTCTTAATTATTAGACTTGATTTTATTTCTTGTTTAGGATTATTGTAAGAGGGAATGCTAATAGGATAGCTTTTGGTCGTATTGCTAATGCTTAGGTATTATTTACTATTTTTCCCAAGAAAGTAGGAAAATGAAATAGCAAAGAAGCGATCAATTCCATTTGTCTTAACATCTTCAATGTATGCAGGCTGGATATTTCGGATTACATTCGAATATTGTTTAAGAAGATCATATACTTGTATCTTTATTACTCCTTGTTTATGTGAGAATAGAAGCTTTGAAATAGAGGTATTCAATATTAAAGGACTCGTATTATATCCTTCAGCTCTTCCGGATGCTAATATCCAGTTTATATTTGTAGAAAAAATAATTCGGTAGGGGAGATTCAAGTTCCCATTGAATGATAATCCACCGCTAAGATATCTATTTTGAGAACTGTTTTCGTTTGAATACCATACTTGATTGTAACCTAGATTTCCGTAAATTCCGACGTCAAATTTTTTTTTATATTCATAAACAAATCCTAGTGATTGGTCAAATGATAGCGCCCTGTTATATCCCTCCACTCCATTTGTAGAATTCATTGATTTTTGCCAGGAAATCTTCGTTCCAATATTTATGAAGTTGCTGCGTTTTTTTAGTGGAATAGTATTGTTAATCATGCCATTAAATACGTATCCTCCGCTAGTGTTTATTGGCTGAATTAGTTGTCTGCCTAAAGAATCGAATATAGCAGTGCTAATAATTTGATTGTGCATTAATCTTGCATTTAGTATGATGGAGAGAGTGCGTAAAGAAGTTAGACTATATGAATTATATGCCAAATCGAAGGAGTGTGTGATGGCCGGTTTTAAGTTTGGGTTCCCTATTGTTAAGTACAAGGGGTTACTATTGTTAATGATGGGCTGTAATTGGGACGGATCAGGGAATTCGGGTTGTTTATTGTAAAGTAATTTAATGCTTTTATTATTGCGAAGTGTGTAGCTGATATTTGCTTCAGGAAGGAACTTAAGTATGCTACTGGATATATTAGTTTTTGAACTTGTATTCAATCCTGTTATATTATAGGAAATCGCTCCAAATGATATTGAGTAGTTAAGATTCTCTTTTTGAAATATCCAAGTTATTTTGGCTAGGTGCGTAATTAGTGAATTTTCGAAATTATTGCTTAAGCTGTCATTCGGGATGTCATATAGTTTTGTGGCGTAATTGTAATTGAAAATCGATTTCATAGACTTCTCTTTAATGCGATTTTCCGTAACGATGAATACTATAGAACTGGTTTTAGTTATTGGCTCAGTATAATTTAGCATCAGGAATAATTGGCTATTTTCTCCCTTCCCATTGTTTTGTTGATTAATTGTATCGGATATTGATGTACCGTTGTTTAGAATGTAGGAGTTGTCAGAGATGTTAAATCCTTCAGTTCTACTGTTACCTTTACCAAGATTCGCCCAAACAGTTAAAGAACGGTTTGTTTTTTTGAATTTTTTACTATAACGAAGGCCAATCCCTGTCCCATAGAATTGATTAGCCTCAGTGTTATTGAAATTTCCACTGTTGATAGTCTGAGAATGACTTCCAGTTGATTCATAGTTATTTATTACGAAATTACGACTGTTAGAAAAAGCAGTCTGGTTAGAAATGGCTATATTTTGCAGGGAGTCAATCTTATATTCTATTTGGGCAGAGAATTGATGCCTTGTACTGTTCAATTTGTTGCCTGAACCCTGAATATTATAGAGACTTGAATCATTTACAATGTTTTTTCTTACGCTGTTGCGCTCTAATGTGCTTTTCTGGTCGTCAATAGAGTAGCTTGTAGATATAGATAGTTTCCTTGTGATGTCTTCACTATAGCTAATTCCACTGTTGAAATTTTGAGAGCTCCCATTGCTCCCAATTGATCTGATATCCATTGTTCCATTAGTATTATCTAAATCTCCGAGGAGTACTAATTGTTGCCGTGGTTTAAAACGGGATAAATTGGTTCTTGCTGCGAGTCTATCGCCTGTGCCGTATGCTGCTCCCAGTTCTCCTGAGACTATCCCTAGTTTGTTTTTTCGAATGGTAATATTTATTATCTTGTCTTTCCTGCTTGTTGTTTCGCCTGGCTTGTCGCCTGGATCGGCTCTTTGATCAATTAACTGAATTTTATCGATTAAATCGGCTTGTAAATTTTTACTTACTATTTTGGGATCATCTCCATTAAATAGATTACGACCATTTACCATGACTTTTTTCACAATCTCTCCATTTATCCGAATAGTGCCATCCTTGTCAACCTGTATTCCGGGGACCTTTCGGAATAAATCCTCTACTACTGCATTCTCTTTCGTTTTAAAGTAGTCGGCACTATACTCCAAAGTGTCTTTTACCATCCTTAACGGAATTTTATTCTCAATAATTTCTACCTGCGATAGTGTAAAGCCGGTCTTTTTCATTTCAATATCTCCTAGGTCTGTTGCATCACGGCTAGTTGATATATCGACAGGGTATTTTTGTGGTTCGTATCCGAGGAAGGTTATATAAAGTATATATTTAGCCGGAGAGAGACTGGAAACCTCGAAAAGTCCATTTTTATCACTAAATGACAGCGCTACCTTGGTAGTGTCTTTTGCATTTAGGCAGGTTATAGTTGCTTCAACAAGTTTCTCTCGGGTATCTTTGTCTATTATTCGACCCTTTAGGTGAATACGCGTGAAGGACTGGCAAAATGCCTCTTGAGTAAATAGAGTTACAAACAACAAAATTGCTAATTGCTTCATAAAGAGAGATTACCGGTATCTCGTAAATTCGCTTATTTGAATGCAATGGAATGGCAGTAGTCGGTGACATTTGCTTGGGCAATTTTGAAAAATAAAAAAAATGTTACGCTGTATGGCTATTGCAGTAGACAATTCTATTTTTGATTTAGTAAACGAAAAGTATTTGATAATAATCAATTCTTCCGCCGCTGAGTAAGTCCGCAGAAGTTGGTTGGTTAAAAAATGTAAAACCCTCAAAAATAACTTAAAGCCATGTCAGAATCCTCCAGTTTAGAGTTAATACGACTAACTTTTTGATACTCCGTATGGGGTTGCTATTGAACAACTCTTCTCATGTAACCGCAAAAATGAAACTAGAAAGTATCAGAATTATGACTTCATTTTTAAATACATCTCGTGCGACTTTTTGAAGTGCCGCGCAGTATGGTGACGTCACTATGCTGTTTTGCTGTTATTCAATTTAGTAATGTGAAATGATAATTACTTTGTGAATTATAAGTATCAGTGTGGTTTCGTGTAAGCGCCAAAGAGGTGAGTGGATTGGGTTGAGAAATATTAGTTATTCTCGTTAATTAGTTCATTCAATGGTGTGCTAATTCTGGGTGAATATAAAAATGGAAAGTGTGACTGGTAATGTAGGGCTAGGATGTTAAAAAAAATATTCAGCTATTTGAGAGCATTGAGTATGATGTTTATGTTCCTCTATTATTACAAAAATATATACAGATGAGTTTAAAGGATTTTATGTTTAAGAACCCCATTAATAAATGGTTCGTATGGATTGGTATACCTGCTATCGTTATACAATTTATTGTTTTTAAGCTGCTATATCCTTTTGCCGGATTCATCAATGGAGATTCATATGTGTACCTGGAGTCGGCATATCACAATTTTACCGTGAATACATATCCAATAGGATATTCCAAGTTCTTGCGTCTGGTCAGTGTTTTTACGCATTCTGATACGGTTGTTGTAGCATTGCAGTATTTACTGCTACAAATAAGTACGTTAGCACTGGTGTTTACATTATTTTACTTTTATAATCCTGCGAAAGTGACCAGGATCTTGTTGTTTACGTCCATAGTAGTGAATCCTGTATTCCTTTATCTCGCAAATTATATTTCCAGTGATGCTTTTTTTCTTTCATTGAGCATGGTTTGGTTTACGCTGCTCATATGGATTATGAATAAGCCCACCAATAAGCTTATTCTTATTAATGCCGTTGTATTGTTTTTGGCATTTACAGTTCGCTATAATGCATTGTTTTATCCCATTATAAGTGGCGTTGCATTACTACTTGCAAGGAAGAAAATATGGATGAATATAGTAGGATTTGGAGTTAGCTTGTTGCTAATAGGAATCTTCATGCAGGTGACAATCAGTAAGTATGAACAAATAAGTGGTCATCGACAGTTCTCGCCATTTACCGGTTGGCAGATGGCAAATAATGCACTATATGCTTATCGTTATGTAGATAGTATTGATAGAAAAGAACCACCTCGTAAGCTAAAGGAGTTGGACAGGTTAGTGCGTAATTATTTTGATTCTAGCAGAGATGTGAGAACTCATCCTACAGAGACCCTGATAGCTAGCACCGTTTATATGTGGGCTCCCGACTCTCCTTTGTCAATATATATGGAGAGTAAATTTAAGAAAGATACGACCGCGTCAGCTTTAAAGAAATGGTCTACTGTAGCTCCTATAATGAAGGATTATGGAACATTCTTGATAAAATCTTATCCTAAAGTATATGCAGAACATTACCTGGTTCCTAACGCTATAAAATATTATGCGCCGCCGGTTGAATTCCTCGAAGAATATAGTACAGGGGTTGATAGTGTCAGTGAGACTGCCAAAGTGTGGTTTGATTACAAGAGCAGAAAAATAAGAACTTATTTCAAAGACTTCCGTGTTACAGTACTTGATTTTTATCCCATATTGACAGGGACAATAAATGTTGTCTTCGTACTATGTGCTATTAGTTTTGTTTTGCTAAAGGGGTATAAGCAATATCCACATTTGAAAAGAGGGCTCCTTTTGGTAGTCGCCTTATGGAGCGTAAACTTCGGATTTAGTGTATTCGCATCACCCATTGCATTAAGGTTTCAATTATTTCCAATTTTAGTGTCGCTTTCATTTGCATTCTTGTTAGTAGATTATTTGGTTACAGCGGCACTGAGTCAGCCAACTGAGGGACAAGATCATGTTGAATCTCCAAAGGTTGTAACAGAAATGTAATTCAGGACTTATTAAGAAAAGAAATATGAGCAAGAGAGATTATTTATTTGTAGCCGTAATAATAACTATTGGAGTGTTCCTGTACGTCGGAGTATGTAAGATAATGGGGTTTCCACTGATCAATAACCCCAAAAAAATATATGTGCCTGCGGTTGCTACCGGACATGAGGGAAGGATATTGCCAAGTATCGAAATTTTACTCCCAGACGGAAAGACGCATATTGACATATCTAAAATGCCTATGCAAAGACCATTTGTCTTATTCTACTTCAGCCCAACTTGTCCATATTGCCAGGAGGAAATGAAAGAAATAATAGATAATATGACACACCTGAGTAAGATTGATTTCTATATAATTACACCTTATGCATATTCTGAAATGATGAGCTTTTATAATAAAAATGATCTCAAGAGATTTAAGAATATTGTAGTGGGTGTAGATTACAAATTCAGCATGGCTCGATATCTTAATCCGAGAATAATACCATATTTAGCGATTTATAATCGTCAGCGTGTATTGAAGGTAGCATTTCAAGGAGTCTTGACGTATGATCAAATAAAGGAATTTAGTGAAAAGTAACTTGTTGCGCAACAGAAGACCGATTAAGTCTTGCAAGTAAGGTCGGTCAATAGATGGAGTAGCCGAAAACCATTATAAACGAGTAGGCAAATTTTAAAACATAAGTTTAGCTTTTTGAATTAAAAAGCATCTATCATTATGAAACAAGCAAAATTTGCATTAACAGCAGTAGCAGTTTTGGCAGTTATCGGTGGCGCATTAGCATTCAAAGCTAATAGAAGCCAGAATCACTTTTACTCTTTAACTACTACTAATCTTAACGGTCAAGTAGTAAAAGGTTGCGTTGGACAAGAAGACCTGTTCTATGCTCCTCAAGTTGGTGGTACAATCAAGCTTACTTACGTTTCTAGCACCACTTTGATTCCTGCAACTACTTGTATCGCTACAGTAAGAAATAATGGTTAATAACATAAATTGAATCTCGCTTAAATGGACATTAATATTGATCTGTTTGGTGTGATTTAGATAATGTATAATCATTTTCTATGAGCCATCTCCTTTTTTGGGGAGATGGCTCCGTTTTGCCCGGATAATTTTAGGGTGTGTAGGACTACCTGGTTCAACCGCATTGGTCCATTTCAGTGAGTAGTTTTCTGTGTAGCTTTCGATGTGCGGGACCTACTTTTTTTGTCATCCTTGTATTTATTGTTTGATGACCTAATTGTTGTATGCTTTCTCGTTTAACTGGTTATAATATTATGGTACTGTGTGAATATAGATATTGTATTCGCTGGGCGAGATGAATATTGAGAAGGGCAGTAGAAAATTGGAAGTCCGTTTTTAGTGGACTATTGGCATTCAAATCTAATAGGTCTAGCAGGTCTTCTATTATTTTAACCACTACCAGGGAAGCACAGATACAGGCCTTATACATTCTTTTACCAGAGCATATCCGGTAGGGTTTTCTCAATTTAAACACAGAGTGGCCCTCTTTTTTTAATAACCCAAAAACTATTAGTATGAAGCAAGCAAAATTTGCACTGACTGTAGTAGTCATTTTCGCTATTGCTGGAGGAGCGTTAGCATTTAAATCCAGCAGAAGCTTTAAGGTTTTTTATACTTTGTATATTACAACCGTTGGCGGAATACGGGTAGTAGGTTGTGTTGGCACGATATACCTTAGTTACGCACCTGATCCGGGCGGAACCATTCTTACAAATGCTTCGTCTGCCACACTGATTCCTGCTACAACTTGTAAATGTACGGTAAGGCTTAACGGTTAGTCTCTCTGGTATCTCAGCAATCTTTAGTGAAGATAAATCCATTGGGTAAGAGTTGGGGGAGTACATAATATAAAGAAAGTAGGAAATAGCTATGATGAGTCAGAAGTAACGTATTCCCATTATAAGGTATTACTTTTAGGGATTTGATTGTAGCAAATTAGATATCTGAAGTACTCAATACATTCTTTCACTAGAAAAAATCCAATTGAAGATATGTCAGTTTAACCATTTTTTATTTTCTTATCAACTAAAAAAATACTATTATGAAACAAGCAAAATTTGCACTATCTGTAATAATCGTTTTGGCGATTGCAGGTGGAGCATTAGCGTTAAAATCTAATAGGGGAAATAACCGTTTTTATTCCCTAACGACTACTACTCTTAATGGACAGGTAGTGAAAGGTTGTCTTGGAGACGTAGACCTCTTTTATACATGTAGCCCTGTGGGTAGTATTAAACTTAGTAGTGTTTCTTGCACTACATTAGTTCCTGCTACAACTTGTGTTGCTACTGTAAGACTAAATGGGTAATATCTTGATGATTTCGAAGTCCCGAGAAGCTATGAACGTGTTCAACTTGAGTTGAATGAATATAGAGGCGTACGATTGACTGCATAAAATTGAGGTCGATATTGGTGTGATATGAGTAAGATGAACTCTTCGGGAATGATGAAGTAAGTATAAGTTAAGAAAGTACGGGATAATAATAAAGAATCAATGGTAATGTCCTCCCCCGTTATAATGTAAAAGTCTCAAAAATTGATTGTAATAGATAAGAAGCCTATAGAAGATATTCTGTTCTTTTTTCCAATGCCTCTTATTCGGTGCGTGTCAATTTAAAATTAGAATCCCTTTTTTATTTTTAATAACCCAAAAAGTGTTTTTATGCAACAAGCAAAATTTGCATTAGCAATAGTAATCGTTTTTTCAATAGTTGGCGGTGCGTTAGCATTTAAATCTAATAAGCAAAGCAAAACTTTTTATGCTTTGACTACTACAATTGTCAATGGACAGTTGACAAAAGGGTGTGTTCAACCGGTCCAGCTTTTTTATACATGTGACCCAAATGGCACCACTAAAATTGTCAATGTTTCTTGCACCACACTAATTCCTACTACACTTTGCGAGGCTACAGTAAGAAGGAATGCTTAGTGGTTATCGGTGCGCTCGGATGCAAGAAAGTATAAATCTGTTTATCAGAATCTATTATTTGGTATTCGCGATATACTGAGATTTGCAATTGTTATCAGGAGAATTCGCTTTGTGCGGAATAATAGTGATTGAAGCCAGCATCTATTGTCAGATATCACATAGAAAAAAGCTGTTTCAATTCTCAAAGGGGCAGCTTTTTATCTAAGCAGATGAATTTCATTCCAATTGACTAGCTGGGATCAATGCATTAGGATTCACAACATGAAGATTAAGGGTAGGAAAAATAATTGTAGTCTTCTACCCCCATTGGTTTATATTAAATTAACCACAGAGGATTCTTTTATTTTTTAACAACTCAAAAATATTCTTATGAAGCAAGCAAAATTTTTATTAGCAATGATAGTCGTTTTAGCGATGATTGGCGGCGCGTTAGCATTTAAATCCAACAAAGGAATCAGGATAAATAGGCCTTTTTACTCCCTAACTACGAGTATAACTACTCCTGGAGGGCAACCCGTGCGGGGATGTTTTGGAAGGGTAGACATTTTCTATACATGCGACGTACAGGGTAGCATTCAACTTACTACTGTTTCTTGCGCTACAACTATAGCAACAACGTGTGTTGCTGCGGTAAGAATAAATGGTTAGTATCTCTCCGTGAGATCGAATGCTGAGAGTATACAAACCCTTTTGTCACAATGTGCCATTTAATGTTAGAACTGTACTGAGATGTAAAATTGTTACTAGGGAAATTCGCTTTATGTAGCATAATTGTGATTCAAGCTTGCATCTATTGTCAGGTTTTACATAGAAAAAAGCTGCTCCAATTTTCAACGGGCAGCTTTTTGTCTAAACAAAGAATTTGATTCCAATTGAACTAGTCTACGGCAATGTATTAGATATTGACAACAGGGAAGATAAGGGTGGGAATGCAGTTGTGAAAGGGGGCGATTGTAGGTGATTATCAAATCAACTTATTTAAGCGCGAACATCGCTCTTTGATCTTGTATCTCATCGTTTTCACCAGGACTTGTTAACGGAGTAGAAATAGAGCGCAAAATAGTCGTTGCCGGAATTGTTGTATTATCAAGGTCATCAATCTGTTTAGGCGGAAACCGTGTTGGCCAGCTCAAAAGAAATGCCAACACTCCTATGATTATTACTAAAGCTAACGCAATTCTTGCTTGCTTCATAAATTTAAATTTTACTGCGCAACAACAATAAAAGTCTCACACCTCCCCGGCTTCTTCGCCAATTTCACCTCTTTCCCAGGCATCCGCGTATCCGTTACCACGCTATAATAAATAGTCGTCGGCACCGTACACTCCCCGCCCACATACGCCGGCCTATAATAAACCGTCGGCATAAAATACGCTACCGCGCCGCCGGCCAAACCAAGTAGCGCTATGACTACCAATATAATCCTTGCTCTTTTCATACTCCGAATTTATCAAAAGCGCCTGCAACGTCCACGCACCGAAGCAAAGAAAAGATAACACTAACTTAAACCCCCAACTCCGCCAAATCCACTATTTTGCCGCCGCATTGTCTAAATAACGCGTCATGCAATCCATTGAAGATATCGAGTTGCTGAATCTTATCCGTGCTGGTGATCAGAAGGCTTTTGAACGTTGTTTCAACCGTCATTGGTCGGTGCTGTATGCTTTTGCGTGGAAAATACTGGGGAGTGCGGATGATGCCAAGGATGTGGTGCAGCTGGTGTATATTTCGCTGTGGTCTAGGAGGGAGCGGTTGCATGTGAAGGGGCCGTTGGAGAATTACTTGTTACAGGCGGTGCGGTTTCAGTCGTTGAAGAAGCTGCAGGAGATCATGAACCGGCCGGAGGAGTTGGAGCGGGTGCAGGAGCATATTTTGCCGGTGTTGAATGATATCTGGGAAAAGATGGAGGAGTCGGATGTGTTCAGGGAGATAGATGAGCAATTAAATACGTTGCCGGTAAAAACGCGGGAGATATTTTTATTAAGTCGTCGGCATCATTTGTCGATATCGGAGATAGCCCAAAAATTAAATCTCTCCGAAAAAACGGTGAGAAACCAGCTGCATATGGCGCTGAAGGCCCTGCGGCATCATATAGCAGTGGCGATGTTACTGATAGAATTCATCAGTTAATAATTCCTTAACGTACTTCTTCGGGACAAGGAACCCTTGTAAAGGAACATATCTATAGAAGCATGTTCCGAATGAATATTTCACAGTTTAAAAGAATGGTTGACAACTACCTGGCGGGGAATGCTTCCCGCAGGGAGGCGGCGGCGTTGCAGCAGTGGCTGGACAGGTCCATGGAAGAACGGGAGCTGCCGGCGGATGCGGAGTTGCATCGGCAGCAGGTGTTGGACAACCTACGGTTGGCCATATACGAACCGCGGAAGATCAGCTTCTGGAAGTATGGCATGGCGGCGGCGGCGAGTGTGTCGTTGCTGGTGGCGGCTACGGTGTATCGCTTTGAGCTGCAGGACTGGCTGAATCCCGTGCCTATTGAGCGGGTAACGGCGTTGAAGTACCAGGTGAAGCGGGTGATACTGCCGGATAGTTCGGTGGTGGTGTTGAATGGGGGGAGTACGATGATGTATCCTAAATATTTCCGGGGTCGGCAGCGTAGTATCAAAGTGAATGGGGAAGCGTTTTTCGATGTGATGCCGGAGGCGGCGCCCTTTATTATTACGGGGCCTAATCTGAAGGTGCAGGTGTTGGGGACATCGTTTGTGGTAACGGATAGTATTGGTATTCAGTCGCCGAAGGTCAGTGTGAAATCGGGCAGGGTGGCGGTAACGGCGGAAACGGTGACGCGGCAGTTAGGGGCAGATGAGGAGTTGGTATTTAACAAGGAGCGGCAGCAGATAAAAATATATAGCCACCAGGAGGTGAACACCGGGTGGATCAGTAATAAGTTAATATTTAATGAATCAGCATTGTCAGCGGTGTTTGGGGAGATAGAAAAAATGTATGGGGTAAAAATCAGCTGCGGAAGCCCGGCTACGGCAGGGTTGAAGTTTACGGGTGCTTTTGAGGAAGCAGATACCCTGGATGATATCTTAAAAGTAATTTCCCTTTCCTATAGGTTAACTATTCATAAAAACAAGGACGGTACCATTTTAATCAAATAGCATCACAATAGTAGCTGAAGTAAAGCCTGGCACACCGCCATGGCTAACGGCTGTTTATTGTCCAAATGCAGACTAAAAGCTAACTGCTAAAAGCTAAAAGCTAAATCATCAAACGAATGAAGCAAAAAATTTTACACGGATGTATGTGGGTCCTGCTGTTGGTGACGCTCCCGGCAATGGGGCAGATCAACGTGTTACAGCAGAAGATCAACATCAGTTTCAGGAATGAGGGCATCACCAAATGTTTCTCCCTGTTGCAGCAGAAAGGAGGGGTGACCTTCTTCTATAATCCCGCCGATATCAAGGTGCTGGACAAAAAATACAATGTGGACCTGAATAATAAAACCGTAGCAGAAGTGCTGGGTTATTTGCTGTTGAATACCGGGCTGGAATATGAGGCGGTAGATGGCAAAAAGGTGGTGATCCGCAAAATCATTATAAAAGAACCCGCTGCTCCCCGCAAAAGAACGATTAGCGGGATGATTACCGATGCGGCAAAAGGTTCGCCGGTGGCGCATGCGGAGATCATGTCGCAAAGTACCGGGCATGTTGTTACAGCAGATGAATCCGGCCGTTTTTTCATCGATGTGAAAGATACCAGTGATGTGCTGGTGGTGTATTATGTAGGGTATGCCACCAAAATGGTAAAGGCCGGAAGTCTGCCTGTATTATCGGTGTTGCTGAAATCAGACAGCAAAACATTGGCCGCTGTAACGGTAGATGCGCGCAGAAAGGCCAACACGGAGGTGATGTTGCTGAACGATCGTAAAAATTCTGCGATGATATCCGATGGGATCTCTGCGCAGAACATCGAGAAAACAGCGAGTATCACTACTACCCAGGCGCTGCAACGTGTGTCTGGGGTAACGGTAACAGACGATAAGTATGTGGCCATTCGTGGTTTGGGTGATCGTAGTGTGATCGGTCAGCTGAATGGTATCCGCCTGGCTTCTTCTGATCCGGATAGAAGTGCCATCCCGCTGGACCTGGTTCCTGCCGGCCTGTTAGACAATATCACTATCTATAAAACCACTACCTCCGATAAGCCGGCGGATGCTGCTGCCGGTATTGTGGAGCTGAAAACAAAGTCGGTGCCTGAGCACCAGACGTTGAGCATCACGATCCAGTCGGGCATGAACTCCCGCACGGGCAACTATGTGAACAGCTTCTATAACAGTGACATGGGGTTTCTCGGAGATAAGGTAAAAGGCAAAGGCTTGTCCAATGATTTCCAGCAGCTGTCGTCTCAATATCCAAATGGCCTGGGCGACATCCAAAGCAAAATCGCCAACAGTCGCAATGACCCGGCGTTGCTGGCGGAAGCCAACCGTATCAATAAAGTGATGCATGGCTTTGATCCCGTACTAACCACTAAATATAAAAAGGCGCCGCTGAATCAGATTTACTCCATTACCTACGGTAACAGCTACACGGTATTTAAGAAACACCAGGTGGGATTAATTGCCGGCGCCAACTATTACAGCCGCACCAACGATATCTATGATGGATCGCTGACCCAGTATAGTGTATACCAGGGCGTGTTAACAGGCAACAGCGCATTGTACAGTCCCCGCGTGATTCCTAACTATATTACCCCTAATAACATTAACCTGGGGAAGTACTTAAATTATAAGGAAAACACCGGAACACAAACACTCAACTATGGATTTTTGGGTGGACTGACCTATCGCTTTAGCCCGCAACACGAAATAAGTATGCAGTATCTGGGCAGCCGTGGTGCGGAAACAAGGGCCAGCAACCTGCATGGCGCTTATGAATACACCGGTTTGCCGGGTAAAGTATACAACCTGATTTATTCCCTGCGTCAGAGCTATCGTACACTCAACACCTTCAACTTACAAGGCGAGCACAAGTTTGGAAAAAACGAGTATGCGCCTAAGCTGAGTTACAATATGGCTACTTCTTCTTCCACACAGGATGATCCGGACTACCGTTTTGTGAACCTGGCTGATTATCGTATCAATGGAGGAAGTACTTATCCGGGCCCTTCAGAAACGCCGGGAACGCTGCCTCCGGTAACCGCTTCGCCCAGTTTATATTCCCTGGTATCTGGTTATGTAAATGGCTATGGTCCGTATGGTATCATCCAGGCAGATCCGAATGGCCGTCGTTTCCGTCATCTTAAAGAAGATAACTACAACTATAAAGCAGATGTTACGATTCCATTTAAAGCCCTGAACAAAAAGCAGGACTTCAAAACAGGGGTGAACTATCTCCATAGAAGAAGAAGTTTTGGCGAGAATGTACTCTATCTCCCGGGATCTAACTATGGTACGGGTGGTGCTTTGCCTTTATATGAGGTAAATGGTAACCTGGATCAGCTGGTAGGATATGATCGTATTGGTATCCGTCCGCCTTCGGCGTATAACGAAGAAGGTGCACCCCGTGTTGGTGGCTTTCTCTATAATATTCAGAAATCGCCTAACAACTATAAAGGCTACTACGAAACACGTGCGTTCTATGGTATGCTGGATCTGCACCTCACAGAGCAGCTACGCTTTACCGGTGGGGTACGTTTCGAAATGACGGATATACAGGCCGCCGTAGATACGTCTAATGTATTCCTTGATCCTTCCATTACCGCCAAAGACGCCAGTGGTAACAAAGTGAATCTGGTGTACACGGAGCCGAACTCCATCTACAAAACAGATTACGAGCCTTACTACTCTGCTAACCTGACCTATACACTGAATAAGAACATGAACTTCCGCCTCGGCTACAACACAACGCTGGCAAGGCCTGAGCTGCGGGAGCTCACGAACGTATTCGACTTTGACCCTTTCCAGTTTGCGTTGGTAGTAGGTAATCCGAAGTTGAAAAATCAGCAAACTACTAACTACGACTTCCGCTGGGAATGGTTCCCACGTCCGGGAGAAGTAATTTCTGCATCGGTTTTTTATAAAGAAATCAATAACCAGTTAACAAAAGTATTCAAGCAAAATTCCGGCGGACTGGAAGCACGCTTCCCGGAGTTTCCGGCTATTGAATTCCAGAATGATCCTAACAAGGGTAAGGTATACGGGATAGAACTGGAGGTAGTAAAGAACCTGGCTATCCTGACACAAGCGATGAAAAACTTTTCACTGGGATCGAACTTGTTGCTGGCACAAAGTGAAATTAAGAAAACGAAAGAGCGACTGGAATCCTCCCGCGCCATCGATCGTCGTGCGCCGGCTAACAGCCCGCTGTTTGAGCAAGCACCTTATTCCGTGAATGTATTCATGAACTATAATAACGCTAAAACCGGCACAGATATCACCACCACGTTTAACATGGTAGGAGAGCGGTTGATACAGGTAAACCTGGATGGTACGCCGGACCTGTATTCCAGACCTAACCCGGTGTTGGATATCGTGTTTTCTCAACAATTGCTGAAACGCCTGCAGTTAAAAGGTTTCGCTAAAAATATTTTAGACCGTCCCGTAGAAGAAGTATATGCCAACCCGGGTACCGGTGGAAATTTTTATGGAAAGAAATATGTACGCAGAAGTTTTTACCGCGGAACAGAATTTATGCTGGGATTGACTTTCAACCTGTAAAAATTTGAATGATGAAAATGAAAACTACTTATATACTTGTTGCAGCAGCACTTTTGTTGAATGCCTGCAGCAAAAAACTGGATTACACTTACGATAACCGGGTGATACAACAGCCGATGATGCCTTCTACGATCCGCCTTATCAATTTAGTGGGTGCTACGGAGCTGTCGGTGAATGGTAAGCAGCTGACCAGCTACCAGTTACCGGATGGGGAAGGGTATTATGGTGAGAAGGAAACCAAAGGCACGCTTTATTTTCCGGAAAATGGCCGGTTGGGTGCTACTTATACTATTCCACGGGAGCTGGTGAAAAATGGCTGGGCAGATAGTATTATGTTCAGCAGCTTATCTCCCCGGAATTATGTACCGCCGGCTCGTCCATTCCGTGCGAAAGATGATGATGCACATCCGAACGATTATTACTATGTGCGTTTTCGCCCTAATCCGGCCGGTTTTATGGACTCTTTCTTTGTAGTGCCACGGGGTATATCACCGGCAGCAGATCCGGCCGGATTTAAGATCCGTTTGCTGAATCTCAGTTCCACGATTACCGGTAGTATTCCGGCAGGAATGTATCGCACAGGCCCCATGTCAGTAACACTGGCAGATGGTACTAATGTACCCGGACTGAGCAACATTGCGCCTGGTCAGTATTCCGACTATGTAGACATGCCTTATGGTACCTACCAGTTCAGAGTACTGAATAATGAAGGTAAACAGGTACACGCATCTAATAGCCTGTTCAATACGCTTAATCCTGTTACCGGTACCCTGATGGATATCTGGGGTGTTCCTGGTATCGGTAACTGGAAAGATACCTGGTTAAGTTATGCGCCAATCAAAACGTTTCAGCCCGGAGGTATTTACACCATTGTAGTGTCCAATACATATGACGCCAATATTCCGAATGGCAGCCCCACCGGAGAAACCTATAAGTCAGAAAATAATACCTTCCGCATCCTCGCAGATATCGCCGAACCGGTAAACCTCACCTATGCCCGCTTGCAGGGAGTTAATGTGGTAGCCGGTAAAAAAATCACCTGGCAGGTAGATGGGCAACCGCTGGGAGATGCCCTCGCTTTCGCTAAACAAACCAACTATGTCCGTTATATAACGGGTAAGCATATAGTAAAAGCTTTGGGAGATGATGGTAAAGTGGTAGCTGAAAGCAGCATCGATCTGCAGCCCGCTGATAATCTCACGGCCTGGTTGTATACCCGTAAAGATGGCAGTACCGCCATTACGTTTGTGGCCAATAATCTCAGTGGTAAATATTACGATGGTAAAGCTACCGACAATGGCAGCTGGAGTTCCATGAAAGATATCTTTCCTTTCTGGATCAGGTGCATGAATTTCTGTCCTGATCTGGAGGAAGTAACCTTTACACAAAACGATGGTCAGCCCTTACCGGGCTTGTCACCCGCTTCACAGCATATCCTCATGGGTAAGCCGGTAACGGATCAGCCGTATGTCATCATGCCGGTCAATTTTCCGCAAAGACTACTCGCCTATGCTTCTGGTCCCGGCGTTACGCCCGGCGACTGGTTAACAGCGATTGCGCCGTTGAAGAGTCGTGATTTTATTGCCCGTCCTGAATTATACAAAACACCGCTGCTGCCACAGAGTGAACCCGGTATTTATACCGTGGCGCTGGTAGGTAGCACCGCTGCCAATGCTACAGAAAAAGCCCGGATGATTATTGTGAAACATAACAATTGAGTCGTTTTATGAACTATAAATATTTTTTACTACCCCTGTTGCTCACCGCGCTGTTGTTCAGCAGCTGCCGCAAAACGGAATATGCGGAGTTAAATAGTCCTGCATACCTGCGGGTGTTCAACTGCCTGGAATTTGTACCTACACTCAACAACAAGGATGTGCCACAACCGTTTCTGGCCTTCCTCGTAGATCCGGTGATGGATGATTATGGGGTGCCGTTAAGTGCCGCTATTACCGGCGATTTCCTGCAACGTCGCGCCGACTGGGCCCGCCCTTATCCCGATGCCGCCAGCAATGTCCTCTGGCAAAATGAGTATCCAGGTACGAAGAGAGTACTGGCTGCACCAATTGTGAATGGATACGACTTGTCCAGCTGGGCACAGGTGCCTTCCGGCAAACATCGCATTGTATTCCGTACCAGGCCCCTGAATAATACGCCGTACTTCGAACTGGAAAAAACAGAAAGAGGCATTACCCTGATCGATACCACTATCAAACTGACTGCCGGAGAGGTATATACCATGCATGCATTGCTGGAGGACTTTACCAATCAACGTCCTATGATGTATCTGCGCAATGAAACTTTTCAGAAACAGCCATTCGCGGATTCGTTGGTGTATGTGAATTTCTACAACCTCAGTGCGAATGACTTCTATACGAAAGGTCCCAATGTGTTACCGAATGTGGATATCTCCAACACCAAGTTGAAAGATACCATGAACGTGTATTACACGCTCGGTAAACAGACTAATGACGTCATTACCGCGTTCCCCGGATACAAAGGAATACCGATGGGACAAGTTACGCACTCCCTGCAACCAGTGGTAACGCCTTACTATAGCTTCCCGCTATTCCCGGATAGCAGCAGCAATAAAATCTTTACCGGTAATATGTGCCAGGCATTTGGGTTTTATGCGCCCGGTCTTTCGCCGGATAATCTGACCTATCCTGGTTTCCTGCCGGTAGGCGCTTATTCTGCCGTGATTATGGGTGACTATGGTTTAATACGAAATACTTATTACCCTTTTAGAGTGAAATGTGATTTGCGTACAGGGCTGGTGGTAAGTATTCACTCCGGTACTACTAATCCACGGTCGTTTGCTACGGTGAATACGGTGGAGTATATCAACAGACGCTTCTATATCACCACTATCCAGCGCAAGTTTGCACCGCCTGTTTATTAACGTCTTTATTATTTTAATATGTTGAATACTGCTATCATAAAACAGTTCATCGCCGGATTACTTTTACTGGCACTCCTGGCAGGCTGCCGGAAAGATAACCTGCTGCCGCCAGTAGATCGGACTACCTCGCCGCGCATGATGGGCGCCTTTATAGAGAATAACTACGACCTGAGTATCCTGGCCGCTGCATTGAAGAAAACTAACCTGCTGGATACACTCAATCAGGCGGGCCCTTTCACGTTTTTTGCTCCCGATAATAATGCCTTCAATAGTATGGGTATTAAGGGCGTGGAAGATGTAGCCAATATGAATGTAGATAGTCTGCGTTTCATACTCCGTTACCATATGATCCGCAACCGCTACTACACTACCACTTTCCCGCAACAATTGGATAGCCGCTATATGACATTGGCAGGGGAGGAAGTATATATCTCTACTATGCCTGGTACACAGCTGCGTGCTGATAACGATATGTTTGTAAACGGGTCGCTGATCTACAAGGAAAGCAGGCGTAATATTCCCTTAGCCAATGGTGTATTGCATATCCTGGCCAAGCCACTGAAACTTACGCGTGGTACTGTACAGGATTATATCGCCGCCGATACCAGCCTGACCTTGTTTGCCTCCGCTATGAAACAATTCAAACTGTGGGACGGACTCAAAACCAATAAACCCATTACCGTATTTGCGCCCGCCAACAGCGCTTTTGATAAATATGGTATCACGGCAACAAAAATCGCCGCGATGAATCCGGATAGTTACAAGGCGCTCGTCTTTTCTATTTATGTGATTGAAATGAGGAAGGTGCATGTTTTTTCTACGGACGGTTATTTGATCAATGGTAGCTCTGTGATAGCGGAAAACGCTATCCAGGTGGGAGGCTACGCTATCGCACCGGGATATGTCTACTATCAGACAAGCGGCGAACAGAGTACGATCTCCCTTTCAAAATGGAAAAATGCTGCCTGGTTTCCCAATGAAGAAGGACCTTCTAATGTGAATTATAAGAATGGTCTCGTCAACGCAGACCATCTCACCAACAATGGTATTGTACATGTGGTAGATGACCTTTTTCTGAATCCGGATTTAATGAAGCGATAAAAATGAAAATAATGACATCAAGAATATCTTTACTCTTATTGCTGCTCCTGTCTTTTGCCGCCTGTAAAAAACAGGATATTGAACCGGAACCGGTAGGAGAAGCTGTACCACACGCACCAGGTCCCGATAAAACCTGGCAGCAGCAACTGGCGGCATCTCCGTATGCCCGTTTCCGTGAGGCCTGGCAACGCGCCGGTATGGATGACAAAGTGAAACAAAGCGGCGCCGGTTTTCACACCCTGCTGGTACCTACTGATAAAGCATTTGAAGAAGCCGGCTGGACAGCAGACAAAATAAAAAATACGGATGCGGCTACACTCAGTGCGCTCCTGACTTATTACGTAATGCCAGCCCGCCTGCTACCAGACAATATTGCGGTAACCCAAGGAAGTACAGCAACAGCCACGCTGTCATCCCGCCCATTTCCCGAAAGAGAAAACTGGTATAGTGACTATACCGATTTCCTGTTCCCGGCAAAGTTTGGAGATAGCCTGGTCATCAATGGAAATGTCCTCAGTAAATGGGGACAATACCTGGAAGGTACCAACGGTATCATATATCCTATTGATCACCTGATTGCCCAACCACAGCAAAGCATGTGGGAATACCTGGAAAGTCATCCGCAATTCAGCCTGTATATGGAAGCGCTGCGTATCAGCGATAGCCTCTACGCATCCGTTTATATGAGTGAAATGGCGCCTTTCCTGAAATCAGCTTCCAGCTTTGCACAGTTTACGCTGTTTGCTCCCAATAATGATGCTTTCATCAAAAATGGCTTCCGTAACTCAGATGATATATTGGAATACTGCCTGCGCTCCTGGCCTTTGCCAGATGCCGGCTATGATGAAAATATGTATTGGCAAACGCCCGTTACCTCTATGGATTCTATCCTGAGGGCCTGCGGACCGGAAGTATCTGGCGCCAGTCAGCTGGATGCGAACTTCCGGGTAGGTCCGGTATACTTCTCCAACGACCTGGTCAGCAACGCCACCGGACTCACGGGTCTGGTGCTGCGCGAGGGCCAGCGTTACAATGAAGGACCGGTAACGATTCACCTCTCGTTTGTTAACAACAACGGTCAACCGGGCGTAAGAAGACTGAATACGAACTATCCTTACGTCTCCTTGAAAAACAGGAACGCCAGAGTGATTAATGGCGTCATCCATGAGGTAGATGATCTCTTTAAAAAATAATTTTTAAACGCAGACAAAATGAAAAAATTTACCTGCACAGGTTTGCTGCTGTTAATGCTGGCGGCCTGCACAAAGGATAAAGATAACGGGATAGGAGCAGACGAATTAACCCGGCTGACCTACGTCATTGATGATAATAAATTCAATTTCTCTTCTTTCAGTACCGCATTAGGACGCACCGGCTACCGTGCCACACTGGCCGGGCAGGGACCATATACGGTGATGATACCAGATAACAACGCCTTTATCAAGGCGGGATATGGTACTACCCAGGCAGTGCTCACGCAGAGTGCAGATATACTCAATAAACTCGTATCCTATCATATTGTAAATGGTACCTGGGAGTTGAATAAACTGCCCTTTAAATTTAACCAGGAACTGAATGCGGTAACGGGCGCTAAGATGTTCGTTACCCGTTGGGTAAAAGGAGCCGATACTGTGCTGACCGTGAACGGCAGCCCGGTGCTCGCTTATAACCTGCCTGCCAGTAACGGCATCATACAGGTATTAAATGCGGTATTACAACCGCTGGTACATGCCAACCTCTCCGCCGCCATTTCTGCTGATACCAGTCTTACCTTTTTAAATGTGGCGCTACAACGCGCCGGATTGAAAGAAAGTATCTCCGGTGACGCGGTGTATACTTTCTTCGCGCCTTCCAACAATGCTTTCCGCGCAGCAGGGTATCCTTCCGCCGATAGCATCCTGCAAACAGATGCTGCTGTAATAAAAGATTTATTACGGTATCATTTCTTCGCCGGCAGAAAATTCATCTACGACTATATCCTCACCACAGGCAGTACTGATCAATCACAGCAAGCCATGCTGAATGGCAACAACGTATTGATTACCCTGGAAAAAGAAGGCGTGAAATATACCGGTATCAACATCAAAGGTGCCAGTAATAAAACCGCGGCGAAAGTTGTCAAACAGAATTTTATGGCGGGCAACGGTGTACTGCATATCATAGATCAGGTATTAAAAGAAAATCAGTAATTGCGATGAATAAAATTTTATACATAGCTTATTTTTTTGCACTCCTGCTCTGCCTGCGCTTCCCGGCCCTGGCACAGGAAACAAATGGTACGCTCAGCGGAAAAATCACCGGTGATAAAAATGAACCACTCATTGGGGTGACGGTAGTAGCACTGCATGAGCCCTCCGGTACTAAGTACGGCGTGGCCACCGGTACCGACGGTCGCTACTATTTACCCGGTCTGCGCATCGGTGGTCCTTACTCCGTGACTGTTACCATGATGGGAATGCAATCACAGAAAAGAGAACAACTGAATATCCGCCTCGGTGAGCCGATGCAACTCAACTTCGTGCTCGCGGTGGCCGGCAAAGAATTATCTGCCGTAACCGTGAAAGGCACAAAGAAAGGTGCTACCGCCAATACCTTTGGCGCCGGACAGAATATCAGTCGTACCCAATTGGCCAACATGCCTACCATTTCCCGCAGCCTGCAGGACATGACTAAAATGGTACCACAAAGCTCCAGAGATAACTCTTTCGCCGGTACCAACTTCCGGTATAACAACGTCACCATCGATGGTGCTATTAATAACGATGCCATTGGCTTCAGTCCATCCGCCGGCGGTATCACCGGTAGCTCCGGGATGCCCGGCTCCAGCACCCGTACCAACGCGGTATCCCTGGATGCCATCGAAGACATGCAGGTATACCTTGCGCCCTTCGATGTGAAGATTGGTAACTTTACCGGTGGTAGCATCAACGCCGTTACCCGCAGTGGTACCAATACGGTAACCGGCTCTGTGTATGGTTTTGGCCGCAATGCAGGCCTTACTGGTAAAGGTCCTACCGGCAATAAAATGAACAGCGATTTTTATGATTACCAGGCAGGGGTGAGGGTAGGTTTCCCTATCATCAAAAATAAATTGTTCTTCTTCACCAACGAAGAAATCACTTCCCGCCAGGACCCTTCACAGCTGCTCGCCGGACAAAAAGAAACCGCGCAGATCCTCAGCATCAAAGATGCCGATCAGATTCGCCAGTCTACACTGGATCGCTATGGCAACAGCTTTGATCCGGGTACCGCCGGTAATTACAGCGCATATTCCCGCTCGCAGAAGTTCTTTAACCGCCTCGACTGGAATATCAATGATAAACATCAGCTGTCTATCCGCAACAATACCATTATGTCTAAAGCCATGAACATGGACCGCGATCAGCAGGATTTCCGTTTCAGCAGCATGGCTTATCAGCAGGTGAACAACCAGACTTCTACCGTGATGGAGCTGAAGTCGCGTTTCAACAGCCGCTGGTCTAACAGCTTTATTGCCGGCTACAGTGTAGTGCATGACAAACGTAACCCGGATTCCGATCCAACGCTGCCACAGGTGCAGATTGCAGGCCGCACACCAGGTACCACCATCTATCTCGGTACAGATCGTGAAGCCAGTATCTTTGATATGAAGCAACGTACCATTGAAATCTCTGATAACCTCACCTGGCGCAAAGGAAAACATACGGTATTATTTGGTACACATAATGAGTTGTATCGTATCAACTACGGATTTGTGAACGCCTGGAATGGCCGTGTGGACTACCTCAGCATTGAAGACTATCTCAATAACAACCCTTATCGCGTAAGAGGAAGTTATAACTATAACAACAACAGCCGGGATTATATCCTGGACAATCCCGAAGCGAAGTTCAGTGTGAATATGCACAGCGTATATGCACAGGATGAAATACAGGTAACAGAAAAGCTGAAGCTGATTCCAGGTTTACGTGCCGATTATACCTGGCTGCCGGAGAAGCCGGCGCTGAGTGATAAAACACAGAACGCCTGGACAGATGGGTTCTTTGGTAACACTTACACCTATACGCCGCTCAATCGTATTAACAATGGCTACCTTGGTAAAGTGCAGGTGTCGCCACGACTGGGTTTCCGCTTCGATTGGAAAGGCGACCAAAGCCTGATCCTGCGCGGTGGTACCGGCCTGTTTACCGGTCGTATTCCTTTTGCATGGATTGCCTATGCTTATTATAACAACGGCATTAACTACGGCTCATTTGACCAGAAAGCAGACACCAAAGCATTTGCGCCGGGTAGTGATCCGTTAAAACCTAATCCTAACGGTATTGCACAATTTATTGAACAGAATGGTGCACTGATCAGTAACCGTAATGCGGGTAAAACACAGGTAGATGTATTAGACAACAACTTTGTGATGCCGCAGGTATGGCGCACCAGTGTGGGTGTTGATTATACCAGCCCTGCAGGATTTAAGTATATGGTAGAAGCCATGTACACCAAAACAATAAAAGATGTATTGTTTCAGCAGGTGAATATCAAAGACGATCCAAAGTATTATGGATATGATAAAGATCGTTTGCAGCCTATTTATAGTGGTACAGTTGATCCTCATTTTTCTAATGCTTACCTGTTAAGCAATACCAGCAAAGGTTATCGTTACAGTATTACGGGTAGCGTAAACCGTAATTTCCCTTCCGGTATACAGGCATCACTGGCTTATACCTATGGTGATTCGAAAGATGTATCGAATGGTATCCGTAACTCCATGGAAAGTAACTGGCAGTTGAACCAGGCGCTGAACCCCAACAATCCTGGTTTGGCCTGGTCTAACTTTGATGTGCGTCATCGTGTAGTCGGTAACGTTACTTATCACAAGGCCTGGAGTAATAGCTGGGTGAGCACCCTGACCGTTTTTGCAACAGCCCAGAGCGGTAGTCCGTTTACCTATGGTATTGTAAACAACAGCATCCAGGGATTACCACAGCAGGTAAGTCTGCTGTATATTCCAAAGGTGGAAGAAGCCGTGAATTATTTCCAGGATAAGGGAGAAGGAGCCGCAGCGCAGGCCGCAGCGTTCAACGCCTATATCGATGGTGATAAATATCTCCGTTCCCGCCGTGGACAGTTTACAGAGCGTAATGCGGGTCGTACCCCATGGAATATACAGGCGGATCTGCACTTTGCACAGGAGTATCATTTTGGTGCGAAGCAGTTCATCACCTTCACCCTGGATATCGTGAACCTGACTAACCTGGTGAACAGCAATTGGGGAAAAGTATATTTCTCTCCTAACACGTTCAACTCTACGGCCAGTACAGGTTTAACACCGGTGTTCCCGGCCAGGCAGAATCCTGGCGCGTATCCGGTGTATACGTTTGAAAATCCGGGTAAGCCTTATTCTGTGGACTTCTTCAACTCCCGTGCGCAGATGCAGCTGGGAATGCGGTACTCTTTTTAAGCTGACTAATACAACTAATATGAGAAAATATTTATCCCTGCTGGTGTTATGCAGTATACTCGCTTTCGCCTGCAAGAAAAATAACAATAAGGACGCCGTGTTCCTGAATGTAAAAACATTCTGGCCTAACAGTGGTAACGCAGGTACCATTGTTACGCTGCAGGGGCAGGGTCTTAACAAAGATGTAAGTGTAAGTTTTAACGGCACAGACGCCAAAGTAGTGGATGCCCGCGACTCCATACTGATTGTATTGGCGCCTGAACAGGGAACCAGCGGTACGCTCACGGTGAAAGCCGGAGAGCGTAAGCAGGACCTGGGTACGTATACTTATCAGGCATTGAGTTTACATGCTATCAATCCGGCTAACGGTCCCGCAGGTACGAATATTTCGATTCGTGGCGCCGGATTTAGCAGCCTGGATGGCCCGGCCGCGGTAACGGTAAATGGTAAAGCAGCTATCATTACAGCTGCTTCCGATACGTTGCTGATTGCATCAGTACCGGAAGGCGCCGGAAGTGGTAAGATAGCGGTAAATGTAAATGGCAAATCTGTTACCGGACCTGATTTTACCTTCCAGTTAATCAGCGCCATCAAGCCGGTGAAAGGCGGTGCGGGTACACAGGTAGCAATTAGTGGAGAAGGTTTTAATACGGCTGCTGCGGGCAATACCGTCACTTTCAATGGAAAGGCGGCAACGGTGGTGAGTGCTACCAATAATAAGCTGGTGGTTACCGCGCCGGAAGGCGTGGCAACAGGACCCGTAGCGGTCAGTATCAACGGACAAAAAACGGTAGGTAATGTATTTACCGTAGTACCTAAACCGGTGATCAAAGTAGTGACCCCATTGAGCGGTCCTGCAGGCGCTCTGGTAGATATTACCGGTGAATATTTCAGTACCCTGGCAGACGAAGTGAGCGTTACGTTTAATGGTCAGCCGGCGGTAGTAACTGCCACCGGAGATAAACAACTCAGTGTAAAAGTGCCAGCAGGTGCGGGCGCAGGCCAATTACAGATAACTGTCAATGGGCAGCAAACCACCGGGCCGCTGTTTAAAGAGCAGGCATTGGGGGTGAAACAGCTATTGCCTGACAATGGCCTGGCCGGAACAGAAGTAGTAGTTAAAGGGGTTGGGTTTAGTACCAATGCCGGAGATAATATTGTGACCTTTAATGGCATCACGATACCAGTGAGTGAAGCTACGGATACCACATTGCGTGTAGTGATGCCCGTTGGTATTTCTACCGGTGATGTACAGGTAAAAGTAGGCAGCCTGGTAGCAGCCGGACCGGCGTTTAGAAGAGCCGGTGTAATCACCGTGGCGGGTGGTCCTAATAGCAATGCGCTCAGCTATCCAATGGGGATCGCGGTAGATAAGAGTGGAAATGCATATGTCAGTGATGGGAATGTCATAAAGAAAATAACGCCGGATGGTGCAGTGAGCCTGTTTGCAGGTCGTGCGGATGGAAGCAGTGGTTTCGAAAATGGTACTGGTACCGGTGCTGCATTTAGCTTTGCCATGGGGATGACGATCGACGCACAGGATAATATATATGTGGTAGACCAGGTAAACAAGGCGTTGCGTAAGATAACACCTGCCGGTGTAGTGACTACCTATGCCCGTACTAGCTTCACACCTGTTGGCGTGGGCATAGATCCAGGTGGCAGCTTATATATAGGCGCTATGTGGGGTGGTGTATATAAACTGGATGCAGTGGGTAACGCCACACAGGTAGCGCGTAACAGCTATGAAACACCTGGTATTACGATCGCTATTGATAATGCAGGCAGTGTATTCTACACCAGTGATGACGCGGTGGTATACCGGTTAGCGGACGCTAACAAAAGTACTTATGCGGGTTCACAGTATGGTTACAACGATGGACCATTACGAAATGCCGGCTTCTCGCAAATGGCGGGTATTGTAAGAGATCCGGCTGCTGGTGTGATGTATGTGGCAGATAACAACGCGGTACGTATGCTGACGAGTGATGCGGTCATTACGGTAGCAGGCTGGAAAGGTGGCACCGCGCCTCCAAGGGCGGGATACCAGGATGGTACGTTGAATCAGGCGCTGTTTAGTAGCATCCGGAGTTTATTTATCGATAAGGAAGGGAATTTATACGTAGTAGAACAAACCAACAAAACGGTTAGAAAAATTTTCTTTAAGTAAGCGTAAGCGCTGATAGATTTCATAAACAAAAAACAAATGCCGGCTACATCTGCAGCCGGCATATTTGTTTTTATACAGTAGTAGAAGTAATGCTAAAAGCGTTCCTTCTTATTAGTAACCATCATTCTGTTTCATGTTCGGGTTACGTTCTACTTCCTGGTTAGGCAGAGGGAAAATAGTATAGTTACCTTTCCATGGCTGCAGGTTAACGCCTCCATGAGCCGGAATGTCGCGGTGTGTTCTCTGGAAGTCAAATTGGGCTTGTCCTTCGAAAGCCAGTTCTATCCGGCGTTCAGTGAGGATATTATCGATCAGTTGGGCCTGTGTAGCTGGTGCTAAGATGCTGGCCTGGGCTCTCGCTCTAACCGCATTCAGCAGTGCAATGGCAGTTGGATCGGCGGTAGCAGTGTTCAGTCTGGCTAATGCTTCTGCTTTGATCAGCATAATTTCTGCCAAGCGGAAAATAGGTACCCAGGCATCCATAGGCATTGTACCGGCAAACTTCTTCGTAAAGAAAGCAAGCGTATCTGGTCCTTTGAAGGTATAAGCGAATAAAGGCTTACCTCTCAGGTCTGTCTGATAGTTAAAGTTGGGTAACGTGCGATAGTCTTTGCTGATAGATATATCCTGGCGGCCATTAACACCATAGTGTTGTCCAATAGCATTGTTGGTATTGGGATTGTCTGCGCCATTCATTGCCACCGAGAATATGCGTTCTGTAGAGCTCTGGTAGTTAGCAGCAGCAAAAACTGCGGCAGGAGTAGCATCCAGTGCATATTTTGCGGAAGACAGTATCACGCTATCAGCAAAGGCCCTGGCCTTATCCCATTCGCCCTGGTACAGATAGATACGGGACAGCAGTGCATGTGCGGCGCCTTTGGTAGCTCTGGCGTGGCTGGCATAGTTATCATCGCCAGTGACCGGTAAGTCGGCGGCAGCTTCCGTAAGGTCTTTGATCATCTGATCATATACTTCTTTTACAGTATTGCGTGGTACCTTATTGGCCGGGTCCATTGCCTCTGCACCATTTCTGGCTGCTTTTAATATCAGTGGTACACCTATTTGAGTGGCGCCGGGTGCTGCCGTGTAAGTTTGTGCGAAGGTATTTACCAGGTAAAAGTAGCTGAGCGCGCGGATAAATTTAGCCTCTGCATAATAATGTGCGGCGGCTGCAGGCGTCAATACTTTTTCATTGTCTTTCAGGTTCGCTGTGAAGAAGTTGGCTTCATGGATGGTACGATACCCCCCTGACCAGCCATTGAAAGCATAGATATTAGTCGACAACATGGTGTAGGTGGGCAGATCCCCAAAGTAAGAGGCGATGTTGACGTCCAGACCACGTATATCCGAATAGATGAGGATGCGGCCACCAAAGAATTCTTTGTTTTGCAACGCATCATACATGCCTACTGCTGCTTTTTCAATTCTTTCCGGATTGCTGAAAGCATCTTTCGGATCTATTTTAGAATAAGGCGTTTGGTCATTTACCTTGGAGCAGGAGAACATCGCCGTTGCTGCCAGTGCCACTGCGCTGATAACGAGGCCACCGGATTTTTTACGGGTGTTTAATTTATTCTTAAAGTTCATAATTCTTTTTTTAATCACTAACAATTAGAAACCAACATTTAATCCCAGCATGAATGTTCTTGGCATAGGTACCGCTCTGTTATCCATACCAAAATTAATGTTACTCACACGGTTAGTATTTGCTTCAGGATCGGAACCTTTGTATGGAGTGAAGATGAAGGCATTTTGTACCAGTCCATATACACGGAGTGTGCTTACACCCAGTTGTTTTTTAATGCCAGGGAAAGTATATCCAATGCTGATTTCACGTGCACGGAGGAAGTCGCCTTTTTCCAGCCAACGGGTAGAAGCCTGCGTAGAAACACCTTCTTTCATGTACAATTTGGGAACATCTGTATTTTTGTTTTCTGGTGTCCACCTGTTTTTGATGTCCTCCAGGTTGTTTTGGAAATAGGTGCTCATCAGGTTCGCTCTGGTACCGTTATACACATAGTTTCCGCCACTGTATTGAAGGAAGATGCTCAGGTCAATGCCTTTGTAAGTGAAGGTGTTGTTAAGACCACCATAGAAAGTCGGATAGYCGGATTTTTTCTGGTAGTGTGCGTCAGCAGAAGTAATAGGATTTACTTTTGTTTTACCATCCTGGGTAGTCCATCTTTGACTGGCATCGGTAATATCCGGACTTGGATTATACATCACCAGCTCATGGTTTTTATTATAGAACATGGGATTACCAGTTTCCGGATCTACACCACCCCAGTCAATCAGATAAAATACACCTAATGTTTGATTTACAGCAGCCCTGTTATTCGTCTTAATAATGTCGCTACCATCAGCAGTAGCAGTAACGCGGTTTTTAATAAAGGTAACGTTGAAGCTGGAACTCCAGGTGAAGTCTTTTCTATCAATATTACGGGTGTTAAGGGTTAATTCAATCCCTTTATTCCACATAGAACCTACGTTGGTAGTGAGAATAGGACCAGGGTTGCCGGTAGCAGGGTCCCATGGTGTACCTACTGTGGCAAGGATAGGAGCATCGAGGATCAGGTTATCAATATTGCTGTGGAAGTAATCACCAGTAAAATTAATCCGGTCTTTCAGCAGGGTCATATCTATACCGATATCCAGCTTTTTGGATGTTTCCCATTTCAGGTTGGGGTCTCCAATCTGATAGAGGGAAAAACCATTCCGGTCGGCATAAGCACCACCACCATATAAGGTTTTGTATGCATAAGGTTTGATATTGGAGTTACCCACGAGGCCATAGCTGGCGCGGATTTTCATGTCGCTGATCCAGGAAATATGATCTTTGAAGAAGCTTTCGTCAGAAATTCTCCAGCCAACAGAAGCACCTGGAAAATAACCACGACGGTTGTTAATGCCAAAGTCGGAGTAGGCATCTGCTCTCAGGGTTGCGTCGAAGTAATATTTAGATCCGTAGTTGTAACCAATTTTACCGAAGTAAGAATCAAAGGCATTGGCAAAGTTGTCACCACCCGTTTGACTAGTTTCGGTACCGGCATACAGGTTATCATAAATTTCCTTGAAGTAAGAATCTGCCAGATTACCCTGGCCGTTAGCCATTTGCTTGGTTTGGCCAAACTGTGACTCTATACCCACCATGGCATTGATAAAGTGTATATTGTTGAAGCTTCTCGTATAGGTGGCGTAGTTAGACCAGTTCCATTGATTTTTCCGGGTTAGAATATTCTGCGCCAATCCTCCATAGGTAAGTCCATTACCAGCCTGTAATGGGCTATTGTATTGCTCTTCCAGGTTCTGAAGAAAATCTACACTGAAACGGGAGGTTATTTTCAAACCGGCAATAGGCTCTACTTCCACATAGGCGGCAGATAATACACGGGTAACAGTATTATCATTTTTTCCATAGAACAGGTTAGAAAGTGGGTGGAAAAAGCGGTTTAATCTACCGGCAGTACTATCGTTCCCGTCTCCCAGATCTCCGTTGCCCCTAAGGTAATAGTTACCGTTTTTATCATATACAGGTACATTCGGCATGGCCGCATATGCAGAGCCGGTAGCTCCTGACAGATAACCGTCAGATATTACGCCATTGTTTACACTTTTAGAAGTGTATAAAGAGAAACCTGATTTTAGCCATTTCCTGGGTGTTACATCCATGTTCAGGCGCATACCACCTCTACGTAAACGGTTGGTAAGTACAATACCTTTCTGATCGCTGTATTCGCCGGATGCATAGAATTTTGCCTTCTCAGTACCACCGGAAATCGACAACTGATGGCTTTGGATAACACCCGTTTGAAAGGTTTCTTTCAACCAGTCTGTTCTATCGGGTTTACCATCACCATTTAGGTCAATATCTTTAGCGGCAATGATGGGCACTGCTCCCGCTTTAGTGATGTTTTTTTGTTTTTCATTTTGAATAACAGTGAAGTCGTCACCATTCAGCAATTTGGGTAATTTAGCCGCTTTACTCCAACCAACATAACCGTTGTAGTTAACGTTGATAACGCCCGCTTTACCTCTCTTGGTGGTAATAACAATAACCCCTGCAGCACCCCTGGAACCATACAGTGCAGTAGCTGCTGCATCTTTCAGAATGTCCATCGTTTCAATGTCATTAGGGTTAATATCCGCTAATGGATTATAACGTGTACTGTTACCATCGTTGAATTTATTCAGGTTGGAACTTACTGTCATAGGAATACCGTCTATAATCACCAGCGGTTGACTGCTGTTACTGATAGAGCTTACTCCTCTGATACGAATGTTTACACCATCGCCCAGTGCACCAGAGTTTGTGGTGATGTTCACTCCTGCAGCACGGCCAGCTAATGACTGGTCAAAACTGGTACTGGGGCGGTTATTAACCAACGTACCGGATACTGCAGTTACCGAAGAGGTAACATCTTTCCTCTTTAATTCACCATAACCAGTTACTAATACTTCGTTCAATATTTTATTGCTGCTGGCTAAAGCTACCTGCATGACATCACTGGCACTTACCTTTTGTTCTTTTTGCTCATAACCAACAAAAGAAAATAGTAAGCTGGTGGCATCGGCTGTCTGAATAGAAAATGTACCATCTGTTCCGGTTACGGCGCCTACTTTAGCGCCTTTTACGCTGACAGACACTCCTGGTAACGGTGAGCCATCCGCAGCATCCGTTACTTTGCCTTTAATCGTTCGGGTTTGGGCAAAAGCATGCACCATACCAATGGCTAGTAACAGCCATAGTAGTAAACCTTTTTTCATACGGTTTAAATTGGGTTTTTTATGTAAAAAGAATGGACGCTCCACTATTAGCTACTGTTGCTTTCTGAAGCACTTATTAGCTATGAGTTAGCAGGCCGTTGTCATATTTATTTTGGTTTAGGAATGAGTGTAACCGCCGGTCATTTTTCAATGACCAACCTGGGTAAAAAAAACGGTATTGCCGCGCAAGTGAAGATAGATCTGCTAAACAGCTAACATGATTTGTTGTAACTGATATTAAGTTGGCTACAGCTTAAACATAGTACCTCCCTGCCGGAAAATAAACCGGTTAATTTTTTCTTTTGTATGTGAAAATAATAACTATGAAACCGCACACCGTGGCCGGTTTATAGCACTAGTCTTAGTGATTTACATTTTATTAGATTTCTGTGGATGTAAATAGATTCTCAAGCAAAAAAATTCAAAAGCAAAAAGGTTTCAAAAGCAAAAAATATATTTCAAAAGCAAAAACTACAGTTTGATATTTTGTTGTAATAAGGTTGCTGTTTTCAGATTGGTTGAATACAGTTAACAGAACATTATTTTTTCATAAGCGCTATAAAAATATATTGTTTTTAGGAAAAAACAATGCGGCCTTTTTTTCTTTTATAACAGATCACTAAGAAGTGCACGCAATAAATTTCTGTTAAGGCCACAAAATTAAATGCAGTAAATATGCCTTGCATTTCCCGTCTAAAGGGCATTTCCCACTGCAGATATTTTAGTATTGTTATCAAGGGATTTATTAGATAGCTTTCATGAATAACATAAAATTTGGTTAGTTATCATGTGTTAAATTTTATATTTTTGGAAGACAGACCAAAGAACATCCGGACAATGAAAAAAATATTTCTCAGTAGTTGTCTGCTACTCGGCATATACACTACGCTCCATAGTCAAACACCCACTTCTCCCAATATTATCTTCTTTCTGGTAGATGACATGGGCTGGCAGGACACTTCTGTTCCGTTCTGGGACAGCATCACACCTGCTAACCAGAAATTCCGTACGCCCAACATGGAACGGCTCTGTAAAGCAGGTACTAAATTTACGAACGCCTACGCCGCTTCTGTTTGCACTCCCTCCCGTGTCAGTTTCCTGACCGGCATGAATGTAGCCCGCCATCGCGTAAGTAACTGGACCTCGCTTAAAAACAAGGCAGTAGATGGGAAGGACAGTGTACTCGAAGCACCCGACTGGAATGTAAATGGGATCTCTCCCATACCTGACCAGGAAAGAAGCGTGTATGCTACGCCGTTACCCGAGCTGTTGAAAGCACATGGTTACTATACCATTCAATGTGGGAAAGCACATTTCGGCGCTTACCAAACTATTGGCGCCGATCCGCTGCAGCTGGGCTTCGTGAAGAATGTTGGCGGCAGCGCCGCCGGACATCCGGCATCCTACCTCGCGGAAGACGACTTTGGCCGCGTACCCGGCCGCTTCATCCTCCAGGCCGAAATGCCGGGACTGGACAAGTACAGAAAAGGAAAGTCTTTCCTCACGGAAGACCTCACCAAAGAAGCCATGTTGGCCATGGATACCGCACAACAAAGGAAGCAGCCTTTCTTCCTCTACATGGCACACTACGCTGTGCACCTGCCTTATAATACAGACGACCGCTTTATACAACGCTACCTCGATAGGGGATTACCCAAACCGGAAGCCGCCTACGCAGCCCTGGTAGAAGGCATGGATCACAGCCTCGGGGAATTGATGGACTACCTCGATCAACATCATCTTACCCAAAATACCATCATTGTATTTATGTCTGATAACGGCGGCTTTTCACATCCGCCACGCCAGGGCGCTGACAATACCCAAAACTATCCCCTGCGTGGTGGCAAGGGAGCCCTTTATGAAGGCGGTATCAGAGAGCCGATGATCGTACGCTGGGAAGGAGTGACGAAACCCGGTACCGTGAATACACAATATATGATCATGGAAGATTTCTATCCGACTATATTGGAGTGGGCAGGTATAAAAAAATATCGCACCGTGCAAACCATTGATGGGCGCAGCATTGTTCCTTACCTGAAACAACCATCTTTGCAGGATCATCAGCGCGCGCTGATCTGGAACTATCCCAACGACTGGACCGGCGGCAATCTGGGTGTAGACAATTCCTGGCTCACCGCTATCCGGCAAGGCAAATGGAAACTGATTTATCTGGAAAAGCAACGTCGGTTGGAACTATATGACCTCGACGCAGATATTTATGAAGCCAACGATGTATCGGCGCGTTTTCCGGAAAAAACGAAAGCATTGGCCAAACTGCTCACCCAACAATTGAAACAACGACAGGCACAGTTGCCCTTCTATAAAGACACTAAAAAAGCAGTGCCGTATCCGGATGAGTTATAGTTCACGCAATCACCTGCATGAATAAAGGTGTTGTTGCCCGATAGGTAAAAAGAAACGGCGTTCCGTGATGGAACGCCGCTGTATAGGATGATTTCCGTGATTATTTATTTCAGGTCTACCGGCACCAGCACCAATGGTGTTGGCAGGCAGGAGGCGCCAGGAGGAGAGTAGGTTAGGTGAATTTGCTGTACGCTGCCATCTTTTGACGGCGTGAAGATCTGCACCAGGATGGCTTCCGGTGCTTTGGTGGTCACCAACTGATTGTTGGGCAATTGTATGATGCCTTCTTTAAACTTGCCACCACTCACGATCATGGTGTTGGCCATGCCACCGCACCACTGGCCGTTATCACCGCGGGGATTCCAGGTCATGAGTGCCAGGCCTTTACCATCGGAACTTTTCCAGGCGAGGTTGATATGATATATGATACCGTAGTTGCCGTCCAGGCTTTTCAGTTCACCGGTAGTGGCTTCTTTACCGATCACCCAGGGATCTTTTTCTCCATCTGCCACTACAATTTGTGCGAGGCCATTTTTAGTATCAAGGGTATCTTTTGCAATGATGCTATAGTTGCTGATGCCGTAGGTGCCGCGGCCTGCGCCAGCATATTGTTTGGTGGCGAGGGCGGTTTTTACGCGTGCAGCAGCTACAGTCGCCGGTGTTTTTAAATCGGTTTGTACGATGCTCACTTCGCCGGGTTGATCAATCACAAATTCATAGAAGCCGTGTACCAGTTCATCATATTTCACCACGGCTTTATCCTGGATAGGGTCCAGGCAGATGCTGGCGCCGGGCTTCACTTCGCGGGCGATGGCTTCAGGCCTGGAGGCGAAGAAGTCGGCCAGTCCTTGTTTGCCGGCAAAGAAGTAGTTGGTGGTAGGTTTCATGGAAGCGTATTTCAACATGCGGATATGCATGGACTGACTCCCGGTATTTTTGATGACCGCCGCTATTTTGCGATCCATTTTCTGCGGTTCCTGTACGCCGTTTACATTGTAGAGATAGAGTCTTACTGAGCCGGGTTGTACCGGTTCCCGTAAAGCTACGCCCTCGGGTACACGAATATATTCAGGGTCATCGGAAATAAGGTATTGTGGGCCGGGCAGTACTATTTTCTGGTAGTTCAGGGAGGGTAGTTGTTCACTGAGCAGGCCGGGTACTTGTAAAGCATGGCCTTGCGGCGTGTTGATGATCACCTGGTTCAATGCGCTGGAAACGCCCTGTGCATGTGCGACGCAACCGGTGGCGATGGCAACACCGAATAATAGTATCCTTTTTCCGTTGGCTGATATACGTGTTGTAAACATGKAAATTTGTTACGATGAATAGTTAATATTATTATTAATCGAAACAAACTTAATAAATTAATTTAAAAAACTACAACCGTTGGTGTAATTATTTATTAAAAGCAAGCAGGTTGTGTCTTGCAATGAGGCAACCGCCAATAATGCCGGCTTTTTCATGCAGCTTAGACATGCGTAATTGCGTATCATTATTCACCAGGCTTAAGGAATACTTATTAAGGGCACTGCGTATCGGCAGCCGGATATAGTCGCCGGTATCAGCCAGGATACCGCCTATAATCACCAGTTCCGGGTTGAAGAGGTTAATGAGTACAGAAATACCCCGGCCTATTTTCTCGCCCAGTTCTGCAATCAGCTCTATACACAGCGTGTCTTCATGTAAGGTAGCCTGTATAATGTCGGATACGCGCAGGTTTTCCGGCATCTTCTTACCCTGCAGCAGTGCAGAGGTGTGCCCTTGTTCTATTCTTTCGCGGAACATGCGTACCAGCGCCTGCCCGGAGGCTTCTGTTTCAAGGCAGCCCTTCTTACCACAATGGCAAATGATTTCATTGGAGAAAATAGGGATATGCCCAAACTCGCCACTGAAGCCGGATTTGCCCCGGTAAATTTTACCATCTATCATAATGCCTAAACCAATACCGTAGTCGAGGTTCAGGTACAATACATTCTTTTCGTCGTGCACGGTGCCGTTGTAAAACTCTCCGTAGGCCATCGCCCTGGAATCGTTTTCCACAAAGGTTTTGATGCCGATCGCATTTTCTACAATCTGGCTCAGGGGCTCTTCATTAAAATGGAAATAGCTGTAGCTATAGCCTTTTTCGCTGTTGATGCGTCCGGAAAGATTGAGGCAGGCGGCAAAGATCTTCTTTTTGTTAACCGATACATTATCTATAAAGTGGAGAATAAGGTGGATCAGCTCTTTGAAAGACTCAGGCGTATTCGCTAACGTAAAAGGAACGTGCATTTCAGAGGTAACCAGTTCTTTCTTGAAATCCAGTAAGCCGATGTTCACATAAAAATTCTTGATGTCTACCCCAATGAAGAAGCCACATTCTGCTACCAGCCCATACATGCTGGCTCTGCGGCCGCCTTTGGAGTCGTCTTTCCCATACTCTTTCACAATGCCGTCGGTCATCAGCTCATTAATTAAACTGGTGGTTTTGGGGACGCTGATATTCAGGGCGATGGTTAAATCAGTAATGGTGCTGTTACCCGACTGGTCCAGATGATCAATGATAGCGCGCTTGAGGGATTTGTTCTTATAAGCCACACCGGCCAGATTCTCTTCTGAAAAGATTTCAAATATGCTTTCCTGGGTTGTCATGCAGTAAATATGATATTTTTTCTTAAAAGTAGTATATAATTAATAAAGTTATTCAAGTTGTCGTGAAACCATCTTTAATAATAAAATTTTTTATGAATGATTGCTTTATAATTAAAATAATAATAAATTGGCTCCTGAAAATAAAATAATTTAAAAAGGATGCAACCAAAAGTAGCCGACCGACAGGAAGATACCTCCCACGAATTAAATACCACGCACTATGCCGGTTTATATAGAACCGAATTACTCGATAATATTTTACCGTTCTGGGTCAACTTCAGCAAAGACGAAACCAATGGCGGATTTTATACCTGCCTGAACAGAGACGGCAGCGTATTCGATACCGATAAATTTATGTGGCTGCAAGGCCGCGAAGTATGGACTTTCAGTCATATGTTCAACCACATCGCCCCACGGCAGGAATGGCTGGACATGGCCCTGCACGGCGCCGCTTTCATGGAGAAATTCGGTCGCGATGAAAAAGGGAACTGGTACTTTTCCCTCAATGAACAAGGGAAACCACTGGTGCAAGCCTATAATATTTTCAGCGACTGCTTCGCTGCCATGGGATTTGCTGCACTCGACAAAGCCGCTCCCAGCGACCGCTTCAAAGAAATAGCCCTCACTACATTTGAAAGTATCCTCGTCCGCCAAAATAACTGGAAAGGTGCTTATAATAAAGCCTATCCCGGCACCCGCCCTCTCAAAGGTTTCAGCTTACCCATGATCCTCTGTAATCTGTCGCTCGAAATGGAACACCTGCTCGGCGCCTCGCGCGTAGCTGAATTCATTCCTACCGTAGTACAGGAAGTAATGGACGTATTCTATCAGCCGGATAAAAAACTAATCGTTGAAAATGTATACGCTAACGGCACCTTCTCCAACAGCTTCGATGGCCGCCTCGTAAATCCCGGCCATGGCATCGAAGCCATGTGGTTTATTATGGACCTCGCCAAGAGAGTCAATAATCCCCTGCTGCTGCGCAAGGCCTGCGATATCATGCTCGATACCCTGGAATTCGGATGGGATAAAGAATTCGGTGGCATCCTCTATTTTAAAGACATCCTGGGCCATCCACCACAACAACTCGAGTGGGATCAGAAACTGTGGTGGGTACACGTAGAAGCACTGGTGGCACTGGCCAAAGGCTACGCCTACACCGCTGATCCACGCTGCGCCGCCTGGTTCAAAAAAGTACATGACTATACCTGGCAACACTTCCGCGATGCGGAACATGGAGAATGGTTCGGATACCTCAACCGTCAGGGAGAAGTATTGCTACCTCTCAAAGGCGGAAAATGGAAAGGCTGCTTTCACGTGCCCAGAGCGCTGTACCAGGTGGCCGCTACTTTTTCCTAAACAGCAATAAAAGATAATCCCTATAAAGTAATCGCAAAAGGCAATCACTAAAAGCTAAAGGCTAACAGCTAACAGCTAACAGCTGAAAAAATCCAAGTTATGAATAAACGTAAACCAAATCTAATGTGGCGCACCTGCCTGCTGATGATGCTCCTGATCATACAGCAAGGCATTGCGCTGGCACAACAACAAGTGCTGAAAGGTACCGTCAGGGATGAAAAAGGAAACCCGCTGCCGGGTGCTACCATCCTGATAAAAGGTACGCAGAAAGGAATGGTGACCACCCCGGAAGGAGGTTTTAGTCTCCCGGCAAGCGGTCCCCAAACCCTGCAGATATCAATGACCGGTTTCACGACCATCACCGTCAACGCCACCCCAGGACAGCCTCTCAACGCTATCCTGAAGGAGAATTCAAAAGACCTGAACGAAGTCATGGTGGTAGGTTACGGTACACAAAAGAAGGCTTCCCTGACCGGTAGCGTGGCACAGATCTCTTCTGCTGAACTGAAGAAAACACCTGCCATGAACCTGACCAATGCGCTGGCAGGTCGCCTGCCAGGATTGGTGGCCAGTCAGACTTCCGGCCGCCCCGGATTTGACGATGCCACCCTGCTTATCCGCGGACAAAGCACGTACAACAGCAATGCACCGGTAGTCATTGTAGACGGAGTAGAACGTTCTTTCGGCAGCCTCGATCCAACTGAAGTAGAAAGTATCACCCTCCTGAAAGATGCTGCCGCGGCGGCTACTTACGGCGTACAAGGCGCCAACGGCGTCATCCTCGTGACCACCAAAAGAGGCGCCGCCGGCAAACCGGTCGTGTCCTACGACGGAGAAATTACCCGCACCGCGTTTACCCGTTTCCCTAAATTCCTCAACGGACCAGATTATATGTACTGGTTCAAAAAAGGAGAACAAATGGATAATGATTATCTCACCGCTACCGGTGGAGATCCTATTCCATACACCTATTCCGATGCACAGATTGCCGCCCTGCGCAACGGCACTAACAAAGATCCTTACCTCGGCAACACCGACTGGACCGGCATGCTCACCGGCAGAAAAACAATGGCGCAACACCACAGTGTTAGCGTAAGAGGCGGCTCCGATAAAATCCGTTATTTCTCCAACGCCAGTTACCTCAACCAGGAAGGCGTGGTACGCGGATCGGACTATAAGCGCTTCAACGTAAGAACCAATGTAGACGCTACCATCAGCAAAACTTTTTCGGTAGCATTCGACCTCGGCGCACGCCAGGAAACACGCAATAGCACCGGTATCCCCGCAGATGATGGCGAATACATGAACCCTTTCTACCAGGCCGTAAGAGCATTACCCAACATCCCCGCTACCATCGATGGTACGCCAACGGCTACACGCTCCAACTCGGGTGTAGTGAATCCACAAGCAGTGATTGATCAATCCGGCTGGCAACGCTACGTCACCAGCACCTTCCAGAGCGCATTGACCTTCACCATGCATGTTCCTTATGTAAAAGGACTGGACCTGAAACTGATGACGGCCTACGATAAATCTTTCCAGGAATTTAAAAGCTGGACCACCCCTTATACCATGATGGTAAGAGAACAAAGCAGCACCGGCTTCTACTGGAACCCGTCGCTGCCACCGGGTATCAACGTCAATACGGTGCGTCAGTCGCAGGGTAACAACGCACGTCAAACCTTCCAACCCAGTATTCAATACAGCACCGAAGTGGGTAAGCACAGCATCAAAGCGCTGGCCTTGTATGAATATTCCCAATACGATAGAAATGGCTTTTCTGCCGGTGGTAGCAACCTGCCATTAACAGAACTGAAAGAAATTGATTTCCGCGATCAGGACAATAAATACATTGTACAACCTACCGGCAACAGCGGTACCAACGCACGCTCCGGACTGGTGACCAGGATCAACTACGCTTATAAAAACCGCTATTTGCTGGAACTGGTATCCCGCTATGATGGCTCCTTATACTTCCCGGTAAATAACCGCTGGGGCTTTTTCCCTGCGGCATCTGCCGCCTGGGTAGTGAGTGAAGAACAATTCTTTGCCGGCCTGAAAGAGAAAATAGACTTCCTGAAAATAAGGGCTTCTTACGGTAAAACCGGTAACGACAGAGGTATTGGTGATTATCAGTACCTGCAAACTTTTTCGTTGTCAGATAAACCAGTGGTGGTAATTGGTGATAAATCGGTATCAGGCATTTACTCCGGTAACCCGCCTAACGTAAACCTCACCTGGGAAAAGGCGTACACCACCAACGTGGGTGCAGATGTAAGTCTGTTTAACGGCGCCCTTTCTGTAACAGCTGATTATTTCTATAAAGTCACCAAAGATATACTCGATGTACAGGGCAACTTATTCCCACCTTCCATGGGAGGCTACTACACACAAGTGATCAATCGTGGGATGGCCGATGTACGCGGGATAGACCTGCAGGTTACTCATCGCCATAAAGTAAACAGCAAACTCGATTACGGGGTAACGGGTAACTTCAACTGGTCACGTAATAAAATCCTGGTGAAGAATGATCCGGATGGATGGCCGGCATGGCAGCGTACTCCCGGCAGAAGCATCGGTGAAAAGAAAGGTTTTATTTCTGAAGGCCTGTTCCAAAACTGGGATGAAGTAAACAACTGGCCTTCGTCACCCAGTGGTGGCGCGGCTCCCGGCTTTATCAAATATAAAGACATCAACGGCGATGGTAAAATTACCACCGATGATATCACCTACATGGGTCGCAGTAACATTCCGCAAATCATGTATGGCCTGAACCTGGAACTGCGTTATGGCATTTTTGATTTCTCTGCATTAATACAGGGAGCAGCTTTGGTAGATGTATCACTCGGTGGGGAATACGAAGGTTCGTCCGGTACCTGGGGTGTGAATGATAACACACCGTTTACCCGTCCGTTTTATGGCGCTGGTAACAGTCCTTACTACCTGGTGGAACAAGCCTGGACTCCTGATAATCCCAACGCCGCGTTCCCGCGTTTAACAGCCGACAGGGCAGGGTTCCCGAACCACAACGGTTGGGCCAACTCACAGTGGGTGAAGAATGGCGCCTATGTACGTTTGAAATCTGCACAGATAGGAGTAACGGTGCCGGCTAATATTTTGAAGCAGCTGAACATCGAAAAATGTCGCTTCTACCTGGCAGGATTTAACCTGATCACACTGGATCACCTGAAGTACATGGACCCGGAAATGCCAAACGCTAACAACGGCTTCTATCCACAACAACAGATGATGTCTTTTGGCGCTAACCTTACTTTCTAAACCGGAAAAGAATTACTTATGACCACCTTTTGCTCAAATATAAAAAAGGCCCTGTTGCTGCTGTTCATTGTATCCGCAGGCATGCAGGGATGTAAGCTGGATGGTATGCCCGGCGATCGTTATACCGACGCTGCCATCTGGAAAAATGCCAGCAGCGTAGACCTGTACATGTATGGCATGTACGACCAGTTTAAAACTTTTTCGTTTGGCCAGTTTCCAATCGGCTACAGCAATGCTACCGATGCACTGACCGACCTCGAAAAATATACTTCCAATACTACCGGGAATGGATCAGTGAACAAATTGATGTACAACCCGGGGCAGGTGAATGCCACCGCTCCGGGCATTTCCTTCTGGGAAACGGCTTATGTTAATATTAAGCGCATCAATGAATTCCTGAATGGCATGCAGCTGTTTGCTAAAATCAATGCGGAACAAAAAGTACAGTACGAAGCGGAAGCGCGGTATATCCGTGCCTATTCTTACTTCTGGCTGGCACGTATCAACGGGAGCGCTATCATCCTTGATAAGCTCCCTACCAGCGCAAGTATGGCCCGTAGCAGTGAAGAAGAGGTGTGGAACTTTATTGTACAGGACCTCACTTTTGCCGCTGCACACCTGCCGAAAGAATGGCCGGCTGCACAAAAAGGCCGAGCTACGCAAGGTGCCGCCAATGGGCTGTTGGCACGGGCATGGCTATACGCTGCGTCTGTAGCGGAGTACGACAATAAACAATTCAATAAAGATCCGCTCACCGGCATGCCGGCGGCTAAGAAAAACGAATACTATCAACATGCGGCAGATGCTGCTGCGGCGGTGATCAACTCCGGTGTATATGACCTGGAAAGTGATTACGGTAAACTGTTTACGAGCAACAACAGCAAAGAAACCATCTTTGCCCTGTACTATCAGCGCCCGGGTGTTACCCATCAGCTGGACTATTTCTTTTGTCCGCCTGCAGATGTAGACGGTGGTGGCGCTACCGGCGTACCTACGGCCGAACTGGTGAATGAATATGAAATGTCGGATGGACGCAAATTTTCCTGGTCGGAAGCGGCCATGGCAGCCAATCCGTATAAAGATCGCGAACCGCGTTTCTATGCCAGCATTTTATACAATGGCGCCAACTGGAAAGGTCGGGTATTGAATACTACGCCCGATGATAAAATTGAAGGCTACATCGATTTTAAAGTAGCCACCGATCCGCGTAAAACAGTAACGGGATATTATATCCGAAAAATGCTCGATGAAACCAACACCAGCATTCTGGTGCAGGGAAGTAATCAACCGTGGATAGAAATGCGCTATGCAGAAATATTGCTGATTCATGCAGAAGCACTCACCAAATTGAATCGTATTCCGGAAGCTAAAATCTCTTTAGATAAAGTACGCGGCCGGGTAAAACTGCCTGGTGTAGTAGCTGCTACGCCGGAAGCCATGATGACCGCCATTGAACACGAACGCAAAGTAGAACTGGCCTTTGAAGGGCACCGTTACTGGGACCTGCGCCGCTGGCGTAAAGCGCATACGGTGTTGAACAATGTGCGCTTCCACGGGCATAAAGTCACCGATAATGGTATTGGCTTCACTTATACGGAAGTGGACTGCGACAAGGAAAACCGTTATTTCCCCAGCTCCTTCTACTACATGCCTATCACACAGGACGAGATCATCAAGAATCCTGCGATGAAACAAATTCAGGGTTGGTAATCACTATGCGTAACAAAAAAGACATGAACATGCGAAATATATTCATCATACTGGGGCTAGGCATGGCGGTTACCGCCTGCCGCCAGCCGGAACCTATCTTCCCAAAATCAGATAATAGTCTGCAGGATATATGGGTAGGGCTTCCCGGCGTAAAAGATGCAAAGTTTGATCCCATTTACAGCACCGCACGCGATACCGCTTACATCGATGTGCCTTACTTCTATCCGGAAGAATCAGACAATGAAACCGATATGAAACAATTGGTACTCCGTGCCAATATTCCGTTGGATGCCGTGGTAACACCCGCTTTGGGCGTACCGATGGATTTATCCAAACCCGTGCAGCTGGAAATAAAAGGCGGCACCGGTGAAAAAAGAAAGGTAGTAGTGGTGGCCAAAAAAGTTGGAAACACCGACGTGAAAAGTGCTACCATACACTATCAGATGGATGGAGAAGATGCGGAAATGGAAGCCGTGGTAAAAGGAAATGATGTTATTTTTTACATCCTGCCCGGCATTGACATGAGTAAAGTGAAAGTAAGTGTAGCGGTGAATAGTCATTCCACTGTTTCTATTGCTCCGGATGCAACGTTGGATCTATCTGCAGCCTTGCCTTTCACGGTAAAGAGTATAGACGGTATCGTGAAGCCATATACGTTAAAAGTAATGCCGCCGGTGAAGAAACCGTATGGTATTGGTATTACGCGTAAGCTGTTTATTAAACTGGGCGCAGCTTCCGGCGGTGGTGGCATCAGCACCAATTATACGGAAACCAGTATGGCAGTGAGTGGCGACTACCTGGTGATTGTGAGCAATACGAACCCGTCTAAATTACGGTTGTTCAATCGTACTACGGGCAACTATGTACGCGATATGCCATTGCCAGCCAGCGATTACTATTCCTTCCAGATGCAGAACGACAGCACCGGCGCCTTGCTGGGCGCTACTTTTGCAGCCAGTGGAGATAAGTTCCGTTTATACCGTTGGAAAAATGCAACAGATGCTGCGCCGGAGAAAATACTGGAATGGACCAATAGTACTGCCTGGGGTGGTTTGGGCCGTCGGGTAAGGATTTATGGAGATGTGAATAAAGACGCGGTGATCTATGCTACGGCCTCCCTCACGAATGACATTTACAAATGGCGTATCCATGATGGGAAAATTGTGAATGCGGGGAATACACCAGATGTAAACACGGCGCCGGTGATTAGTACCTATGCGTCTAATTCCGGTAACTTCGGCTACCTCGCGGATGCAGTGCCTACGGATGTTTCCTTTAGCAGCACTTACTTCCTTAATTACGGCAGTGAAGTAGCCATGGTGAATGGCGGCAGCAACGCGCGTACATCGGCGTTCAATGGCGATGCTGCGGGTAACATCTTCCATGCCCCTTCCCTGTATTTTCGCTTTAACAATGCCAATTACTTCGCGATCCTGAAGTACACTTCCTGGAGCCTGAACGGCGGAAACATCGCGCTGTTTGATGTGACCGATCCGGCTGCTATCAGCATGTCGCCGGGTAATCCGAATTATGGTACGTTTAACGTATTCAATTCCGAAGAGATCAGGGGGGCGGCAGATAACGGCAACGGGACCGGCGATTTGTGCGTGTCTTTCTCGGCCGACAGATCCAGTGCCTATATCTATATGGTGCTCACGAACGTGGGTATCATTGGCTATGAACTCACTACTTATTAATCATCTGCCACGCGCGCAAGCGCGTGGCATTAAAATAATACGTTATGATCAAATCAACATTGCTGTCCGCCTGCTGCCTGCTATTATTGGCAACGGCCTGCAAAAAAAATAACGACACACCAACAGTAGATCCCCGTGCCGGCACAGATACCATTCCGGTGCCTACCGGTCCTAAAGAAGCCATTGTATGGATAGATCTGAATGCGAATGTATTCGGTACCTATGGCCGTTTCAATGATACGGCGGCAATACGAAAAACGCTGGATACCCTGCAGCAAACCGGCATTACTTCACTGGTGGTAGATGTGAAGGAATCTTCCGGTCATACCGTTTTCCCCAGCGCCTATACGAAACAGGTGGGTACGCATAATGGAAAGTCGCTGCCAGCAGGCGTTGATTACCTCGACTTCATGGTGAAAAAAGCCAAAGAAAGAAAGTTCAAAATCTATGCTTCCGTGATGACTTTCGTGGAGGGAGATAACGACGATAAAACAGGCGCTGTATTTGAAGATGCTACGTTTAAAAACAAGTACCAGTCGATTGTATGTGATGTAAACGGAAAACGCGTACCTATCACTGAAACTGGTCGCCCTGGATTTGTGAATCCGGCTTACCCGGAAGTACAGGATCGTATTATCAACATTCTGAAGGAGATTGTAACCAAGTACGCCGTAGATGGCGTCATCCTCGACTATGGCCGCTATGCCAACATCGACGCTGATTTTTCTGACTACAGCAAAACACAGTTTGTTCAGTATTTGAAAGAGGTGTTTCATGACCAGAACGCCAACTTCCTCAACTTCCCCGAGGATATTGTGACCTCCTGGAAAACAGAAAGTGGGCAAACTACTCCCGCCGTGACAGGTAAATACTACAAGCGCTGGTTGGCGTATCGCATGAGCGTGATTTACAACTTCGTGAAAAAAGCACATGCAGGTGTGAAAGCAGCCCGCGCAGATGCCTTGTTTGGCGCTTATGTGGGTGGCTGGTATGGTGATTATTATCCGGTAGGGGTGAACTGGGGCAGCCAGCAATACGATCCGTTCAATGATCCTAAAATCCGCATGGACTGGGCATATCCGCAAACCAAAGAATATGGCTATGCCGAAGAACTGGGGCTGCTGATGACCGGCAACTACTTCTCCCAATTATATCTCGCCGATAATCCGGCTACGGCTAACTTAACCTATAACTGGTGGAGTGTGGAAGGATCGGTAAAAGGCGGGCGTTATGTAACCCAGGGCAAAGTGCCGCTGGTAGGGAGTATTGATGCCGGTAATACCAGCTGGAATCAGAAAACGGATATCCGCAGGGCGATTAAATTAATCCTTTCGCAAACTTCCGGGGTGATGATTTTCGACCTGGTACACCTGTATGCGCCGCAGTACAACAAGTTGCAGCAGCCTTTATGGGATGAAGTAAAAGCAGGATTACAGCCATAAGCATATGAAGCAGCGTAATCAAAGTCTGGATGCTTTAAGAGGACTGGCCATTTTTGCCATGGTGTTAGCCGGTAGTATTGCCTTTGGCATACTGCCGGCATGGATGTATCATGCGCAGGAGCCGCCGCCTACGCATGCTTTCAATCCGGCATTGCCGGGTATTAGCTGGGTGGACTGCGTGTTCCCTTTCTTTATATTCAGCATGGGCGCCGCGATTCCCTTCTCCCTAAAGAAAAAAATGCAAGCAGGCCCCCTGGCTGTTTTAGAAGCTACGGTGAAACGCTTTTGCCTGCTGGTGTTTTTCGCATTGTTCAGCAGGCAGATGACCGCCAGTGGATTAAGTAACGCGCCGGGTGCCCTGGAATACGGATTATCGTTGTTGTCCTTTGGGCTGTTATTTGTGTTGTTTTACCAGCCATCAAACCAATCTGTTTGGTGGCATGTATTGAAAGCTGCAGCGGTACTGCTTACGGGGATCTTAGTGTATACGTTACCGTTTGCCGATGGTAAAGGTTTTTCATTTTACAACAGTGATATCATTATCCTGATTTTGGCAAATGTATCGCTGGCGGGTACTTTGTGCTGGTATGCTACCAGTAACAAGCCGCTGCTCCGGATGGCGCTGCTGCCTTTGCTCACAGGCATTTACCTAAGTAGTACGCAGGAGGGCAATTGGTGCCATACCTTGTTATCATGGTCCCCTTTACCATGGATGTACAAAGGGGAGTTTTTGAAATACCTGTTTATCTTGTTGCCCGGCACGCTGGCGGGCGACTGGATGTTACAATATGGGGCGGTGCAGCAACCGCCGGAAAAGCTGTCGCTCCGCTATATGCGGCTGGCAGCCTGGTGTGCGGCGTTGGTATTGACAGGAAATATCTGTTTACTGTTTGGCCGTCATACTACACTTAATTTTCTGCTGACGATTGCGGGTTTAAGTGGATGTTACGCTTCGATCCGGAAAACAGATCCAAAAGAATTTCCATTATTGCATTTATTTTTGAAAGCAGGTGCTTATCTTGTTGCACTGGGCCTATGTTTTGAGTCATTTGAAGGAGGGATCAAAAAAGATCCGGCCACGTTTAGCTATTACTTTGTTACTGCCGGGTTAGCGTTGCTGGCATTAATAATTTTTTATTCCTGGCAATATAGCAGGGTAGGTAATGTGATTGTCCATTACCTGGCTATGACCGGCCGTAACCCCATGGTGGCTTACGTAGCCGGCAACCTGTTGTTGCTGCCGCTGTTGCATCTTACGGGCGCCATCACACTGTTTGAAAGTATGGGGCAATCAGTAGGGTGGGGGATGGCACGCGGTCTATTTTTTACCGGTATTGTATCAGCTGTTGCCGTATGGTTTACCCGCCGGCAATGGTTCTGGAAAACATAAAATTATATGAAGAAGATATCAACCATGCTGCCTATGCTTTTACTGTGTGCGATGACGCAGCTGCTGGCACAGGATTCCAGCTATCATAATTATTTGTACGATAGTCGTACTGCTTATTTTAAACAATTACCCACCGCAAAGAAACCGGTGATATTTTTTGGAGATAGTATCACGCAATGGGGCGACTGGTCAGAGTTCCTGGGCAAAGCGAACATCCTGAACCGGGGCATTGCAGGAGATAATACCAATGGCTTATTAGCCCGGGTAGATGAAGTGATCCGGCACAAACCTGCCCACCTGTTCATACTGGTAGGCACCAACGATATTAATAAACAAATGCCTGCCGCATCCATCGTGGCTACCTATCGTCGCATTATTGCGGCCGTGCAGGAGCAGTCGCCGGCTACACGCATTTATGTACAGAGCGTATTTCCCATTAACAATCAGCTGATAGGCCGTCAATATTACAGCGGCACTAATGAGCAAATCAAAGCACTCAACACCAGCATCCGCCAGATGGCGACAGAGCTGCATATCTCCTTTGTGAATATCTATGATGCCCTGCTGGATGGCAGCGGACAAATGGATGCAAAATATACCTATGATGGGCTGCACCTGTCCGGGGAAGGCTATCTGAAGTGGGTAAGCGTGTTGCAGCAACAACGATTCATTTAATTCATCTGTTAATAGCATATCATGAATTTGGCGACAATAGACATTGTGATCATCTTTCTTTACCTCGCTGTTATTGTGGGGCTGGGGTTCTGGATATCAAAGAAAGCATCTAAAAATATCCAATCGTATTTCCTGGGAGATAATAACATCAAATGGTACTGGCTGGGATTCAGCAATAGTAGTGGCATGTTTGATGTAAGTGGTACCGCCTTCTATGTGGCGCTGCTGTTTGTATATGGCTTCAAAGCCGCCTGGCTGCCCTGGTTATGGCCTATCTGGAATCAGATTTTTGTGATGGTATTTTTGGCCGTATGGATCAGGCGCAGTAACGCCATGACAGGAGCCGACTGGATCATCAAACGTTTTGGAGATGATAAGGGCGGCCGGCTGGCACATATCATCGTAGTGTTATTTGCCATTGTGAGTGTGATCGGATTTATCGGCTATGTGTTTGTGGGCATCGGGAAATTCAGCGGCAGTATTTTGCCCTGGGACTTGTCGAATCCGCTGCTGACCAGTCAGCAAACTTATGCAGTGATCATCGTGGCACTTACTACGCTATACACCGTAAAAGGTGGCATGTACAGTGTGGTGGCCACAGAGGTATTGCAATATGGCATCCTGCTGGTGAGCTGTGTGCTGGTAGTAACTTATGCGGTACATGATGTGAACTATGCAGAACTGCATAACAAAGTACCGGAAGGCTGGAGTAATTTCTGGCCCACCTGGAAACTGGATGTGAACTGGAGCAGTTCTTTTCCGCAGGCTAATCAGAAAGTAGCGGAAGATGGATTTACCTGGTTTGGTGCACTGGTGATGATGATGATTGCCAAGGGCGTATTTTCCAGTCTGGCTGGCCCCGTGCCGGGTTTTGACATGCAACGTATCCTCAGCGCCAAAAAGCCAAAGGAAGCCGCCATGCTGACCGGATTTACGAACCTGGTATTGTATATTCCTTTGTTCATGATGGTGAGTGCGTTAACACTGATTGGTATTAATTACCTGATGCCCGTGTTACAGGGGCAAACAAAACCCGATTTTGAAATTATCCTGAGCAGGGTAGTAGGCGGTTATTTGCCAGCTGGAGTAAGAGGTGTGGTGCTGGCAGGTTTGCTGGCTTCGTTTATGAGTACTTTTTCCGCATTTGTGAATGCGGCGCCGGCTTATCTGGTGAACGACTTCTACAAAAAATATTTCCGTCCCAATGAAGCGCCCGCGCATTATGTGAAATGGAGTTATGTGACTTCAGTGGCGGTGATTTTAACGGGTTGTATTTTCGGGTTGTTTGCAGATTCACTGAGTTCACTCACTTTGTGGATTTCGTCCGCGCTGTATGGTGGGTATGCAGCGGCCAACGTGCTGAAGTGGATCTGGTGGCGGTTCAACGGCTACGGCTATTTTTCCGGTATGTTGGTAGGGTTGATCTCTGCCACCTTTGTGCCTAAGCTGATGGCCATATTATCATCAGCCTGGTTTCCGCAATACGCCGATCTTTTCGGCAGTGGTATCGGTACGCTGATCTCCTTTTTTATCATCCTGGTATTTTCTATGACGGGCAGCATTGTAGGTTGTTTGCTGACGCCGGCGGCCAACGAAAAGGTACTGACGGAATTCTACGTAAACACCCGCCCATGGGGCTGGTGGACACCGGTGGCACGTTGGGCAAAAATGGCAGATCCATCTTTCCTGCCTAATCAGCAATTTAAATGGGATATACTGAATATATTGGTAGGCATTTGCTGGCAGATGAGCATGGTGATTATGCCGATCTGTTTTGTATTCGGTTATTTTGAAAAAGGATTCCTGGCCATGGGCGTATGGTTGACTTGTATGGTGGTGCTTAAATTTACCTGGTACGATCGCCTGGATATTACCGCCGCCGAAAACGTACCACAGCAAGAGAAACCGCATTTGACGGCAGCGTAAAAAATTATTGTCATGAAGATTACAGGAACATTTATAGATGAAATCAGCCACGACATCCCCCACCAGAATTGGGGCCGGGCAGAATGGCGCAGGGATTTTGAACACATGAAAGCCATCGGTATTGACACGGTGATCCTGATCCGTAGCGGTTACCGCAAGTTTATTACCTATCCTTCTCCTTATCTTATCCAGCAATTTGGTTGCTATGAGCCGCCCGTGGATTTGGTAAAGCTATTTCTGGAGCTGGCGGATGAACTGGATATGCAATTTTATTTCGGACTGTACGACAGCGGCAAGTACTGGGATACCGGCGATATGCAACATGAAACAGACAGCAATCGTTTTGTCATAGATGAAGTATGGAAAACTTACGGACATCATAAAAGTTTCAAAGGTTGGTATCTCAGTATGGAAATTAGCCGTAAAACAAAAGGCGCTGCTGCCGCTTTTCGTACATTGGGCCTGCAATGCAAAGAAGTAAGTCAGGGTTTGCCCACACTCATTTCTCCATGGATAGATGGTAAAAAAGCCGTGATGGCAGCTTCCGGGCAACTGACCAAAGCCGAATCGGTATCGCTGCAGGAGCATGAAAAAGAATGGAGTGAGATATTCGATGAGATCCGTGGCGCCGTAGATGCCGTGGCTTTCCAGGATGGTCATATCGATTACAGTGAACTGGAAGATTTCTTCCGTGTCAATAAAATGATGGCAGACCGTTACGGATTGCAATGCTGGACCAATGCAGAAAGTTTCGACCGCGACATGCCCATTAAATTCCTGCCTATCAAATTTGAAAAGCTGCGTTTGAAGCTGGAAGCGGCGCGCCGGGCAGGATATGATAAAGCCATCACGTTTGAGTTCTCGCACTTTATGAGTCCGCAGTCAGCTTACTTACAAGCCGGTCATTTATACAATCGTTACAAAGAGTATATGCATACGTTGTAAGAGCAGAAAGCTGAAAGCAGAAAGCAAAAAGCTATTGAAGCGATTGATCAAAGCGTATTATAATATCCGCAATAATCAATCTCTTCAATAGCTTTTTGCTTTCTGCTTTTAGCTTTCTGCTAAATTTGAGTTATCTTACTGTTGCCCATTAAAATGCTGCTAATTTATGCCCAAACAGCCCTCTGAAAATAAGCTGGTGATTTTCTTTAAAAAATTGGGACCTGGACTAATAACAGGTGCCAGCGATGATGACCCTTCTGGTATTGCTACGTACTCACAGGCGGGCGCACAGTTCGGACTGGCTACGCTATGGACGGCCTTGTTAACTTTCCCCCTGATGGCCGGTGTGCAGGGCATGTGCGCACGTATAGGGCTGGTGACTTGCCAGGGCTTAACAGTTACCCTCAAAAATTATTATCCCCGTCCGGTACTCTATACGATGTTGCTGTTCAGTTTTCCTGCCATCACGCTTAATCTGGGAGCCGACATTCAGGGCATGGGCGCCGTATGTCATATGATGGTGCCGGCTGTACCGGTATCTGTTTTTTGTGTGTTGATTACCGCTTTGATGATGTACGTGATTATTCAATATCCTTATCAGAAAATAGCGATGATCCTGAAATGGCTTTGCTTGTCGCTGTTGCTATACCTGATAGTGCCTTTTATGGTCAAACAGGACTGGCATGCTGTGCTGCGTCATGCGTTTATTCCTACCATCCGTTATGATAAGGAATTCTTTTCCATTATTGTAGCCCTCCTTGGCACTACTATTTCTCCTTATCTCTTTTTCTGGCAAACCACCATGGAAGCGGAAGATGTGGCGCATAGCAAAACCGGTATTGTGGTGGATAAGCGGATATTGGGGGATATGAAAACAGATGTGAATACCGGGATGTTGTTTTCCAATATAGTGATGTTTTTTATTATTCTTACCACCGGTAGCGTATTGTTTCCCGCAGGTGTTACGCAAATAGATACCGTAGATCAGGCAGCTGAAGCGCTGGAACCATTGGCGGGTAAATTCGCCACTGTTATTTTTACTATGGGCGTACTGGGAACCGGGTTGCTGGCGATCCCGGTGCTGGCGGGTTCTCAGTCTTATATGCTCGCAGAAACCATGGGCTGGTCTGCCGGGTTGGACAAAAAGTTCGCCCAGGCGAAGCCGTTTTATATTTCTATCATCGTATCATTGATAGTGGGGTTATCGCTCGATTTCCTGGGCGTGAGTCCTATCAAAGCATTGCTGTACACTGCCATCGCCTACGGATTAACCGCCCCCGTTATGATTGCCATGATCATGCACATTGGCAATAACAAGAAGATCATGAAGGAGTTCACAAATTCGAAGTTCTCAAATATATTGGGTGCGCTTACCCTTATTCTGATGACAGCCGCCGCGGTGGCCATGATCTGGTTTTTGTTCTGATGTTAAAACAGTCATAGTATTTCAGCAAAAAATATCAGTACATCACTGGCAGATGTAGTAGCTTTCCCCCATAACATAATTCATGATGCACCGATTTTTCGCCATATTGGCCGGCTTATTGTTATCAGTCGCCGCCAGCGCTCAACAACGTATACCCGTTAACGTTACACCAAATACTTTTAAAGATGTAACGGCTGCCGTGCAACGTGTTATTGATGCCAATAAGAATAAACCCGGTACGGTGCTGGCCTTTCAGCCAGGCCGCTATGATTTCTATCCCGATAGCGCGGTGAAGAAAACTTACTTTATTTCCAACACCTCCAACGAAACGGAAGTTCCCAATAAAGAAAAAACGATCGGGTTATTTTTTGAGAACTGCCGGGAACTCACCATTGAAGGTAATGGCGCTATTTTTATATTTCATGGAAAGATGATTACCTGGTTATTGGATCATTGTGAAAACATTACCCTGCGCCAGCTGACCATTGATTTTGAACGGCCATCGATGTCGGAGATGACACTGGAAACCGTATCTCCTGGCAGCGTTACGGCGACTATCCATCCGGATTCCCGGTTTGCCATCATCCACCAGCGATTGGAATGGTATGGCGAAAAATGGGGCATGAAGCAGTTCCACGCCATATTGGCCGATACCCTCAGGGGCGTTAATACCTACTCTTCCTGGGACCCTTTTTACAAAAGTAAAGCCACTGCGTTAAGTCCGGCAGTCGTACGCTTCGATGGCGACTTCTCCGGCTTCAAGGGCAAGCCAGGCGATATCCTCACAGTGCGGGATGCCATCCGCGATCAGGTGGGCGCCTTTATCCATCATTCAAAAGATATCCATCTGGAAGATATCCACATGCGGTATATGCACGGATTGGGCATCGTGGCACAGTTCTCTGAAAACCTTTACTATCAGCATATACAGGTTACACCGGAAAATGGAAGGGCCATGGCTTCTTTCGCAGACGGCATGCACTTCTCCGGTTGCAAAGGCGCCATCGAAATCACCCATTCGCATTTCAAAGGACTGCATGACGATCCTGTGAATGTACACGGCACGCACTTACAGATTACGGAACGGATATCGCCAAAAGTATTGAAGCTGAAATTCATGCACCATCAAACCTATGGCGTCGAAGCTTTCTTTGCCGGCGACAGCATCGCATTTGTGCGCAGTGCTGCGTTGCAGGGACTGGGCAATGGCCGCATTACCGCTGCCCGCATGCTCTCGGAGCGGGAAATGGAAGTAACACTTAACGAAGATGTACCCGCCACTGTGCAGGTGGGCGACTGCCTCGAAAATATCACCTGGACACCGTCGCTGACTATACGAAATTGCCGTTTTGAAGGTACTAATACGCGTGGGTTGCTGGTGACTACCCGCAAAAAGGTAATCATAGCCGATAATACCTTCTATAGAACGGGTATGCACGCTATTTTAATTGCTGACGATGCCAGCAGCTGGTATGAATCCGGCCCGGTGCAGGATGTCACCATCACCGGCAATATCTTTGAGGGCTGTGGGTACAATTCAGCACCCGGTAATTTCGTGATTGCTATTGCGCCGGAAAATCATACACTGGTGAAAGGCTACATGGTACACCGTAATATTCGTATTGAAAATAACGACTTCCGGATCTATGATTATCCGATACTCACGGCCCGGAGTACGTCGAATCTCATTTTTAGCCATAACCGGATTACCTGGATGCAAAACTTTATGGCGCCACAAACCCAAATGAGCGCTTCTTTCAGCCTCACGGCCTGTGAGAAAGTGAAGATAAAAGAGAATGATTTTAAGGTGCCATTTCAGCCGGAAATACAGTTGAAGGAGATGTTACCGGCGACAGTAGCTACTGATCTGCCTGTTAAAAAGTAGTAGGGATTCCCCCGCGAAGCGGAGGATCTATTGCTTTACCACCCGGAATCCCTGGTTGCTAAATGAGGCCCGCCGGTTTACCCTGCCGATATCTGCAGAATTGAAAAAGGAGCAGGAGGCGCTGCTGCACCACCAGGAGCCGCCGCGGGCATGCACAATAGAAGCACTTTCATTCGGTAATAATTTGCCGGAGCAAAATTCAAATACGTTGCCATACACATCATACAGTCCCCAGGGATTGGGCTTGAAACTGCCTACTGGCGCGGTATACATGTATCCATCTGAGCTATCGGCCTTTAAATGGTCACGGCCATGCCAGATGTTGGCATATTGCCCGATCAGTGACCGGTCGTTGCCGAAAAAGTAATCAGTAGCAGCGCCTGCGCGGGAGGCTATTTCCCATTCTTCCAGTGTGGGGAGTCGTACGCCGGCCCAGTTGCAGTAGGCTTGCGCATCGTTATAGCTGATGCAGGTAACCGGATGATCCATTTTTTGATCAATGCCGCCTACACTTGCACCGTTAGGGAAGCGCCAGCAGGCAGTGCTGTCTTCGTGCCATTCAAATTCCTTTAACCCCGGCAGGAATACGAGGGCGTTGTGGCGCCGCTCTGCATCCGTGATGTAGCCGGTAGCTGCTACAAAGGCAGCAAACTGTTGATTGGTAGTTTCACAGGCAGCAATATAGAAACTATCTACTGTTACGGGTCGCCGCGGATTAAGACCATGTTGTTTTTTACCAATCCAGTATTGCCCTTGGGGCACCAGTATATAGCTGCTTTTATCCTGTGTAAAAGCAGGATAAAAGCAGCATAGCCATAACGCTAACGCACTAACGTTTTTTAGGAAGCCCATCATAGAAAGCTGTGGCACGTTGTATAATCAGTTCTTCGTTTGCCGTATTGCAAATCAGGTAAGCGCGGTAGCTGCTTTCCTGGTTAGGTGCGGCATATAATTTTTTATAGGAAGCAGAAGTCATGAAAGGCGTATACTCATTGTTTTTCATTAGTAATAGGAGTAGGGTAAGAATGTCTTTGTCTTTGTGATCTTTGTTGTAAGTACTGATCAGCAAAGGAATCATTTCTTTAGCATTTATATCTTCAATGGTTCTTTTATAGTTAATACCAACGCGGTTGCTTCTGCCAATAGATTCACTCATCAGGGCAATCACGGAGTCGCGGTTGGCACTCATGAATTTCCCCTGACGCTCGCTCCAGCTAAAATCGCCGAAGGCATCTGGTAGTTGTCCGAATACTTTTTTCTCTGATTCCGGTACCGGTGGCGTGGCATCACAGTTCTGGCTATACGTTTCCGCATGAACCATATGATAGGTGAATTTTTCACGAAGTGATAACGCCATATAATCTTTCTGGTTCAGTACCACGTTTTCATCTTCCGTTTCTTTAATACGGCTGATCAGTCCTAGTACTTTTTCCAGTCCATAAGGCGGGCGGGTAATTTTGACGCGGTATTCTTCGTAAGCAAAGGTTTCTTTGGTGATACGGGAGTAATCTTCCGTTTCCTGGGCAAATCCAACGGCGTAGGTGGTTAATAAAACAAAGAGGACAACAATACGTTTCATATAGTTCGCAAATTTTGCGGGAAAGATACTTAAATAAGCAGAAAGCTTAAAGCAGAAAGCAAAAAGCTATTGTAGCGATTGATCAAAGTATATTAATAATATCCGCAATAATCAATCGCTACAATAGCTTTTTTGCTTTCTGCTTTTTGCTTTCTGCTGTTAAAACACCCCTTCTTTTAACATAAAATTTAAAACCCACTTCTCTGCGTGTTGTTATCATAGTACCATTTAGYTGTATTGTGCTGCATGATTTATTTGTCAACATTTAAATTTTGCCATCATGAAAAAGCTTTTTTTATCCATCGCCTTAGTAGCTATCGTGAGTTCGCTTTATGCGCAAAACAGTGGCCCTGCTGTTGCTATGAACCGTAAAGAAATGCGTAAAGAACGCCATGAGCAAAGAATAACCCTGCGGAAACTGGAAGGAAAAGAGGTGAGTACACAATCCCAGCATCAGTTTATGATCGACTTTGGCAACGTGCCGAATGTAGTCTGGACCCGGGAATCTTACTTTGATAAGGCTACGTTCGTTAATGCGAAAGGAAAAGAAATGGCTGCGTACTATGATATGGAAGGAGGATTGGTAGGAACTACTTCATCCGCTTCTTTCAGCGACCTGCCGCCAATGGCACAAAAAGAAATCGGCAAACACTACAACTATTATGAGCATGCGCCTGTTATTTTCTTTGATGATAATGAATACAATGATACGGACATGATCCTTTACGGCACCCAGTTTGACGATGCCGATAACTATTTTATAGAACTGGCCGATAAGAAAGGAAGACCCGTTGCGCTGAAGGTAGATATGCAAGGAAATGTGTCTTATTTCGCAGATATGAGTCATCTTAAATATTGAAACCACGTAACATGGATAACAGAGAAATCAGATACAGCCTGCTGTTTACGCTATTGCTGTTGCTCAATGCAAGTTGTGCCGGTTCTGGTAGCGTAGGTCAGGCTACTATGCAGGGGCCTCCGCAAGGGAGCATCACCTACCAGACGTTTTATGATGAGTTATCGCCCTATGGCACCTGGATCGATTACCCTTCCTATGGTCATGTCTGGAATCCCCGGGTGGATGGCGATTTCAGGCCTTATGCGAGCAATGGCTACTGGAACTATTCGGAGGAAGGGTGGGCCTGGATGTCGGGTTACAACTGGGGCTGGGCGCCCTTCCACTACGGCCGCTGGCTGTATGATAATAACTACGGCTGGTTGTGGGTACCCGGATATGACTGGTCACCTGCCTGGGTTACCTGGGGGTATTTGGGAGATGATTACTGCTGGGCGCCTTTGATGCCCGAAGTAAATGCAGGAATACAATTTGCCTCCTGGCGCCCACATGATTTTTATTGGAACGTGTGCCCGAGGGATCATATCTACGATCGTAACCTGGGTACGGTGTTGCAACGTCCCGGCGTAGTCAATAATATTTCCAGCCGGGTCACCATCATCAATAACTATAACACTACCCGCGTACATAATCAGTATTATGCCAAAGGTCCAGCCGTGAATGAAGTGGAACAATACACGCATCACAACATTACGCCCGTTACACTTAAGCCGGTAAATACCATTGGTGATGTGAAGCACGATGGAAATGAAATGCGGGTGTATCGTCCACAGGTACAGAATCCCCAGCCAAAAGAATTCAGACAGGTGCAAAGCAATACCGTGAAGCCGGTGCGTGCAAATGATGAATGGCCTGCAGCAAAGCCGGAAGAACAACGTGCGAATGTATCCCAGTTGCCCGTCAGACGCCCGCAGATGCCAACCCCTGACATGAGAGGTGGTGGCGCGCCTTCCCGTGGTGGCAACAGAAATGGCGGTCGTCATTAAGCGTCCTGAAGTAAAGAAGGCGGTCCTGCTATTAGTAGGACCGCCTTCTTTACTTCTCTATAAAAAATATTATTACCCTATAGGATTTGTAGACTATAAGATATACTTTTGTCCCCATCAATGAAAAAACACAAAACCAACATTACTGCCAGCTGATCATAGGCTAACATTTTAATACTATCAACTGAATGAAAAAGCTTTCACTTTTCATGTATGGCATCGCCATGCTATTATCTTTCACTGCCCTGGCCCAGCAACCGCTGAAAGTAACAGGACAAATAAAATCAGGTAAAGGTGATCCGCTGCCCGGCATCAATATATTGGTGAAGCATAGCAGATCCGGTACGGTAACAGATGCACAGGGCCACTTTACCCTCACAGCCACACCCTCCGACACCTTGTTAATTACAGGCATCGGCTTCAAGAAACAGGAAGTACCCGTAAATGGCCGCGATGTTCTCCAGCTACGCCTGCAGGAAGATGAAACCGCATTGGGCGAAATAGTAGTGGTAGGATATGGCACACAAAAGAAAAGCGATTTAACGAACGCAGTAGCACAAATTAAAGGCGCCGACATCACCCGGCGGCCGGTATCCAATATACAACAGTCGCTGCAAGGTATTGCCCCCGGCGTTACCGTATTAGACAGAGGCGGCGCCCCCGGCTCTTCCGCCGCTACTATCCGCGTAAGAGGGATCACTACTTTTAATATCAACAACAGCTCTACCAGCGGTTTCGACCTCAATAAAAATGATGCACTGGTGATTGTAGATGGAATAGAACAACAAATGTCTTACCTCAATCCGGAAGATATTGCTTCTCTCACTGTCCTCAAAGATGCCGCCTCCACCGCCATCTACGGCTCACGCGCTACCAACGGCGTTATCTTAATTACCACCAAGCGCGCTAAAACAGGCAAGGTAACGGTCAACTACAACGGCTACTATGCATGGCAGCAAAGCGTGAATAAGCCACAAATGATGGACATCGAATCCTACATGCGGGAACAGGTGGTGGCGTATACCAACGCTGGTGTAGCAGTACCCGCGCGATTTACAGAAGCGTCGATTCAACAATACGTGAACGCAACAGACCGGTATAAATATCCTTTGCCAAATACGTGGTTTCAGACCATGCTGAAAACAGCACCGCAACAAAATCATTCCCTTTCACTCGCCGGTGGTAACGACGTAGTGAAAAGTCGTTTGAGTATCCGTTACCAGGATCAGCAAGGCATCGTAGAAAACTATAGCAACCAGCTCAGCGAATTGCGATTGAACACCGACTTCACACCGGTGAACAGTCGCTTCCACCTGGCGGGCGATTTCCACTACCAGAACAACGGCTCTAATGCGCCATCTGTAGCGCCTTTCAATAACATGCTGCATGGATCGCTCTGGGCCGTACCTAAATACCCCGATGGCACCTATGGCCTCAGTACGCAAGGCAACAACCCACTCATGTTCGATGAATTAGGTGGCTTGTCTAAACAGAAAGTAGATTACCTGAATGGAAATATCAAGGGAGATGTGGAACTGCTGCGTGGCCTGCGTTTCTCCACGCAATTCGGCGCCCGGGTGATGTACACCAGCCAGAAGAATTTCGTAAATGCCTATACGAATACCGATAAAAATACCAACATCACTAAAACAGTCGCCAATAATTCGCTCACAGAAGTACGTAATAACCTGAAAGAATATACGTGGAATAACCTGCTCACCTATGAACGCTCCTTTGGTAAACACGACCTCAAAGCATTGGCAGGATATTCACAAATCAGCAATACACAATCGTTCCTTTCGGCTTACCGCGAGCGTTTTTACAACAACGATATCACATCTATCGGACAAGGCTCCAACGACGGTACCAAAAGCAATAGCGGCAGCGATGCCGCATGGGGACTGCGTTCCTACTTTGGCAGAATCAACTATGCCTATGCCGGCAAATACCTGCTGGAAGTAAATGGCCGCTACGATGGCTCCTCCCGCTTCGCCAGCAATAAACGATACAGCTTCTTTCCGTCTTTCTCCGCAGGCTGGCGCATCGCACAGGAAAACTTCTTTGCCTCGCTGCTGCCCGTGGTCAACGACCTGAAACTGCGTGGCTCCTACGGCAGCACCGGTAACCAGTCGGTAGACCTTTACAGCTACTACGATGCACTTACCGCTACCAGCTATACTTTTAACGGTGTGCCGGTACCAGGCTACCGCCAAACTACCCTGGCCAATACTGATCTCGGATGGGAAAGCACAAAGCAACTGGATCTCGGACTGGATGCCGCTTTCCTGGATAAACGACTCACGCTCACGGCCGACTATTACCGCAAGCTCACGTCCAATATTCTCCTCAACCTCGATATCCCTGCTACCGTAGGACTCAATGCCCCACCACAAAACGCGGGCTCCGTAGAAAATAAAGGCGTGGAAATTGCCGTGAACTATAACAGCAAACCTACCAGTGAAATCCGTTATAATATAGGCGCCAACGTTAGTTATAATGAAAACAAAGTAACCGATCTGAAAGGAACAGGTCCGTATATCACCGGTTCGGATATAGATCCCCGTTATATCATCAAAACAGGACTGCCTATCAACACTCTCTGGGGATACCAGACAGATGGCCTGTTTCAGACCCAGGAAGAAATTAATAAGTATCCCACACTGGCAGCTAATACCAAACCTGGAGACGTAAAATACGTTGACCGTAACCACGATGGTAAAATTGATGCGAACGATATGACTAATATAGGGGTGTCTTTCCCAAAATATACTTTCGGTATTAATGCCGGTATTCAATATCATGGCATAGAACTGAATATCCTGTTACAGGGCGCAGCTAAAGTAGATACCCGCTTATCGGGTGCACTCGCTGAAATGGGGAATCAGGAAGGATTCACGCATAAAATTTATACCAACAACTACTGGACGCCGGACAATCCAAACGCCCGTTTCCCGAGGCCGCTGAAGTATGATTTACGTAACGTGGCTACCTCCGATCGCCTCGTGATAGATGGTTCTTATCTGCGATTGAAAAATATACAACTGGCGTATCAACTACCAGCCCACATCACGCGAAAAGCTTTCCTCAGCAGTGCGCGGGTATACGTATCTGCTACCAACCTGTTCACCATTTCCAAACTGAATGAGTGGAACCTTGATCCGGAAGCGGAATCCGGTAGGGCCGTGTATTACCCGCAAACATCGTTGTACACCGTTGGTATTAATCTGCAGCTCTAGTGCTGTGCAAAAAAGAATGCTATGAACTTAATCAATAGAAGTATTTATCTTTTTCTCCTCGTCCTGCTCGCGTCCTGCAATAAAAATTTGTTGGATACCGCGCCTACAGATCGGTTGGCCGTGAACATTTTCTGGAAAACAGAAGCCGACGCCAAACTTGCCGTCAATGCACTCTACCAGGACCTCGACTCTACCAATATCATCGCCCTGGATGCACTGACAGATATTGGTCATACCAACCAAAACTTTGATGTGCAGGCGTATATTGAGCTGGGTACTTACGACCAGTCCAGTGCCAAGGTATACGGCGAGTGGAAAAATGCCTACAAAGGCATCCACGCCGCCAATTATTTCCTGGAGAATGTGGATAAAATCACCGTCGTTACTCCTGCGCTGATTAATCAGTTCAAAGGAGAAGCCAAAACATTACGCGCTTACCAGTATATTAAACTGGCAGGTTTATATGGAGATGTACCACTGGTGACTACCTCTATTACCCTGGAGCAGGCACGGAGCCTGAAAAGAACGCCGGTGTCTGAAATTTACGATTTCATAGACAAGGAACTCGCGGAAGCGGCAGCCTTGTTACCTGCCAGCTATGCTGCCGCCGACAAAGGCCGCATTGCCCGCGGCGCTGCCTGGGCATTAAAAGCCCGCGCCGATCTTTTTGCCGGGCGTTATCAACTGGCGGTAGATGCGGCTACGCAGGTGAACGGTCTTGGCTATACGCTGTACGACAACTATCAGAAATTATTCAGCTATGCGGCGGAAAATAATAAGGAAGTGATCCTGGATAAACAGTTTATCAAAGACAACTATCCCAACAACATATTTAGTTTGCTGGCGCCTTACAGCCAGAAAAATGGTAATAGTTCCTACGTGCCTACCCGCGTGTTGGCAGATACGTACCAAACTGCCAATGGTAAAGGCATCAACGACAACGGCAGCAACTATGATCCTGCTCATCCCTACGATAATCGCGATCCCCGTCTGCGGTACAGTATCTTCACGGATGGTGACGTACTGCCTTCCGGACAGGTGTTTCATCCGGCGCCTAACAGCGGCACCGCCGATGCCATCGGTAGCACCTATATTGCTTCTACCACTGGTTATAATCTGAAGAAATATATCAATGCAGAAGATTTTGTCAACCCCACTAACTGTGGTATCAACATCATCCTGCTGCGTTATGCAGAAGTACTACTCACTTATGCAGAAGCAAAAATAGAATTGAATCAGCTGGATCAAACCGTGTATACCGCTATCAATACGGTGCGTCAACGTGCGGATGTGAATATGCCGGCGTTACCGGCAGGGCTCTCACAAAGCCAGCTGCGTGCGGCAGTACGTTATGAGCGCACCGTGGAACTGGCCTTTGAGGGACTACGGCTATACGATATCCGTCGCTGGAAAACTGCGGAAACCGTGATGACAGGCCCCGTCTACGGCATTACCTGGAATAACAACGGACAACCAACCACCGTGCAGGTAGTTTCTTTTAATCGTGCATTTGATAAATCCAGACATTATCTTTGGCCGGTACCGCAAAMGGAGCGGGACCTGGATCAGGCATTATCACAAAATCCTAACTGGTAATAATTATTTATGAAGAAGTATCTCTATTGTTTACTGGCAGGGCTTTCTATTGGCAGCACATCATTGTATGCACAGCAGCGCCCTAACATTATTTTTGTGCTCACAGACGATATGGGATACAGTGACCTGAGTTGTTACGGCAATCCACAAATTCGTACGCCTTTTCTGGATCATGTGGCAGATAAGGGCGTGAAGGCAACAGGGTATATGGTCATCTCACCTTCCTGCACGCCTTCGCGGGTAAGCCTGTTAACGGGGCGTTACCCTACCCGTTCACAACTGAACTTCCCCATTCCTCCGGGATATAAAATAGGGCTGCCGGATGAGGATGTGACCATCGCAGAAATGTTGAAAGGCGTGGGCTATAATACCTGCATGATAGGTAAATGGCACCTGGGAGATATTCAGCCGTATAACTTCCCGGTAGCGCAAGGATTTGATCATTACTTTGGGTTGCTGTACAGCCACGATTACCGCTCTCCTTACGTGAAAACGGATACTGTGCTGAAAATTTACCGCGACAGAACACCGGAAATTTATCGCCCGGCCGATACATCGCTGACAGAACTGTATACCAAAGAAGCCATCAAATATGTACAACAACAAAAGAAGGATAAGCCTTTCTTCCTGTACCTGGCGCATAACATGCCACACTTGCCGGTAGCCGCTTCCAAAAGATTCAGAGGGAAGTCGGCCGGTGGATTATATGGAGATGTAATTGAGGAGATAGATACTAACCTGGCAGCGCTCTGGAAAGCGTTGGAAAAACAGGGGCTGGCAGATAATACCATTTTTATTTTCAGCAGTGATAACGGTCCCTGGATCGATTATCCCGCCCGTATGTCGGCAGATGGCGTAATTAAGCCATGGGATGTAGGCAGCACCGGCATCTTCCGCGGCAAAAAGGGAGAAACCTATGAAGGTGGCCACCGCGTTCCTTTCATCGTATACTGGAAAAATCATGTGCCTGCCGGCAAAACGATCACCGATGCGTTTACCAGCATGGACGTATTACCCGCCCTGGCGCAATGGGTGAAGGCGCCGTTGCCTGCTGGCAGAACACTGGACGGAGAATCGGTAGCAGCGCTGCTGACAGGCCAACAGGAGCATATTGCACACCAGCCTATTTACTACGTTAACAACGGCACGCCGGAAGCCATTCGGGTGGGCGATTGGAAACTGCGCCGCATAGAGAATAAAGCAGCCGGTACGAAAAGCATCGAATTATTTAACCTGCAATCGGATGTACGGGAACGTACCAACGTAGCCGCGGAGTATCCGGACAAAGTAAGTGATCTGGAGCAACTGTTGGATAAGTATAATGGCAATGCAGCTAACTAATCCGCAATTATAAAAAAGAGGAATAAACGAGGTACCTTTAGCTTCCACAATCAACTTCATATGAAAATCAGTATGCTCTCTTTATGCTTCCTGTTGGCCACCACGGTAGTGTTTGCACAACGGGTAAAGCCGGATGTTATTCCCGTGACCGGCGGTGAGTTAACCGTTCAACCTATTGAACATGCCAGCCTGGTATTAACAGCCGGGAAATCCACTATCTACGTAGACCCGGTAGGTGGCGCCGAAAAATATAAAGGTCTCGCTGCGCCGGACCTGATCCTCGTCACAGATATTCATGGTGACCACTTCGACGCTGCTACGCTGAAAGCAATAAAAACAGCCAAAACTATTATTATCGTACCACAGGTAGTTGCTGATAAAATACCTGCGGAAGATAAAGCCAATGTAGTGGTGCTGAAAAATGGCGATAAGAAAAAAGAAGCCGGTATTGATATATTGGCTATCCCGATGTACAACATTCCGGAAGGACCTAATACCATGCACACTAAAGGCAGAGGTAACGGTTATGTACTCAACTACGGTAAAAAGAACATCTATATCTCCGGCGACACCCAGGGCATTCCTGAAATGCGTAGCCTGAAAAATATTGATGTGGCCTTTGTTTGTATGAACCTGCCTTACACCATGGACGTGCCCGAAGCCGCAGACGCGGTATTGGCCTTCGCTCCTAAAATCGTATATCCGTACCACTACCGTGGGAAAGATGGATTCAGCGATACCAATAAGTTTAAATCGCTGGTAAATGCCAGCAACAAAAAGATCGACGTCAGACTGAGAGATTGGTACGCTAAATAAGCTTTCTTTCGGGCGGATTAACATCGATGCTGGTGTAAAATCATTACATTTAACTTTTACACCAGCGTTAATTCCGCAGCTATGACAGGAAACAAAATTATTTGCCCCGGTTGTCACCTGCACCTGGCAGACGAACAACTGGCCCCCTCCGACAGATACAATGCATCCGGTGAATGCCTGGATCTCTTTCAGCAACTTTCCGCCCGCACATTTGCCCTGGAACACCCCGACTTCCATCATCAGCTGGCCGTAGATGCCTACAGTGCGCAACACCCCGGTGGCGTGGCTAAAGGGATCACCACCGCTTATGCACTGATAGGACTCTATCTTGCGCTGGAACTCCGGTTTACCGGCAAACAGGTACAGCATGTACATAGTATTATACCCAAGCAACAATGGGCGCCCATTACGCCACCCGGACAACCTGCTGCTATTACGGTACAGGAAGTGCTGAAAGCAGGCAGTGATGACGCGCTTTATGCCGCTATCCGTAAATGGGCCAAGTCTGTATGGGATAGCTGGGCGCTGCACCACGAATGGGTGAAAGAAAAAGCAACCTCGCTGGTGGAGCAAAAAGCATAATTCTTTATTAGCTTTGCGTCCCATGACGCCTCTCTCTTTTTCTTTTGGAACGTTGGTAATGGCGATGTTCATCATCGGCATAGCAATCCTATGTGCTAAACTCAATAAACTCACAATACCGGGAGCCGTAATGGCTTTTTTTGTTGCCATATTGGTACTGCTGGGAGCGGGCTATGGTGGCCTGGTGTTGCTGGGCGTTTTTTTCATCCTGGGTGTAAAAGCTACGTCGCATAAAAAACAATTGAAGCAGGTATCCGCAGATCCACATCCGCAACAACGCACCGCCGGGCAGGTATTTGCCAATGGTGGGGTAGCGGCTATAATGGGGCTGTTGGCGGTATGTTATCCGTCATATACTGACGTCTGGTGCCTGATGCTGGCAGCCAGTCTGGCTTCTGCTACCGCAGATACACTCTCCTCTGAATTGGGCATGGTATACGGCCGTAATTTTTATAATATTCTTACGTTTAAAAAAGAGCCCAAAGGACTAGATGGTGTTGTCAGCCTGGAAGGAACATTGTTAGGCGCAGCAGGCGCGTTACTCATTGCAGTGGTATACGGTGCTTTCTTTGGGTTACATGCGGCTATGCTGATAGTGTGGCTGGCAGGTGTGTTGGGCAATGTGATTGATTCATTACTGGGTGCTACGTTGGAACGTCAACGTTATATCGGGAATGATGCGGTGAACTTTTTGAATACGGGGTTGGCAGCGGTGATAGCGGGAGGGGTGTATGTGATGACAAAGGGTGTAGTATAATGCTTACGGATTGAATTTTTGGAGCCTTATTTAGACACGATGAGTTGCTTCATCTGATCTATGATAAATGCAACACGCCCCTTTTCGGAGAACTCCAAATTGGCACTTATCCATTCATCCAGGTAGGGATTGTTAATTAATACTGTAAATGCGGCTAACAGGTAATGCCTTACGTCATCTTCTGCATATTGTAGCTCCTGCCAGATAGTAGTTCGGTTATTGAGCAAATAAACGATATCTTCAAAATCAGAACTTGTTCTGCCGTCAAATTGTCCCCTGTTATTAAATGCTTCCAGTTTAGTGGCAATAAAGTATTCAGGAGAGAAGAGCCGGATGATATAGTGTTCTCTCTCGTTGGCCGTCAATCGATAGTCTATTGCATTCGCAAAGCCTTTCTGATACCATTTGTTGGTGAATCCGAGAATATCGGCTGATGTGGGCATTACATCCACCACGATGCCGCGGATCTTATATCTACAGATAATTTTGGATTCGTGGTCATTGACAAATCCTTTCGCCCTTAATTTGTCTTCCAACTGTTGGTAATCGTTGTAGTTGAGCAGTTCAATAAGAATATCTACATCATTGGTCGGCCTGACTTCCTCCCCTTCGCGGTCTGCATATAGGGAAACAGTGGCTCCACCTACAAATACAACTTCCCGTTGTAGTTCTTCCAATGCGTTATAAACGGCTTTAATTCTTGTGATGTTTTCTCTGTGACTCATATTAGTATGATTTTTTTAAGCTCTTCTATGGCCAGCTTCTTTTCCCGGTTTTTACCTACCCGGATGATATCAATGCTGGCTAATGTTTTGTATAATAGCTCATCTTCTTTAGCTGCCTGCACAACACCTTTATGCAAGGGCTCAATCAACATGCCTCTCATAGTGCCCTTATCATCCGGCCATACATAATTGGATTCGCTTGAAAAATGCGCTTTATAGAATGGATGGGAATGGGCAGTAGGAATACCGGTTATTGTTTGTCCTGGCACTTGTGGAAAAACATAATGCAATCCATATTGGATAAATTCCATTAGGGAAGTACGATATACTTTCTTCTTCTGTCCATCAATTAATCCTGCTACTGAGCTGCGGTGTAATGACTCCGCTATTTCAGAAACACTGATAGACAAAGCTGCCGACAGATCCCGGTACTGCCAGTCTCCCTGTACGGTTAATATCTTTAGTAAAACGACTACGTCCTGGGGACGCATACCATTGTGAACTCTCATGCAGCAAATATACGTATTTCTGTTCTTTGTTCGCGATTCGCGAACAAAGAACAGAAATACGTATATTTGTCGCTGAAAATGGAGGCGCAAATAGTGAAGAACGTCTATCACGACTTGTCGATAGACCAATATAAAAATTCACTACAGGTGTTAATTTCTGGACCATCGTATCAAATAATGTTGTTGATAACTGGGAGGTATTCATCCACATGATTGACTGGGGTTAAACTGAGGGGTATCTTCAGTTTATGGTTAACCTTTTAAAGATACAAAAAAAAGGCATTAAGTCTTGCCCCTTAATGCCTTTCCTCAAAAATATTCATCTCCCTTACTGCTGCACATCCTGCGTCGGCAGCAGCAATTGCTTCCACACGTGATCGCCTGGCCGATCATTCGGCAAGGTATTCAACCGGTTATACCGGCGCATATCAATAAACCGGTGTCCTTCGCCAAACAACGAAAACCTGCGTTGTACCAGCATTTCATCCAGTAGTTTATCTTTTGTATCCAAATCATTTTTCGCGGCCAGTCCGTGCGCGGTACGGATGTGATTCAGTGCAGTGGCAGCTTCCGCGAGTTGATTGGTTTGTAAGCTGGCTTCAGCATAAATCAGTATCAATTCTTCATTGCGTATAATTGCTGCAGAACTGGTTTCTCGTGGATACAGCGCAAAGTCTCTGTTAGAAGTAAGGTCATCTCTGGTGATAGGTTTTGATCTTAAGGATGTTTTGGTAATGCGGTCATCTGCCGGATCTATATCCTGTGCAAAAGACGATTGGACAAATCTTACTTCGCCTTTACCATCGGGTAAGATAACCAGGTCATTGACCATATCGCCACTGGCGGTGGAAAATATGTGATATACCCCTGTATTGAGGTCAGCTCCCGCACCCTTGTTCAGGAAGGATGCCTGGAGGAAAGCCAGGGCATCCGTCCATTTTTCACGATAGATGGCTACACGTGCAGCCAATGCGCGGTTGAATTTTCTAAAGCCCGCAATATCACTGAAGCCATCAAATCCTGGAGAGAGTTGAAACAGGAATTCAGCATTTGACATGGCTGTATTAGCTTCCTCCAACAACTGAGCGATGGCAGCATAGGAGGCGTCTTTTGTTAAGAAGGGACCCAGTTTATCGGGGTCCGCTACATCCGTACGGATGCCATTTTCATACGTCAGGTTCAGGCACATCAGCAATTGGTAAGCCATAATGGTTTTGGCAAAGGCAATGTAGCCGTTACGCTGTTTGTCGTTCGACAGGTAAAGAGAATTCTTTACGCCAGTGAGTAAGATGTTGGCATTCTTTATTACGTTGTAGCGATTTACCCAATAGTTAAAGCAATAATAAGATGTCGCATTCAGGGGATAGCCATCTTTCCCCACCAAATCTTGTGTCCACCTGCTATCTGAGTTAGAATAGCGATAATATTCCCGGCCAAATATGCTTAAAATATCCACCTGCAGTGATAATTCCTGTCGCATACCACCTTCGCAGCCGGTGACCAGGTTATTTAAATCGGCGACAGAGGGGTTCTTTACCACCAGGTCAAGCGTTGGGGCGTTGGGGTTAGGTATTGGTTCGTTTTTACATCCCATCACCAGCAGGCCCGAGAGTAAGAGTAATGAAAATATACGTGGCATAAGTATTTTTTTAGAAATCAAGTAATAAATGAAACTGCAGACGTTTGGAAGATGGAAAAGGCGCTACGTCTATCCCTGATCCGAAACCACTACCGAAGTTGGAAACTTCCGGATCGTATCCTTTGTAGGGAGTMCAGGTAAAGTAGTTGTTGGCAGAAATACCTATCTGCAGGTTTCTCACCGGCTTAAAAACAGATTGTATCCTTATCCGGTAGTACAGGCCAATTTCACGAAGCCGGATATAGCTGGCATCCTGCACATACATCCATGGATGATCCTGGCGTACCAGTCCCATGGGCTCACCCTTTTCATCTTTATCGTCCCAGTCGTAGGAGGTTTTACCAGCATCGAAGATGTTTTGAGTTAAGTTGACATTGGAATTACCTTTTTTCCAATGGAGCAGAAAACGAAGACTAAAATCTTTCAGGAAGGAAACTTCATTGAAAAAACTCAGCTGGAACTTAGGCTCCATGTCTCCATATGTAAGTAGATTGTCGTGGTCATCTACGGCTTTCAGTTGAGTAATGGATTGTCCTTCTTCTATATAGCTGGTACCATAAGCGGTGCCAAATCCGTTGCCCTGATCAAAAGCAGGAACATTCAGCTTTAATACTTTGGAACGATTCATCCAGAAATTAAGGTTGGAGCTCCAGTGTATTGTGCCAGTACTTATCGGGATCACTCTTAACCCCAGTTCTATACCTCTGTTACGGAGATCAGCACCATTGATCCACCGGGTGGCAAACCCGGTAGAACCGGGTACACGAGCCCTCATCAGCAGATCTTTGATCATTTTATTATAGAAGGTAGCCTCCAGACTAACCCGCCCATGCAGAAAACTCACGTCTACTCCACCTTCTAATTCTGTTTGTCGCTCAGATTTGATGTTAGCGTCGCCCATAGTGAGATTAATGAGAGAGCCGGGAAGTCCGCCAATGTTATTCACAGGCAACATCGTAAAGCGACTGTTGAAAGATGGGAACCCGCTACTTTCGCCATAGGCTATACGCAGTTTCAGGTCGTTGAGTATGGAGCTTTCCCAACCGGCCATCCGGGTGAGGTTCCAGGATGCATTGGCTTTAGGATAAATATTATATTTTTTGTAATCCCCGTTATTGGTGGATTTATCGAACCGTACGCCCGCAGTGAAATTCAGGTAATCTTTAAGCGCTATTTCTTCCTGTAAAAAAATGCCATCATTACGGAAAAGGTAACGGGTTTGTGTGGCCTTTACGGAAGCGGATTCTGATTCACTGGATTGTCCGCCAATCAGGTTTGTGGCCACATTGATCAGCTGATCAAATGAACCATATTCATGGGTTAATCCTGCAGTAGCCGTAAACGTCATGGACTGGTTGGGCGTAAGCGTATTTACCAGGAATGCTGACCAGTTAGTATTCAGATCGCTGGAATTGCTCTGTACATTATGTCCGCCTGTTCCCCTCGCCACTTCAAAAAAGAGAATAGGAGGAAACAATGCCTGTGTTTTTTGATGATAGAAATCCACGCCTGCCCGCACAATACCTTTGGTAACAGAGTGGGGGGATTCCTGTAAGATAACATCTGCATTTACCCCGGTAATCACCCGGTTTATCTTCTCATTATTAGTCATCAGCGCAATAGTTTGCAACGGGTTAGCACCATTATAAGGATCTGGGTAAATGCCATTGGCATTGGGGTGTAGGTCATCATAGGGAAGAATAAAAGGCAGATTAATCCCCACAGATACACTCTGGTTGTCATTGTTGGTTAACCCTCTGTCGGAAGAAGAATTGATATAGTTAGCAGTAAAACCCAGATTAACTCTGTCGTTTGCGCGATGATTGATATTCAGTCGCAAGCTATTATTGGAATAACCAGTGCGTTTGATGATACCATCTTCTTTTTTCATGCCGGCGGAAAACAGGAACGTGGTTTTTTCTGATCCTCCGCTTACATTGATGCTGGTATTCCTGGTGGCGCCGCGGTTGCCATACATTTCTTTTTCATAGTTGTATAATTTGCCATTTTTCCGTGCGGTTTCATAGGCGTTTACATCCCATTTGCGTTGACGTACCTGTGCGGTATCCAATATTTTCATTCCCAGCAGATGTGCGGCGGTAACAAAGCCGTAGTCCTGTGAAATGCTGACCTTTGTTTTACCTGCCCGGCCTCTTTTGGTGGTGATGATCACCACGCCGGCAGATGCTTGTGATCCATAAATCGCCGAGGCAGAAGCCCCTTTCAGGATTTCTACATTTTCAATGTCGGCGGGATTAATATCTGCAATCCTGGAAGTGGCATTATCCTGTGTGGAAACAGGTGACCCGCCACCCAGTGCACCGGTAACGGCATTCAGCCCCGCAGAGGTGCTTCGGTTGCTGACAATCACACCATCAATCACATACAGTGGCTCTGTGGTGCCATACACAGAAGATACTCCCCGCAGCTTCACAGAAATACCACCACCCGGTGCGCCGGAGTTGGCCACTATATTGGCGCCGGTAATTTTGCCACTCAGCGCCGCGTCAAAAGTCTGCGCCGGCGCGGTGCCTGACAACTCCTGGGCGGATACTACTGCCACCGCATTGGCGGCATTTCTTCGTTTAACCGTCGTGGCCAAACCTGTTACCACAATTTCATCGAGGCGCGCTACGTCCTCTTCCAGTGCTACCGTAACCGGTGTGGCGCCTGCCTTAAACGTTTTGGTTTTGTACCCGGTAAAATTAACAACGAGTACCAGATCAGAGGGCCCGGCAATACTAAATTGCCCGTCGGCATTTGTGACAGTTCCTTTCCGGGAATGCTGTATCATGACACTGGCGCCTGGTAGCGGCGCTCCTTTGGCGTCTGTGATCCTGCCTGTGTAGGTGTTTTGCCCTTGCGAAAAGAGTGGCAGCAACAGGTACAGGGTACATAGCAATGCTAGTAGTTTTCTCATAAACATAAAACTTATTTTGACATTTCAGGTAGACGATTGAGGTTGTTGATATTGTTGTATAAATGGCATGGCATTGGTCGATCATTCCTTTGTCCAGGGGCTTTGAGCATAAATGTAGCACGCAACTTTTTACCCGTTACACCCCTCCGGGCGAACTGCTTTTTTTAGTGATCAGAATGAGAAAAATGGAGACTGAAATGAGGAGGGGACTTAACGAACCAACAACTATATCCGCCTGTACACGAGTATTATGGCCAGAACATGGAAAGATAAAATGTATCTGTACCCACCGCCAACACAGGAGCTGCAATTGAATCCGAACCTGTTGCCGCAAAATAACGGTTGGTAAAAGGCTGCAGTACCTTATCTTACCGGCCGCTCCATAAATGGTGCTGCCGGTAAGGTCAATATGACCCATCTTAAAACAGTTTGCTACAATGAAAAAAACAGGTCTTTTCGCAGGGTTGCTGGTCCTATCAGCCAACCTTTTCGGCCAGTCAGCGCCAAAGCCCTATGGCGTGCTGCCTACTGCCGCTCAATTAAAATGGCATGAAATGGAAATGTATTGCCTGATCCATTTCGGTGCTAACACCTACCTCGACCATGAATGGGGATATGGTGATGAAGATCCCAACCTCGTGAATCCCGTGCAATTCGATGCCCGCCAGATTGTAGGCGCTGCCAAAGCAGGCGGATTTAAAGGCGTGATTGTAGTGGCCAAACACCACGACGGATTATGCCTGTGGCCTACCAAAACCACTACCCACAATATCTCCCAGAGCAAATGGAAAGGCGGAAAAGGAGATATCGTGAAAGAATACCAGCTGGCTTGTGAGCAACTGGGCATGAAACTGGGCGTATATTGCTCCCCGTGGGACCGGAACAACGCTGCCTATGGTACACCTGCCTACCTGGATATTTATCGTCGCCAGCTCAAAGAGCTATACAGCAATTACGGCCCCCTGTTCACCTCCTGGCACGATGGCGCCAATGGTGGCAGCGGATACTATGGAGGTGCCAATGAAACCCGCAGCATTGACCGCACCACTTACTACGACTGGGACTCTACCTGGAATATAACCCGCACCATGCAGCCCGATGCCGTTATTTTCGGTGATGTAGGTCCGGGTAGCCGCTGGCTGGGTAATGAAGACGGGAAAACCAGTGCCACCTGCTGGGCCACCTATACCCCGGAATCGCCGGAGGAAGGCAAACGCCCCGCCAACGGCTATGTGAAATCTGAGCTGGGTATTGAAGGTACCCGTAACGGTAAATATTGGCTGCCGGCAGAATGTGATGTGGCGATGCGGCCAGGATGGTTTTATCATACCTCCCAAAATCCCCAGGTAAGAACCTCCTCCGAATTGCTGGACCTCTACTTTGAAACCGTAGGCCGCGGCGCTTCGCTGGACCTGGGATTATCTCCTGACCAACGAGGCCTCCTCAACGATATCGATGTGGCTGCCCTGAAAGGACTGGGCGATCTGCTGCGCAAAACCTTCGCTGTAAACCTGGCGAAGAATGCCTCCGTTACCGCCAGCAATGTAAGAGGAAACAACAATGCTGAATACGGCCCTCAACAGGTGCTGGACGCAGATCGTTATTCCTATTGGGCTACCGACGACAACGTGACATCGGCCAGCTTAACCCTGGACCTGCACGGTGCTAAAACATTCAACATTATCCGCATTCGCGAAAACATCAAATTGGGTCAGCGCATTGACTCCGTAGGAGTAGATATCATGCGTAATGGTGCCTGGGCGGCCATCGGAGGCGCTACCAGCATCGGCGCCAACCGGTTAATACGCCTGGAAAAAAATGTTACAACAGATAAAATCCGGGTACGTGTATATGCACCCGTTAGCATCACTGTGAGCGATATCGCACTTTACAAAGAACCGCCTCATATCAAAGCGCCATTGATAACAAGGGAAAAATCCGGCATGGTTACCATCTTACCCGAACAATCTACGGAGCCGATTTATTATACGCTGGATGGCAGCGAACCTACCCTGAAATCACTGGTGTATAAGCACCCCTTTAGCTTTGCGGATGGTGGTACCATTAAAGCCAGAAGCGCCGGCAAGTCATTGATGGGCGATATCAAAACCCAGATTTATGGTATCGGCAAAAAAGGTTGGAAGGTGATCGAAGCACCAGCCAACAGTCATGCGGATAACGTCATTGATGAAAATGAACATACCGACTGGAATACGCTGACACCCGAACTGGCAGGGAAAATTCCGGTGGATGTAGCGATCGATATGGGCGAAACACATGTAATCAAAGCCTTTACCTATCTGCCCCGGCAGGACAAAAAAGACGAAGGCCTCATTGGTAAATATGCCTTTTATATCAGCCAGGATGGTCATAACTGGGAAAAGGCCCGCGCCGGCGATTTCCATAATATTGAAGCCAACCCGGTGCAACAACTGGTGATCCTGGATCATCCGATGAAAGCGCGATATTTTAAATTCTCTGCGTTACACATCAATGAAGGAGATGGTGTGGCTGTGGCTGAGCTTGGAATTATTACCCGTTAAAATAATTATATAATACCTGGGAACGGGGTTTAATACAGATAATGTATTAAACCCCGTTTTTTTTTGTTTTAGGTAGATAGGAATCCTCTTTTATGCTTTCTCTTATTTTATTAAACTTTCTGCTTTCTTTATTGTTGATAATTCCAAAAAGATACTGTTGTTGAGGTGGATGTATGTAGAGACGATAGTATCTGTTGATTCCAATTGAGAATGTAATAATTTTTTGCAGCGAAATTTCTAAGGGAAACTGCGTGTAGTCTGGCACGTAAGGAATTCTTTTTGTCTGATTGTCAGTAATGCTGGTTGATCCCCGCAGTATCAAATGCGTGAAACCGTTTTCGCTTGCACCATACCCTCCAAATTGTGAACCTTATGGTCAATAAGTTTACCGTATCTTCATTTACTTCGAAATGGCAACGGCAGCTGGCTGCTACGGGCTGGGCTATACATAGAAATTATGCGTGGTTGCTTTGTGCGTGGGCGTTTTTTTTTCTTTCTTTGTCAGTTATTCCCGCCAGCGCCCAACAATGTACCGGTTCACTAGGTGACCCGGTGTTTAAGGAAACTTTCGGACAGGCGCCTTCTGCTGCAAAACCCACATTGGGAGGTCCTTTACCCGCCGGTCTAACTACTTACACTTATTACAGTCCCGGTGTGGGCGGCCGCCCTACCGGCCCATATCCCGGCCAATACACCATCAGTAATACTACCCGGGGATATAACAATATTTATTTCGTTGACCGCCCGGATCATACTTCTACAGATGGTACCGGTTACTGTATGGTAGTGGATGCGGAAGCCAGGCCCGGACAATTTTATCAAAGAACCATTACGGGCCTTTGTGCGGGTACTACGTTTGAATTCTCCGCCTGGGTCATGAATATAAATCCGCAAAACGGCGTGTCACAGCCCAGTTTGCGGTTCGATATCCTGGATGCCAATAACCCTAACGGCACACCAATTACTTCTGTGTCTACCGGAACGGTGCCTTATCAGGGTCCGGGTACCTGGGTGCGCCAGGCAGGCGTATTCCAGATGCCGTCTACCACCAGCGCTGTTATCCTGCGGATTTTCAGTAATACGCCCAGCAGCAATGGTAATGACCTTGCACTGGATGATATCGCCTTTGCTGCCTGTGGTCCGCCTATCAGCTTTTTACAGGCGCCCGGTGTGGTTTGCGCCGGAGGAAATACCAGTTTGAGTGTAAGTTTACCCGCCGGTAGTTATTCTAACTACTATTTCCAGTTACAGAAGCGTCCATTGGGTACCACCGACTGGAACAATGAAGGTGGTATCATCAATAACGGGGCGAATAACCAGCATGTCTTTCCGGTTGCCAATGCGCAGGCCGGATTTGAATACCGCGTAGTGGCGGCAGGTGGCAGTGCGGAAATCAATAATCTTAATTGCCGCGTTGTTTCCACTCCTATAGAATTAAAAGTTATTGACTATACGGTCACCATTACCGGTCAGCACCCCGTTTGTTATAATACCGCTACCCAACTATCCGCGGTAGTTACCCCTAAAGCCGGTACAGGTACACCTACTACCGGGTTTACTTATCAATGGGAAACCAGTGCCAACGGTACCAGCGGCTGGACGGTAGTAGCTGGTCAAACAACGGCTACACTGAATACCGGCGCGCTCACCGCTACCCGCTATTATCGTGTAACGGCCACCGTGAATGGTTGTCAGGGGGACGGTGTGTCCCGTCCATTCGTGGTAAACGTAAATCCTAATATTACGGCTACACTGGGCGCCGTAGCCAATGTGTGCCAGGGCGCTGTAGTAATGTCGGTTCCTTATACCATTACTTCCGGCGCTGCAGACAGATTCAGTGTGGTGACTTCAGATATGCCGGGCTTTGTTGCCGTGAGCAATAATAACCTGTCAGGTTCGCCACTCAGCATTGCCATTCCGGGTAATGTGCCAGCAGGTACCTATCATTTTGCCATCAGATTTACCAATAATACTACCCAATGTAACTCGGAGTCCTATCCTTTTACGTTAGTAGTGGATGCTCCTTCCACCGTGGCATCCGCTGGCCCCAACCAGGAGTTATGCGCTGTTACCAGTGCTAAACTCGGTGGTAATATAGCCGTTAACGGTACAGGTACATGGTCGCAGATCAATGGACCTAATACTGCTGTATTTGCCAATGCCAATGATCCTGCAACTACCATAAGTGGTCTGGTACCCGGTACCTATATATTTAACTGGAGAATCGCCAATGGCACCTGCTTACCTACCAACAGCAGGGTACAGGTAATTATTGATCAGGCACCTACGGTTGCCAATGCCGGTCCTGATCAGCAACAGTTCAATTCCGGCGTCTTCACGATGGCCGCCAATACACCGGCCGTAGGCACGGGTAAATGGACCGTAGTAAGTGGTACCGCTACTATCGACAATCCAACTGATCCACACACTATTGTTACCATTGCGCCCAACACAACTGCTACGCTGGCCTGGACTATTACCAACGGTAATTGTCCGCCTTCTACAGACGAGGTAGTAATCACCTATACACATCAATCCAGTCTTCAGATTAATAAAACCGTGGTTAACTCCGGGCCTTACCTGGCCGGACAAGACCTGGTATACCGCATAGTAGTGTCTAACGGAGGACCAAGTGATGCCAATACTGTTACCGTAAAAGATGCCATCCCGGCGGATTTTGTAGCAACTAATATTACTTTTACTACTTCTGGTACTGCGCACATAATAACCAATTCGTCTAATAATACCCAGATAGATCTGACTGCCACCATTCCGGCAGCCAGCTCTGTGATCATTACTATTGAAGGAGATATTAAATCCTCTTTTGAAGGAGATCTAAGCAACACCGCTGTTGCTACTTCTCCGGATATAGCCGACCCTGCGGGCATCAGCAGCACGGTGACGATACCAGTACTGCGCCGCCCATTTTTCTCCGCAGAGAAAAAGGCGCCTGCTACTGCAGTGGCAGGTGAACAAATTCAGTTCAGTATTGCGGTGGATAACACCGGCCTGGGTGATGCTGTGGGCGCCGTTATTACAGACGCCATTTCCTCCAAACTCACCAACGTAAGCTGGACCGCATCTGCTACCGGCGGAGTGGTGATTACAGGTGGCGCTACCGGTACAGGCAACAACATCCGCGTGGTAGCTAACATGCCCGGTGGAGTAGCGGATACCGGTAAAGTATATATTACCGTTACTGGTACCGTTGACGCAGCGGCCACTGGTACTATCACGAATATAGCAACGGTAACCGCATCGGAACCTGCTACTAATCCCGTAAATTCCAATACTACCAATACGCTGATCATCAGTTCACCCGGATTGCTGGTGAATAAAGAAAGAACCAGTTCTATCATTGCTATTGCAGGACAACGTATTGACTACTTACTTACACTCGTAAATAATGGACCTAGTAATGCAGTAGGTACAGTACTCACAGATACCGTACCGGCGATGATTCAGAATGTTACCTGGACCACGATTACACAAGGGGCGGCCACCATTACCGCCGGGGCTTCCGGTACGGGTAATACCATCCGGGTAACAGGTAATTTACCTGCGGGAGCTACTAATCGTATATTGGTGAGGGTTAGTGGTACCGTGAGTCCTGATTATGCAGGTACTATCCTTAACAGGGTAACTGCTACACCGGCTGAACCAGGCGTACCACCGGTAACGGATGAAGATATTGCTACCGTAAAGAAAGCGGTGAAATTTAATATCACCAAGAATGGACCCGCTACCGGAGTAGCAGGTGAACCCATCACCTATACGGTAGATGTAGAAAACGAAGGTCCATCCAATTCCACCAATACGGAAATCAACGACATTATTCCTTCTTCCCTGACAAATGTAACCTGGAATGCCACGGTGTTAAGCGGAACGGCTGTTATTAAATCCGGTGTCACTGGTAGTGTGAATAGTGTGGATATAGTAGCAGACATGAATGCCGGATCTGTCATCAGGGTTATCATTACCGGTACCATCTTACCAGCTACGGTTAATCCGATCAAAAACACGGCAGAGGTAACACCTTCAGAGCCAAACATGCCACCGGTAAATTCCAATGAAGTAGTTACCACTATTAATCAGCAGTCCAATCTATCTATTACCAAATCTGGTCCTGATACGGCCAGCGCCGGTAACACCATTACTTATATCCTCAAAGCCACTAATAATGGCCCAAGTATAGCACGGAACCTGGTAATCACCGATGCAGTACCAGCTACGCTGCATAATGTAGTGTGGGCAGCCACTGCGCATGGCAATGCGGTGATCCATGGCACACCTGGAGGAACAGGCAATAATATTTCCCTGAGCAGCGACATTGGTGTAGGCACTGCCAACTATATTAACATCACCGTAAAAGGCACCATTGATCCAGCTTTCTCCGGACAAATCAATAACAAGGCGGTGATCACACCTGCGCCAGGCACAGGTACTGCCGATTCTGCGGTGAAAATTACCACCGTTAACCGATTGCCTAAACTGGCCATTTCCAAAACGGCAGTAGACTTCATGGTAGCTGGAGATAGCCTTACTTTCACCATTCAGGTCACTAACCTGAGTAACTCCGATGCACAAAACCTCGTTGTTACCGATGTGGTGCCACCTTCATTGACAGGTGTACATTGGAACGCTACCGCCGCAGGTGCAGCAACCATCAGTGGCGCCAGCTCCGGCACCGGTAATAATATAAGTCTTACCGGATCTATTCCTGCCGGCAGCGGCAACATGCTGACCATCATTGTAAAAGGTAAAACAGATCCTTCCCTGGATGGATTCATTAATAACATTGCTACCGCTACACCGTCAGAAAATGTACCACCAGTAGCGACTGTCAAAACAGTAAGAGTAAGAAGGATACCAGTACTGACCATCAGCAAGTCAGGGCCGGCAACATTGAATGCAGGAGAGGAAATTGTGTACACTATTGCAGTAAATAATACTGGTACTTCTGATGCCCAAAACCTGGTGATTGATGATATCATCCCGGCAATGGTGCAAAATGTTACCTGGACTACCGCTACTTCCGGCACTGCTACCGTGGTAAGAGGTGCCACCGGCAGTGGCAGCGATGTAAACCTCGCCGCCAATATTCCGGGTGGAGGTAATAGTGGTATCCTCATCTTTGTGAAAGGAACTGTAGATCCTGCGTTTAGCGGTACTTTCTCGAACATTGCCGTATACCAACCATCAGAACCGGGTACACCTCCAGGCAGTTCTAACGTGGTGGTAACAACGGTAAATCAAAAGCCGAACGTAAAAATAATTAAGCTCGGACCAACCAACGCCCATGCAGGGGATATGATTACCTATAACCTGCGGGTAACCAACCTGGGGCCATCCAACTCCATGAATACCGTGATCACGGATCAGCTGCCTGCATTGTTGCAGGGTATCAGCTGGACAGCTACGGCCAGTGGTGGGGCTACTATTAATACGGGAGCTACCGGTACCGGCAATGCCCTGTCTGTGGAAGCAGATGTTCCTGCTAAAACAGGGGTGGTCAACATTTCTATTACTGCCACCATTCCTTCTTCCACTCCTGCAGGTAGTATTCAAAACTTTGCAGTAGCCACCCCGTCAGCACCAGGTATTCCACCTGTAAATTCTGATACGGTAGTGACAGTGATCCAACAGAAATCAAGTTTGTTGATTACCAAAATTGGTCCTTCTACTGCCAGAGCAGGAGAAGTGATCAACTATGGTATAAAAGTGGTCAATACAGGTCCTAGTGATGCTATGGGTGTAGTGATTGCAGATACAATTCCAGCTACTATACAAAACCCGTCATGGGGAGCTACTACTGCCGGAGGCGCCGTGATTACTACCGGTGCCGGAGGTACAGGTAATCTGCTCCGTATTGTTGCCAATATTCCGGCAGGCGAAACCAATTATATCAATGTACTTGTAAATGGCACTATTGATGGTAATTTCTCTGGTGCGCTGATTAACAGGGCACACGCTGCTATCCCTGGTAATCCGGCCGTTACCTCTACTGCTACTACGCAGGTAACCCGGAATGCAGTATTACAGGTACGTAAATCCGGACCAGCATCTGCGGTGGCAGGTAGTCCTATTCAGTATACCATCGCCGTATCCAACAACGGTCCTTCCAACGCCACCAACGTAACTATCAAAGATGCCATACCTGCAGGTGTTATTAATGCTACCTGGATAGCCACCGGTGTAAATGGCGCGGTGATCACCAGCGGTAATACGGGTACCGGCAATATTCAGTTACAGGCCAACATACCTGCTACTTCTTTGGCCGCAGTTAATATTACGGTAAGCGGACAGGTAGATCCGGGCTTTAATGGTGCTACCATTACCAACACCGCTATTGCACTGAATGATCCGGCCATCACGCCAACGGGAGATACTTCTACCGTAGTAACATCTACCTACAAACAGGCTAACCTGAGTATCGTGAAGAGCGCACCTGCCGATGCAGCTGCGGGTGAGCCAATACAATATACTTTGCTGATCCGCAACCAGGGACCATCCAATGCAATTGGTTTACGGGTACAGGATGCGTTACCGGCAGGACTGCTTAATCCTAGCTGGACTACCAGCACTACTGGCAATGTGCAGAACATTACACCAGCATCAGGCAACGGTAATGTTAATCTCACTGCAGATATTCCTGCTGATGGCAGCACCTTATTGGTAACAATAAATGGTATTGTATCACCTGCCCTTGTGAATGGTGCTACCTTGCAGAATACGGCCACGGTAGGCTTCCCTCCTGGCAGTACTATTGTTGATCCAAACCTGGCAGATAACACCAGCACTGTGTCTACCGTAATAGACAATGATCCAATAGTAAGAATTGCGAAAACTGGTCCGGCCATTACCCATGTACTGGACCCTATTACTTATCGCATAGTGGTAACCAACGGTGGCTCCGGCAATATCACCAATGCCAAAATAGACGATATCGTACCAGCTGCTGTTACGGTTAGTTCCTGGACTGCCACCGCTACCGGTGCGGCCACCGTTACGGGTGCAACATCTGGTACCACCAATACCATCAGCACTACTGGCGATATTCCGGTAGGTAATAATACCATCGTGATAGTGATCCAGGGGGTAGTGAACAACACTGCTGGTAACACCATTACGAATACCGCCACCGTAACAGCGGGCGCTAATAAAACAAGTTCTGTTACCACTTCAGTAGATCGCTCGCTCGATGTAAGCATCATTAAGAATGGCCCTCAACAGGTGTTGGCAGGAGAGCTAATCACCTATACCCTGCAAATATTCAATGCAGGACCGCAACGCGCCAATAACTTGCTCATTACAGATGTGTTGCCTGCAGCCATCAATAACGTTACCTGGACTGCCATTGCCCATGGGGATGCATCTGTACTCGACAGTGCTAGAATAGATAGTAGTGGAAATATAAACCTGCCTGCACAACTGGGACCAGGCGCGGCTAATTTCATTACCATTACCGTCCGTGGTACCGTGAGTGGTACAGCTACTGCCGGCGCGATCACTAATACCGCCAATGTAGTAGCCAATGGCATTACCGACTACAATCCTGATAATAATACCAGCAGTGTTACCACCACTGTGGGGGTATCTACCGGTGTGCAGGTACGCAAGAGCGGACCATCACAAGCGGTAGGTGGAAATGCGATCACTTATAACATCATTGTTACTAATAGTGGTCCTTCAGATGCCACCGGCATTAATATCGCCGATCTGGTACCAGCAGCTGTTACCAACGTAAGCTGGCAGGCAGCGGTGAATGGATCGGCTAGTATTACCGGACCATTCTCCGGCACCGGTAACAACATCAGTACTACCGCTACCATTCCTGGCGGTGTGGGTAACAATGTTACCATTGCCGTTACAGGTACGGTGAACAACGACTTTGCCGGAACCATCCTGAATAAAGTAAACGTCACCGGTACAGGTATTCCTGCAGTGAGCGATTCTGTCAACACCATCGTGACCAGGGAAACCGGATTGCAACTCCGTAAAGACGGCCCGGTTACTATTACCGCCGGTGATAAAGTAACCTACATTATCACCTTAAGCAATACCGGTCCTGGATATGCCCGCAATATGCAGGTGACCGATACCATCGATGCCCGCATCCTGCAACCAACATGGACCACTCAAACCAGCAACGGCGCAGTGGTGAGCAGCGGCGCCACCGGCAGCGGTTCATTATTGGCTGTGAACGCCGATATACCACCTACCGGCAACGCGTTGGTAACTATAACAGTAACGGGTACACTATCAGCAAATGCCAGCGGCACACTCAAAAATGCCGCTACGGTTACACCTCCGGACCCAACTAATCCGCCTGTGGTAACACCGCCGGTAGTCACCCCGATTGAGCAGCACCCGATGCTGGACATTACCAAGAATGGACCAGGCGCATTGCGTGCAGGTGAAATGATTCACTACACTTTACAGGTGGCCAACAATGGTATCAGTGATGCCATTAATACGCAGATCACCGACCAGGTGCCTGCTACCATCAGCCAGGTACAATGGAGTGTACAAAATACTTCCGGCGGAGCCGCAGTAATAGCCGGCAACACTGGTACCGGCAATCATGTGCAGGTAACCGCCAATATGCCGGCAGGCGCCACTATATTGGTGCAGATAACCGGTAAAGTAGATTCGTCTTTTGCCGGCACCATTACCAATACTGGTATTGTAATACCATCTGAACCAGGCAATACACCGGATAGCAGCGAAATACAAACCAACGTTACCTTGCAGCCATCCGTGAATATCACGAAGAGCGGCCCCGCTACTTTACAATCCGGAGAAAATATCAGCTATACGATTGTTGCTACCAACAACGGTCCTAGTGTGGCCGTCAATGCAGACATACACGATGCCGTGCCTACCGCTATCAAACAAGTTACCTGGACAGCTACCGCAGCCGGTAAAGCTACCATCAATGGTACTTCCAGTGGTAGCGGTAACCTGGTGGATCTGTTGGCCAGCATTCCTCCGGGAGCCGGCAACAGCATCACCGTACAGGTAAATGGTACCGTAGATCCGGCTTTCCGTGATACGCTGAAAAACAAAGCAATTATTACACCGGCAGAACCAGGCGCATTGCCGGATACTTCTGAACTTATACAAACCGTAGTAACAGGTAATCCAATACTGTACATCAATAAATCAGGCCCTGCTACCGTGATAGCCGGTCAAACCATCAGTTATACCATCACCGTAGGTAATAGTGGAAAGAGCGATGCTATTAACCTGGCTATCACTGATACAGTGCCGGCATCTATTGTTGATGTACAATGGCAGGCAGTGGTAGAGGGCGTTGCTACTATCAACGGCGCCGCATCCGGTAACGGTAATAATATTAATCTGCATGGAAACATTGCCGCAGGCAATGCAAATGCTATTGTGATTACGGTGACGGGCAGGGTATTACCAGCTACTACCGGTACCATAGTGAACGTGGCGAAGACAACACCTTCAGAACCAGGTGCGGCTTCGGCGCAATCCACCGCCAGCACCACCGTGAATATTATCTCACTGCTCAATATCAATAAAACCGGTCCGGCTGTAATGACCAGAGGAGAAGAAGCGACTTATGTGATCAATGTCATCAACCCGGGTCCAAGCAAAGCTACCAATGTAGATATCACGGATCTGATTCCTGCTGTGCTGACCAATGTAACGTGGACGGCTACACCGATACGCACAGCGGTGATTTCCGCAGGCGCCACCGGCACCGGTAACAATGTGAAAGTAACCGCCGATATACCTGCCATTGATACCAGCGGTGTTATGATTGTGGTGAAGGGTACGGTAGCACAAAATGCACCAGCTGGAAATGTAACCAACATCGCTCACGCAGTGATCAGCAACCAGGGCGGAAAAGACTTCCCATCGCCACCAGTAATCAGCAAAATTGGCAGCGCTGCAGATTTGAGCATCACTAAAACAGGGCCATCATCTGTGTATGAAGGTAGTCAGGTGACTTATGTATTAACTGTCAATAACCAGAACGGACCTTCCGATGCGAATGGCGCTACTGTAATTGATATGTTACCGGCCGGATTCACCAAAGCAGCTATCAGCGTACAAAGCAGCAGCGGCGGCGCAGGCAATATCCAAACCAGTATTAATGGCAATACCGCTAATGCTACATTGGGTACCTTCCCGGTAGGGGCACAGGTAGTGTTGCAAATTACCGGCATCGCAGCAACGCCAGGCACACTCAGCAATGTGGCCGTGGTGAATACGCCAACCGGTATGCCGGATACAGACAGTAGCAACAACACCAGCACGGCTGTTGTCACCACTGTGCAGGAAAAATCAGCGCTGAAAGTAGTGAAAACGGTAACCCCTGCAACCGGTCCATATGAAGTAGGACAAACCATCACGTATACCATCACCGCCACTAATAACGGTACGGAGGCAGTAAACCCGGTAGTCACCACCGACCAGCTGCCAGCAGCTGCACTGGTGAGTGATCCAACTTACAGCGCACCTCCGAGAGGTACTATTAACTATGATGCTACCCAACGCATCCTGCAATGGAACATCGGCTTACTCAACGCCGGAGAAACATTGAGCTGGAACTATCAGGTAACCATCAAAGGACCTGGCAGTGTTCAAAACGGCGTGGTGATCACCGGTCCACCGGATGTAAGTACGCCGGATACATCTGTCATCATTATTCCGGTACCGAAAAATACAGACCTGAAGATTACGAAAACAGGTACTGCTACTGTGTTTGAAGGAGGTAAAGTTACTTATGTACTCACCGTTGATAACGCAGGCCCATTAGCAGCAGACGGTGCTACCGTGAATGATGTATTACCTGCCGGATTGACGCAAACCGCTATCACGGTACAATCCAGTACAGGCGGCGCAGGTAACGTTCAAAGCAGCATCACGGGTAATACGGCCACGGCTACACTGGGTACCTTCCCGGTAGGTGCACAGGTAGTATTACAAATTACSGGTACGGCGCCAACACCAGGTACACTCAGCAATGTGGCTGTAGTAAACACACCAGCCGGATTACCAGATAAAGATAGCAGCAACAACACCAGCAGCACCGTAGTGACCACCGTACAGCCTAAGGCCGCACTGAAAGTGGTGAAAGCGGTATCACCGGCAACCGGTCCTTATGTAATAGGACAAGTACTTACCTACACTATTACAGCTACCAATACCGGTACTACGCCGGTAGATCCGGTAGTCACGAATGATCAGCTACCAGCAGCTACACTGGTGAGTGACCCCACATACAACGCACCGCCAAAAGGCAGCATCAACTACAACACTACTCAACGCATCCTGCAATGGAACATTGGCGCACTGAATGGTGGAGAAACCGTGAGCTGGAGCTACCAGGTAACCATCAAAGGAYCAGGTAATGTACAAAACAGCGTGGTAGTAACCGGTCCACCAGATGTAAGTACGCCAGATACATCTATCGTAATAGTTCCGGTAGAAAAAAATACAGACCTGAAGATTACGAAAACAGGTACTGCTACAGTGTTTGAAGGCGGTAAAGTCACGTATGTACTCACCGTTGATAACGCAGGCCCATTAGCGGCAGACGGAGCAACCGTGAATGATGTATTACCTGCCGGATTAACACAAACTGCTATCACGGTACAAACCAGCAGCGGTGGCGCCGGTAACATTCAAAGCGGCATCACCGGTAATACGGCCACGGCTACACTGGGTACGTTCCCGGTTGGCGCACAGGTAGTATTACAAATTACGGGTACGGCGCTCACTCCTGGTACTCTCAGCAATGTGGCGGTAGTAAACACTCCTGCCGGGTTGCCTGATAAGGATAGCAGCAACAACACCAGCAGCACCGTAGTAACAACGGTACAGGCGAAATCAGCGCTGAAAATAGTGAAAGCGGTATCACCGGCAACAGGTCCGTATAACGTAGGACAAACACTCACGTATACCATCACTGCTACCAATACGGGTACGGCTGTGGCAGATCCGGTGGTAGCCACCGATCAGCTGCCTGCCGCTACCTTGGTAAGTGATCCAACCTATAGCGCGCCGCCAAAAGGCAGCATCAACTACAACGCTGCCCAACGTATCCTGCAATGGAACATCGGTGCTCTGAATGGTGGAGAAACCACCAGCTGGAGCTACCAGGTAACCATCAAAGGGGTGGGTAATATACAAAACAGCGTGGTGGTCACCGGTCCACCGGATGTAACTACGCCGGATACATCTATCGTAATAGTTCCGGTAGAAAAAAATACAGACCTGAAGATCAGTAAAACCGGTCCTGCTACCGTGGTGGAAGGCGGTAAAGTAACGTATGTGCTCACCGTTGACAACGCAGGTCCATTAGCCGCAGATGGCGCCACCGTGAAAGATGTATTACCTGCCGGATTAACACAAACTGCTATCACCGTACAAACCACCAGTGGTGGCGCAGGCAATATCCAAAGCAACATCACCGGTAATACGGCCACGGCTATACTGGGTACGTTCCCGGTTGGTGCACAGGTAGTATTACAAATTACCGGTAACGCGCCGGCATCAGGTACACTGAGCAATGTGGCGGTAGTAAATACACCAACCGGATTGCCGGATCTCGACAGCAGCAATAATACCAGCAGTACCGTTGTCACTACCATTGAAGGTAAGTCGGCGCTGAAAGTGGTGAAATCTATATCACCGGCAAGTGGCCCGTATAGTGTAGGTCAACAGCTTACCTATACCATCACAGCTACCAATACCGGTACCGCTGCAGTGAATCCGGTGATCACCACCGACCAGCTGCCGGCAGCCAGCCTGGTGAGTGACCCAACTTACAACGCACCACCGAAAGGCAGCATTACCTACGATAGCAGACAACGTGTATTGCAATGGAATATCGGTGCAGTGAATGGCGGAGAAACAGTGGTATGGAGTTATAACGTCACCATCGTGGGGGCCGGCAAGGTACAAAACACCGTGGTGATTACCGGCCCACCGGATGTAAGTACGCCTGATACATCTACCGTAACTATTAACACCGACCGTTACGCTAACCTGAAAGTGCTGAAAAAGCAAACTACACCAGAGCCATTGAGTGTAAATCAGGTACTGCAGTTTGAAGTAACAGCCATCAACAACGGACCAGATGTAGCTACCGGTGTAGTGGTGAAAGATGTACTGGAAAGTATGGTAGGACAACCATTAAGCATCACTACCAGCAAGGGACTCGCCACCTTTGATCCGATTACCAAAACCATCACCTGGCAGCTGCCGGATATGGTATCAGGTACACAGGAAACACTCACGTTTACGGCTAAACTGATCAGTGGCGGTACCCTCAGCAACACGGCTACTATTAAGGGTAATGAAACGGATCTGGATCTCTCTGATAACACGGCTACCATTACACAACCGGTGAATGGTGATGATATCTTCATCCCGAATATAGTGACACCAAACGGCGATGGTAAGAACGATCATTTTGTGATACCAGGACTGGATCGCTATCCGGGATCAACACTGATGATTTACAACCGTTGGGGTAACCAGGTATATCAGAATAAGAACTACGATAATAAGTGGGATGGTAACGGACTCAATGAAGGTACCTACTACTATATACTAAAATTACGTACAGCGCAGGGAGATAGAAATTACAAAGGATGGATAGAGCTGTTGMGATAATAATCACCTATAGAAATTTTAAAGGAATTTAGTATGAGCATAAGCGCGAAATCAAAGTTGTTGCTACTGTTAACGTTATCCGGAGGTATATTGAAACCGGTGCTGACGCAGGCACAGCAAAACTTACAGTTCAGTCAGTATATTTTTAATATGCTGAGCGTGAATCCTGCTTACGCAGGATATAAAGAAGATCTCTATGCCAACGCGATCTATCGCAAGCAATGGGTGAACTTCCCCGGCGGCCCGCAAACCGGTGGCGTATCGATAGATGGCGCCCTCAATGCCTCGAAGGACAACCGCGTGGGGCTGGGGATGCAGGTGATGTATGATAAGCTGGGGCCGCAGGATGCTACTTCCATTTATGGAATGTATTCCTACCGTATACCCCTAAACGAAGATGGTGATAAGCGCTTGTGTCTCGGTGTAGGCGCCGGCGTTACCCAATATGCCATTGATGGAAAAGCGCTGCAATACAATGATGAGAATGATCCTTCCATTCCTTTGGGAAGGGCCTCTACCTGGGTGCCGGATGCCCGCTTCGGTGTTTACTATTACACCTCAAAGTTTTATGTGGGCGCTTCTGTAATGGATCTCTTCTCTCTGTATACAGATGCTTCCCGGTATTACTGGAAAGGGTATCAGTATAAAACTATCCGTAAAACACAACACCTCTACGTCAATGCCGGGATGATGTTTGACTTTTCAGAGAATGTAAAATTCAAACCGTCTATTCTCCTGAAAGAAGATTTCAAAGGTCCGACGAACGTAGACCTGACCGCCTTGTTCCTGCTGGCCGACCGCCTGTGGGTAGGTGGCTCATACAGAACAGGGGTGAAGCTGTGGAGTAAACCGGCACTGGAAAGCGACCTGGAACAACTGGATGCTGCCAGTATACTGGTACAATTCAACATCAATCAACAATTCAGAATAGGATATGCATATGATCTGACCATCAATAAAATGGCCTCTTTCCAGAGTGGATCGCATGAAATATCCCTTGGCTTTTTATTCCCTGGAAAGAAAGCCAGGATTATCAGTCCAAGGTATTTTTAATCATCGCCAGGCTATCCTTTTAAACAAGTACTATGAAAAAATATGTTGGAATAATTTTACTACTACTATCAACATCTTGTTTATCGGCACAGGAGCAGTTGTCGTTAGACAGACAGGCCGCTATTTACTATACCAAATACGATTTTGCCAAAGCCGCTTCACTGTATGAGCGGATAGCCGCCAAACGAAAGGAGAAAACATCCACGCTGGTATTAGAGCGACTGGCCAACTCGTACCGGGAAATGAACCGGTATGCCGCATCGGCCAACTGGTACGAAAAGTTGCTCGCCCGCTCCGATGCTTCCGCAGATGCCCGTTTGTACTATGGCGATATGCTCATGAGCCTGGGGAAATATCCCGAAGCGAAAGCAGCCTACACCCAGTATGCACAAACACCACCGCAACAGGAAGCCGTGAAGAACCGTATCGCCGGCTGTGATGCAGCTCCCGGCTGGATAGCATCGCCTACCCCTGTTTTTATTAATAATGTAGAAAGATTGAATACTTCTAAATCCGATTGGGGCGCTACGTATTATCCCAATGGTATCGTATTTACTTCAGATACTTTATACCGCAATCAACTGGCGAACGGCAGCCATTTTAACCGGAATAAATATGGCCGTACCAACCGTGATTATTATGGTTTGTATGTGGGAGATACCGCTAACTACGGTAGTGTATATATCAAAGACTTTTCACCCTCTTTCAACTGGTCACGCTATCACGTAGGCCCGGCGGCATTCGACAAAGATTATCGCACTGCTTACGTCACCATGACTTACCCACAGCGTCGTATTCCTGGTGTGAAAGAACACCGTGTGATGTACGGATATCGCCGGTTGGAACTGTTTTCATCAGAAAAAGATAAAGACGGCAAATGGGGTAAACCGGTACCTTTCCCCTATAACAAAGCCGATCAATATTCTTTAGGTCATGCAGCCCTCAGTAACGATGGCAACACCCTGTACTTCGCCAGTGATATGCCCGGCGGCGTTGGAGGAACAGATATCTGGTACAGTGAAAAACAAAGCGATGGTAAATGGGGTACCCCTACCAATTGTGGTCCTGCCATTAATAGTCCGGCCGACGAAGAATTCCCCACCATTGCGCCAGATGGTAGCTTGTTTTTTTCCAGCAAAGGCTGGCCAGGTATGGGAGGCTTCGATATCTTCCATGCCACAGGCAGTAAAGCACAATGGAGTTCGCCGGAAAACCTGCGCTATCCTACCAATTCACCCACCGATGATTTTTACTTCGTAGCTGGTAACAACGGCGCTACGTACTTTTCATCGAATCGTCCCGGTGGTAAAGGCAGCGACGACATCTACAGTATTACCACACCGGAAACATACACCCTGAAAAAAATTACACCAGGCCTGGTGATTCCATTTACCGGCATTGTTTGCCGCACATTGGGAGATGCCTGTATTTATATCTACAACAAACAGCGCGATATGGGCTGGTGCTTCGTAGGCGCCCCTGGAAGAGAAATCAATATGATGCTGGAAAAAGATACCGACTACGAAATCAGAGTGACTTATCCGAACGGCCGTCAACAGCGAATGGAGTTTAATACCCGTGGAATGACCGACGGACAGCCGTTGAAGAAAGATATTTGTTTTTAGCAGAAAGCATAAAGCGGAAAGCAAAAAGCTATTGAAGCGATTAACAAGTGCGTATATCCTTACGCGTTAATCATTCGCTTCAATAGCTTTTTGCTTTCCGCTTTATGCTTTCTGCTATTTATAGCATGCCCCTAATTCATTTTGCGTACTGTTAATATTCGCGTTGTAAGAGCTCAGCGACCAGATATCCCCTGTGGTGATATTGGCGATATAAAGGTCATACGCACCCACGGTGCCATTACGGGTACTGGAGATGATCACGTAATCGGTGCCGCAGGGATAGGCATCAGAATAGTCTGCGTTGCTGTTGTTGAATGGTAGTCTGGTGCGCGTGTTATTACCGAAGTTCCCCATGTATACCTGATCGTGTTGATTGGAGCTGCTATACCACCTGGAATACAGGAAGGTATTGGCGTCGCGGGTAATGGGGTAGTACTCCTGTACATTGGCGGTGTTGGCCAGCGCTGCTTTACCAGTACCATCAATGTTTATTTTGTAGATGTCTGATCCACTGCCGGCGCCTTGTGCAAAGATTAAGCCGGTGGCGTCATCGGTATAGTAAGGCATGCCTTCCTCAATGGAAGGCGTGTTGGTGACGTTGTTAGTAACGTTGCCATTCAGCTCCATGATTCGGAGATTGCCATCCTGTTTGAAGGTAATGCGATAGCCATTCGGAGAGAACTTCGGGTCTTCATCCCGCAAACCATTGCCAGCCGTGAGATTGGTAGGAGCGCTGCTGCTGCCTACGTCCCAGGTGTAAATGTCCCAGTCGCCGGAGCCTTTGGGTTGCCCCATGAATAGTATTTTGGTGGCATCGGGGTTGAAGTGTGCATTCATCGGGTAGTCGATATTCCAGTTTTGATTGAGCCAGGTGAGCTGGTTGGTGGCGAAGTTGTACAGGAACATTTTCGTATCTGCGCAACCGTAGCAATCGTAGCGGTGGAATAATAATTTACCGCTGAGACCCGGTTTGGGAGCCGCTGGCACCGCCGTGTCAGGATGGGTGACCGTAGGCGGAGTGGTATTGTCGGCGACTGCCTTATCATTTTTAGAGCAGGCGCAGGAGAGCAGAATGCAGACGAGGCCGCAGCTGAGCGATAGCAGTTTCATATGATAAAGATTAAATAGTGAAAAGAAGCGGGTGTATGTTGAATACACCCGCTGTTAATTAGTAGCCTTTATTTTGTGTGAGTTTCGGGTTCCTGTTCATTTCACTTTGTGGAATCGGTAACAGGCGCTTGTCGTCAGTAATGCCGTAGTCAACCAGTACTTTGGTGTTGCTGCTGCAGGATAACGTATATTCTTTCAGGTTACCCATCACGGTAGTGAGTTTATTCAAACGTACCAGGTCGTACCAGCGCTGGCCTTCGAAAGCCAGCTCCAGGCGGCGTTCTTTCAGGATAGCATCCCGTACCACTTCTTTGGAACCCATTGGAACAGGAGCCAGGTTAACGCGTTTACGAATCTGGTTATTGACGATGTTCAACGCTTCCGCAGGTTGACCAATTTCGTTGAGCGCTTCTGCTTTCAGCAGCAGGATATCACCTAAGCGAAGCAGGGAAATATGATCACCACTAGCCCAGCCATTGGCATGTTTCCATTTATACGTGAATGGGATGGAACCTTCGCTGGCGCAAGGTTTCCAATATTGATCGGACCAGGCAGCCTGATCAAAGAGGATGTTGGCGTTTTTGCGGATCTCATCTCCTTCATCATCATATGCTTTCACGAGATCTTTAGAAGGGGTGCCGTATTTGCGCCAGTCGTCGCCGGTGAGGGAGGGGGGCAGAAACATTTGGGGGCCCCAGTTGGCTTGTGGTGTACTTTGAATAAACTGTATCTGCAGAATTACTTCTGAGTTCAGGTAGTTGGCTCCATCGAACAGGGTGGCGTAAGAAGGTGTCAATTCATAACCCGTTACAGCATCGCAGTAGCTGATTACTTTGTTGTAATCGCGATCCGGCATCTGGGCATATACTTTTGCCAGCAGGGCATTTACTGCACCTTTGGTGGCTCTGGAAGTATTGAGAGATAACCCCTGACCGTAGTCAGCTGGTAAAACGAGGGCATCTTCCAAATCCTTTACAATGGCTGCATACACATCTTTTTCAGCAGCGCGGGGCACATTGGCTTGTGCAGGAGCCACATCTCCGAAGGTAAATACCAATGGCACCGGGCCATAATTTTTTACCAGTTCAAAATAGCAGTAGGCGCGGATAAATTTAGCTTCTGCGGCCAGGGTGGCTCTGCGATTGTTGATATCGAGTGCCGGATCGGTAACGCCTTTTATTTTGTCCAGTATCAGGTTGGCTTTGGAGATACCGTTGTACAGCAGTTTCCAGTTGGCAAAAACGCGACTGTTTACCGTGGCAATTTTTAAATTATCGTACTGGTCAATTTCTGCGTCGTCGCCGCCGGAGTAGGCGTTGTCGGAGCGTATGTCGCCGAGTAATACATCATCCCAGATAAAGTATTCTCCGAAGAAAGTGTTGTAGAGTCCTACCAGCGCAGCTTCCATGTCTTCAGCCGTCTGATAGGCATTGCCGGTGGTAGCGCTGGATTCTGGCGCCAGGTCCAGGAATTTCTTACACCCGCTCGTGCTGGTGAGCAGCGTTAATAGTAAGAGAAAATATATTTTGTTGCGCATAAAGTTAAATTAGGAGATCAGAAAGAAATGTTCAATCCGGCAATCAGCTGCCTGGTTTGCGGATAGGTACCAAAGTCAACACCCATGGCGCCGTTCTGTGCACCGAACGCACTTACTTCCGGATCATAGCCGGAGTATTTAGTGGCGGTGAGCAGGTTTTCACCGGTGAGGTAGATGTTCGCTCCTCTTAACCGCATCCGTTTGGCCAATGCATCCGGCAGCTGGTAGCCCAGTGTGAGTGCTTTTAAACGCACATAGGCGCCGTTTTCCACAAAGCGGGAAGAGATGCGGGTGTTGGATGCATCATCAGGTACTGCTTTGGGAATATCGGTGATCTGCCCTTCTTTGGTCCAGCGGCGTAAAACGGCGGTAGACTGATTCCTGAAATCATTCATGGCTTCAATTTCTATGCGGGTACCGTTGAAAATATCATTGCCTTGCACACCTTGTACAAAGATGCTAAGGCGCCAGTTTTTGTAGGCGAAGGTGTTAGTAAGTCCGTACGTAAACTTAGGATTGGCATTACCAATCACGGTTTTGTCGCCATCGCTCACATCGCCGCTTTTATCCAGGTCGGCATAGGTCATCATACCGGTTTTAGGATCTACGCCGGTAGCTACATATCCCCAGAAAGTGCCGAGTGGAGAGCCTTCGCGGATCAGCGCGGCTTCTTCTCTTTGTGGGATCATGCCTACGGGCAATACTTCGTGACCAATATCAATTACTTTATTACGGTTAAAGGAGATGTTGAAGTCGGTGTTCCATTTCAATGCACCCACCAGGTTTTTCGTGTTCACGGTAATTTCCAATCCTTTATTTTCCAGTTTGCCGATGTTTTGCAGTGCGCCGGTGAATCCGCTGGAAGTAGCCAGTGGCTTATCGAAGAGCAGGTCGTGCGTGAATTTGCGGTATACGTCTACCGACAGGTTAATTCTTGTTTTCAGCACGGCCACGTCTAACCCGATATTATTTTGGGTGGTAGTTTCCCAGCGGAGGTTTTTGTTTTCCGGAGTGAGAGGAGCGGTACCAGGTTGTACAACACCGCCCAGGATATAGCTGGCGCCGGTGCCTACTTTACCATACCAGCCGTAGGCATCGATATGATCATTACCTACTTTACCCCAGCCGAAGCGCAGTTTTAATTCATCTACGTTATGGATACTTTTAAAGAAAGGTTCTTCTGAAATGCGCCATCCCACAGAGAAAGAAGGGAAGTAGCCGGTACGGTTACCCGGACCGAATACAGACGAAGCATCTGCGCGGAAGTTACCGGTGAGCAGGTATTTATCTGCGTAGGTATAGTTAATTCTGCTGATCAATGCGTCGTTGGCACGGGCGATGCGGGTACCGGTAGCAAAGTTCACTACGGCGCCGCCACTCACGGTAGGTACGCTGATGCCGGAAAAGTTTTTGGTTTCTATGGAAGATGTTTCGGTGTTGGTTTTTGATACGCTGAAGCCTGCGAGTGCATCCAGGCTATGTTTGCCCATTTTTTTGGAGAAGCTGAGTGTATTTTCCGACAGCCAGTAGTTGGTTTGATCGGTGTTGAGATCCGCTACGCCTTTGTTTACGCGTCCCCAGTCGGTTTTGTAAGGGTCCAGGAAGTAGTTGTATCTGCCGGTAGTTTGATCGTAACCAAACAGGCTTTTAAATTTCAGGCTGGGAGAAATTTTTACTTCTGCGTATGCGCTGCCAAAGAAACGGCTGTTGTTAAAACCGTTGGTGGCGCCGTCCGTATAGGCGACCGGGTTATGGAACGACAAGCGTAACGGGTTGGCGGTGAAAGTGCCGTCAGGATTGTATACGCCGATCACCGGCGCGGTGGTGAGCACATTCATGATGACACCGCCGTTGCCGGTGCCTTTGCTGTCGTCCACATTACGATCGAACCATTTGGAATAGGAGATGCTGGTACCTATTTTAATGAAGTCGTTTATTTTTTGATCGAGATTGATTTTGAAGTTGTACCGGTTCATGGTATTGGTGCGTACTACGCCGTCTTGTTTCATCCAGGCGCCGGAGATGTAGTAGGCGGTGGCATCGTTGCCGCCGTTGAGCGACAGCTGATAGTTTTGCGACGCTGCCTTTCTGAATACTTCATCGTGCCAGTCGGTGTTAGCGGTATACTTGCTCCAGTCGGCCACCTGACCGAGTTCTGTCATCAGGTCAATGTATTCTTTGTTGTTTAATACCGGTAGTTTTTTAGTGACTTCTGACTGTCCGTAGTACGTATTAAAAGCCAGTTGGGGTTGTTGATTTTTACCGCGTTTAGTGCTAATCAATACCACGCCGTTGGCGCCTGCAGCGCCGTAGATGGCTGCTGAGGAGGCATCTTTCAAAATCACTATATTCTCAATATCGTTAGGATTGATATCGTAGGTAGTGGCGCTGGGTACACCGTCTACTACATAGAGTGGTTCGCTGTCGGCGGTGATGGAGGTCGTACCTCTTACGCGGATAGAGAAGCCTGCCTGTGGTTTACCGGAGGAGCGGATGACCTGTACGCCGGCGGCCTTTCCTTCGAGGGAGTAGCCGAAGTTGGTGGCGGGCCTGTCTTCCAGTTCTTTAGCAGATATGGTACTTACGGCGCCGGTGAGGTCTTTTTTGCGTTGAGCGCCGTAACCTACTACCACTACTTCATTGAGTGCGCCTTTTTTTTCTTCGAGCGATACGTTGATGATGGCGTGGTTATTCACTTTTACTTCCTGTTTTTCGTAGCCGATGAAGGAGAAAGAGAGGATGTCGTTGGGAGCGGTACTAATTTCATAGCGGCCGTGCTGGTCGGTGATCGCTACTTTTTTGCCGGCTAGTACGGTAGCTCCGGGTACCGGTTGGCCGGCTGCGTTTTTTACAACGCCTCTGACGGTGATTTCTTTTTCCTGTGGAGGGGTATTTTCCCGCATTTTGATGATCACGAGGTGATCGTTCATCACCTGGAAAGTGAGGCGGGTGTTGGCGAGGGCGGTTTGCAGCACTTGTTGCAGGGGCTGGTCTACCACGTCGATATTCACCAGTTGGTTATTGGACAGCAGATTGCTGCTATAGGCGATATGATAATCGCATTTGTTTTCGATGAGTTTAAAGAGTTTTTTCAGTGGAACATTTTCAGCCTTCAGGGTGAGCTTTACATCCTGCGAATAGACCATCGCAGTGGATTGCATCACAAAACAACATAGAAGGATTGCCAGCATTTTCATTTTCAAGTGCATTTTAGCCCATAACGGCCCCGTTCCGAAGGTTCGGAATTGCCTGTTTTTTTCCATAGATTTGAATTGTTTAGTTGCTAAATCATTACCTCACTCCACGCCCGCGAAGTTGGGAGCAGGGTAATACTAACTGAACTGAAGGGGGATGTTCATCGTTCCCCTTTTTTTTAGCAGTTAGCCGTTAGCTTTTAGCTTTTAGCAAAATGCAGCGAAGACTACATAATATGATATCCGCTGTATTTTGCTAAAAGCTAACAGCTAACAGCTAACCGCTGATACTATTGGTTGATATTCTGTTTACTTATTTTTACCTCCGTGCCATTGATGGTATATTGAAATGGTAGAATTAATTGCAGGATGTGCAATGTTTGCGGCAATGTTTCTTTCTCAAAAACAGCCGTGTAGTGGTAGCTGCCGGCAATGCTGCTGTCTACCTGTACGTGTACGCCATACCAGCGTTCCAGCTTGTGTGCTACATCTGCCAGTGTTTCATCATTAAAGGCCAGTTTGTCGTTGGTCCAGGCCGTTTCGGCGATCAGTTGGTTTTTGCTTTGCAGGCTTGTTTTGCTGACCTGTAGGGCCGTGCCGTTGGTTTTGTTGGCGGACAGCAGTCCATTTTCTAACGTGATTTTTTCATTGGGCTTTAGCACAATGTGATTGCCTGGTTTGCTTTTCAGCGTTATTTCTACGGCGCCGCTGATCAGCGATGTTTCTGTTTTGGTGTCGTTTTGATACGCCATAATATTAAACGTGGTACCTAATACTTTCACATCCATATGTGTGGTATGGATAATAAAAGGGTGGTTGGCATCCTGGTGTACGTCGAAGAAAGCTTCTCCCTGCAGGGTGATTTCCCGCACGCCCTGTTTGAATTGCGGATGCAGTTGCAGTTGGCTGTTCACATTCAGGTTCACTTTGGTGCCATCGGCCAGTACCAGCGATTTCCGTTCGCCGGGAAGGGATTGTACCACTTCTGGCAGCACAGGTTTTTGCGTGGCATGTTGCCAGTACCAGGCGCCGGCAGTGGCGGTCACCGCAGCGGCAGCAGCTACTGCAATTCGTTTGTACCAGATGCGCATGGGATGTACCTGCGCAGGTGGTTGCGCTTCCAGCAGTTGGCGGAACTCCGTGGCGGCTTCATCTGCGGCCAGTGGTGTAAGGGCAGCATGCAGCTGTTGTACCGCCAGCCGGGCCTTTTCCACATTGGCGGCTTCGCCGGGGAAATGCGTCAGGTAAGCAGCCCAGTACTGCGCAGCATCGGCGTTCTGCGTGGTACAGTGGGCGATAAAGGTATCGTGGGTGATCAGTTCTTCGTACGTGTAAATCTTGGTCATTCCGCCGTGTTTATAAATAACAGACGGTGAGCGTTAGCGGATGTACCAACTTTTTGCAAAGTTTTTTATATTTTTTTTCGGGAGATGTGATTCGCGGCCATGCGTCTGTGTTTCAGATCAGGCACAGGGTCAGCAGGGCGCGGAGCTGACCAGGGCGCTGGGACTTATCTTCCAGCAGGATGCGCATGGCTTTTAAGCCTTCGGAGAGGTTGTTGTATATGCTGCGGTGACTTAGCCCGGTTTGTGCGGCAATCTGGTCGTGGGTGAGTCCTTCGTAGTATTTAAGACGGATCACGAGGCGGCAGCGGGGAGGCAAGGCCTGGTAGGCTTGCTGCATTTGTGCTTTCAGCTGTGCCGCTTCTTCTGTCAGGATAATTTTTTCTTCGATGCTGTCGTCTGTAGTTTCCGTGTCCGGAATAGTGTACGTTTTACCCTTGCTACGGGCGTAGTCGATGAGTTTATTTTTAAAGCTGCTGGCAATATAGAATTTGGGCTGGTCTATCTGCGACCAGTCGATATTTTTTTCTATAAAAGCCAGGAAGGTTTGATTGATGAGGTCTTTGATGATGTCCGGCGAAAAGCCTGCATTCTGGCCGGTTTTGAATAAATAGGGATAGTGTTGCCGGTATAAGGCAACATATTGTTCATTACTATCTGTTGTATAAGACGACCCCTGCACAGGTGGGAAGCTACAAAAAAAGATGATATGCTGCTACATTATTGCAGAGAGGACATCGAAAAGGAGGGCGGCTGGTAAAGCCGCAAGACCACTTATTTTGGCGTGCCGGAAAACCGGAAAGATAAAAACTACCAATTTTTTAGCTAGTTTGCGATTTCTAAAATGCGCCACGAAGATTGCCTACTGAAACGATACAACATGAACAGGAATTGCTGCATCTGGCTGCAGATGGGGATAGAAAGGCCTATGGTGATCTCTATACTTTCTATTATCCTACACTTCATTCTTCGCTTTCGTTTCTTGCCAAATCAGATGATGAAGCCGCAGATCTGCTACAGGAGACATTTGTAAAAGCCTGGATCAGCCGGGAAACCCTGGTGCTGGTACGCTCTTTCCCGGATTATATTTTTACGGTAGCCCGTCACCTGTTATTTGATCGCCTGCGCAAAGCTAAAACCAGGCTAAGAGCAGAAACGGAATATCAGGTACGCCGGCCGGAAGAAAGCCCGCTATTGGATGACGCCTTGTTATATAAGCAATATTATCAGGCCGCCTATGAAGCCCTACAATCACTCAGCGGGCAAAAAAGAACCATCTTCTTACTAAGAACCCAGGAAGGACTTACCCTGGATGAAATAGCACAACAAACAGGTATTAGTCGGTCAGCAGTGAAAAAACATCTCTATGCTGCGTTAAAACATCTGAAAGACGTGCTGGTACAGCATGGCGACTGGCTCGGCATACTCCTTATCCTCTGGTATTCCCTGCACGAAAAATAATTTTTGAGGAGGAGGGTGTCCACTTCTCCTTCGGGATACGTCTATGTAGTAATTGCTTTTATGACCAACAAAGAAATCGTAGCACTTTTTATAAAATTCGACGCGGGTACCATCAGCGCAGCAGAGCTGGATCAGTTTTATAGCTGGTGCAGTACCTGTTCGCTGGATGACTTCAATCGCGCGCTGGAGGAGGCATCACCCGGAGAACGGGTACCGATGCCCACCCATCGGAAGGCCGCATTGGAGCAGGCATTGGATGCGGCTACCAGCAAAGAACGCACCCGGATGTACGCCATGCCCCGCTGGGGATGGGCGGCGGCAGTGTTACTCTTATTTTCACTGGGTACCTGGTGGATGGTGAAATTTAAGCCATCGCCGTCACCTGCGATCGTGGCCACCACTATTACTCCGGGAAAGAACGGCGCGATATTACAATTGGCAAACGGTGAAAAAGTAGTGCTGGATAGTATGGGAAATGGCCTGGTAGCTCAACAGAATGGGACGAAAGTGTTGTTACAAAATGGGCAGCTGAGCTATGATGCAGCAGCTGCCAGCAATACCACCATTGTATGGAATACCATGTCTACACCGAAAGGGCGACAGTTTAAAATCGTATTGCCGGATGGCTCCCGGGCCTGGCTCAACGCTGCCAGCAGTATCCGGTTTCCTACGGTGTTTGCCGGAAATATGCGGCAGGTGGATATTACGGGAGAAGTATACTTTGAAGTAGCTGCGAATGCTTCACAACCTTTTCGGGTGAATACTCCCGGCAATACTACCATTGATGTATTGGGGACCGATTTTAACGTAAACGCCTATATGGATGAAGCCTGTATCAACGCTACGCTGCTGGCAGGTTCTGTAAAAGTGAGTAAAAATAATTTCTCAGCGCTGCTGAAACCGGGAGAGCAGGCGCGGGTGAGCAGTGATGCGCATATCCGTACCATAACGACCATTGATACAGAAAAAGTAATGGCCTGGAAAAATGGCCGCTTCGACTTTGAGGACGCCGACTTAAAAGAAGTGATGCGACAACTGGAACGCTGGTACGATATTGAAGTAGTATACGAAAAAGATATACCGGATATACGTTTCGGGGGTAAATTAAGCAGGGACATTTCTTTGGAGGGAGTACTGCTTACCTTACAGGATACCGGCGTACACTTCAGATTAGAAGGAAGAAAATTAATAGTAATGCCTTAGTAACAATAAACATTTTTATCAACCAGTATTTTTAAAACAAACGGGCAATGAATCAGCTACCTGAAAGGTTTTTTCGGGATGGATAACCTTTGTACAACAACAACCAAATCGTCACATCGCCGCATAAAAAAACGGAAGTGAAATTGGACCCTCACTTCCGCTATACAGTATTGGCGCATGTAAAATTCAGTTCGTGATCACATCATTTTAACAAAAACCAAAAACCAACCCAATTTATGCAAAAAAATGCAAACCCTCACCGGGCTTTGTGGGGCGTATGCCCCGTGATTTTTCATGGGCGGAAGTCCTTTAAAAAATTGCTGTTAGCAATGAAACTAACTACCTTTTTCTTAACTGTGCTGGTACTGCATGCCGCTGCTACCGGCTTCTCCCAGACCATCACCTTTTCAGGGCAACAGGTGGCCCTGAAGAAAGTACTGACGGCAGTAGAAAAACAAACACCTTACCTGTTTTTCTACAATAAAGAACTATTAACCACTGCCAACGCAGTAACGGTAACGGCAAAGGAAATGCCGTTACATGCATTCCTGCAACTATTGTTTGAGCAGCAGCCGGTCAGCTACCGGGTCGACGGGAAAAATATTATCCTCTCCCKAAAGCCTGCTCCAGCGCCGGTAAAAGATAATATCACGGACCTACAACAGGACATCCGTATTGCCGGTATAGTAAAAGATGCAGATGGATTGCCGCTCAGCGGCGCCACCATAACGATAAAAAACAGCAACCGGGTAGTGGCCCTCACGGATGATAAAGGAGCATTCACCGTGAATGTACCTCCCGGAGAAACACTGGTGATCAGCTATCTGGGCTTTGAAAAAAGAGAAATAAAAGTAGTCAGTGCCAGCGCACTTACCATCTTGTTGCAGAAAGATGAGAAAGCATTGAAAGATGTGATTGTAACGGGGATGATGCTACGAAAAAAGACCAGCTCCACCGGTGCCACCGCCAGCTTCACCGGCGATCAGCTCAAAACGCTGGGCAACCAGAATATCATCCAGAGTTTACGTTCCCTGGACCCATCTATCGTACAGATAGAAAACAACCTGGCGGGTTCCAATCCCAATGTATTACCAACATTGGAATTGCGTGGGCAAACGAGTATTGTCACCAATACCACTGGATTAAGGGATCAGTTCTCCCGCAATCCCAATCAACCACTGTTTATACTGGATGGATTTGAAACAGACCTGCGAACTATTGTAGACATGGACATGAACATGGTAGCTTCCATCACCATCCTGAAAGATGCGGCATCTACGGCGATTTATGGATCGAGGGCGTCCAATGGCGTAATAGTAGTGGAAACCCAAAAACCCCAGCCAGGAAGGTTAAAGGTGAGTTATACCTCCGATCTGAATATAGAGTTACCCGACTTGTCGTCTTATCATATGATGAATGCTGCAGAGAAAATGTATTTCGAAAAGCTGTCCGGCGCCTATATTGATCAGAATGGATATGTGGCTAATCAGCTGACATTGGATACCCTCTACAGTAAACGTATGAAAGAAGTAGCCCGAGGGGTAAATACCTATTGGTTAAACAAACCCTTACGCACAGGTTTCTCACAACGGCACGCTGTTAGTGCTACCGGTGGCGATCAGCAACTTCGTTATAATGTGGGCGCCAACTATAAAAATATAGATGGTACCATGCTGGGGTCCAACCGCAAAGAATGGGGGGCTAACCTGAATATTATTTATCATTCCGGTAAAGTAACGGTAGGTAATAACATCTATGTGAGTGGTGCAAAAAGTCAGGAAGCATCGGGAGGCTCATTTTCTACCTGGGTAAATACGAACCCTTATTACCGGGTGATGGATGCCAGTCAGAAATACCTGGAACAATACGCCACAGCGGATAACAATGTATATAACCGGGTACCTAATCCCTTTTACAACGCCAGTTTGCCCAGCTTTGGCAGAACAGACGGTTTTAACATACAAAATAACCTGCAGCTGAGTGTGGACCTGTCGAAGGCATTAAGATTTCAGGCCAATGCACAGGTGATGAAAACCGCAACAGAAAATAACATATTCGTATCTCCTTTAAACACGGCATATGATAAATTGGAAGATCCGACCTTAAAAGGTGATCTGACACATAGCAGAGCAGATCGGTGGAGCTATACCGCCAATGCGGCTTTAACCTATGCAAAAGTATTTGCCGGTACACATTCCCTGACAGCCTACCTGCGCACGGAAGTAGCACAAAACAAAGACCAGGTGAATGGCTACAAAGCCAAAGGTTTTCCGAATGCCAGCAACGGTAACCCCGCCTTTGCCTATGGTTTCCCGGACGGATCTGTACCCGATGCTGCCACACTTACTACCAGAAGAAACTCGTTTGTGGCGGCCATCAACTACTCCTATGATCAGCGATACAATATAGACCTGAACATGAATATGGATGGCTCTACTGCCTTCGGTTCCAATAGGCGATATGCACCCTATTACTCAGGCGGTGTAAGCTGGAACCTGCATAACGAAGCCTTTATAAAAGGGCTGGACCTCTTCAATGTGCTGCGTCTGCGCGGTAATATGGGGCTCACCGGCAATCAGAACTTTGGTAATGTAAGCCAGTCGGTATACAATTATTACAGTACAATCAACAGCAAAGGTCTGGGTGTTTACTTAAGCGCATTGGGCGCGCCMAACCTGGAATGGCAAAGTACCCTGCAAACCAGTGTGGGCATGGATGTGGAGATGCTGAATAACCGTCTGATCGTTCAGCTAAACGGCTACCATAAACTTACAGATCCGTTGGTAGTGGCGGTTAACCTGCCATCTTCCACGGGGTTAAGTACCTATCCCTTTAATGCCGGAAACTCGCTGGTAAAAGGCTGGGAAGCTACGGTATCCTATGCCCCCATCTATCAACCTGGAAAAATTACCTGGACACTGGGTATTACAGGGGCGGGACTTACCCAGCGTTATAACCATTTCGATAACCTGTTGTCTGGATACAATAAACAATTAAGAGAAAGTAATGCCCTCAACCGTTACCGGGATGGATACAGTGCAAACGACTTATGGGCGGTGCCCTCATTGGGTATTGATCCGGCTACCGGACAGGAAGTTTTTCTAAAGAAAAACGGGCAACAAACTTTTACTTATGATGCCAATGACCAGGTAGTGGTAGGCAATGCACAACCCACAGCAGAAGGGGTGTTGAGCAGTGTATTGAATTACCATGGATTTAATTTCAGACTATATATCCGCTACGTATTTGGCCGTGACCAGTTTAACCAGGCATTGTATAACAAGGTGGAAAATATTGGTTTTAGTCAGCTGGGACAGAATCAGGATAAACGGGCGCTCACCGATCGCTGGAAACAACCAGGAGATATTGTTCCTTTCAAACGTATATCCGCACTGGATAATACGCCGATAAGTTCCCGGTTTATTCAGACAGAAAACTCTTTTAGTGGGGAATCTATCAATATCGGATATGAATTCCGTGATAAAGCCTGGTTGAACCGCGCTTCCTTGTCAGCATTAAGTCTCAACGTGTATTCAAATGATCTTTTTTATGCCTCTACTGTGAGAAGAGAGCGGGGGATAGACTATCCTTTTGCCCGTTCTATTTCGACCACTATCAGGGTTACGTTTAAATAATTTTAAATGAATTGCAACATGAAAATAAGTGTATACATTTTATTGCTGGGAGTGGTGCTGCTTTCCGGCTGTAAGAAATGGTTGGATGTGAAGCCGGAAGATAAGTTCCTCGAAGAGCAGTTGTACAGCGCTCCGCAGGGATTTGCAGATGCCATGAATGGATGTTATATCCGGCACGCTTCCTCAGATATGTATGGAGGTACTTTTACCATGCTGACGATGGACGTGCTGGCGCAATTATACCTGGTGAGTTCCTCAAATCCGGCCTACCCGATGTATAGTTATAAGTATACAGATCCATCTTCTTTAGCTACTATTGACGGCATCTGGACTAAATTATATCTCAGCATAGCCAATGTAAATAAGCTGCTGCAAAGCCTGGAGCAATACGGTAATGTGCTGGATAGTAAAACCCGGGCACAGTATAAAGGAGAAGCTATGGGATTGAGAGCATTTTATTATTTCGATCTGATGCGTATGTTTACCAAATCCTATACGTCGCCGGATTCTCTTAATAAAGTATTACCCTATTACAACCAGATCACCAACAATGTGTCCGCGTATCAACCCTCCACTTTTGTGATGCAGCAAATACTACAGGATCTGGACAGTGCCGCACAATTGCTGCTGACCAGTGATCCGGCAGTAGGGCAGGAACAGGTGAGCTGTAAAACAATGGACTGGTATCGGGGGACACGGAATTACAGCATGAATTATTATGCGGTGAGAGCCTTGAAAGCCAGGGTGAGTTTGTGGAAAGGAGATAAAACAACGGCATTGCAGGAAGCACTTTTCTTAATCAATAATCAAAATAAATTCCCCTGGATTAAGCTGTCGGATCTAAATACGCCGGCTACCTGCAATAAAATATTTTCCACAGAAGTAATTTTTGCAGCGGAGAATCCAAAGCTGAACGACCTGTATAATAATAATTTTAACCCAACCCTGTTTGATGCCAGCCTGCTGGCGCCCAATACATCTGGCAGTTTTATTACTAAAACCATCTTTGAGAATAATATGTCGGATTACAGGGCGCAGTATAGCTGGAGGATAGCAGGACGTCCGTTTTATACCTTCTTTAAATTTCAGGATGTAAGTAGCGACAGGCTGGCTGCCAATAAAACCATTCCATTAATCCGTATGGGAGAAATGTACCTGATAGCAGCAGAATGTCAGCCAGACCCGGTACTGGCTTTGTCGTACATCAATAGCCTGCGCACACATCGCAACCTGACGGCCCTTCCGGAATCTACTACCGCAGCACAGTTGGTGAGTGTGGTGATGAAGGAGTACCGCCGTGAATTTTATGGAGAAGGGCAACTGTTTTTCTACTACAAGCGCACCAATATGTCTTCCATTGTAGCAGCCAGCACTAATGCTAACCTGGTCATGCCTGCAGAGCGCTATACTTTCCCGGTGCCTTTGTCTGAAACAACGCCGAGGTAATTGATTGACACCATAAAAAACACTTTTATGAAAGCAATATTATTGAGTATTATGGCGGGGGTCTGTTTACTAACCGCCTGTAAAAAGGAATCCATTCCTTTGTATGACACCAGCAAAAGCGGTAGCAGCATTTATTTCCCGGTTACAGATAACAGCAGTGAATTATACGTTTCGTTTGGATACGCAAAAACTAATGTACAGGATTCCTCTATTAGTTTTGTGGTACGTGCTATTGGCGCACCGGTAAATACCGATCGCCCTTATCGCCTGCAGATTGCAGATAGCAGTACCATGAAACCTGGGATAGACTATAAATTTTCAGAGAAGACGTTCGTTATCCGTGCGGGAAAGATAGCTGACACACTTCATTTACAATTGCTGCGTACGCCTAAGCTGACCACTGATAGTTTGTTTTTATACCTGGAACTATTGCCTAATGAACATTTTACTACAGCACGATTGAATACGGAAGTAACCACCGGAGGCATTACCGCCACCAGGTATTATACCCGTTTGCGTATAACATTGGATGATATTGCCGGTCCGCCGGAGTTCTGGAATAAAAGCAGTAATTATTATTCTTTTACGGCTTCTTATTTGGGCGACTACAGCTCACTTAAGTTTCAATGGTTGATTAACCGATATAACCTCGATGTGGAGGAGCTTATTCAACCCGGTTGGTTTTTAACAGGATCTAATTACTTCAGATTATTTGGTTGGGCAGCAGGCCTTAAGAATTACCTGGACCGGATGGCGGCCGCCGGAACACCAGTATATGAGGCAGACGGGAAAACATTGATGACAGCCGGTCCCGCTGCAAAATAATTTATTGATTTCCACTAAATGATGATTAACATGAATTATCAGCATCGTATTAAATGGTTTTTTATTGTAGGAATTGCCGGCATAACCCTGTTTTCCTGTAGAAAAGACAAAGGGAATTATAACTATCACGATATCAACGAGGCTACCATTGCCGGAATAGACAGCACCTATACACTAAAGAGAGGTGACCAGCTGGAGATTCAGCCACAACTGGCTTTTACCAAAGACGAGGGGAAAGATACGTCAAAGTATACCTACCGTTGGTTTATGGTAGATGAATCTGTAGCCCCGGTGCGGACCAGGGAGCTTTCTGCTGCAAGAAATCTGAAATGGCAGGTAAATGTAAACCCGTCCTCTACGAAGTATACGATTTACTATACCGTTACCGAAAAGAGTACAGATATCAGCTGGCGACGGGTATTCCAATTGTCTGTTGTTTCCGATATGGCCGATGGCTGGCTCGTATTCAATGATATCAGCGGACACGCAAGATTGGATTATTTTAACTACCATGAGGAGGGAGATACTTTTCAACGTTTCACAGATGTGTTGGCCTCCCAGAGCAGCCTGATATTGAGTGGTAAACCGGTATTAGCGTGCTTCTATTACAGAAGGAGCGTTTTTGGCCGTGAAAGAGGCAGCGCCATTGTGGTTGGTACTGATCAGCAAACGTTTATCATGGATCTATCCAATTATTCGTTCGATGCCTATATTCCCCTGGGTGACGCCATGGTTAACTATTATGCGCCACCTTATTATGCCAGATCCGTACAGGCACAGGGATCTCAATTTATATCCTATATGTATGATAACCAGGGGAACTTATTTTATGAGAATCCATTTGGAGGAGAGGCATATGGCAGCCCGGTTAATCAAACCGCCGATGGAAAGCCGGTGGCTATTTCACCCTGGTTTGCGGAAGGCTACCTGGAGGGAACTCCGTATGCATTAATGTATGATACCGTAAATCAACGGCTCATGGAGCATAAGGCCAGCAACCATTCGGTTTCTGTGCCGGTTACAGCGTCTACTATATTCGACCCCGGACATGTGGGCATGCAGTTGATATATATGGCTTCTACAAAAGCTGTAAGCAATCAGATGTATGCTGTTTTTAAAGATAAAAAGGGCAAAGTTTATTTAGCACGAATGTCTGCCAACAATGATGCCTTTGTGCCATTGGCATTTGATGCGATCACCACTGCACCGGAAATGGCCGCCGCTACCCAGTTTGCCATTGACCCGCAACAAGGCTACCTGATGTATGCCGCAGGTAATCGCATTTATCGGTATAATCCCTACGATAACACTAATCAACAGGTGCTGGATATGGGTAACCGGGTCATCAGCCTGCTGAAGTATCAGAAACTGGTAAGTCCCTACATGAATGAACCCCGGTATGCAGCATATGGGCAGAAACTCATTGTATGTACTTATGACCAACAGGATGCAGATCATACCGGTAAAATGGAACTTTTCACAGTACCGGCCCTCAATGGTCCACTAGCTCCCTATCAGACTTTTAGTGGCTTCGGAAAAATAGTAGATGTTAGTTATAACGAACAGTAATTTATTTTGTATGATAAGAAAATTATTGGCCACCGCACTGGCAACGTTAGGATTTGCTGTGGCACTGGCACAACAACCGGTTACCATTTCCGGCGTAATAAATACCAAACACTTCTCTTCCCTCAAATTATTTAAAGTGAATGATGGCAAGCTGGAGGAAATGGCCACTGCAAACGCAGGTCCTGCCAACACTTTCGGCTTCTTATTTTATCCGCCTTATGAAGGCGTATATGTGATTGGAGCCGGTGAGGCACTTACTCCGGTTGATAAGTACCTCTTTTACTTCAAAGGTGGTGATCATTTGTCCGTTGGTATTAACGATAACGGGTACACGTTAACCGGTGCTGTTAATACAAAAGAGAACAAAGTGATGGCGCAATGGTATCAACTGTGCGATAGTATTCACCTGAAATCTTTTCACTTTAGCCGGACCAGTAGCATTTACACAGATTTCTTTCCGCAACTGGAAAAGGTAGTAGCTACGTCCGCTGTTTTTCTGAAAGGAAAAACTACGGGGAATAAAGTGTTTGATCAGCAGATGAAGGAGATCATGAAAATGGATCTTGTCAGTTATGCTACCAACTTTATTACTACACCGAGGTCACGGCATCCGGAAGTAAGTGAGTGGAGTCCTTTTTATGCTACCTTAAAGATCCGGGATCTTACAAAAGAAACCGGGTTGATTTATCATTATCCCTGGGGCAGCAGAACATTGGACGCACTTATAATGGTAGATATGATGAAAACCGGTATGGCATTTTCCAGCGGTATTGCCGGTTTGAAGAATATGTTTACCCTGGTAGCCAATGATACCCTAAAAGGAGATATGGTATTAGAGAGATGTAAAGGGCTGCGCAGCTTCAGTGAATACGATACTTATACCAAAGCTTTTGGCAACTATATACTTTCACCGCGACAGCAGGTACAGGCCAAAATGATTTTACTGGGATTAGAAGGTATGAAACAGGGAGATGATGCCTATAATTTTTCTCTGCCCGATGAAACAGGGAAATTGGTGCAGTTGTCTGATTTGAAGGGTAAAGTGGTGCTGGTAGATCTTTGGGCTACCTGGTGCGGTCCTTGCAAAGCACAGGAACCATATTGGGAAAAACTGAAGGAGCATTATGAAGATAAACCGCTGGCGCTGGTAGGCATTTCTACAGATGCGGATAAAAAAGCATGGGATAAGTATGTAGCCGGAAAGAAGATGACGGGTATTCAACTCCATGCCGGCGCTCAATCAGACATGTCATTGCGGTATAAAGTAAACAGTATTCCCAGATACCTGTTAATCGACAAACAGGGTAAAATTATCACAACAGATTCGCCCAGGCCGGATAATCCGGAGCTATTAACGCTCATCGATGAATGGATGGCCAAATAGTGCTGGTAAACAGAGATGAAGGCTTGCCTTCATCTCTGTTTATTCTCCGTTGTACAGCATTTCCATTTCCAGCAGCTTGCTGCCGCCGGCAAAATCGGCTGCCGCATCCGGGCATAAAATGGAACCTAATGAACTCATCATGCGCTGCGCAACGAGATCTATATCTTCTTGTGTGGTTGATAAGAAAGGAGCCTGACTTTTAAGCGTTGATAACAAAGCGTTTTTTTGCTGTACAGAAATATCGACAATTTTATTGATTCTTTCTACAGCTGCTTTGTATAACTCATCATAATAAAAAAGCATGTTCATAGAAACGTACATTTTGTGGTATTCAAATGTAGGCTTATACCTATAATTTTGTCTATTGGAAATTATTATGACCTATAATTATAAATTATAAATGCTTTTGGCCATTTTGATGAATCGCTTGTTCAGATCGCTGGTTTCGCCTTTGCGCTGAATAAAGTAAAAACTGCGCTCTATCCGCAGTCCTTCGAAGTGGAGGATGGTCAATTCTCCGTGCTGTAGCTCTTTTACAATGGATCGGGTAGATAGAAATCCTACACAGCCGGATTCCAGCAGGAAATTCTTCAATGCTTCGGTGCCCCCCAGCCGCACTTTTATTTTCAGGTCATTCAGCCGTATTTTACTTTTCTGCAGCCCGGTTTTGATGGCTTCCAGCGTGCCGCTGCCCCGCTCGCGAATAGCTACGGGCATGTTCAGGATATCCTTCACGGCATAGTTCTTTTTCTTCGCCAGCGGATTATTTCTGCTGCATACCGCCACAATCTGGTCTTTCAGAAAAGGTTGATACGTAATGTTACTCAGTTGTCCTTTTTCTTCCGTAACGCCGATGTTGATTTCATTGTCCAGCAAGGCCTGCAATACAATTTCACTGTTGCGGTTAAGCAGGGAAATATCTACCAGTGGATATTCCCGGTGAAAAGCTGACATCACTTTAGGCAGAATATATAACGCTGCCGTGGTGCTGGCGCCGAGGTTTAGCATACCGGTAGCCTGTTGCTGGTCATGGATCACGGATATATCAAACTCAGTTTCCTCTTGTATATGCCGCACCGTTAGCAGGCGGTTATACAACAACTGGCCTGCTTCTGTCAGTGCTATCTGCAACCCTTTCCGCTCAAATAATTTCGTTTTATACTGTTCCTCCAACCCTTTGATATGCGTGCTAACGGCGGGCTGTGAAATAAACAGGGCCTGGCTGGCTTTGGAAAAGCTTTTGTGGTGCGCTACTTCCATAAAAATCAGGTGGCGGTTAGATAGCATATCAGTGGTGTTAATCAGGGGTGGTAAGTAATTTCCCGCTTCCGGATAAACTGTACTTTATCCTGAAAGCCGGTGATTTTATTATTCATCATTTCCGTTTTTTCAATCCAGTTCTGGTGTTCGTCGTATTGGTAGCGATACTGGAAAATGGTGCGCCAGGTATCGCCTTGCTCATTTATACGGTCATGGATATACGTTATTAAGTGATGTTGCTGATTATAGGTGCTGGCTTTAATGGAATTGGGCTTGTTATCGGCGAGGGCTGCTTCATCTGCATAAGTAGCTTCGTAGGTAACCTGACGATGGGCATTGTATTTCCGCTTCGTGATATCATGCAGGGTGCCGTAGGCATAGTAGTAGATCAGTTCCATGGGCTGGCCATCTGTATCTGTGGCGGAGCGGCTTTCCCACTGTTCATTGTACGGATCTGTTTCAATGTCTGTAGCCTCGTCGTTTTCAAATTGTGCGGTGACATTGCCGGCTTCGTCATAGCAGGTTTTATACGTGTCGTCGCCGTAGTATTGCGCGGTTTCTTTATATGCGCCGTCAGGGTAATAGCTGTTTTTATATACTACGCGGCCATCGCTTTCCTGCAGGATTTCTTCCTGTAAGATGCCCTGGTTGTTGAAGGCATATATGATATGCTTCACGGGGACATCCGCTTCATTGTATTTTTCCCATTTCAGCAGGGTGCCCTGTTCATTATAATGCGATATCTCATAGTCGTATGTAGCGCCGGCAGGGTCGGTGGTCATGTATTTCATTTGCCGGACTTTCCCCGTTAATTCATCATCTGTAATGGTTTTTCTCATGGCAGATATAAAAGATATTTATATCAATTTATGCCAATCGGCGCAAAAACCGGCATATTTTCACGCAAAGACGCAAAGAATATCGAAGCAAATGGGAGGCCTTTGCGTGAAAATAGATGCTTTTTAGTTAGCCCGTTCTGTAACGAGGTTTTCAAATTTATCCAGTTGCGCAATGATGCCCCAGCCATAGAAATTGTTGGCTACGCCAATCAGTAGCTCATTATCTCCTTTTACAAGCGGCAGTGAAATGGTACTGTTTTCTATGGTGCATCGTCCTTCCGGTTGTTTCATGATAGGGGCCGCATAGGTGTTTTTATCTATAAACAGGAACTTCCCGTTTACCAACACCCACACTTCATTATTGAAGCCGAKCCGTAATTGCCGTACCTGATCGCTGGCGGCATGGATATTTGTTTTGAGCCATATCAGTCGGCGTGCGCGATTGGTGGGGCCGCCAAATTTGCGGGTGAGGTTAACCAGGCCTCTTCTTTCTGCCTGGATAGTATCCCAGGTGGTGGTTTTATCAGGGAGATACGCATCGCGGAAGTCATTTTTTTCAGACATGGGAATCACTGGGCTGATCAGCCATTTACGCAGATAACGGGGATCGTTGTTGGTAATGTCTACCCCTTCCTGCGGAGACAAACCTGCTGTTTGCCCCGGTTTCACCACCAGGTTGGCAATGATGACCTGTCCGTCGAAGGAGAGGGTGCCGTGCGTGCTATTGCCTTCCAGTTTAGGGACTTCCAGCGCCGGATGCAGGGTATCGTTTACGTATACACGTAATTGTTGACCGGAGACGACCAGCTTTACATGATTCCATTCCTGCTTCTCAAACCAGGCGGCATTCTGGTAATGATACAGCATATTCCAGAGGTTCACGCCTCCGAGGATGGGAGTATACTGAATGGCAGCCTGATTTCCCGACTCCCCGGTACGGAAGTAGAAACATTCACTTTCTGCTTTGCTGCCACGCCGGAAGTAAAAGGCTGTAAAGAAGGAATCTACCGGCACGATATCGTATTCTATGGTGCCGTCTGTAAAGTCAAAGTTTTTTAATACGGCAGAATCAATACTGTTTAATATCTTCATAGCCGGCACAGACTTGTAGGTGAGAAATTCCACCGTACCCGGTTTAAAGTCCCAGTTGGCGGCCGTTAGTGGTACCCGGATCGTTCCCTTTTTGGGTTGCGCTGCCACACCTACCGGCAGCAATAAAAGCAATAGGCGAATAACTGTTTTTGTCATGATCTGTTTATTTTGAATGGGTGTCCGGCAAAGATGGAGGACGACAATTACTCCGGCTATTCAAAGCCGCATCAAGTTGGTGCAAGTGTGTGCAAGTTGGTAAAATGTTCATAAGCAATGACTAACAGTGAAGAATTATATGATATAAAGAGATGCCTGCAATTGGCAGAAGACCGCTTAAACCGCGGTGCTGCGGATGCATGGACTAGCTACGACTTCGAAGCACTGAGCATTGCCATTGCCACAGATACGGGCGTCACATTGAGCGTTACCACCTTGAAACGGCTATGGGGGAAATTAAAATACGCACATATCCCTACCACTACCACCCTGAATACCCTCGCCCAATTTGTAGGATACAAGGATTGGCGCGACTTCAAAAATAAGACGCCGGATAAGTTCGATACCACGGCGCCAAACCCGCAGCCACCGCTACCCACCACGGCGTTGGTATCTCCCGAAAAAATACCCACCAAACGCATTTCCCGCAAATGGGCCTGGGGCCTGCTATTGCTGCTGCCATTCGGAATATATGGATTACTATCGCTCAATAATAAAACGGTGGCACCAGTAGATCCATCCGGATATATCTTCCGCTGTGATAAAATCAGGCGCTCCGGCGTTCCTAATTCCGTGATCTTCCACTATAGGGCGTTGACGGCTACAGATACTGTATTCATTGCGCAATCCTGGGATGTGAGCCGTAAAGTAGCCGTGCCAATAGATAAAACGGACTATTCCTCCATCTACTACGCCCCCGGCTATTACCGCGCTAAACTGATGGTAGGCAGCCAAATTGTGAAAGAAGAAGACCTGATGATTGCCTCCGAAGGCTGGGTAACAATGGTGGAGAATGAATCCGACGTACCGGTGTATTTCAAAAAAGAAGAAGTAGAAAAGAATGGGGAAGTGAGCGTGGATGAAGCACTGCTATCGCAATATCATCTTCCTTTACAACCTACGCCACCGGCACTACGTTTTTTCAACGTGCAGGACATGGGCGCCCTGAAAAATGACCAGTTTGTTTTTGAAACCACCGTCAAAAGCGATTTTCACCAGGGCAGCGCTGCTTGTCAGCGGATACAGGTACTCCTGCTTTGTAAAAATGATGTGATCATGATCCCGCTCTGCGCCAAAGGCTGCGTGGGCGATATCTTTTTATACGCCGCCGGCAAAGACGTCAAAAGCCAGGAAGCAGACCTCTCCGGCTTCGGCTGTGACCTGGACCAGTGGGCCACGCTGCGCGTAGAAACAAAAAATAAGGAAATGCGATTTATCGTAAACGGACAAACCGCCTATACACTCACCTTCCCACATGCGCCCACGGATATTGTTGGGGTACAATACCGGTTCTCCGGCACCGGCGCCATCAAAGATACCCGCTTCATCAATGGCGACCGGGTGATTCACTTATAAATATTGCCTATGTCACCTTCATCAAAAATAATAGCCTCCTTGTAAGGAGAATATATATCTTTGCGACCTGTGAAAAAATGTGGCGTATACATATTAATGCTCATTTTCATACTTCATCATACTGCGTTAGATCAGCTGCTCAAAATACCCGCACTCATCGTGCATTATCAGGAGCATCATCAACTAAACCAGCATTTGAGTGTGAAGGACTTCCTGTGTATGCACTATTGCGGAGAAGATGACAACGACGGCGATAACGACCGCGATATGCAGCTGCCCTACAAAACAGTAGATGTGCACACCCTGCATCATACCTTTATTCCGCTGGCCAAAGTAGTGGCCGTAAAACAGCAAACCTTTTCTGAAATAACAATTCACTATCCTGCGCTGAAAGATAATTACCTGCCTGAACCAGCGCTTACTTCACTTTTCCGTCCTCCACGGGCTTAATCAGCCATTGCCATATACGCTTCCCACCAGTACTATACAGGTGGAAGCCGCTATTTTATTTCTACTTGATTTAACGAAAACAAGGACATGCTAAATAAGATTATTAGCTTTTCTGTAAAGAATAAGCTGGTTATAGGGCTATTTGTACTGGCACTGATAGGCTGGGGTACTTTTGAAGTCACCCGCCTCCCTATTGATGCCGTACCGGACATTACCGACAACCAGGTACAGGTCATTACCGTATCACCCTCGCTGGGCGCACCGGATGTAGAGCGACTGATAACGTTCCCCATTGAACAATCATGCAGCAACATCCCGGGACTGAAACAACTCAGAAGCTTTTCCCGCTTTGGGTTGTCGTTGGTAACCATTGTATTTAACGATGAAACGGATATCTACTGGGCCCGCCAGCAAATTGCAGAACGCCTGCAACAGGTACAACGGGAAATCCCTGCCGGCATTGGATCGCCGGAGATGGCGCCCGTGACCACCGGCCTCGGAGAAATTTATCAATATGTAGTACGCCCGTTGCCCGGCTATGAAGGCAAATATGGCCCCATGGAGCTACGTACACTGCAGGACTGGGTAGTACGCCGGCAACTGCTGGGTACACCTGGAGTAGCAGATGTGAGTAGCTTCGGCGGACAACTAAAACAATATGAAATTGCCGTAAAACCCGGACAACTCAAGGCCAACAATATTTCTATTGCAGATGTATTTGATGCACTGGAGAAAAATAATGAAAATACCGGTGGCGCCTATATTGAGAAAGGACCCACGGTGTTGTACATCCGAAGTGAAGGCCTCACAAAGAACATCGATGATATCGAGAAAATTGTGGTGAAAACACTGGACAACGGCATCCCCGTGCTGATACGCGATGTAGCCACCGTGCAACTGGGCGCTGCCACCCGCTATGGCGCCATGTGTTTCAACGACAAAGGAGAAGTAGCCGGCGCCGTAGTGATGATGCTGAAAGGAGAAAACTCTTCCGCAGTCATCAAAAGAGTAAAAGATAAAGTCGCCGATATTCAAAAATCATTGCCGGAAGGCGTGGTCATAGAGCCTTTCCTGGACCGTACCAAAATGGTGAACAACGCCATTAAAACCGTAGAAACAAACCTGATAGAAGGGGCGCTCATTGTGGTGTTTGTACTGGTGTTCTTTCTGGGTAACCTGCGCGCGGGATTGATTGTGTCTTCCGTGATTCCGTTATCGATGTTGTTCGCCATTATCCTGATGAACAAATTTGGGGTAGGCGGTAACCTGATGAGTCTCGGTGCTATCGACTTCGGATTGATTGTAGATGGTACCGTGATTGTGGTAGAAGCCATCCTGCACCGTTTTACGCACTCCAAACATTTCCGGAAACTGAGCGTGGTAGATCAAAATACCATGGATGCAGAAGTGAATGCTTCTACTGGTACCATGATTAAATCGGCTGTATTCAGTCAGATCATCATCCTCATTGTATACATTCCTATATTATCGCTGCAGGGCATTGAGGGCAAGATGTTTAAGCCCATGGCCTTTACTGTGGCCTTTGCCATATTAGGCGCTTTCCTCTTATCCATTACTTATGTGCCGATGATGAGCGCATTATTTCTCAGCAAAAAAATCAGTCATAAACCATCCCTGGCCGACCGTATGATGGCATGGTTGGAAAGGCGTTACCAGCCTGCGCTGAAAACGATGATGCGATTTCCGAAAGCCATCATCGCCAGTACCTTGGTATTGCTGGTGATAGCAGTCGTGATATTGGGCCGCATGGGAGGGGAGTTTATCCCCGAACTGGAAGAAGGCGACTTTGCCGTGGAAACCCGTCTACTCACCGGTAGCAACCTGAACACCACGGTGAAAGCCACGCAACAAACCGCCGCTATTTTATTGAAGAAATTTCCGGAAGTAGAAAAGGTCGTTACCAAAATAGGGAGCGCCGAAATCCCTACAGACCCTATGCCGCTGGAAGCCGCCGATATGATGGTGATCCTGAAAGATAAGAAAGAATGGACTTCCGCGAAGACGTTTGATGAGCTGTCGGAGAAGATGAGTAAAGAATTATCCGTCGTACCCGGCGTTAGCGTTGGCTTTCAGTTCCCCGTGCAAATGCGCTTCAATGAACTGATGACCGGCGCCCGTCAGGATGTGGTATGTAAGATTTTTGGAGAAGACCTGGACTCACTGGYTTTCTACGCCAACAAACTGGGCGACGTGATCAAAACCGTGGATGGTGCTATCAACCTGTATGTAGAAACCGTTACCGGTATGCCACAGGTAGTGATCAACTATAACCGCGATGCCATGGCGAAATACGGCCTGAACGTGAGCGATATCAACCGCGTGGTAAATACTGCCTTCGCGGGTCAATCCACCGGACTGGTATATGAAGGGGAAAAACGTTTCGATATGGTAGTGCGACTGGCAGACGATGCCCGCAAAAACTTAGCTGACGTACAACACCTGTTGATCCCTACCCGTCAGGGTTTACAAATACCGCTGGAACAGGTAGCCACCGTGGAAGAAATAGAAGGACCCAATCAGATACAACGGGAAGATACCCGCCGGCGTATCATTGTAGGTTTTAACGTAACCGGCAGAGACGTACAAACTATTGTAACAGAACTGCAGCAGAAAGTCGCGGCACAACTGAAATTACCGCCTGCTTACCGTATCGTATATGGTGGTGCATTCGAAAATCTTACCGCTGCGAAAGAACGTTTATCACTGGTGGTACCCATCGCACTGCTGATGATTTTTATGCTGCTGTATTTTGCATTCAACTCCGTGAAACAAGGACTGTTGATTTACACAGCTATCCCATTGTCCGCTATCGGCGGTATCCTGGCATTATGGATACGAGACATGCCTTTTAGTATATCCGCCGGCGTTGGATTCATTGCACTGTTTGGAGTGGCGGTATTGAATGGTATTCTGTTGGTGTCAGAATTCAACCGCCTGAAAAAAGAAGGTTGGGATGATGTAGGCAGAGTGGTGATTCATGGCACTAAATCCAAACTGCGCGCGGTACTGATGACCGCCTTAGTACCATCTCTGGGCTTCATTCCCATGGCGGTAAGTAACGGCGCCGGTGCAGAAGTACAAAAACCATTGGCTACCGTGGTGATTGGTGGCTTAATCATTTCTACTATGTTAACATTATTTGTATTGCCGGTGTTATATATCCTCTTCGAAAAAGGGTTTAAATACTTTAAGCCGCGCAAAGGCATGGCGGCGGTGGTGGTATTGGCGCTATTGGCGATGCCCGCCATCAGCCACGCACAACAACGTGTTACCGTTCAGGAAGCGGTAGACCTGGCGCTGAAGAACAACCTGCAGCTGCAATCCGCGAAGATAAACGAACAGTATTATCAGTCGCTGAAGAAAAGCCACCTCGATCTGGACAAAGCCAATGTAGGCATAGAATACGGCAAATTAAACAGCGTCGCCAACGACAACCGTTTTACTATTTCTCAGGGCATACAGTTCCCATCAGTATACAAACATCAGCGGAGTATTAACAACACCAATATCACGCTGAGTAAAATCAATACCCGTCAACAGGAATATGAACTGAAGGCACAGGTACGACAGATTTATTTTTCCCTGTTGGTGCTGCAGCAAAAGAAGCAGCTGTTGCTGGAAGCAGATAGCATCTATCGTGTTTTCCTGGATAAATCTAACTTAAGGTTTAAAGCGGGTGATGTAGATGCACTTGAGCATTCCACCGCAGAAAATCAACGGTTGCAAATTGCTGACCAGCTCAGTATGTTACAAACAGACGATGCGGTATTGCGGAACCAGTTGGGAATATTGCTGAATACATCTGAAGAAATTATTCCTGTAGAAACAACGTTGATTTATCCGTTAAATGATATGCCTGATACGGGGTATATTGCCCGTACCCCTGCCATTGCGTTACGGGAGCAGTTGTTGGAACGTAGTGTGGAAGAAAATAAATTGGAGAAAAGTAAGTTGTTACCCACGCTGAACCTGGGATATAACAATACCAGCATCATCGGTTATCAGCGGATAGGCAACGATGAAAAATATTTTGGTGGAGGAGATCGTTTTTCTTCTGTGAGCGCCGGCATTGGTATTCCGTTGTTCGGCAGCGCGCAACGCTCGCGTATCCGTGCGTCCGGTATTTTTGTGCAACAGCAGCAGAAAGAACTGGATGCTACCAGGCAACAATTGCAGTCCGAATTATCTAATGCCGTAATCGTGTACGCCAATCGCTTAAAGCGTTACAGCACCCATACCGTATTATTAAGAAATGCGGCCACTATCCTCGCCGGCGCCGGCAAACGTATGGCCATCGGGGAAATTGGTTATGTGGAATGGGTGGTGCTGGTGAACCAGGCCATGGAAATAAGAGGTAATTATTTTACGATGGTAGAAGAACTGAATAATGCCGCCTTCACCATTGAAAAATTAAGCGCCCTTCACTAAAAAAATAAAATCAGTTTCATGAAAAATATAACATTCATCATATATAGCGTGGGTATTTTATCCACCGCCTGCCAGGAAAATAAAGCGCCGCAAAAAGTTGCGGAAACAAAAACGACAGCCGCCACTGTAACCAATGAAGTGGCATTAACACCGGAGCAGATGAAAACGGCTGGAATAGCCATCAACGCACCTTCCMGGAAAGATATGCATAGCGTTTTACGTGTAAATGGCGTAGTGGATGTGCCGCCGCAGAACATTGTATCCGTGAGCGTACCACTAGGCGGCTACTTAAAAAGTATGCAGCTGCTGCCCGGTATGCAGGTCGCCAAAGGACAGGTATTGGCTGTATTGGAAGATCCGCAATACATTCAGCTGCAACAGGATTATTTAATGGCTAAAAGCAAATTGCGCTATCTGGAGGCCGACTTTATCCGTCAGAAGGAACTGAATGAATCCAAGGCAAACAGCGACAAAGTTTTTCAGCAGGTGAGAAGCGAATTTGAAGGACAGAAAATAATGGTCAGCTCCCTGAAGCAAAGACTGCAGCTGATTAATATCAATACCGACAAATTAACCGAGGAAACCATTACCCGGAGCATCGCCGTGTATGCGCCGATTAGTGGTTATGTAGCCAAAGTAAATGTGAATACCGGTAAATATGTGAACCCAACAGATGTGTTGTTTGAGTTGATTAATCCGGCAGATATACACCTGAGTTTAACCGTGTTTGAAAAAGACCTGGGCAGCCTGGAACCTGGGCAGCAGGTAAAGTGTTTTACCAACAATGGAGGCGAACAATATGCCGCCAAAATACACCTGATTACCCGGAACGTGGATGAGAACCGCTCCGGAGAAGTACATTGTCATTTTGAAAAATATGATAAGCGTTTACTCCCCGGTATGTTCATGAATGCAGAGATTGAATTGCAGAATGCCAATGTTACGGCGGTGCCGGATGATGCCGTTGTTAAGTGGGAAAATAAACATTATATTTTTGTATCCGCAGGAAGTAATAAATTTATAATGACACCCGTAGAAATTGGTACCAGCAATGGCGGCTATACCGAAATTAAAAGTAATATTGGTGAGCAACCCATTGTTACCCGGAATGCCTATACGTTGTTGATGAAAATGAAGAACGGCGCAGAAGAAGGTTGATAAGATAATAGAAAGACAGGCCTGGTATATTTTTTTGGTATACCAGGCTATTTACGCATACATTCGCTTTTTAATCAGCATTATGGCAAATATAGTAGTCCCCGAAGTGACTAACGTAGAAAGTAAAAGTAAGATTACTACTATTTCAGTCATTGCCAGTGGCAGCCTTGCGGCGCTCAAATTTATCATTGGCATTCTCACTGGCAGCCTTGGCCTGATTGCAGAAGGGATACATTCCCTGCTGGACCTGCTCTCGACGCTGGTCACCTTTGTGGCTGTGCGGGTAGCTGCCAAACCACCGGATGCCAATCATCCTTACGGACATGAAAGAGCAGAGTCGTTGGGCGCACTTGCGGGCATGATATTACTCGGCGCCACCGCACTCATTATAGGCTACCATGCCATCGTAAAAATTATATGGGAGCCCGGCGCCCCGGAAGTGACCATCTGGTCGTTTGCTATTATCATTATTAGTATTGTGGTGGACTTTATGCGGGTCCGTACATTAAAGAAAGCAGCCCAGCTGTATCAAAGCCAGGCACTGGCCTCCGACGCGGAGCATTTTGGAAATGATATGCTGGGATCTATCGCCATATTGATAGGACTGTTATTTATTTTTTTAGCAAGATACCTGCCATTACCTGTTTGGCTGGTAGAACGTGCAGATGCCATTGCGGCACTGGGCGTAGTAGCCATTGCATTTAAATCCGTGTGGAGTGTTGGTTCACAGGCCATCCGCTCTCTGATGGATGACGTTCCTGAAGATCTGCAGCCCCGCCTGCAACAACGGGTGGAGCGTATTCCCGGCGTTGTGCCCGGCGCCGTTACCATCAAACCCCGCTTTGTAGGTAACAAACCATATGTGGAAGCAATTGTAGGCACACTCAGAAGCTTAACATTTGAAAAAGCTCATGAGCTCACCGAAACTATAGAACATGCCATCAAAGAAGAGCTGGACCCGGAAGCCGTGGTGATTGTACACGCGGAGCCCATTCATACTACTGACGAGCCTTACAGCATTACCGTAAGATCCGTGGCAGCCCGGCTGGACCTGCGTATTCATAACCTGAACCTCTACCTGGTAGGAGAGGAAATGAGAATAGAACTGGACCTGGAAGTATCGGAAGAAGTGACCTTACAGGAAGCACACAGAAAATCGGAACTACTGGAATCTGCGCTGATACAGGAGTTTCCACGTCCTGTAAAAGTAGCGGTGCATATTGAGCCCAGAAATGAAATGCCTAAAGCCGCCCGTCGACAGGCAGCCGCTTTTGAACGTGTCAACGTGGCGTTGACTAAATTAACGGCCTGGCCCAATGTGAAGATCGACGAAGTATTACAAACAGACGAAGGCCTGGTGGTGACCCTGATTATTTACCTGGCGGGTGATACCTCCCTCGCATATACGCATACTATCATGTACGATCTGGAACGTGCACTGAAAGAGGAAATACCGGATATTATCCGCGTGCATATAGATCCTGAGCCGATGGTGTAAGGGGTGTCCGTTTCCTGACATAGAAAATGCAGCGTAGCAGCATGATGGGTTTCGGCGGTTTCTTTTTTGCGTAAAAGATTAAATAAGCTTATAGGTTGTTGGTATAGGTTTCAGAATGCTACAGCATTATTATCTCATAAATATAAATAAAAGGACATGAAAAAGACGCCTCTTGTTTAGGAGACGTCTTTTGATTTTTTTGCCGGAGAGCAGGCTACTATTTAAACCAGTTGGCGTAATCCCTGGCAAAGGTGTAAATATCAGTGGCTGGTCTGTTTAAAAGCTCCTCCACGGTGTTGGTGGTATAAGTTTCTTTTCCATCCCTTTGGCTTTGGGCAAAGCAGAGGAGCATATGAATGGCCCATTCAGGATAGCCTTTTTTCGACAGCCTTTCCCTGGTTTCCTGGGTTGATTCTGCGATATAAGTAACTGGTTCGCCTATACGCTGTCCAATAGCATCTGCTACCTGGAAAAAACTAACTGGTTCATTGCCCGTCAGCTCGTAGATGTTGTGACCATGTATTTCCGGTGAGTGGCTGAACGCAATGGCAGCCACTTCCGCGATGTCTCTGGTATCGATATAAGGCATTTTGCCTGCTCCGGTAGCTGCGTAAATTTTCCTTTCCTGCCGAATGGTGCCAGGGAATTCAGTTAACCAGTTTTGCATAAATCCGGATGCTCTGAGTATGGTATAAGGAATGCCTGACTGAATAAGTGTTTGTTCTATCTGCTTGTGTTGCGTGTGTGTAATAGAATTAACCGTTTGTAATACTTCTGCTGAAATAATTCCATAGGATAGCTTAATAATATGTTGTACGCCTGCTTTCTTTGCCGCTTCGATAACCTGCTCCTGCATTTCGGCCATTTTAGGCGAAAACGAAGTATTGAGGAAGATACGTGTACTGCCGGCCACCAGGTCGTAAATCCTTGTGGTATTCGATAGGTCGCCCTCTACCCAGTCCACATAAGGTAAGGAAGTAATATTGTTTAAATCCCGTGTTACTGCCCGGCTACGCATCCCTTTCCGGGAAAGTGTTTGTAATAACGGGATGCCCGTTTTTCCGGTGGCGCCAAATACTGTGATAATATCATGATCGGTAGGTGCTGTGAGTGCTGTGTTCATGTCTTTTAAATTTTGACATGACAAATGTCTTATTAAAGAGAAATACAGACAATACTGATATATCAGTATATCCGGAGGCATGTTAAATTAAACCAAGATTCGAGGCAAAGGCAATGGCTTCCATCGAGTTGGCAGCCCCAAGTTTTTCTAAAATTCGCTGCCGGTGTGTGTTTACGGTATGAAGACTGATAGAGAGTTTATTGGAAATTTCTTTACTTAGCAACCCACTTTTTACCAGTTGTAATACCTGTGATTCTCTGGGAGTTAATGAAGCGGTTATCCGTACGGAGTTGTGCTCATGTKGAATCCGTACAAATTTTCCTGTTTTGAAATTAAATAACTGACTCTTTAATCCTTCATTCAGATCCTGATCAGGTGAGATATCTACAATACTCAGGGAAAGCCACATATTGCCTTTGTCGTCAAAAGCCAGTATCTGATTCTGCTCAATTACCCTGACATAATAATTATCTGCGTGCAGCACGCGGTACTCATTGATGAATTTATAGCCAGCCCTTTCTTCCGGGGAAAAAAGCAGGAACAGTTTTAGTAACGACAGGCCATTTTTTATCAGCCCGGAAATATCATCCGGGTGTATCTTATCATCTAAAAAATTCGGACGGATATTTTTAATCACTTTATTATCATAGCCTAGTAACCCGCTGAAATTGGAGGAATAAAAAACATGCTCCTGTTTGAATTTATCAAAAATACTTATCCCGCTATTACCAATATCGGCCATTTGCTGAAGCACACGGATATGATTATCGAGCATTGAATAATCAAGTGTTTCTTCATTAAACTGTTGCTGATTCATTAAGTTAAAATAAACCTCAGATAGCTCTTTATTGGCAGGAGATTGCATAAGACGGATAATATGAATGGTAATATTACCATAACTTATTTATAATGATCACATAAAAAATGCGGTATCATTAACAAATGATACCGCATTTTTATGCACTATAGCAATGGTCTATGCCTGCGCTTTACTTCTTCTTACCAACTGATAACAGATAAACAAAACGACTACCCACACCGGAATCATCGCTACCGGTACCCACATGCCGGTAATGCACATCAGTGTTAATATACCCACCAGGAACACCAGACAGATATAATTAGATACCGGGTATAAGAAAGAAGGAAACTTCGTTTGGATCTGTGCTTCCCGCTTCGTGCGTTTGAAACGGAAGTGTACCACCGTGATCATAATCCAGTTGATGATCAAACAGGATACCACCAGCGACATCAACAGTTCCAGCGCTTTTTCCGGAATCAACTTATTGATTACAATACATACGGCAGCAAAGCCACCGGAAACCAGTATTGCTTTTACCGGTACATGATTTTTGTTTAAGGAAGACAGGAACTTAGGCGCATTCCCCTGTTCAGCCAGGCCAAAGAGCATCCGGCTATTGCTATACACACAGCTGTTGTAAACAGATAACGCGGCGGTGAGTACAATCAGGTTCAATACATTGGCAATCAGACTGGTGAAATACACCGTATGGCCGAAAAGCGTGAACTGGAAGCCTTTTAAGCTTTCAAATACCGTTACAAAAGGACTACTATCTGTGGTAATACTTCTCCAGGGAGATAAGGCAAACAGGATAATCAACGCGCCTACATAAAAAATCAGGATACGATAAATCACCTGGTTCGTAGCTTTCGGAATTGTTTTCTCCGGGTTGTCCGCTTCTGCTGCCGTAATCCCGATCAGCTCCAGTCCCCCGAACGAGAACATGATCATGGCAATGGCCGCAAATAATCCCTGATAGCCTCCTTTCCCGTCTGATTGTAATAACCCTTTCGGGAAAAAGCCATCATCGTTCCACAGGTTTTGTATGCTGGCCTGAGATCCGCCACTACCGCTGATGAGCAGGTATGTGCCGAAACAAATCATAGCTACAATAGCCGCTACTTTTACAATGGAGAACCAGAACTCCGCTTCTCCGTATACTTTAACAGAGCTTAGGTTGAGCGCATTAATAGCAATGAAAAAGAACAAACTGGAGGACCATAATGGAATTTCCGGCCACCAGAAATGTACATACACACCAATAGCTGTTAATTCGGACATACTCACCAGAATATATAATACCCAGTAGTTCCATCCGGATGAGAAGCCCGCAAAGCTGCCCCAGTACTGATAGGCAAAATGGCTGAAGCTGCCGGATACCGGTTCTTCCACCACCATTTCTCCCAGCTGTCGCATAATGAAAAAGGCGATGATGCCTGCAAAGGCATAACCTAAAATAACAGAGGGTCCCGCCAGTACGGCTGCCGGGCCAATGCCCAGAAATAAGCCTGTACCAATGGCGCCCCCAAGGGCAATCAGTTGAATATGCCTGTTCTGTAGTCCTCTCCGCAGTTGCTGCGCGGCTGGTTTAGTGTCGGTTGCTTTCAATGTAAATGCGCTGGATAAGATTGCAAATTGAGTTAATTTCCGCAAAAAGATAAACATATTTGTTTCAAATATGGGATGCCAGCCCCATATACATGAATATTTGAGCCCATAAAGCCATCCGGAAGGGTAATTTCTGCAAGGTATCAGTTAATATTCTGTCTGTACTGTATTTTAATTGTTGTAGTTTTAAACGATTATCGCGGAGTCCTGTACCAATTGCTGTATGTAGTAATAGCCACCCATGCGTGCGCCAACCAAAATGTTTTTTTATTTCACAGTATCCAACATATCAACACTATTCTGACCTGGAACTATGGCAGCTGTTGAAAAGCGGCGACCAGAAGGCGTTTGAATGCCTGTACGAAAAATACTGGCTGCCCTTATTAGATCATGCCTTTCAGCGCCTGCAGTCCAGAGATGCCGCCAAAGACCTGGTGCAAAGCATCTTTGTGAATCTGTACACCCGCAGGGCCGATATACCCGATATCATTGTGCCCCGGCATTATTTATTCAGCGCCCTGAAATATCAAGTGCTGAACCAGTTACGTAGCACCATGCTCCAGGAAACGAAATTGCAACAACTCCAGGCAGAAGGCCTACGCCACGCCGTCACAGCGGCCTCCCCGGCGGGCCCGGTGATGGAAAAAGAATTGGAGAAAACCCTGAGAGACGCCATGCGCCTGCTCCCTGAGAAATGCCGGGAAGCATTTCTGCTGAGCCGCGTGGAAAATTTATCCTATAAATCTATTGCACTCAAAATGGGCACTTCCGTGAATACCGTGGAAAAGCACATCGGTAAAGCATTGCGCATCCTTCGCGCACATATGGGTAATTATTATGTGGATTGTCTCCTTCCTTTTCTGATTTATTTTCTCTAAAAAAATATTTTAAAAAAATATAAAACCGGATGGCGGTAACCCTTCCTTCAGGTGACTTATATATAGCAGGCGTTATAAACAACCATTATGCAACAGCCCGAAAGGATCATTATACTAATAGAGAAATTTCAGGCCAACGMTTGTACAGATGCGGAATTACAGGAACTGGAAGCCTGGTACGCCACCTTCGATCAACGTACTAAACTTTCTGACCTGCTGAACGAAAGCGAACAGCAGGCGCTGAAAGGAGAATTGTTAGCGGCCATCAATCAGGAAATTGCACCCGCCACATCACCTCACCGCGTGCGGCGCATGCCCTCCTTCCGCCAGGTGGCGGCAGCTGCTGCAGTATTGGTGGGCATCTGTTTGGGTACGTATAAGTGGATGCACAAAGCACCGCTGTCTTCCCAAAATATATTATATACTACTATCACCACCCCGCGTGGACAAACCCGGGAAGTGATGCTGCCAGACAGCAGTAAGGTATGGCTCAACGCCGACAGCAAAATAAAGTTTGCCGAAAACTTTACCCCGCAAAAACGGGAAGTATATCTGGAAGGCGAAGCCTTCTTCGATATTAAACAGGAAACCAGCCGTTCCTTCACTGTTCACAGCGGCGAAGTAGCTACGCAAGTGCTGGGCACTGCCTTTAATGTGAATAACTACGCGGGCAATGAAACGCTGGTAGTGACCGTGGTACAGGGAAAAGTGCAGGTAGCAAAGGCAAACGCCACCATCGGTATTGTAACAAGGGATCAGCAGGTGACCTATAACCGGGCTACCGGCGCTGTATTACAACAGAAAACAGATGCCACTGCCAGCAGTAGCTGGAAAGAAGGCTGGCTGGTGTTTAAAGAACAATCATTCCAGGAAATTGTATCGCAGCTGCAGCGAAAATATGATACAACTATTGAAATCCAGGACCCGGGACTAGCCCGCTGTCGCTTTACCGCCAGCTTTGCGCCCGATACCGATCTGCCAAAAGTATTAAATCTGTTATGTAGAATCAATCATTCCAACTGTCAGCTGATAGCTGGTGCCAACAAAATTATTATCAAAGGCAAAGGCTGTAACTAAAGCCACCCACTTTACATCAATAAGGAGTCTGATACACGGATAACATCGTGTGTCCTGCTATCCTATTATGTGATGCTAACCACGCAGAAAAATTAACGTTATGAAAAAAGTAAGGGAAACAATCGGCTCCCCGCACCTATGGGGCCGGTATTTTTTAACCACCATTTGCCTGCTGCTGGCCAACGCCGCTACTTTGCGCGCAGACACGGATATGCAGCAAATTGGCAAGGTGAAAATATCTATCGCTGCCAGTCAGCAATCACTGGCGAAAGTGTTGACCAGCATTGAGCAGAAAACCGTTTTCCGCTTCGTGTATAATTCTGTCACCCTAAATGAAAGGGCTACACGAAAAATTACGGTAGACGCCAGAAATAAAAGTGTGGAAGCTATTTTAAAAGAAATACTGACACCTGCACATTTAAACTTCCTGCAGGAAGGAATTAATATCCTCATCACACCCGCGGCTCCGCCACTCACTATTACTACCACGCCTACGCTGGATAAAGAAGTGGTAAAAGGTACTGTTACCGGCACCGGCGGCATTCCTTTACCCGGTGTAAATATCCGCGTAAAAGGTACCGCACAGGGCACGCTTACCAATGCCAACGGAGAATTCAGTATTTCCGTGGCCGCCGGCGAAATACTGGTGATTTCTTTTGTGGGATACAACACGCAGGAAGTAGCGGTAACCGGCAAAGCACGCCTGGATATCAGCATGAACGAATCCATCACCAGCTTAAATCAACAGGTAGTTATCGGCTACGGCACACAGAAAAAATCTGATGTAACCGGCGCCATCAGCTCCGTAAAAGGTGAATCACTGAGTAAAATGGCCACTACTAACCCCATCGACGCGCTGCAGGGTAAGATTGCCGGTCTTACTGTTAGCCGCACCGGTGGCGCCCCCGGCTCCATGGCCGACATCAGAATCCGCGGCCTCGGTACCATGGGTAATCACCAACCCCTGTTTATCATCGACGGCGTTTCCGGTGATCCTTACTTTTTAAATAGCGACGATATCACTTCCATGGAAGTGCTGAAAGATGCTGCTGCTGCCGCTATATACGGTTCCCGTGCGGCCAACGGCGTGATCCTTATCACCACTAAAACCGGAAAAAAAGGCGTGGCAGCATTCGACTTCTCCATGTACTCCGGCAAAGTAACGCCTACTAAAAAATACCAGCTCCTTGATGCCGTCGGCTATAAAAAAGTACATAAGCAAATGTACCAGAACGCTGGCAGAACAGACCTGCCCGCCTATTTGAAAGATGATAACGGCCCCACCTGGAACACCAACTGGCAAGACGAAGTAGCGCAGAAAGGCACCAATCGCAATTATGCATTGGGTATCCGCGGCGGGGGAGAAGTAGTCACCTTTAGCCTGTCTGGTAACCTCACCGACGAAGCCGGTACCATCATCGGCTCCGACTTCAACAAAAAAGCACTGCGCTCCCGCGTGGAAGTAAAGAAGGGCATCCTGGATGTAGACGTGAACGTATTTTACGCCAACACCCGCAGCGCCGCTTCTAATATCAATCTCAAAGATGCGTATTATCAATCGCCTTTATTACCGGTATTTGATCCGGCAGAGAAATATGGCTATGCGCTCGAAAAAGACGGCCTGCCTAAGTTTCAGAACCCGATGGCAGCGGCAAACTTTTACAGCAGCTATAACAGAACCCAGTATTTTGTCAGCAACGGCCGCGTGAGCATTGATCTGGCGAAAGGGCTGAAATATACCTTGAACCTGGGTTATACCTCGTCACACGAATTTGATTACGCCTACAATCCACCTAATAAAACCAACGCGAATGAACCAGAAGTACTTTACCCTTATGTATATAATCAACGTAGCAACTGGGAAGAAAAACTGATGGAAAATTTATTGGCGTATCAGTTCAAACTGAATAAACATGCCATTAGGTTGCTGGGTGGCTATACCGCTTCTTCCCAAACCTACGACAACCTGAATGCTTCTGTTACCGGTAAAACCGGCGTACAGTCCATAGATGAAAATGGCAACATCGTTACTACAGATGTGCCTGCGGGATTCCTGGACCCCCGCTTTAAAACCATCCGTGGTGGCAACGGCGGTACTTACGTAGCGGACGGCTCCGGATATATTTACAACCGCAATTCTGTGCTCGGAAGAATAAACTATAGCTACGCAGATAAATACCTGTTACAATTAACTGTGCGGAAAGATGGCTCTTCCAAATTCGGCCCCGACAGCCGCTATGGTACCTTTCCTTCCATGGCCCTGGGCTGGAGAATAACAGAAGAACCCTTCATGAAATCTATCGGCTGGCTGAGCAACCTGAAACTGCGTGCTACTACCGGTAAACTCGGTAACGAAGTAGTATTAGGATATTACGATGCATTGCCCCTCATTTCCAGCGGTAATATATACGGACAAGGATATGTACAAGGCACCGCAGGTACGCCCTGGCAGGGCTCTATTGCCCGCGGCCTGGAAAACAGAAGACTCAGATGGGAAACCGTGAACTCTTCGAATATCGGGATCGACTTCGGCCTGATGAATAATGCCTTATCCGGTAGCCTCAACTACTACCAGAATCGCACTACCGACTTGCTGGTATTAAAAAGAATGCCTTCTTCCGCTGGTCTGGTAGACCCTATCATGAACGTAGGCGAAATTTCCAACAAAGGCATGGAGCTGGAACTTAACTACAGCAATAAATACCGCGGATTAACCTACGATGTTTCCGGTACTTTCAGTACCCTAAAAAATAAAGTGATATCACTGGCTAACAATGGCCAGATCATACAAGGCGCTGGTTTGAAATTTGGAGATCATATTCCTACACAAACCCGCGTAGGCAGCGAAATAGGCGCCTTCTACCTTTATCAGACCGCCGGTATTTTTAAAACGGCCGAAGAAGTGGCTGAATGGAACAAAGCCCATAACAGCATGCAACGCGATGCCAAACCCGGTGATGTAAGATTTATTGATACCAACGGCGACGGCAAGCTGGACCCCAACGATAAAATATATTCCGGCACCGGTATGCCCAAATATGAATACAGCCTGAATATTAATCTCGGGTACAGAAATATAGACCTCTCTATTTTCTTCCAGGGTGCTGGTGGCAACAAAATATACAATGGTAACCGTTTTGAAATGGAAGGCATGGAAGCCGGCCGCAATTTTCTGGCCACAACACTCAACGCCTGGACACCGGATAACAGCAACAGTGAGATGCCCCGCGCCGTATTGCGCGACTTAAACGGTAACAACAGAGAATCTGTACGCTTCCTGGAAAGTGGCGACTACCTGCGACTGAAAACCCTGCAACTGGGGTATACGTTACCGTTATCTCTCACGCAAAGAATCAAATGTAACAAGCTGAGAATATACGCCAGCGGGCAAAACCTGCTCACGTTTACCAAATACAGCGGCCTGGACCCGGAAGTGGGAAGAACCGGTGTTACCAGCATTGGTGTGGATAGAGTATTGTATCCACAAACCAAAACAGTGATGGCAGGTGTACAACTTTCCTTCTGATCCATTTTTACAAATTTAAAAGTGACGGTATGAACCATTCAAAAATATTATTGCGCTTCTTGTTGCCGGCGATGCTTGCTTTCTCCGCCTGCGAGAAGAATTTTCTGGATCAGCAATCGCCTGATCAATTGACCACAGACCGGTTCTGGCGCAATAAAAGTGATGCGTTGTCCGGACTGGCTTCTACTTACGGACAACTGGAAAGCGCTATCGACTGGAATAACTTTATTGAAGCGCGTTCAGCCAGGGAATATTACCGGGAAGACTTTGTAATACCCGGTGCAGATGCCGATGGATATCCCTGGTGGCTGGAGCATTATTACTTTACGTTTACGCCTGGGAGTTATGCCGTAGAATTATTATGGGCAGATAATTACCGCGGCATTAGCTTCGCCAATCAAGTCATTGAACGGGTGGGCGCCATGCCCGATAGCAAGATAGATGCACCCAGTAGAAAAATGATCGTGGGGGAAGCGCAGTTTTTAAGGGCTTACTATTATTTCAGTCTTGCCAAAAACTTTGAGAAAATGGTGCTGCGCGACAAAATGCCTAAAAGTGACCTTGAAATTGGACATGTGCTGTCCGATAAAAAAGCCATCTGGGATTTCATCCTGGCCGATCTGAAAGCAGCGKAAGCTAACCTGCCTTTGCGCTCTAAACGCCCTAATACAGAAATGGGCCGCGCCACCAAAGGCGCTGCACAGGCTTATCTGGGAAAAGTATACATGTACATGGCGGGTGAATATAAAGACCAGGCAAACGACTACTACAAAGCAGCAGCAGAGTGGTTCAGCGCTGTGAAAAATTCCAATGAATACAGCCTGGAAGCCAACTATGGCAGCATGTTTAACGGCACCAACAAAAACTGTAAGGAATCCATTTTTGAACTGCAGCTGTCGGCGGACGAAAGCAATGGCGCCTGGTACAAATTTGCGCTCAACGCCTGGATCGGCGCCAGTGAACTGAATGGATACGGGGAAATATATGGCACGCCACGCCTGGTGACGGAAATGACGAAAGAAGGAAAAATTGCCGCAGATGGTAACTACGATAAACGTATATACGCGACCGTATTTTTTAATGATCCATACTTCAATGATGAACAGGCATTACGGGTATATGGTAAAACCTTCAAATCCTGGTTTGGCGCCAATTTAAATGCGGTCGCCTTCCGTAAATGGACGCCGGTAGATATTTCCCGTATGCAACAGGCCAATGATATCAATATACCACTGATGCGTTATGCCGATGCGTTGCTGTTGTATGCAGAAGCGCTCAATGCTACTGGTCGTACTGATGCTGCTATTCCACTGATCAACGAAGTGAGAAAACGCGCCGGTATGCCCGCTATCACCGTCAATACCAAAGAAGCGGTATTCCAGCAACTCATGCACGAAAGGGTGATGGAGCTTACCCTGGAAAGCAGCCGCTATTATGATTTACGCAGATGGGGACTGCTGGAAACTAATATGAAAGAAGCCGACCGCACTTATGCGCCCGAAAGAGCCTATTACCCTTTGCCGAAAAGTGAAGTGGATAATAACGGGGAAATTAAATAGCTGTTGCATTTTATCAACTAAAGCATTTATCATGACGAATCTGTTTAACAGGCTGCTTGCAGCCCTGCTGATATGTTTTGTGCTCTGTATCAGCCAAACCGGCTACGCACAAAGTCCGGTCTGTGGCACGGAACAAGCCATGGAAGCCTATTATAAGCTGCATCCTTCTGCAAGAGCACGGATGCAGACCTACGAAAAATACCTGCAAAAGGTGCAACGGGAAGTAGTGACCAGCATGGCCCGTAAAAGCGCTGTCCATGGTCCTACAGACGATACCTGCGGGATGCAACTGTATGTGATACCCGTGGTGTTTCACGTGTTTTATGGCAGCTCTCCCGAAGAAGCGGCGCAGCTGGTACCGTTATCACAGCTGCAATCCGCCATCGATATTGCCAACGAAGATTTTAACATGACCAACAAAAAGCTGATCAACACCATCGATCCGCTTTTTGCTCCCATTGCCAGCCGGATGCGTATTAAATTCGTATTGGCGGCGAAAGACCCGCAAGGCCGCCCTACACAAGGCGTTACCTATCAATCGGAGAGAAGATTTTTTGGAGATGTAACCAAAGAAGCAGAAGACTCGGTGGCCAAATATGCCTGGGATAACTACAAATACTGCAACGTATATGTAATGAACTACCTGGAGCATAACAACAAACCCATGCCCAAAGCTACTTTCAAAGTAAGCAAACAGGAAACAGATGGAGGAACAAAACAGGTGATCACTGGTGAAAACAGCCAACAGTTTTTCTACGTGGGCGAAAACTATTTTTCCGGCGGACCGGTTACCCTCAACGTATATACGCCGAAAATAGACCTGACAGGCGTACAAAATCCCGTGCTGACTTTCTCTGATAACCTCAGCTGGGACCCGGATTATCCTTCGAACAGACCGGAAGATAAAGGCACTACCATCCTCGCGGCTACTTCATTGAATGGTCCATGGACAGCAATACAAACCATCAGCACATTTAAATCAGATTTTAATAAATGGCTGCCCCGTCAGGTGAACCTGTCTGCTTTCGCTGGCAAACAGATTTATCTGAATTTCCGCCGGAATAAACATCATTTCTACTACGGCATTGATAACGTATGTATCAAAGCTTCCGGTACCACCAGCTGCGTATTCAATGAAGGCTTTGAATCTGCTGCCGCAGGCACATTGCCTGTAGGATGGACCACTGCTGTAACAGATTACAACTACGATAATAATAATTCCGGCATCGCCTGGTACCCCGATAAAGGGATGAACGATGCCAAAACATCGCGTATTGTATTTAACGGATGGTATCTCGGAATGGGTGGCATCTCCCTAAACAACAGAAGTTTTAATTCTACTTTCTCACATGAGCTGGGCCACTGGCTCAACCTGAAACATACGTTTGATGGCAACAATTGCAGCGGTCCCGGCGACGGCGTAGACGATACCCCTTCTACCAACGTAGCTGGCGGAGGTTGTAACGCTACGGTATGCGGCCATAAAATCAATGGAGAAAACTTCATGGATTATAATACCAGTTGCTATAAAATGTTTACCCGCGGTCAAATGGATCGGGCTACAATGGCCATGCAACATGTAGCGCGTAAATCTATCTGGCAACTCAGCAACCTTGACGCCACCGGCGTAAGAGCAGCGTATGATAACGTATGCCCGCCACAAGCTGCTTTCATCATGGATGTGGATAAAGTGCTGGCAGGTACACATACCAAAGTCACCTTCTCGGATTTCTCTATTCATTTCCCTACTTCCTGGAAATGGACGATCGATAATGGCGAAGGCGCTCCCATCACCGTTGCCACGGCTTCAGCGGAAGCTGTATTTAATAAAGCCGGCACTTATAACGTTACCCTGATAGTTAAAAATCAGAACGGTGAAAATACCCTGACGAAAACCGTTTCGGTGGTAGAAAAAAATCCTTCGGCCTGCAAACAGGGAGAGGACTTTAACTACAGCGCACCTGGTAGCCTGCCTGCCGGCTGGACCAAACAAATTCCTACCGGAAACTCTGCGGCAGCCAAAGTCACCAGCTCTGAAGAGGTAGATCTGGATGGACCTATGGCCACGTTGAAAGCAAAAGATAATACCAGCTATCTCTTCATAGGTGAAAATTTCAACTCAGAACAAAATAAGTCGGATGAAATAAATGTCTATACCCAGCTGTATTCACTGGTCGGCATTACCGCTCCCGCTATCTATTTCACAGACAACCTCGCCTGGGATAAATCGTGGCCTTCCTCCCGTCCGGACGATAAAGCCACTACGATATTCGTTTCCACGTCGCTTGCTGGTCCATGGGAAATGGTGTCTTCACCGAGTACCAACAAAAGCCAGATGGGCAAATGGAATGATCGCAAAATGAAAATACCGGTAGCATTTATCGGGAAAGATATTTATGTGAGAATCCGTCGTAATGAGCACCACTTCTTTTATGCCATGGATGATTTGTGCATCAAAGAATGGGACGGTACAGTGGAACCTGAGCCGGAACCAAGCATGGGCGCCGATTGTAAAGCAGGTGAAAACTTCAATACCACCGGTACTGATAACATGACACCGGGATGGACACAGCTGGTACCTGCTACGCTGAAAGGCGGAAAATTCCGCGCTACCAAACAGGAAACGGTACGACTGGTTACTGCCATGGCTTACCTGCAGGCAGCTGATAAATCCACTTACCTGTTCCTCGGTGAAAACTATGATGATGAGAAAAATGATGCGGTAGAAGTAAATCTCTATTCCGCCAAATTGGTCCTCACTGGTATCGATAAACCTGTGATACACTTTGTAGATAATCTTTCCTGGGATCTTACCTGGCCAGAGCCTCGTCCGGAAGATAAAGCCACTACGGTATTTGTATCTGAATCACTGACAGGGCCATGGAAAAGTATGGCGGTATTGAATACCCCACAGGCAGATATTGGTAAATGGAATGAGCGCACCATTGACCTCACGGAATTTAGTGGTAAAACTATTTACGTGCGTATCAGTCGTAATAAACATCATTATTTCTACGCCGTGGACGACTTCTGCGTACAGAGCGGTGTCATCCCTCCAGATCCGGAACCCAGCATGGGCGAAGGTTGCAAGGCCGGCGAGAACTTCGATAAAATGACGGCAGGTCAGAAGCCGGCTGTATGGACAGTGAAAATTCCTGCCGGTAACAAAGCCACCGCGAAAATTACGCAGAGCGAAAATGTATCGATTGATGGTAAACAAGCCACGATCAAATCGGCTGATAATTCCAATTACCTGATGCTCGGTGAAAACTTCAATGATGACCTCAATTGGGTAGATGAAATTAATCTCATCTCTGGAAAAGTGTCGCTGAAAGGCTTGAATAAAGCAGTACTCACCTTTACGGATAACCTTGCCTGGGACGCTTCCTGGCCGGATGCCCGTCCGGAAGATAAAGCGACAGCTATTTTTGTAGCTACTTCCGCAGCAGGTCCCTGGGATAGTATTACCGCGCTGACTACATCCAATACTAAATTCAAACTTTGGAACGAACGCACGGTAGACCTGAGTAAGTATGACGGTAAAGATATTTTTATCCGCTTCCGCAGAAATGAACATCATTACTATTACGCGCTGGATAATATCTGTATCAAAAATGGTGGTCCTACCAATCCTGATCCAGACCCGGAACCTAGTATGGGCAAGGAATGTAAAGCAGGTGAAAACTTTGATAAAATGAAAGCCGGTGCTGCTCCTGCCGGATGGAAGAAGGAAATTCCTACTGGCAACAGCGCCACGCTGAAAGTCACCACCAGTGAAAATGTAGATATAGACGGCTTAAAGGCGACTATCAAATCGGCTGATAATTCACCTTATTTGTTCCTTGGTGAAAACTTCAATAATGAGTTGAATGGTCCGGATGAATTGTTCCTCTATTCAGGTAAAATGTCGTTGAAAGGTGTGAAAGATGCTACCCTGAATTTCTCCGACAACCTGGGCTGGGACCCTTCCTGGCCGGCGGATCGTCCGGATGATAAGGCGACTACTATTTTCATTGCGCAAAATGAAAACGGTCCCTGGGATAGTGTGGCGGTATTGAGTACTAACAAGTCCAACTTTGCCAAATGGAATGCGCGTACCGTGAACCTGAAAGCCTATGATGGCAAGGATATTTACCTCCGTATTCGCAGAAATGCCCATCATTTTTATTATGCTTTGGAAGATATATGCATAAAAGGAACTGACAGTGGTACAAATCCGGGCGGGCCTGGAGATCCTGTACAGCCACCACTTGGCAAAGGCGCCTTTGGTTTGATGATCACCCCTAACCCGGTATCGCAGACCATGCGCATTACTTTCCTGAACAAAGCACCGGGAGCCGTACACTTCCAGGTAATTGATATGGGAGGCAGGGTGATGATGCAGGGCAAATTACAGAGTGCTGGTCGCGCCAGTGAAACACACGAATGGCCGGTATCTTCCCTGGCGCCGGGTGTATACCTGCTCAAGCTGCAGAATAGTGAATCCACCGAATCACAACGGTTCATTAAGCAGTAGTGTAATGGTATCGGCTGCCGGTAAGGCATCGGCAGCCGACATTTTCTTATCCACAAAAACAGGTCATTATGTTGCTCAGATATATTGTTTATTCATTGGGCTTGTCCGCCGCTGTAGCAATTTTTCCGGGTAGGGTACAGGCGCAAACCATCCCTGCCACTGGTATCAATGTAGATGGCAGATCCAATACCATCAGTACCGCCGTTCCTTTTTTGAGAATATCTCCGGACGCCCGCAGTGGCGCCATGGGAGAAACGGGACTGGCGCTTTCACCAGATGCTAACTCCGTTTACTGGAATTTATCGGCATTGGCATTCTCCGAAAAAAGTGCAGGCGTAGCCGTTAGTTATACGCCCTGGCTCAGAGATCTGGTAGGTGATATGTACCTCGCCAGTTTGAGTGGTTTTAAAAAGCTGGACGACCAGCAAACCATTGGTGCATCACTCCGTTATTTTTCCATGGGAAATGTAGATTTCCGCAATAAAGATGGACAGGAGCAGGGCAAAGCACGGCCTAATGAAATGGCCATTGATGCGGGGTATGTTCGTAAGCTCAGTGAGCATTGGTCGCTGGGTTTGGCCATGCGCTATATTTACTCCAACCTGGGTAGTGGTCAGCATACCGACGGTGGCCGCGCATTCAAGCCCGGACATACGGTAGCGGCAGATTTATCTGCTACCTATACCAAGGAAAAAGAGTATGAAAACGGACAATCCGGCCGTTTTAATCTCGGTGTGGCTATTACCAATATGGGAAGTAAAATATCGTATGGCGGTGATGCACAGAAATATTTCATGCCTGCCAATTTGGGTATCGGTGGCGCCTATACGCACCAGCTGGATGAACAAAATAAAATCACTTTTGCGCTCGACATCAACAAGCTGCTGGTGCCTACACCGGCGTTGCTCATAGATAGTACTGCCGGCAACTACGGCAAAGGCTCCATGGATGGCATGTTGGGTTMTTTTACGGATGCGCCAGGTGGTTTTAAAGAGGAATTGCAGGAGGTGATGTGGTCAGCTGGTACTGAATACTGGTACAATGATTTGTTGGCCATCAGAGGGGGCTATTTTCATGAATCTGCCCAGAAAGGCAACCGCAAATATTTTACTGCTGGTATGGGCGTGCGCTGGAACGCCATAGGCATTAACCTGTCGTATGTGATCCCATCGGGGGCCGGTACTACGCGGAACCCATTGTCAAATACCATGCGCTTGTCGCTTGTTTTTGATTTGGGTAAGAAGGATTGACATAACCTGCCACTAACATAGAGATGAGAAAAGGGCTCCGCCGTCTGGTGGAGCCCTTCCTGGTGATTTGACCCGGTCATTATTCCCAGTCTATTTTATAGCGATATACCCAATCAATTCCTTTGATACCAAATAGTTTAATAAACACGCTCATCATGAAGTTGCGAATCTTCGCCTGGAAGGGAGTAAGGACTTTTTTGTCGGCGCTACGTTTGCGTCCTTCCGCTACAATCTTCTCTACGCGTTGTTTGCGACCATTTTCAAATTGTGTGAATACTTTTTCATAATCTGCTTTTTCGTCCCGGAGTAGTTTGGCGAGGTACATAGCGTCTTCCAATGCTAAAGAAGCGCCCTGACCAGCATTGGGGCTTACTGCATGAGCAGCGTCGCCAATCAGTAATACGCGGCCTTTATGCCAGGTGGGTAGCGACGGTATGTCGCTGATGTTTTGCCTGATTGGACGCTCTGTATGTTTAATCAATGCGGTAATGGGTGCATGGAAATCCTGGTAAATCCCCAGCATTTCTTCCTGTAGTTTATCCATCGCGGTATCCCGCAAGGCGGCTTCGCTCATAGGCTGCGCTGCCTCGAGATTGGACCACCACATCGCATACCCCTTATCAGCAGCACAATAACCGAAAAAGCCTTTGGCTCCAAAAGTAAAATTCAGACTGCTTAAATCCTGTCGGGTAAGCTCCGGCACATTTTCCAGCTTCACAAATCCGCCTACGCCTACCACGCCTACAAAGGAAGGGGAGGGGCCAATGGGTAAAATATGGCTGCGTGTTTTGGAACGGATACCATCCGCACCAATGAGTATATGACCGCTGTCGCTGCTTCCGTCTTCGAAATAAGCCGTGACGCCAATGGGAAGTTCTTCAATAAACTGTAATCGTTTATTGTAACTGACCTCAATACCCGCTTTATTGATTTCATCGGTCAATACCTCATATAATGCAGCCCTGGATATACTTACGCCCGGCTGCCCATATTTGTTGGTATCTCCATAGGGAATACGCGCCAACACTTTCCCGTTTTCATTCCGGAAACAATGCTCCTTTGTAATAGCACCACGGGCGGCCAGTTCGTCCGCCAATCCCAGTGCCGCCAATACATTCATCCCATTGGGGGCAATATTCATTCCACCACCGGCTGCTCCTTTGTAAGCATATGCCTCGTAAATACTACAGGAAATACCGGCTTTTTTTAAGAATAAGGCCAGCGCCAGACCAGCCACTCCGCCACCAATAATCAATACATGCTTTGATTGGGTATTGTTGATCATATAATTTGTTTATGATGCAAAGCTATTGATACCGTGTACCCACAACAATGGAAAACAGGTAAGATAACCCGGGTTTGCCGGTGAAAGGAGCAATTATAACGGTGAAACAGTATGGGGGGCCCGATATTATTAATATTTTCAGGTAAACAGATGTATAAACCGCTCTGTACAGTGGCGAAGGAGGAGCGTATCAATAGGTATTCATTCAATAAAAAAGCATCGCAGACGCGATGCTTTTTGTTGTTAGTGTAGTATGAATTTATTAGTCGTTAGTGTTGTAAAAATGCGGTGATCCTCGCAGCTATCTCCACGGCATATTCTTCCAACGCAAAGTGCCCCGTTGGATAGAAATACATTTCCGTATCAGGCATATCTTTTTTATAAGCCAGTGCACCAGGTTTCAGGAATACCGGATCATTTTCACCCCAAACAATCAACACTTTCGGAGAAAGTTTGCGCAAGGTTTCCTGCCATTTTGGATACTCCGCAATATTAAAGCGATAGTCATATTTCAGTTTGTACTKAATGTCTTTGTTGCCGGGTCTGTCCATCAACAGCTGATCCAGCAGGTAGCTTTCGGGGGCTACTTTAGTAGAATCGCTCACTCCATGCAGGTATTCAAATTTGGTATATTCCAGTTCAAATGCACTGTATACTTTGGCGCGGGAAGCTTCTGTGTTTTCGTCGATATTTTTCTTATATGATTTCAGGATATCGCTTAATCCTTCTGCATAAATATTTCCATTCTGTACAATCAAACGATCGAGTATAGCCGGGTTACGCTGAATGATTCTCATACCTACCGGTGCACCATAATCGAAGATGTACATGCTGCATTTGGTAACGCCTTTCAGCTGCAGGAACTTTTCAACGATGAGTGAATAGTTTTCAAAGGTATAATCAAAGTCGGTCATGGCTGGCATATCACTGAATCCATAACCAGGATAATCAGGTGCCAGAATATGAAACTGATCTTTCAGCAAAGGAATGAGTGTTCTGAAATTGTGGGAAGAAGAAGGGAACCCATGTAACAGGAGCAGCGTAGGTTTGGTAGGGTCACCTGCTTCCCGGTAAAAGATATTAAGACCATCCACCTTCATGGTTCTGTGATATACCGGATATTGCTCTTGTGCAGTGCCGGCTAAAGTAGTTGTCATAAGTATGAGTATTAAAAAGATTTGCAAAGTTAATCGGTATTTCATCTGTTAATAATTTTCAGTGTTGATAATATTCTTTCAGAAAGAATAACAAGGTAATAGTGGCTCCCAATACAATGATGATGTTGCGTAATATAGTTTGTGGTATTTTCCGGGTAAATTTTGCACCGTAATATCCACCCAGCAAGGCGCCCGCCAGCATGATCAGTGTATATTCCCAAACAATCATGTGGGAAACGATGAATGCAATGGCTGCAATTCCGTTGTTGAAGGACACTAATAATACTTTGAGCCCGTTCATTTCATTGAGTTGCCGGTATCCAAAGAAGCTGAAAACGGTGAGTAATATCATGCCCAGCCCTGCGCCGAAAAAGCCGCCATAGATCCCGATGAGTAATAATGTAGTTGCTTTGCTGGTTATGCTGATATGATGTTGAGGTCCGTTCAGCAACCGGCGGATAAGTACCGGACTGGCCACAAACAGCAGCCAGGTAAAGAGCAGAAAAAACGGCACGAACTTACGGAACAGCTCAGGAGATGATATCACTGCAAGGCTGGCGCCAATAAGGCCCCCAAGCGTAATGGCAATAATAAGGGGGCCGGTGTGTTTCCAGCTATAGTCGGTATCGGTACGGTACGCATTGATACTGGCGATGTTCCCCGGCCACAACGCTACTGTACTAATGGCGTTGGCGGCTAACGGTGTGGTACCAATGGATATCAGCGAAGGATAAGAAACGAAACCACCACCGCCGGCGGCGGCATTCATAGCACTACCGAAAATAGCGGCACCAAATAAAACAAGGGCATCTTGCGCGGGTATCATGACGTAGGTACAATTTAAAGGTGTAAAACCAGGAGCGGGGTGTGACCTGCGCTCCTGGTGTGTAATGGGATGATCAGGCAGTTGCTAATGATTTGCGGGCAACTTTTCTTCCCAGGAATTCTCTGATGGTGGCGGCTATTTCTTTTCCATGGCTTTCGAGAGCAAAGTGACCAGCGTCAAATAAATGATATTCCAGGTGTTTCACATCTTTCTTATAGGCTTCAGCACCTGCTACAGGGAATATGTAATCGTTTTTACCGTATACAATCAGCATTTCCGGGTTATGAGTGCGGAAGTATTCCTGCCATTGAGGGTATAAGGTGGTATTGTTCTGATAGTCGTAGAACAGTTGTAGCTGTATGTCGTTATTACCCGGGCGTTGCAGGTGACGCAGGTCCAGTTCCCAGTTGTCAGGGCTGATCACCGTGGTATCCGGTACGCCGTGTGTATACTGCCATTTCAGGCCATCTATGCTGTGAAATCCTTCCAGGGTACGTTCTGTTACTTTATCGTTTTTATCTTTCCAGTATGCTTTGATGGGGTCCCAGAATTGTTCCAGTCCTTCATTGTACGCACATCCATTTTGTACAATCAATGATTCAATGCTTTCGGGATGTGCTGTTGCCAGACGATAGCCTACCGGTGCGCCATAGTCCATGAGATAAAGGCTGTAACGTTTCAGTCCGAGTTGGTCGAGCAGGCCTTGTACGATGTCGGCCAGGCTGGCAAAGGTGTAGGGGAAATCGGTCATATGTGGTTGGGCACTTCTGCCAAAGCCGGGATAGTCGGGCGCTATCAGATAGTATTCGTCGGAGAGTTCCTGCATCAGGTTGCGGTACATATGGGAGGAAGTAGGATAACCGTGTAATAGTACCAGGGTTGGTTTGTTTTTCTGACCAGCTTCTCTGTAAAAGATATCGATGCCATTTACTTGAGTGGTGTGGTATTTAACGTTGCTCATTTGATGAAATTTTTAAAGTGGTTTAAATATAATTACCGAACGTTCGGTAAAATTAAAAGGAAAAAAATATTATTCGTGTGTGAAAAGCACTTTCAAATCAGCTAAAGCCTTGTGAAAATGAGAAGGATCTTTCAATCCTTTCGAGAGTACCAGGCTTCCCTGTATCAGTACCAGCGATTGCCTTGCTTTCGCCTTTGCCTGTGCGTTGGTAAAGCCTTGTTCTACCCCCAGTGCCGTAAATGCGTCAATCCACAGTAACATGGCCTTGCTGATGGCATCGCCCAACGCCACCATGCCCGAATCAAGGGAGAGGGCGTTCAGGATACAGCTCTTCTCACCATTCTGATACAACTCTTTGATGAACTGGATCACCCGCTGCAATTTAGTAGCCGGCGCTACCCCTTTTTCTGCCAGCACGTGGTAGATGTTGTCTTTTACCGAGGTGTATACATATTCAAGCACCATCATGGCTATCTCATTCTTCCCGCCGGGAAACCGGTGGTAGAGACTCGCTTTCTGTAAGCCGGTGGCTTTAGCAAGGTCGTTGAGGCTGGCGCCTTCAAAGCCCTTTGATTGTAACACGGACATCAGTCCTCCTATCAATCTTGCGTCGTCTATTTTTTGCGGTCTCATGAAAMAAAGGTAGGGCGTTTTTTGATATTACCAAACGTTCGGTAAAATATTTTCAAAAATATTTTATCACCCATTTTTCTTTTTTAGGCAGATGACCAATTTTAGCAGGCCATTTTTGGGGAAGAAAAAACAAAAAATATTTTGCATCTTTGAGTCCCTGATATTTTTATAAAGAACGATGAGCACATTGCCGCTATGATAAGGTCATCTGTAACTGGCTGATATAAGCAGATGCCTGCCTTGCACAAAATGGTAAATGATGTCATCATTCAGTGAACAATTAATATAGCGTGTCCTTACTATTATTATTCCACGGTAATAGCTTCTCCGGCCAGGATACGTTGTCATAAACATCCATTTTTTATTTGTTGCAACCAGCAGCGGAGGAATGCGAAAGCCTGATGGCGTCTGCATTCGGAAACGATACTGTCTGGGAAACAGGCACACAAATAGGAATCATTAAAAACGTAATCATCATCATGAAAAAAATAGTATGCCTGTTTTTCTTGTTGTCAATGGCCGTAATACCCGGCATCGTGTGGGCACAAAAGAAAGGAAGCCATCAGCAGTGGACGGCAGATAATGGGAATGGGACATTCAAAAATCCGCTACTGTGGGGCGATTGGCCCGATCCGGATGTTATCAGGGTGGGCGATTGGTTCTACCTGGTCACCACCAGCATGCACTTTGTACCCGGCAGTCCCATCTTACGCTCCAAAGACCTCGTAAACTGGGAAATGGCCGGCTACGCAGTAAACCGTTACGATGAAGATCCCAGGTATGATATGAAGGGAGGTACGTTATACCTCAATGGCTCCTGGGCCAATACCATCCGGTATCACAACGGTTTATTCTATGTAGGATTTTGTACACCCTATGGCTGGGGCACTGAAAAGGGCCATTTTTCTATCTGTACCGCGAAGGATGTCAAAGGCCCGTGGACCAGAACTATTTTTCCGGAATACCTCTATGATCCCGGATTATTTTTTGACGACAATGGCAAAGTATACGTTGTACACGGCACTGGCACCCTTTACCTGACGGAGCTGGCAGCGGATGCTTTATCCGTGAAAGGAGAGAATGTGAAGATCTGGCAGGGCGCTATTAACCGTCCACAGGGATCTTCCGCTCCCGGCACCGCCTATGGCATGGAAGGTTCTCACATGTATAAAATCAATGGCTATTATTATATCACCAATCCAGCCGGTGGTACAGAAGGATGGCAGGTTTGTTTGCGCAGCAAACAGATTACCGGACCATATGAATCAAAAATCATTTACCAGGATGAAAGCAGTTATCCATCCAACGGTCTTCACCAGGGAGGCATGGTACAACTGAAGAACGGCGATTGGTGGTTTATCATTATGCAGGATCGTGGCCCCATCGGACGCGTACCCCATCTGATGCCCGTTAACTGGGTGGATGGATGGCCTATCCTTGGTGAAAATGGGAAAGGATACAACACCGGGAAAAAGCCAGACATAGGAAAACCAGTGGCAATAACGATACCAGCTACCTCCGACGAGTTTAATAGTCCTCAACTGGGATTGCAATGGCAGTGGAATCACAACCCGGACAACAGCAAATGGTCGCTTACAGAAAAAAAAGGCAGCATGCGGTTGCATGCCTCCTATGCGCCTTCATTAACAGAAGCACGCAATACACTCACACAACGCGTGCAGGGGCCATCTTCCACCGGCAAAGCAGAAATGGATATGAGCGGCTTAAAAGATGGAGATATCAGCGGCTTAGGCATCTTTCAAAGTCCCTATGCTTTTATAGGTATCAGAAAAGAGAAAAACACCACTACGCTGGTGATGGTGAACGATGGTAAAGTGATAGACAGCATCCCTGTATCACAAACCCGTATATGGCTCAGCGCTGCGGTGACGGATAAAGGCTTTACTGCCGGCTTTTCGTATAGCCTCGATGGTAAACGCTTTATTCCTTTCGGCGATCAGCTGAAAATGGGACTAGGGTATCCATGGACTGCCAACCGTTTTGCCCTGTTTAATTTTAATACCATCCGGGGAAATGAAGGTGGTTATGTAGCTGTTAACTGGTTTCATTTTACCGGCAGCAACAACTAACCACGCAACAATAATCCTGTTAAAGGCGAAGGCAGGGCTTTCCGCTCAGGTGAGCCCTGCCTTTCAGTAAAAGCAGAAGATGTCAAAAAAAGATATGAATAAATCAATTTTCGTGTAGTTTTATGAACTATTGCCCCCTACTTTAGCGCACATGCGTTTTTTATTGCCGATGAAAGTAGCGGGGGGCTTAGTGGCGACCTATCTGCACGACAGTTTTTGATCGCCTTAAAATCTGCATTTTTTAATTTACCAGCAGGTACTTGCCTTTGATATGGTGTTAGAAGTATTAGATGACGAAGATTGCTACAACCGGTTAAGGGCAGGTGATGAATTCGCATATCGCCATCTGATTGGGGTGTATGGGCCGGTACTGTGTCGTTATGCGGACAGGATGATCATGAATAGTGCTGCTGCGGAAGATATTGTAACAGAAGTACTGGTAAAAGTATGGGAGAAGCGGGAAACATTCGATTCATTCAGTAATGTGAAACGCTTTTTTTATGTAGCTGCCCGGAATGCGGCGCTGCAATACATCCGAGATCGTCAGCGGGAGCAGCGAAAATTTGAAGCATTCAATGAAGTCAATGCCGGCGTAGTAGTAGATGAAGTTATTTATGCAGAAATGATGGCGGAATTACAAAAAGCAATTGCAGCATTGCCCGCCAAAATGAAAGAAGTATTTATCCTGGGTTATGTACACCAACTCACCAACCAGGAAATAGCGCTGCAGCTCAATCTCTCGGATCAAACGGTTCGGAATCAGAAAACAAAAGCCCTCACTATCCTCCGGAATAAGCTGGGATACCGGTCATATCTCGAACTTTATCTTGCAATATTATTGCTGTTTCGTTAGTGTATGTCCGTGTCCGGCCGCAAATGGGGCCATTTAAAATCCCCATCAGAACGCCTTTACCTTTTGTATTTACCCTGCTGAAAAAAAACTTTGCCAAACCGATGGTACAAAGTAGGGTATGCGGCGTTGTAATAATATAAGCAGAAAATTCCTTTGCATGCCATGAAAGATGAACAAATGGATGAGGCGTTGCGCATAGCAGCGCTGATACAACAATTGAAAAAGGGAAAAATAACAACAGAAGAGTTGCAGGCCCTGCAGGCGTGGAGAGCTGCTGATGAAGCGAATGAGGCCACATTCCAGCAACTCGGCAACCCGGCACATTGGGAAAACGAGTTACAGGCAATAGGAAAACATGATATCAACGCGCTTACCGAACGGATTTTTACGTCTGCGGGTTTGTCGCTGCCGGAAACACCGGAAAAAGATTCACCGGCTGCCTCAGGACAGGGGCGCCTGCGACCATGGTGGCAATGGACAGCAGCGGCAGCAGTGTTATGTTTTGCTGCCATCATGATCAAATACCTGATTACCCCGGAAACACGCCGCCCGCAGAATAAACCAGTGATCAGCGCGGTAGCTATTACTCCCGGCAGCAGTAAAGCCACGCTGATATTAGGCAATGGAGATGCGATTGCTTTAAAAGATACAGCCGCAGATACCGTGGCATTGCAGGGAGGAAGCCTCATTGCCCAGCATCAGGAAGGCGTACTGATTTATCAGAAATCCGCCCCGGCGGCGCAGGAGGCAGCTACCTGGAATACCGTATCTACGCCTAAAGGAGGAAAGTATGAAATCGTTTTATCAGATGGTACACGCGTTTTTCTCAACGCCACCTCTACCGTGAAATTTCCGGTACCATTTAATACAAACAATCGGGAAGTGATACTGACAGGAGAAGCGTACTTCGAAGTAACACATCTTTCAGAAGGAAAAAAAGCATGGCCTTTCCTGGTAAAAATAAGACGCGCTGACCAGGATGAAGGATTGGTAAAAGTATTGGGCACCCATTTTAATGTGATGGCCTACGATGATGAGAAAATGGTGAAAACTACATTGGTGGAAGGTGCTGTGAGTATGCAAAAAGGAACAAATTCAGTAGTGCTTAAACCAGGACAACAATCCTTATGGTTTCCACAAACCAATACCATGCAGGTAAAACCTGCAGACCTCGAGGCCGAAATCGCCTGGAAAAATGGACGATTCCTCTTCCGGTCTACTGACATTAAAACCATCATGCGGCAACTTGCCCGGTGGTATGACGTAAGCGTAGACTACAACGGTGATATGACCGATATCCGTTTTGCAGGGAACATTGAACGAAAAGAAAATATCAGGGAATTAATAGAAATACTGGAAGCCGATGGCCGGTTGCGCTTCCTTATCACAGGGAACAAAATTATGGTATCACGTATGTCAAAATAAAATAAGGAGGAACAATGAAATAAGAAAAGTACACGAACACGTATCAGCCAAAATAAACCGGAACCCGCGGCCAGGCGGTATTCCGGTAGTAAATGTCCGCTTTTTCCACAAGGCGTAGAATTCCTGTTATCAAAAACGAAACTATACAAATATATGTATTTGCTTACGCAAAATGCACGCTCGTGTCATTGGAGCATGCGAAGAACCAGAATCTTGTTACACATCGTTATGAGACTAGCTTTTTTTGTTTTATTAGTCGTCTGTCTCCAGGTACGGGGTAATGCCTATTCTCAAAAGATGAATCTTTCAGGGAAAGACCTTTCACTGGAAAAGGTGTTCTGGATGATAGGTCAGCAGAGTGGCTACCAGATTATATATAATCCAGACCTGGTAAAACAGGCAACCCACATCGACCTGAATCTGAAAGACGCTTCCTTACAGGAAGTACTGGATGTATGCCTTAAAAATCAGGGCCTCACCTATGTTGTCCGATACAATACCATTATACTGAAGAAAACCACCGACACAGAAGGCGCTGTAGCACCCGTAATGACCATCCGCGGGCATGTAACCAACGAAAAAGGACTCCCCCTTGAAAGAGTAGGTGTCCAGGAAAAAGGAACCAGCAACGGCGTTTATTCAGATAGAAAAGGTGAATTCGTGATCTCCGTCAGAGACGGAAATGCCGTACTGCTGTTTAAATATCTCGGCTATACCACCAAAGAAGTGCCCGTTAATAATCAAACCTTCGTAGAAGTACAGCTGGTACCGGCTTCCATCGGTATCGACTCTGTGGTGGTTACCGGTTTTAATACCAAACAAAAGAAAATCAGTATCGTAGGTGCTATCACCACCATCTCTCCCCAGGAATTGAAGACGCCCTCAAGTACCTTGTCCTCTTCATTTGCAGGTAGACTCTCAGGGGTAATTGCACGGCAATCTACCGGTGAACCCGGCAGTGGTGCCCAGTTCTGGATCAGAGGTGTTTCTACTTACGGCGGAACCGGCGCACTGATTTTTCTCAATGGCGTGGAAATATCTTCCGGCGATCTGAATAGTATTGATCCCAGCAACATAGAAAGTTTCTCTATTCTGAAAGATGCGTCTTCCACCGCATTATATGGTGCCAGAGGCGCTAACGGCGTAATACTGATTGAAACCAAGCGGGGCAGAATCATGGAAAAGCCAAGAATTACCGGGCTGGTGGAAAGTTCTGTTTCTTCGCCTACACAGATTGTGAAGTTTACAGATGGTGTTTCTTACATGAAGCTGTATAATGAAGCATTGCGGAATGATAACCCTTACAACGCCGACCGTTATTCTCCGGAAAAAATTAATGGCACCGCCCAGGGATTAGACCCCTATATCTACCCAAATGTGGATTGGTATAAGATGTTGTTTAAAGATTATGCACTGAGCCATCACGCCAATCTCAACGTGCAGGGCGGCGGACAGGTAGCGCGCTATTACATGGGCATCGCTTATTACAAAGACATGGGCATCCTGAACAACGGCTTACTCACCGGATTTAAAAATAACATCGATAACAATCGTTTCAACTTCGTAAATAATGTAAGCGTAAAAGCCACTAAGACCACCGAGCTGGAACTGAATATCAACGCGGATTATTACCGGAACATCGGACCAGCCACAGGCGCTTCTGATTTATTTGGGAAAGTAATGGGTGCCAATGGAGTAGATTTCCCGGCTTACTATCCCACACCTGCTGATGGTGCGCCGGATCATATTTATTTTGGTAACAAAACAGATGGATTCCTCGGTGCCAACACCCGCGATAATCCCTATGCGGATATGGTAAACGGATATAATCAATCCGCCGCCTCCACCATCCTCACTACGCTGAGAGGAAAGCAGCAGCTGGATATGATTACGCCGGGATTAAGTTTTAATGCACTCATCTCTTTTAAAAACTGGTCCAGCAGCAGTATCAAAAGAACTTATACACCCTACTATTATACCCTGGATAGCTATCGTAAAGAGGCTGATGGAAGCTATGTATACAACCTGAACTGGATTGCAGCAGCGGGTGGTTCTACCGCACTGGCCCAATCCGGTGATAACAACGGCGACAGAACGTTGTACATGCAAACCACCCTGAACTACAACCGCGTGTTTAATGATAAGCATGACGTAGCCGGTATGCTGGTATTTTTAAGAAATGAATATAATACCAACAAACCCGGTGATAAGATAGTGGATGCGTTACCCTCCCGTAAGCAAGGATGGGCGGGACGTCTGGCATATGGATACGACTCCCGCTATTACCTGGAAGCTAACTTAGGTTATACCGGTTCCGAAAATTTCGCAGCCGGACATCGCTATGGTTTTTTCCCGGCAGGTGGTATCTCCTGGGTAGCATCTAATGAATCCTTCTTTAAGGACATGGCCTGGACCAATCGTATTAACCTGCTGAAGGTGCGCGCTTCCTATGGGTTGTCTGGTAACGACCAGATCGGGGGCGATCGGTTTCCCTATCTGAGCGTGGTGAACATGAATAGTAACAATGGCTTCACTACCGGTTATAACTTCGATAACGGGATGTCCGGTATACAAATTACCCGTTACCCGAATAATAATATTCAATGGGAGATAAGTAAAAAGATGAACATAGGGGTTGATGTGGGCTTGTTCAACGACCTGACCCTGAACCTCGACTGGTTCCGGGAGATACGTAGCAATATCTACCAGCAACGAGGTACCATACCAGCTACAGCAGGCGTATTAAGTGCATTGCCTTACTCCAATATCGGACGGGTACTGAATCACGGTATTGATGCTACACTCTTGTATAACCACACCATCAGCAATGATCTGCAGGTATCTTTCCGCGGAACATTCACATATGCTACCAATAAGATATTGTATTATGATGAGCCGAATTATGCAGCAGCAGGCCTTCCCAACCTGTCGTTCATCAATCATCCGCTGAATACCAATTTCGGTTTGGTAGCAGAACGGTTATTTATCGACGACAAGGAAGCCGCTAACAGCCCGGTGTTCATTGCCTCTAAAGCAGGAGATATCAAATACAAGGATATCAACGGAGATGGCGTCATTAATAACAACGACCGTGTAGCGATGGGGTATCCCAGAGTGCCTGAAATTGTATATGGTGCCGGGTTTACAGTGAACTATAAAAAGTTTGATGTGGGTGTTTTCTTCCAGGGATTATCTCATATGTCCGACTATATCAACGGATTCAGGCCTTTCGGACGCTCTCAGAATAACCTGATAGCGGCTATTGCAGATAACCACTGGTCGCCGGATAATCAGAATCTGAATGCTTTTTATCCAAGACTGACTGCATTGGAATCAGCGCCCAACAATGAACAAAACTCCTCATGGTGGTTGCGGGATTTCTCTTTCCTGCGCCTGAAGCAGGTGGAAATAGGTTACAACCCGGTGAAATCTGCAAGAATATACCTGAGAGGCATCAACCTGCTTACCTTCTCGAAATTTAAATTATGGGATCCCGAACAGGGAGGAGGCAATGGTCTGGGATATCCTCCACAGACGGTAGTGAACTTAGGTGCACAGTTCAATCTCTGATAACATTCATTCATCAGCTGAAAAAGAAATTTATGAATCTCTTTAAACGAAAATATATAACCGGCGGTCTTTTGATTTGTCTTCTGACATCGGGGTTGCTGTCTTGTAAAAAGTACCTTGATATTGTACCTCCTAACACAGCAACCATCAATACCGCTTTTCAAAACTACAATACGGCCTTACGCTTTTTGTATTCTCTATATGCCTATATGCCTACGGAGAATGATGCGAGCTATGGTAACATCAGTGCCTGCGCTACTGATCAGGCTATTACCGTATGGCAGGGAAATGTTATTTCAAGAATGTTGAGAGGCGAACAGAATTCTTCCGATCCGCTGTTCAACTATTGGGAAGGCAAGAACAGTATTCCGGGGATCAGTCTTTTTGAAGGTATACGGCAGTGTTATATCTTTCTCGACAATGTGGACAAAGTGCCTGGTGTTACCGCTGAGGTAGCGAAACGCTGGAAAGGAGAAGCCATCTTTCTATCTGCCTATTATCACTATATTCTACTACGTCAGTATGGGCCAATTCCGATAATTGATCATCAGATAGATTTCAATGCTACCAGTGGTGACGATATTTTTCCGACGCGTCAACCATACGATTCCTGTGTGAATTACGTGGTGCGCAGATTTGATGAAGCTACTGCTATGTTGCCCGCTACTATCCCGGCACAGAATGAGTTGGGTCGTGTTACCTCCGCAGCGGTAAAAGCTATGAAGGCAAGACTGCTGCTCACTGCTGCATCTCCACTGTTTAATGGCAATAGTGAATACTACKCCAATTTCAAAAACAGGAATGGCCAGCCACTGATGAATGCGGCCTATGATAAAGAAAAGTGGAAACGCGCCATTGATGCCATCAAAGATGCTATAGACGCCGCTACACAAAGTGGTAGACGTCTCTATCAGTTTGCTGACTATAAAGGCCCGACTAATATTTTTGAAAAAACACGCCGTGATACCGGCATGATTGCTTACCGCTTCGCCATGGTAGACCCCTGGAATACAGAACTGATATGGGGATACTCGGTACCGGAAGGAAACTATCAATGGCAGCAAAACTGTGCACCACTTAGCGGAAATACTTACAACGGTATTGGCCCGAGCTTGAGAACCGTAGAAACATTCTATACAGAAAATGGATTACCGATCGATAAAGATCCAACCTGGGCCTATGCGAAGCGGTATGAAGTTGATCCGGATGCACATACCATGAATGTAAACCTGCATCGAGATCCGCGCTATTATGCGTCCGTAGCTTATGATAATGGTGGTTACCTGGTAAATGGTACCATCGAAACCATGCACTTTAAAGCCGGAGAAGCGCACGGATGGCGCTCCGGAGCCACCAACTATTCGCTGACTGGTTTCCTGGTACAGAAAGTAGTACATCCGCAAACGGTAGCAGACGATAATAATTTCACCCTGGTGCATTATCCATGGCCGCTCATGCGACTGGCCGAGTTATATCTCTCTTATGCAGAAGCATTGAATGAATACTATGGTCCGGCAGAACAACAACTGGTACTGGACAACCTGAACGGGATCAGACAAAGATCAATGCTGCCAACTGTTCAGGCGTCCTGGGCGATAGCAGGCCATGCGGCCGTGTTTACACAAKAGGAGATGAGAAATATTATCCGGCAGGAACGCACCATAGAACTGGTATTTGAAGGGCAATATTTCTGGGATGTACGCCGCTGGAAACAAGGGGATAAATACCTGAATCAAACCATCTACGGTATGAATTTCCAGGGAAGCGATGAAAGCTCCTTTAACCAGGTGACACCGGTGTTGAACCAGGTGTTCAAAACACCCGCCAGTTACCTCTTCCCGATCAGTGTACAGGAACTGGGTAAGAACGTTAACCTTGTTCAGAATCCCGGTTGGTAAGCATCTTAAAAAAGTATTTATCTCAAAACATTCATTATGCTGCATAAAAAACTATTAGCAGGCATCCTGTCCGCGGTGCTATTGATGAACCTGATGAGTTGCAGAAAGAAAGAAGAAGCAGGCATACCACCTGCCCCGCTGAATAACGTGAAAGGGGTGGCTGGTTATGGCGAAGCTATTTTTATCTGGGACCCGGTGAGCAACAAGCCAACCGATTCTGCTAATTATCTCTATACCTCCATTAGCTATACCKACAGTACCGGAAAGGTGAATGAATTTAAATTCAGTCGCTATACCGATACGGCCGTGGTGGGTAGTCTCACCGACAAGCCTTATACTTTTACCATCAAAGCAGTAGGGCCTTCGGGTGCGGTGAGCGGAGTTACCAGCTTGTCGCTCACACCCAAGCCACCAGTGTATATCGCCATTGCCGGCACGCTCCAGATTTCGCCTTCTATCGGCAGTGCATTGATCACCTGGGAAAATAATTCCGGAAAAACAGTGATTGTAAATGCGGCCTATACAGACCCTGCCACCAATAAAGTAGTGACCAAGGCCTTTACGTCGGCGGCACCACACGGCGCCGGCTATCTTTCCGGTATGCCGGGTGGTAGTCCGCTCGCAGTAGTAGTAACGGTAACGGATATATCACGGCGTCAATCCAATCCTGTAACGGCTACTATCACGCCGTTAACGGAAGTCAAACTTTCCCGCACCGGCTGGTCTATCGCCGGATTCAGTGACCAGGAAGCAGGAGGGGAAGGTCCGGTAAGCGGATATGCTACGGCTGCCATTGATGGTAACATCAGCACTTTCTGGCATACCAGCTGGTCGGAAGCTGAAACACCTTATCCACACTGGATTGCAGTAAATATGGGAACATCAGCCACCATTTCCAGAGTAGGTCTCGTAAATCGCCAGAACAATAAAGGCGGGCAAACGGAAATACAACTCATGGGAAGCACCGATGGCCAAACCTGGACCGATCTGGGAACTTTTCCCTTCCAACAGAAAAATGAAGAACAATTCTTTTCTGTGGCACCACAGCCATGGAAATATATAAAAGTTGTGCTCACCAAAGGACCGAACTTCTTCGGCTTCCTGGCTGAAATCAACCTGTATGGCGCATTGTAAATTTTTCATCCTCAAAATAAACATATGAAAACAATTACAAGTTGGACTTATGCCGCCTTTATCGGCCTGGTACTTTTATTGGCTTCCTGTGGTAAAGTAAAGGAAACGAATACAGATGGTAAGAAACCACCACCTGGCGTCAATCAAAGTACTTATAAACTGAATGTTATCTACTTCCTGCCACAGGGACAGGATACGCTACTGCGTTATCGGGAACGAATGACGGATATGCTGTTCTTCTACCGCGACTTTTATCGCGGTGAAATGAACCGTAATGGATTTGGTTTGAAAACTTTCGGTCTTCAAACCAACGCTGCCGGCACGCAGGTAGCATTTTCTGTGGTGCAGGGTTCACACCCCGCCTCTTCCTATCCATACAACGGCGGCGCCGGATTGATGATGGACGATATCAAAGCCTACTTTCTGCAACATCCTGATGAAAAAAGAAGTGAGCATTATCTCGTGATTACGCCTGTTCCGGATGTCACGCATGCAGATGTTCCTTACTACGGCATCGGCAACTGGGCCTTTATACTGGATCATAGTAAACTGGACATCAAACAGTATGGGGTGGGTATCGACTGGGTAGCGGGCAATGCACATGAACTGGGTCATGGCCTGGGCTTACCACATGATAAAGAAAAGAAGAGCGAAGCCGCTACCATAGGCACTTCACTGATGAGTTGGAACGATTTCACCAAGGGCACTATTTTATCGAAAGCTGCCTGCGCTATTTTAAACAACTGTGAATTATTTAATAATACGGTGGTGACGAATTATCAGCAGTCTTTCAAATCCTATGTGAAAAAGGTGAATATCAGCTATACCAATGGCAACATGGTAGTTACCGGACGTTTCTTTGCAGCGCAACCGGTTAACGGTATCAACGTATACCAGGACCCGGATGCCAATGCTGATTCCTATGATACGCCCAGCTGGTCGGCCGCCCCCATAGGTACCGATAGTTTTAGCATTTCAACGCCCATCAGTGAGCTTTGGGATCTGACGGGTACTTATGCACTGCGCGTTGACCTGCTAGGTGCAAACGGATACCGCCAAACCATTGTAACGTATCATTATTCGTTTATCAACCAGGTACCTGTATTAGATCCAGCCATCGGCTCCAAACCGGAAATTCCTAAAACCGGTTGGGCAATCGCGGATGTGGATTCAGAAGAAAGTGGTTATCCGGCTACCAATGCACTGGACAACGATCCATCTACCTACTGGCATACCCAATACAGTGGCGCAGAACCTACCCATCCTCATCAACTGACGATAGACATGGGTACTTCGCAGTTATTGAACGGTCTTACTTTCAGAGATCGTCAGGGGGTATGGCCTGGTATAAAAGACGTGACCGTATATACCAAAACAGCTACCGGCAGCTGGATACAGGCCGGCATATTTACCTTGAGAAAAAGTGATATGGACCAGTTTATTTCTTTTACTACACCGGTAAATGCCAGATATTTCCGGATAGTAACCAGTAGCAGTTATGATGATGGCAGATCATGCGCACTGGCGGAGATTGGGGCCTGGTAATACTTAGAGAGGGTTAGTAGAAGCGAGGTGCTTCCTTTTAAGGAGGTACCTCGCTTTCTGATTTATCCCATAGCTCGTTTTTGTAGTATAACTTGTTTTTTTATCTTCTGCAGGTATTTAGTCATTACACCTTTACTGCGTTTGCGCTTAGGCATTTTAGGGTATGGGTGCCATCCGGGGTACCAGAATGGAACTATCGGTTCACCATGTTGTCGCCAATAGTTGCCACTCAGGTGATCTTTTAAGAGGGTTGCTGCCAGCGTGAATCCGTAGAAGATAATGTCGTTGCCGTACATTGACAATACCGGGTGTCCTGGTTCATCAATCATGATGAAACGATGCCCCCATACAGGAAAGATTCTTGAAATGTTCCTTGCTTTTAGTATCGCAGGTGTTACCCTGTTTGCTTCATGAATCCATTTGATCTGGCTGCGGATTTTGTTTAAATCTTCCGGATAGGAGTAGAAGATTTTGTAAGGATTAGGAGTATTGTCTTCATCTATGTAAATACTGGGTCTATCCAGCCCATTCATAGTACGATAAAAATTGCGAAGCGGTTCAGGAAAAGTGTATCCCATCTCTTGCTCAAATGCCTGCAGCTCTTCTTCTGAAAGACCTGGTTTCCATTTAGTACCGGGTTGTATGGATKGGTGAAAAGGATCGTTCTGGGTAATATTTTCCCATTCTACTTCTGTTCGGGCTTTTAGATATTCAAAGAAGGCAATTGAATTATTTGTTTTCATTGTTAGGACTTGTGTCTGAATAATGATTTGGGAAAGTTACACCGCTTATAGATAACAAAAAAAGTATCCGCCAAATTTTTATTATCCCATCCAATATTCAAACTCATTTTCATTTGCAGGTGTCCTTTACTTTGTATTGCCATAAACTGCAGTATGTGAACACATGTTGTTTAACCTTACAACCCCAGCAGTTTCTCCGCATTTCCACCGGCTATTTTCGCCACTTCTTCAGCTGACAAGGGAATGCTTTCCAACAGTTGTTTTCCGGCTTCGTTGGTGCTAAAGGGATAATCTACGGAGAACATCACATTATCGATACCAAAAGTTCCCAGTGCCGCCATTAAAGGGGGCAAGGTAAAAATTCCGCTGGTAGTAATGTGTACCTGATCGCGCAGGGTTTGACTGACGGCACGCTGATGATATCCTGTACCGGCTTTGAATTTTTCATCCAGCCGGGACATCATCATCGGTATCATTTCTCCCATATGGCCAATGATGATTTTTAACCTGGGATAACGGTCCAGTGTTCCTGTGGTAATCAAACGTAATACCTGTAAGGCTGTTTCCGCATGCCATCCCCAACCACCGCAGGCAAGCATCACCCCTAATGGTCCTGGCAGATCGTGGTAGTAGGCTTCAGCAACCCCTTCAGGTGGAAGGCCGGGATGAAGATAAAGGGGCATTTGTAATTGTTCTGCTTTTTCCAGTAATGGTGCAAATTCCGGAAGATCCAGGAATTTCCCGTTTGTAAGCCCGTTGATCAGGGCCCCACAGCAATGATGTGTTGCTTTTGCTCTTTCCAATTCATTGGCTGCCGCTTCCGGAGAAGACATCGGTAAATGGGCGAATGCCTTGAATCGGGTAGGATGTGCGGCAATTGTTGCGGCAAGCATGTCATTATACCTGATGGCAAATGGCAGGGCTTCCCGGGGAGGTAAGCTTTCGGCGCCTCGGCCTACTACAGACAATACCTGCATATCAATACCGTTATCGTCCATCGATTTTAAGCGGGCATCGCTGATGTCAGCCAATTTTTCTATGGCTTGTTGCGGCAGAGGCCATTGCTGTATCTCATGGGCAAACGCAGGTAAGGCAACGTGTTCTTCTAATGTTATAATACGCATAGCTGATTAATTTATGATACAAAAGTCCAGCTATACATTTTGTATAATATTGATCCTGATCAAATAATCAGTATCCGGATTTTATTCTGCTAAGCGCTTCCTGGGTAATATTGAGATAATTGGCCACCAACTTATTGGGTAAACGGAGTACCATTTCAGGATTTTCTTTTAGCAGCAATTGATAGCGTTCCCGTGGATTGAGTGTAATAAAATCTTCCAGTCTGCCTGTGTTAATAATATACGCTTGTTCAAGAAAACCGCGGTAGAATTTTTCCCAGTTGGGAATAATGTTTAGCAGCCTATAAAAATCTTCCCGGTTAATATATAGTAACTCAGATGGTTCAACAGCTTGTGTATCTTCTTTCAACAACGAGCCGCCGATAAAAGAAGTTAAAGATGTAGAAAAAGAATTTTCGAAAGCAAAGCGGCGGGTGGCTTCTCTTCCATCCGGCTTTATAAAATAAACCCGCAGACATCCTTTGTTCACAAAGAACATGCGCCGGGATATTTCTCCCGTTCTGCCAATGACTTCATTCTTTTTTGCAATTATCAGATGAAAACAGGAAAGTACTTGTTGTAAATCGGTTTCATTTAGTTGGACCCTGCTTGTGATGAATTTAGTCAGCTGTTCATGCATGCGGATGGATTATTGCAGCAATAATAAGCAAAAGAAGCAGGAGTTTAATATAAGCAGAAATGTAAAGCCCGAAAGATTGTTTAAAAAAGCAGGAGTGCCTTTACAGGATAATGATCTGATAAGGTATCCGTTACCGGGTCTTTCACTATATCTGCTTTTTTGCAGGCATTTTTTATTTCAGGAGACAGTAAAATATGATCAATATTTATTTGTCCGCTTAGCGGTTCATTTGGGAATACCTTTGTAGGATAACTCGATTCAAATTTTTTATGGAACATTGAAAAACTGTCAGAGAAGCCTGTACTCAAAAAAGTACGTAGTACCTTGTAATCTATTTCATTATTCCCGTCCAGGTTTTGTAACGCCTTATTTTCTTTCTGAGCCAATAGCATGCTATCCCGGACGCCGGAACTACTATAGAATATACTGTCACCGGGTGTAAATGAGTTGAAATCGCCCAGGATGATGGCAGGCTTCCCGGCACGTTCTTTTTCCTGTAAGGCATGGAGTACGGCATTGGCTTCCTGCAATCTCCTGGCGCTGCTGAAAGGAGAGAAGTGTACTACGAAGAATCCAATTCCTTTTATTTCGGCATATAAACATCCATGATGCATGTCGGCAGTAAGCCGGTATACATTCGTGATGGGATAGCGGGAAGAAATTCCAACAGGATATCCTTTTTCTTTGAGAATAACTGCATAGGGATGTCCCCATGATGCAGCTAACTGGCTAAAAGACTCCTGTGTAAAATTATTTAATTCTTCCAAAGCCATTACATCAGGATGCTGCTGTCTGGCCCAGTTTACAAAAGTATTTTTCCGCTGGCTTTCACCTTCAAAGCCATTCCATACATTATAGGTAATGACGGATAGAGGAGGCTTTTTTTCTTTTAAGGGAGATGTAAAAGCGCATAATAAGCAGATAATGGCCAGCAGACCTGTTGAATGTTTCATATGAAAGGAGATTTGGCTGAATTATATTTTAAGTTTTCTATCGGAAATAACAGGTACAATGGGATAAATATATTCCACCTGTTTTACGCCCAGTTTTTCCGGTGAAGAGCCTACAAACACTGTTTTCCGGCCATTGATGGTGATGGTGGCATTTTCTGTTATTTCAATGGTGGCCCAAAGCGGATCTTTATAAGGTACGGTATACTTTATCATTGGGTGGGCTTTGTCTACTGCATCGGAATAACGGATTTCCTTGTAGTCATCACCGAGCCATTGATAAGAGGCACTATTGATTTGCACATAGTGGATGCCATTAATAAAGTTATAGTAGTCCTGATGATGATGGCCACTCAGTACCAGGATTACTTTTTGTTTCCCGTTTTGATTGGCTTGTTCGAGGGTATATCGCAGCAGGGTACCATTTTCGAGCCCGCCGGCATCATTGTCCAATCCCTGGTGGCAGCATATAATCGTGGGGGAGTTGGTAGCTTCCAGGTCTTTTTTTAGCCATTCCAGTTGTGTGAGGGATATGAAGCGGGCATAACCCGGTGGCCGCGATTTGCTGTCGTTGTGTTCGTTGCCATCCAGTACAACGAAATGAAATCCGTTGGCATCAAAAGAGTAGTATCTGCCTTTGGCCTTCCAGAACTCCACTACCTGTTCACGTGTATACCCGGTGTCTGTATCATGGTTGCCTATTACGTGATAAGCTGGTCCTTTGAACTGATTCCAGATATCCATCAGGGGTTGGTTTTCTTTTTTAGGATAGCAGAAGTCGCCCATCTGTATAATGAAATCAGGTGATTCGGCTTTCATCTTATTAATAAAAGCTGTTAGTCGCGCTGGCCCGTCATGCATAATATCGTGGTGTAAATCGGCAATTACACCAAACCTGACCTTTTTATGGGAAGGCTTCCACTCGGGATAACGTGGGAATAAGAAAGCGCCGCCAGCAAGACTGGTTTTTGTCAGAAAGTCTTTTCTATTCATTTTATAAAGATTTGCAAAATACGGAGGACCTGATTTTTTGATTAAATACAAATACTAAACACAAGTATAGGTAATGTTTTCAGGATTTTATAATATAGGTCTGAAGTTTTTTTGGAAATATAAAGATAAAATCTGCTATAGCACTGGTTGTTATCTTAGGGATGAATTTGCTAAATGCATTGTAGCAGATAGTTTGGTGGCGTTTTTATTGCTTCTTTTGCTCCCGCTTGTTTCCTTTGCGACTAACTCCCTCAATAAAAAGGATTTTCAGTTTACATTTTTTGTTGCTGTTTCAAAAAAATAAAAAGTTTAGTATGAATAAACATTTCTCAAAATTAATGTTTAATATTACTTAACAAAAGTTTAATTACTTGCCATTTCATCCGTCAGCCATTAGCCACGTTTCAGTGATCAATTAATGAAAAAACCAAAATCCACTATCATGAAATTAGTGCTCTTACTCGCCCTGAGCTTATGGGCTGCGTTGCCTGCCGCTTTTGCACAAAAGGAAATTAAAGGAACAGTAACTGATGAAAGTGCCCAGCCACTACCCGGTGTTTCGGTGGTATTGAAAGGCTCCGGAAAAGGAGCGATCACCGACCTGAAAGGAAATTTTACTATTAACATGAAAGTGCCCGGCACCCTCACTTTCAGCTTTATTGGCTATGCCGCGAAAGAAGTAACTGTCAACAATGAACAATCGCTCGAAGTACAACTCTCGCCATCTAAAGGCGGCCTCAATGAAGTAGTGGTTACCGCACTGGGCGTAAAAAAAGAAAAGAAAGCCGTTGGTTTTGCTGTACAGGAAGTAAAGGGCGCCGACCTGGTAAAAGCACGTGAACCTAATGCCATCAATTCCCTGACCGGTAAAGTGGCAGGTCTTACCGTAGCTACCAGCAGTAACCTTTATGGAGATCCCGGCATACTGCTGCGTGGCCACTCCGGCGTACTGATTGTTGTGGATAACGTGATCGTAAAATCGGATTCCTGGAACCTTGCGCCAGATGATATTGAATCCTATTCTGTATTGAAAGGCGCCAGTGCGGCAGCACTTTATGGCGCACTCGGTGCCAATGGTGCTATCATCATCACTACGCGCAGAGGCACCAAAGATAAACGTGGATTTTCCGTTGACTTTAACTCCAGTACCCAACTGCAAACAGGCTACAATGCCATTCCTAAATACCAAACGGAATACGGCGCCGGCGATGGCTTTGAATATGCTTTTAAAGATGGTAAAGGCAGCGGTATTAACGATAACGATTATTTTATCTGGGGCCCACGCTTCGAAGGGCAGCTGATCCCCCAATATAATAGCCCGGTAAATCCAACTACCGGTGAATTGGTGCCCATTCCCTGGGAGGCAAGAGGAAAGAATAATCTGAAAAATTTCCTTCGCAATGGATTACTCAGTACCAATAATATCGCTATCTCCGCCAACAACGATAAAGGAGATATGCGCCTTTCTGTATCGCAAACCTATCAGAAGGGAACCATTCCCAATACACAGGTAGCCAGCACCAACTTCGGTTTCAACGGCGGCCTGAATATAGGTTCCAAAGTACGCTTTGAAACAAACATTAACTACAATAAACAATACACTAAAAATTATCCCACACTGGGATACGGCCCCCAAAGCCTTATTTACCTGATGACCATATGGGGTGGGGTAGACTATGATGTACGCGATCTGCGCAACTACTGGCAACCCGGAAAAGAAGGTATACAGGTGTATAACCGCGAATACACCATCTATAACAATCCATGGTTTGTTGCTTATGAAAACCTGCGCGGATATTATAAAGATGACCTCTATGGTTATGTGAAAATGGATTACTCCATTAGCAATAAATTTAAATTCAGCGCAAGAACCAACGTAAGTACCTATACACTGAACCGTTCCACCCGCTACCCGGTATCCGGTACTTTCTATTCTCCCTATAACACAGTAGGAGGTTATGAAGAATCATATACACAACTATGGGAAAACAACACGGAAGCATCCCTGAATTATTCTGATACTTATGGGAACTTCCATTTTCACGGAGCACTCTACGGCAACCTCAGAACACTTTCCTATAAACAAATGTTCGGCGCCACACTGGGAGGGCTCGTAGTGCCTGGCGTATATACCTTATCCAACTCTGTATTGCCTAATTCTCCATCGAATACGAAAGCATCCAAACAGGTATCCAGTGGATACAGCTTCCTGGACCTGGACTATAAAAATTATCTCTTCCTGAGTGTTACCGGCCGCTTTGACAAATCATCTACACTCCCGGAAAAGAATGATACTTACTTTTATCCTTCTGTATCACTGAGCGCCGTTGTTTCAGACATGGTAAAACTACCGAAAGCTATTTCCTACCTGAAAGTACGTGGTGCTTATGCTAACGTAGCCACAGATCTTGGTAAGGAACCAGATGACTTGTATAACCTGCTGCCTTCTTATTCTACCTATGGCACCAGGTGGAATAATAATGTCGGTGTTTCTTATTCAGGGACCCTGTATAATCCTGACATACTTCCTTCCAGAATTAAAACGGTGGAAGTGGGAATGGAAGCAAGATTCCTGAATAACCGCCTGGGATTTGACCTTGCCCGTTATCGCAATATTGAAGGCCCCAGTATTGTCAATGTGACTGTTTCCAACAGCTCTGGTGTAAATACCATTCAGAAGAATGCATACACTTATCTGCGCAAAGGATGGGAACTAACGGTGACGGGTACACCGGTGGCATATAAAAATTTCTCCTGGAATGTACTCGCCAACTGGTCTACTACCCATCGCTGGCTGGATAAAATAGACGGAGTGCTTACCCGCGATGGTAACATCCACCTGGGAGAACGTGCAGATGCCTATTATATCACCGACTTCCAACGGGATAATAAAGGAGAAATGATTGTTGGTACCAATGGATTACCCGCTTATAATCCCTATACCACGCGCATCGGCTATATAGATAATAAATTTGAAGCCAGCCTGAATAACAGCTTCCGCTATAAATCAATCAGCTTCTCCTTCCAGTTAGACGGTCGTTTCGGCGGATTGATCAACAACTACCTGGACGGCTACCAATGGAGCGCCGGCACAGAACCTGCGTCGGCCAGCCCATACCGGCTGCTCGACTGGAACCATCGTGATGATCCGAACTGGAAAGGCTCTGTAATGACCACCGGACAGAAAATAGTATCCGGACAGCTTAGTACCGACCAGGATGGAAAGGTGATAACCGATACCCGGGTACTGGCGCCTAACGATAAACCCGTACTCTGGCAAACATGGGCCCGGAATTATTATCAGTCAGGCTATAACCTTGCCCGCAACCGTACCTACGCGAAACTGAGAGAAGTGGTGCTTACTTATAACTTCCCTGCTGCTATGTTGGAACATACTCATTTTATACATAATGCCAGCATCTCCGCAGTAGGTAGAAATCTATTGTACTTCACCGGGAAGGGTACCGAGAACATGGATCTTGATCAATACACAGGAAGCGTATCTGCACTGGAAACGCCCTCTGTAAAAAGCTTTGGGATCAACTTAAACCTCACCTTCTAACTGTTCAACCACATCAACATGAAAGCTGTAACATATATATTCTCCGTTGGCCTGGTAGCAGTTTTACTGGCCTCTTCCTGCAAAAAAATAGCAGACCTTCAGCAGAATCCATCTGCTATTTATAATCCAAATGCGCAACTGATTTTTACAGGTATTCTCCTGAATATTAATGAATCACCCTGGGGCACAGACCAGCGTAACAACCAGTTTATGGTGATCAACGAAAACTATTACGGTAACCAGGCATATACCTGGGGAACAGGATCTACCGCGGGTTACGACCAGCTACGTAACGTATTACAACTGGAAGCACAAGCCACAAAACTGGGTACGCTTGGTAAACCATACCTGGCGCTTGCGAAATTTTTCCGGGCTTATTTCTTCGTGGAAATGACACAGATGTTGGGCGAAATTCCTATGAAGGACGCCTTAAAAGGACGTACAGATGGCGTTTTTCAACCAGCTTACGATCCTCAGCAAAATATTTATAAACAATGTCTGCAATGGCTGGAAGAAGCCAATACAGATATTAGTACACAACTCACGCTAACAGTTGGTGGAGATTTTTTTTATGGCGGAGACCTTTCAAAATGGCAGCGGCTCATCAACTCTTACAAGTTAAGGGTGCTGATCAGTCTTAGTAAAAGAGCCGCTGATACGCCTGATCTGAATGTGCAGCAGCAGTTTTCCACGATGGTGAATAATCCGTCGAAATACCCGGTGATCCTGGATAATAAAGATAATCTTCAGTTGGTGTACAACAGCACCACCACCTCTAACTATTACCCGTTATGGCCCAGTAATGGTATTGTGGTCAAACAGGACCTCCGCAATAATATCGGAGATACTTATATGAGTATTCTTACCGCCACCAGCGATCCCCGTGTTTTTATTGTGGCCAACCCTACTGATTCTGCAAAAAATAGTGGTGACCCGGCTTATGCCACTAAGTTTACTTCTTTCCGCGGTGGCAAAACCGGTGAATTGCAAACTACGCTCAAATCCCAGGCAGTAGCGGGTAAATTGTCGACTATTAATTTTGATTACTGGGAGGCTTCTCCCGCCGGTATTCCCAATATCATGTTGGGTGCTGCTGAAACTGAATTCTCCATAGCCGAAGCAATTAACAGGGGATGGGTGACCGGCGATGCGGCCGATCATTTCAAAAAGGGTATTACCGCTTCCATGAAATTTTATGGGGTAGGCGTTGGCGATATCGCCAATTACTTCCTCGTGCCTGGTAATAACTATGTGGGTAATAATGCGCAGGGCCTCCGGCAGATCCTGTTGCAGAAATACGTTGCTTTCTTTGAAAACTCCGGCAGACAGGCCTATTATAATTTTCGCAGAACAGGGTTGCCAGTGTTTGATATTGGCCCGGCCAACGGAAACAATAACCAGATCCCCATGCGTTGGGCATATCCTACATCAGAATATACCACCAATGAATCCAATCTTAAAACATCACTGCAAAGGCAATATGCCGGATCTGATACGCGGAATGATGTCATGTGGCTGATTAAATAATGTGAACCGTTTTATAAAATCAAAACTATGGATATTTCAACAACCGCGTTTTCAGTAAATGGTAAAACGTATCACCCATCTTCAAAACCCATCGTGGTAATTTGTATGGATGGATCAGCAGATGAATATTATAATGCTGCATTGGCAAGAGGAAGAATGCCTAACCTCCAGCGGATGATTGTTACAGGCTTCAGGGGGCTGGTAAGAGGTGCTTTACCTTCTTTTACCAACGTAAATAATTCCTCTATTGTAACCGGCGTATCACCCGCMGTACATGGTATCTCAGGTAATTTTTTTTATGATGAGAAGAAAGACCAGGAGATCATGATGAACTCGGCAGAATACCTGCGCGCAGATACGATTCTTGCTGCAGCTGCCAATGCGGGCAGAAAGGTAGCGGTGGTAACTGCTAAAGAAAAACTGCGGGATATCCTTTCGCATAAAATGAAAGGCATTGCATTTTCTGCAGAAAAAGCGGCGCAGGCAAAAATGGATACACATGGTATTGAAAAGGTAGAAGAGATCATCGGGCATCCAACACCTGAAATATACAGTGCTGCTGCCAGCCTTTTTGTACTGCGTGCCGGAGTAGCCCTGATAGAACAGGGAATGGCAGATTTTCTCTACCTCTCGCTGACAGATTACATGCAGCATACCTACGCACCGGAAGCGATAGCTTCCCTGGATTTTTATGAAGCCATAGATACGGAACTGGGGCGCCTACTGGCTACTGGCGCCATGATCGGCGCTACGCCTGACCACGGAATGAATGCTAAAGTGGATGAACATGGCAAGCCCAACGTACTATTCGTGGAAGATATACTCGAGGCACAGTTTGGAAATCACTTCAGGGTTATTTGCCCCATTACAGACCCGTATGTTAAACACCACGGCGCATTAGGCTCCTATGTAGTGGTACATGTAGATGATAAAACGAAGATACAGCCGGTGAAAGAATGGCTGGCGGCGCAACCCGGTATCACTGAGGTGTATGACAAAAAAGAAGCGGCACGGCTGCTGGAACAACCGGAAGACCGCATCGGCGATCTCGTAGTGCTTTCAGCACGTGATGTAGTGGTAGGACGTCGCCCTCAGTACCATGATCTTTCTGCGCTGGATGGCACATTGCGATCACATGGTGGCAGGTACGAGGAAATGGTATCCATGATCCTGTCGCATCCGCTCAATGCCGCCTACGCCATGAAAGCAGCGGGAGACCCTAGAAATTTTCACGTGTTCGATTTTCTTATCAACGGAACAAAATAACTACCCCTATGGATCCAGTTACAATTAACTCAACGGATGTAATGCAGCTCAGTTGCTATGTAGCCGGCAAAAAAGTGAAACCGGGAAGGGAACTGGAAGTTAAAAGTCCTTATAATAATAAAGTGGTGGGTATTGTTCATACTGCTACTGCCCCCGACGTGGAAGCTGCTGTAGCTGCTGCGCTGAAAAATAATACGCGGTTAACGCACTATGAGCGGTATGCCATCCTTGAAAGGGCCCGGCATTTACTCGTGGAACGGAAGGAGGATTTCGCGCAGCTGATCAGCGCGGAAGCAGGACTGGCTATCCGGGAAGCAAGGTATGAAACCGAAAGGGCGCACGATGTATTGTTGTTTGCTGCTATTGAATGTTTGAAAGATGATGGACAGCTGTTTTCTTGCGATGTTTCCCCAAAAGGGAAACATCGCAAGATACTCACCTTTCGGGAGCCGCTGTCGTTGGGGGTTTGCATTACTCCTTTCAATCATCCACTGAACCAGGTGCTGCACAAAATTGCCCCCGCCATTGTAGCCGGTACGCCCGTGATCCTGAAACCTTCAGAGAAAACGCCACTTACTGCCATTAAAGCAACAGAACTGCTTTACGAAGCAGGGCTTCCGCCACATATGCTGAGCGTATTACTGGGCGATACGGCTGAAGTGGCAGAACCGTTGGTGAAAAACCCATTGGTGGATATTGTTTCTTTTACCGGTAGCGTAGCCGTTGGAAAACGTATTGCGGCTACAGCGGGATACAAAAAAGTAATTCTTGAATTGGGGGGTAATGATCCCCTTATTATCATGGAAGATGCAGACCTGGACCTGGCAGCGCTCCTGGCAGCAGAGGGATCTTTCCGCAACAGCGGACAACGTTGCACAGCTGTAAAACGTATCCTGGTCCATGAAAAAATCCACGATGATTTTATCAGAAAGTTCTTACACAAATCTAAAGAGTATACCTGTGGTGATCCGTCAGATCCGGCAACAATGATAGGAACCGTAATAGACGAAGCTGCCGCTATTTACCTGGAGCGGGTTACCATTGATGCGGTGAAAGCAGGTGCAAAAATTTTATCTGGAGGCAACCGCACCGGCGCATTACTGGAACCAACTATCCTTACCGGTGTTCCCCGTGATGCAGCCATTGTAGTGAATGAATCCTTTGGTCCGCTGGCGCCGGTAATGACCTTCACCGATATCGACGACGCGATTGCACTTTCGAATTCAACCGCCTATGGCTTATCTTCCGGTATCGTTACCAGTAATATGGAATATGCTATGCGCTTTATAAAGGAACTGAAAGTAGGTACCGTGAATATCAATGAAATACCCGGTTTTCGCATTGAAAGCTCTCCCTTTGGTGGCGTAAAGGATTCAGGACTGGGCATCAAAGAAGGAGTGATAGAAGCGATCAAATGTTTCTCATTCCTTAAAACCTGCTCCGTTCCCTGGTAGTATTTAATCATAAAAACAGTAACATGAACGTTGAAAAAGCAGATGTGGTAGTAATTGGCGGAGGTGTCTTCGGCTGTGCTATCGCCTATTATTATACGCGGAATAATCCGGGAAAGAAAATAGTAGTGTTGGAACGGAATGAGCTGTGCAATGCAGCCACCAGCCGGGCGGCAGCGCTGATGACAAGAATCCGCCCAAAGAAAGCATTTATACCGTTGTCGCTCGAAACCTACCACGCCGTAGCGGAAATGGAACAACAGCTGGGAGAAAGCCTGGATATGAAAACAGTAGGCGTGATGCATGTGGCGGCTTCTGAARGCAGTGTGAAAGATCTGGAAGAATTAATGTCAATTGCCGGGGAATTTAATGAGCCATGTGTTTACATTACACCGGAGGAAGCCCGGCAACGGGCACCATGGCTGAAAACAGACGAGGTATTACGTATCGGGTATATTCCACAGGAAGCTTATTGTGATCCTTATTTGTTGGGCACCTTTTATGCCCGCTGTGCAAAAATGCAAGGCGCCGATATCCGGCTGGGAGTTGAAGTAACTACGGTGCTGATGGACGGCAATGTAACCACTGGTGTCCGCACAAAAGACGGTGAGATACGCGCGGATAAAGTGATTATCGCGGCAGGCGCATGGGCGCCGCTGTTTGCGGCACAGGCAGGTGTAGGCTTGCCAATGGCGCCGGTAAGAAGTCAGTATTGGATCACGGAAAGAGCGGCTATATTTCCTTCCGAAGCTCCCATCGTATTGTTACCGGATGCACAGGCCTATACCCGGCCCGAAGGAGGCAGCCTCCTGTTTGGTATCAGAGAGAAAAAGTCATTCAGTGTTTCACCGGAAGAGATACCTGCGGATATCAGCAACTTCGTATTCAGTCCGGATAAGGGAATGCAGGATTTGTCGGAAGTGATAGAAAGACTGGCCCGCTTCTTCCCTGGTGTTTATGAAACCGGTCTCAAATATTATATGGCAGGATTTTCAGGTTATACACCAGATAATAATCTCTCTATGGGGAAGGTACCTGGTAAGGAAAATCTGCTAATGGCCACTGGTTGCGTGGGGGCGGGGATCGCTGTTTCAGGTGGTGTGGGATATGCCTTTGCTGAAATGGCTGCCGGTCATCCAAATCCATACGATTTCAACAGCTTTGACATCGGCCGGTTTGGGAAAATAGATCCTTTCAGCAGGGAGTGGCTTGATAAATGTGCCATGGCAAGATCTTTAAAGAAAAGCGGTTGATCCGCCGGCAGAAGTATATCTTTTCAACAACTAAACCGGCAATATGAACCCGTTACAACGACTACTTAAAAATTCTGATTTACTCTTCGTATGCTGGTGCATGGTGGCAGCTTTCGGTACCTACTTTTGCATGTATGCTTTCCGGAAACCATTTAATACCGGTACTTATACCGGTTATAGTATTGGCTTCCTGGATTATAAGGTGGTGCTGATTATTTCACAGGTACTGGGGTATATGGTATCAAAGTTCATTGGTATCAAGGTGATTGCGGAACTAAAGCCTGCTAACAGGCAAAAGCTGATTATCAGTCTTATTCTTTTTGCAGAAATATCGCTGGTGTTATTCGGGATGGTACCGGCGCCATATAATTTCTTTTGCCTTTTCCTGAATGGTCTTCCACTGGGTATGGTATGGGGCGTTATTTTTAGTTATCTGGAAGGACGACGGTTTACAGAAGTGCTGAGCATGGGACTGAGCACCAGCCTGATCATCTCTTCCGGGTTTTTGAAAACGATTTATCTCCAGGTACATAGTATCTTCCCATTTCTAACTGAATTCTGGATGCCGGCCATAGTAGGATTGGTCTTCCTTCCTTTTTTTCTTCTCTTTGTATGGATGCTGTCTGTAATTCCTGCGCCAACAGAAAAGGATATTCAGGCCAGATCTAAACGATTACCAATGAATAAAGAAGATAAGAAAAAGATATGGCGTCAGTATAGATGGGGACTTATAGGGATCATTATCGTCTACGCGCTGCTAACCATGTTGCGGGATTTCAGGGACAATTTTTCCGTGGAGGTATGGAGCGAACTGGATAAAGGCTGGCGCCCGGATGTATTTGCAAAAACAGAAAGTATCTCCGGCGCTATCGTCCTTGTTGCCATTGGTTGCTTGTCGGCCATCAAAAAAAGTATCACTGCCTTTTGGTGTACCTTCGGATTAATCTTTGCCGGCCTTGTATTAAGTGGATGCTCCACACTCTTATTTCAACTGCATTGGCTAACACCATTTTGGTGGATGCTGCTGCTGGGTATGGGATTGTTTCTGGCATATATTCCCATTCAGATCGCGATTTTTGAACGACTCATTGCCGTTTTCCGGATAAAAGCTAATGCAGGTTTTTTTGTATATACTTGTGATTCCATTGGCTATATGGGTAGCGTAGGACTGCTGCTGTATAAGGAATGCCTGGATCATAATCATAGCTGGACAACCATGTTGGTAAATTTTTCCTATCTGCAAACAACCGTTGCTATCGGAGTATTGGTGCTCACCGCGCTGTTTTTTTATCGTAAAGCAAACCAACAGCATCAAACAGCTGCCGCATCCGCTGCTATCTCATCTTAATACAATAAAATTAATGCTACAGAACAATGAAAATTAAATTATTACTATGCCTGGCAGGATTAACAGTGGGCCTGTCATCAAGGGCGCAACAGCAACATGCCACGCAAAATATTATCTATATCTCCATCGACGGCTATCGCTGGAAAGAACTGTTCAGAGGAGCAGAACATGCATTGTTGGTCAATAAGAAATATAATGAAGATACTGCCCGTAATTTGAAGAAATATTGGACAGAAGATCCGGAGGAGAGAAGAAAACTGCTCATGCCTTTTACCTGGAATTATATCGCACAACATGGACAAATTTACGGTAACCGTGATCTGGGTAACAACGTGAATGTACGTAATAAAGCCTGGATCTCTTATCCCGGTCGTGCTGAAACCCTTTCCGGATATGCCGATCCGGCTATTACGTCAAATGGTCATCCGGATAATCCTAATGAAACGGTACTCGAATTCCTCAACAAACAACAGGGGTTTAAAGGCAAGGTAGTGACGTTTGCCTCATGGGATGCAGTAGCGAAAATTGTGAATCGCAATCGTAGTGGTATGCTGGTGAATATTCCCTTTGATAATCTTACGGATGAACATCTTTCTGAAGCGGAAAAGCTCGCCAGTGAAACACAACATTATGCACCAAAGATCTGGGGAGATGGCGAACGGTTGGATGCAAACACATACGCCATCGCACGGTCGTATATTTTCGCACATCATCCACGGGTGGTGTATCTTGATCTGGCAGATACCGACGAGTACGCACACGAAGGAAAATATGATGCTTACCTCGAAGCCATCCATAATATTGATGCCATGATTGCCAACCTCTGGAAAGGATTACAGGAAGATAAATTTTACCACAATAAAACAACCTTTATCATTGTACCAGATCACGGCCGCGGTGATGACCATCAGTGGACCAGCCACGGCGCTTCTATTCCTCATGCCAACGATACCTGGCTGATGGTACTGGGACCAGATACAGCTCCATCGGGAGAAATAAAAACAGCACAACAACTTTACCAGGACCAGTTTGCGAAAACGCTTGCTGCTTTTCTCGGTTTTAACTTCACCAGCACACATCCGGTAGGAGAAGCGGTGACCAGTGTTTTAGGAAAATAATGATGATGAAGAAAATATTTTTGATGTGGTCATGTATGGTATATGCTACAACCCTTGTTGCACAACAACCTGTATATACCCTCGATTTTGACAACAATAATTTTAAATATCCTGTTCTGGCAGATTCGGAAGCAGTATATACTGTTGACCTGCAGCAGCCACAGTTTGCAAAAGGATTGAACGGTTATGCCCTGGATCTTTCTGCTAACGCCATTTTGAGGCGGCCGGTAAAACCAGATAAAACGGCACTGCCGTCATTTAATGGCAACGCACCTTTTACGGTACAGGTATGGGTGAAAACGTTGCCCGGCGCACTCATGGGAACTCCCATAATGGGAAATAAGAAAGCAGATGATCCTGCCACCTCAGGGTGGCAGATCTATTCACAGGAAAATGGTGCCTGGGCGCTACTGTTAAATGATGGCAAAAACCGATACGATTACAAGCCTACCGCTCCGCGGCAAAGGATCAATGATGGCGCCTGGCATCAGATCGCTTTTACAGTAAGGCGCGATAAACAGGAAGTATGGATGTATTTTGATGGCCGTAACGTAGCCATTTACAACACGCCCGGTGCAGGAAGCTTTGAAAGTGAAAATGCTACGGTAATCGGCGGCTCAGATGAAAAATGGGAATATGGTTCCAATGCACAATGGAATGCCTTTAATGGCTTTATTGATGAGGTGAAAATCTGGAATCAGACGGTCATGCCGGAAGCCATACACCAGTTATACACTACCTGGTTCCCGGGAACGCCTGCTGGTGAAACATTGGCGCCCAGGCAGCTGAAAGTACTCTCCTGGAATATATGGCACGGGGGCCATCGTTACGGCCAGTACGTAGGCTTGCAACGACTGATAGAAACGATTAAATCCACCAATGCGGATGTGATTGGCCTGGTGGAAACGTATGGCTCAGGTGAAGTAATTGCCKATTCACTCGGTTATTATCTTTACCTGATTAGCTCCAATCTTTCTATCCTCAGTAAATATCCATTTACAACAACTTTTATTTCGGATAAGCCATTCAATAGTGGTGGCGCTACATTGAAGCTGGCTCCGGGAAGAGAGCTTGTTTACTTTAATACCTGGCTGCATTATCTCCCGGATTATGGAGATAGCATTGTGAATAAACACAAGCTACCTGCGGAGCTGATAGCGGATGAAACCAAAACACGACAAGCTGAAATAACCAGTATCCTTGAAAATATACAACCGTTTATTAAAAATGCACACCGTATTCCGGTACTGTTGGCAGGCGATTTCAACATGGGTTCACATCTTGATTGGATACCTGCTACCAGCGCTATTCATTATGGTCTTGCGGTGGAATGGCCGGAGAGTAAGGCAGTACTAAATGCAGGGTTTACGGATAGCTACCGTAAGCTGCATATTAATTCACTGTTAGATCCTGGTTTCACCTGGACTCCGCGTGCGGCCACGGCTTCCACGCGGTATGGCCTGAGAGACCGGATCGATTTTATTTACTACCAGGGAGCAAAGCTGCATCCTATTGAGTCGCGGGTAATAGATTATCACCCGGTAATGTTTCCTTCGGATCACGCCGCAGTGATGACGGTTTTTGATTGGGTGGAAGAGAAGTAAAAAGTGATTTAGTGATGAATAAGCCCCCGCTGTTGTAGCGGGAGCTTATTCATAAAATGGTTTCATCTTGCTGCTTTCATTCTAGAACTTTTGTAACAGGCTATTTTGTTGGTAAGAGAGCTCCCTACCCAAATTTCGTTTCCAACGGCGATGGCTACTGTGCCCCATCCAAAGTCCCTGCTGCCTCCATCAATCAGGGAATCAGCAGTAAATGTTACTGGATTAATTTCCGCTACTGAAAATTGATTACCACCTTCTTCCTGTTGGAGCGAATGCGCCTTGAAAAGAATAGCTGGACTTGTTTTTTGACCGGTTATGAGCAGATTCCCTTTTTCCGTCCAGCGTAAATTGTCGGTGAGAAAATCCAACTGGATATAGGAATCAACGACAGCTTTATTCAGTGAAAACTTCCATAATCGACGCTTTGCCCATTCCGAAACATAAAGCATTTGCCCATCCCTGGATATTTCAATGCCATTGGCCCCTGATAGCAATTTATCATTGAGCGTTTGCCATCCGTGGTTAGCCGTCCATTTCCAAACCTGCCCTGTAGGCTTGCCCTCTTCGAATTCGTCAATGAACTTTTTATCTGCAGGGTCGTACATACTGGTCACGAAAACCGTTTCGTCCGGAGATATCACAATTCCATTGGCCCATACAGTTGTTGGAAGCCCGAGACTTTTGCTCCAGGTAATCTGCAGGTTTCCGGAACGTAAATCAACATCAAAAACCTCAATGGTCTCTTTGCTTCCATGGTTTATAACAAATAGCCGGTACCGGTTTATCCCGGTTTGCAGACAATTAATTCCATGCGGCCTGAATAGGTTGTTAATAGGATTATTCTCCGATGGCTTCCCGTTTTTTAAGGTTACTGGTCCTGGAAAAACTTCCAGTGGCGCTGCGTGCTGTTTATGCAAATCAATCGCCATCAGCTTCCCGGATGTAGTCGTAGATGGACTGTAGCAGCTGACAATGATCCAATGAGACCCTGGTAATTGGAGCAGGTCCTCTGGTCTTTCTACACCAGTCAGAAATCGCGCTGGTTGATCCTGTGCCATCAATTTTGGGCGGAAACCCAGCGTTAGCAAGAGTATAATCACCAGCAGTAACCTTGTGATATATCTTTTTGTCATTAATTCGTGTATTAATTCTCTGGTGAGCAGCCCCTTGTTTTCAGCATGTAGGAACGGCAATTTGAAAAGCAGGTGATCAGTGATTAACCATTGCCATGGCGCCTTCGCTRTAACGGGCCCCTATGTTAGGATATTTCGCAGCTATTGCATCAATCAATGCCAGTTCCTGATCGGTCAATTGAACCTCAACTGCACCGGCATTTTCTTCGAGATATYTTCTCCTTTTGGTTCCGGGAATGGGGATGATATCATTACCCTGCGCAAGTACCCAGGCTAACGCCAGCTGGGCGGGAGTACAGTTTTTGTCTTTTGCCAATAGCGCGAAATCAGCAACCAGCCGCGCATTATTTGCTGCATGCTCGCCTTGAGAGCGCGGCAATGTCCGCCTGAAATCATCTTCAGCGAGACTATTGAGATCGAGTACATTGGAGAATAGTCCTCTTGCCAGGGGAGCATAAGGAACCAGGCTGATTTGTAACTCCCTGGTAGTTTTCAGAATTTCGCCCTCTACATCACGGGCCAGCAATGAATATTCGGTTTGCAGCGCTGTAATCGGGTGTACGGCATTTGCTTTTATGATGGAAGCAGGCGAAGCTTCGCTCAAGCCGATATAACGGACCTTGCCTTCTTTGACCAGATCAGCCATAGCGCCTACTGTTTCTTCAATTGGTACATTCGGATCAATCCGGTGGGCATAGTACAAATCAATGGTGTCAATTTTCAGGCGTCTCAGGCTTTGTTCCACGGCAGTTTTAATCCAGGCAGGGGAACCATCGACAAATGTATTGGGTGTTCCGCTATGCCCTGCAACACCATTTTTAAACCGGAAGCCAAACTTTGTGGCGATGAATATTTTTTCCCGGTTAGGGACCAATACTTTTGAAATCAGCTCCTCATTGGCTCCATTGCCGTACATATCAGCTGTATCCCAAAAGTTGATGCCCAGATTTAATGCCTTTTCAAGTGTGGCTATGTTTTCTTTATCATCTGCCGGGCCGTAAGCAAAGCTCATACCCATGCAGCCAAGGCCAATAGCTGACAGTCGTTCATTTGTTTTTCCCAGATTTCTGTATTGCATGATCATTAAATTTTGTTCTATGCAAAAGTAGAAATGGGAGACATCGTTTGTTTATAACAATCAAACGAATACTTACACTATTCAAACAGCTATATTGCGAAGTTGGTTGGGCGACATGCCCGTGTGCTTTTTGAAGAAATTGGTAAAATACGACGGGTACTCGAATCCCAGACCATATGCGATGTCTGAAATATTCCAGTCGGTATGTTGCAGAAGTGCCCCCGCTTCTTTAGCTATCCGGGCAGCAATCTGTTCGGAGGTCGTTTTCCCTGTGGTTTCCTTTACAGCGCGGTTCAGATGATTAACATGCACCGACAGCGCATGAGCGTAATCAGCGGGCGTTTTCAGTGACAGACTTGCAAATGGTGAATCTATTGGGAATTGCCGCTCCAGTAGCTCCAGGAATAGCGCCGAAACCCGCGCCGAGGCATTGGCATATGCGCCAAAATTGTCGGCTGGATTGGATTTCATCGCCTCATGGATCAGCAGGTGCAAATAACTGCGCAGCACATCATATTTCTGAGCATAGCTGGAAGCCATTTCCGCCATCATCTTTTGAAAGATGGCAGAAATCTCCTGCAGCTGTGCTTCGTCGGGAAAGAAAATGGGATTGCTCCCTATTTTAAAGAGCGGGGAATCCCGTAGACTTTCTACGCGTTCCGTGTGCTGGATGAAGCCTTCCGTAAATAGACAGTACCATCCCGATTGCTGCTCAGACTCCGGTTCCCAGGAATAGGGGACTACCGGATTTGAAAAAAGCATGGCAGGGCGGTCTATCTGTACCCACTTGTCGGCATAATAGAGCTTGCCCCTTCCTATGATCAGAGATGCCTTGTAAAAATCCCTGCGGCTATAAGGCGAAACAACGGAACAAGCGTCCCGGCAGAAGACATTAAAATGCCCTATGCCCGCATTATTGGTGGATTGCTGTGTGGCAACCTCTTTGGGTAGTCTTTTGTAAAAATCTTCAACACTTTCTGTCGTTTTCATTATATAAAATTATAAAAATCAAACATGATTTCAAAAGGAGAGATTGCGATATCTGGTAAAAACGTTTTGGGAGAATGGCATCAGGCGACTAAAGGGTTAAATGTTCAATGCCGTTCTCAAACAATATCTGCAAAAAAGCTAATTGTGCGGGTTATCTAGGCTTTAAGGTTTCCAATTTTAATGTTTTGTTTCGCCAACCTTCATAATAAAAGGTTGTAGCAGGAGGCCATCCATAACAGGTGTTCTATTTTCGGAAAAATTGAAAAGATCATCTATGGTGTATTCAATAATAGTTGTTGAGTTATCATTTTCTCTGTACAAGGAAATGGGAAGTATGATATAGTCTCCTTGCCTGATTTCCCTATTGAAAATTGATTTCCAGTTAATGCCATCGTATAGCGTTTTATCCTTGAGTTTATCCTTCATCTCCTCCGGTGTATATTTTGAAGGAATAATAGATTCTACTTTGTTTTCTGGAGAAATGAGATACTTAACAGAAAACAATGACGTTGATTTGTTGTCATAAAGTCTTTGCGGGTACCTAAGGTTTTTACTTAAAACTTTATATAGCTGCTCTACATCTTTTTCTCCGCTTTTGTTGCTTTGTTGAGCGCTGGTAGTTAGAATGGAATATAAACAGATGAAAACAACACCAATCAATCTTTTCATAATCGGAAATTTAGGGCTATAGTGACAATTTAATTTTTATATGTCCATCTTCATGCTGATGCTTCTTTCACCCATTACTCCTGAGCTTACGACTAATTATATGATTAAAAATGGAGCCGACGATACCGGCAATGATAAACCTATAACACTTATACCTATTTTAGGATAGTAATTAATCTATTTGTACCCTGAGCGTGTTCGTGCCGCTGGTATTTAACGTTTCCATTCATCCTGCCATCTCTTGAATTCAGAGGGACGAACCAGGTACCTGGCGAAATTCCCTTCATGTAACGATAATAATTCTGTTTCTACGACTTCGATTAACCTACCTCTATCTACCTTTGGTAGTTCTTCTGCCTGGTCCTGTAGAAAGGGGGCTACTTGTTGTCTTGGCATTGCCTCAGATATTATTTTTCTAATGATGGCCCGGATTTGGTCGCGGTATTTAAGCCGGAACGGATCAGGTTCACCTAATGATTGTCTGAGTACGGAGTATTGAGCCGCTGAGCGTTCATAAGCCCAAATGAAAACATCCTTTAGTAATTCAATCCTATTTAATTCATAAACACCCATCAAGCCCTTTGTATATAACTCATTCGGTACATCAATGAAAGATAGAGGTGCAAGGTTATGTTTATTCAAAGAAATATTAGAGGCTAATCTGGATACCCTTTTATTCACATCATCAAAGGGTTGTAAGTAGGGTATGTGTACCATGATAAAAAATGCTTGTTCAAAAGGATTCTCAATTTGAGATGCCTTATGAAGCATTAGATCGAACATCTCTTCAATGAGCTGAGGGACAGCCAATGGTGTATAGACACTGTTTTGAATGCCTACGKGAATATGTCTTAATCTTCCTGAGGCAGCCGCATTTGGAAGAAGGTTATTAGATAGAAGTGAATGAAGATTTAGCAGCGTATACCTGTTAAATCCGATTTCATCTGCCAGTTGTACAATAAATTCAATAGCATCCTTGTGGTTCAGGATCATTTGTGATTCCTTTGCCGACTTGTTATCTGCAACCTGCCCAGAAGAAATCAGCCGCTCCGTATCCAGGAGGGAGTAAGTATTACCTTCCAGGCGACTGGAGTTCCATGATAAATCGATTAATAATCGGTTAAGAATTTCTTTAGCATAAGTACCTGCGGGTTCATTTAATCTGGCTGTATTACCTAATGATTCCAATTTTTGTAATTCTGATGAAGATAGATAACTGCTGATATTTGGTTGATATTTTTCCAGAAAACTGCGGTTGTATCCAACTGGCTGGCGTTGTTGAATAGGGCTTTGTACGATTGTTAATAGCTCTTGAGCAGCTTCCGATAAAATGATCGTAGTAGACTGGGACTTATTGGCCCTTGAATTTTTATCAACTACATGGTAGCGGAGGTTACGTGCAACCCCCGACGTTATTATCTGCCCGTTTTTTTTAAGTTCATCTAATCTCCGGCGAAATGTGCGGGGTGTTAACTTTAGGCCACTTGTGGAAATAATCTCATTAAAAGAAGCTCCATCCGGAAATTCTTCAATCGCCTTGAAAAGGGCAGCATTCTTTAATGTGGAAACAGAGGCCATAACACCATGTCATTTTTCCAAATTTAGGACAAAAATTGGGTGAAAAAGCGATTTTTTGACAAAATAATCGTTTTTAGGACAAAAAAATGTCCTCATATTTCAGTTTAGGACATTTTTTGTCCTAAATATTACAATTATTGATCTGGAATTAATGAATTAAAGTAAGGACAGAAGATATATAACAGAAGTGATTTTGAGAAGTAAAGAGATATCACTTCTTGTGGCCCCGGCTAATAATTATATTTAATTTTTCAGAAAGACTACCCATGAAGAATAATTTATGTTACTGGACCTTTTAGTATCCCTGCTTGATATTTTTTTCGTGTAGTCATTCCAGTGAGTGGACAGTATAATGGTTTAGTAGATATGCAAGGGTTCTCAATATCGATTTAGATTTTTAGTACACTGAATTGTTTCAAGCCCTATTCGGATTTTTCCAAATGCCAATAAATTGTATATGACCAGTTGTCAAAAGAAAATTGCTTTGATCCTTCCGTTTTAGCCAGGAAATCTCCATTACTTTTGTCTTCTGCTGATTCTGCACAGACGTCGGCTTCATCGTCATCCAACCTGCATTTAAATGATATTTTCTCCCCGCGGAGAATATCTGAGAGCTTAAGTTTCATGTCAATGGTGATGCCATCATTTTCATAGGTTCTATCTGGAATATGAAAAACGCCTTCTGATTCTGAATCAGATTTTGCCTGGAAGCAGAATAACCAGGTTCCACTTTGCGGTGTCTGATGCATAATAAGCTTATCGATGTACAGATTGTAATATTTCTGTTGAGCGTTAGTAGTTGAAAACGTAACTACTGATAAAATTACAGCAATAAACATGACTATATATTTCATGATGTGCTTTTTAGGAGTTAATAGATAAGAAGGAAATAATGTCTACAGTGATTTTGAGGGTTGCGATGCTACATTAATTATACTGTCCACTCTAATTTAGGCCTTTCATTATAAATGTAAACTAGCTATATATAGCTATGATTAACTCACTGCTGCGATAATCCACCTTTCCCGCGTGTTTATCAATTCCACCATCAGGGTGTGTGAAGCTAGCGATCTAACTGATTATCTTTATTTGCCAGGATTCAGCACAGCCTGACTCAGCATCATTATGTAAGCTTCCCTTAAAACTAGGCCACTAGGGATTAGAGATTTTGGCTTCGAGCTGCTTTTGGGCATACTTTACAGGCGACAGATATCCGAGTGACTTATGAGGTCTCTCCATATTGTAATCCTGTTGCCATTCCTCAGCCATAAAC
>NZ_JBFTLN010000018.1:0-165356 GCF_056396465.1 Chitinophaga sp. 05T412
GCTGCTTACTCATTTATGGGTAAGCTTTTTTGTTTTAGAGAAATTATGTCGTAGCGTTTTGGCTATCGCGTACCGCTGGAAGCGGCAAGGTCGCAGGTTGGAATCCTGCCGCCCCGACTAGAGAAAAGCTTACTCATTTATGAGTAAGCTTTTTTGTTTTGAAGAAATTATGTCGTAGCGTTTTGGCTATCGCGTACCGCTGGAAGCGGCAAGGTCRCAGGTTGGAATCCTGCCGCCSCGACTAGAGAAAAGCTTACTCATTTATGGGTAAGCTTTTTTGTTTTAGAGAAATTATGTCGTAGCGTTTTGGCTATCGCGTACCGCTGGAAGCGGCAAGGTCGCAGGTTGGAATCCTGCCGCCGCGAATAGATTCAATAGCCTTTGGCACCTGCCAAAGGCTATTGTTTTTTTATGCCTATTCGTCTTCCCGTAGGATAAATGGTAGTCGTCAGCAATCAGCTATTGAGGTATCTCCCAATACTTATTATTCCAATCCGCTGTAGGGTTTTATCTACATTTTTGTTTCAAATCTGTTTTTTGCTTCTTGCGTCACCGGAGTAAAGAAATTAACCAGGTTACCATCGGTATCCCTGAATAACAGTGAACGATTGCCCCAGGGCATAGTGGTTGGTTTTTGTACAACTTCCTCACCAAGTATGTTGGTCAACTGTTGGTATTTGTTATCAACGTCATCAACCTGGAATTCAATGATAACCGACCTGTTGCTAGAGGGACTGGCAACATCATCTCCTCCAAAAAAAGCTAAAGTACGTGTGCTTCCTATAGCCAGTGACCCAAGTGGTGTTCGCAGTTCGGCAAAATCATCAGTATACCATGTAAAAGACATTCCAGTAATGTTCTCATAAAACTGAACGAGGCGTTTAATATCAGCAGTAATAATACGGATGGAGGATAAGTTCATATTGTATTTCATTTTGTTTAGAATAACACGAAGCTATTCTGCCCAGATGACAGCCCTATGTCAGCAGTGTAAACCGGAATATTTATATAATTGCCAAATCTTAACCAAATCCTGGATAAAAAGGTTCGAAATGTTTCCAGTCATCCCGACTTAAGAAAGAAGCCTACTCAGTGATGAGTAGGCTTCTTTGTTTTATGGCCTTATGACATCGCGTACCGCTGCAAGCGGCAAGGTCGCAGACTTTCCCGGATAACAACCGTTTTGCGTTTATGCCAGAGAGAAACAAACACCTCCTGCAGACAGTCTTTGGCATCTGCTTCATTTTGCAACCGGGTATAGGCTGCGATATAGCGCTTTTCCCAATGACGGCGGTATAGTTCATTAAAAGCGGCGTTGTCATCCATCAACTGAATGCGCTTCAACAACATTATATCCGAATACTGTTTCAAACGCAGGAGGTTTGTCGTAAATATAAAGAGATACTGAAAATAAACAGTTGTATTGACAATCAGGGTAGCAAGGGATGCCTTGATTAGATCGTATCAAACCTGCATTTACCAACATACGAAATCACCTGCAATAGTGTTATCTTCCTAAAGTTAATATCTGCAAAGTAGTAATCAATTTTAACGTATAGCTGTTAAAGTATTCACGGTATATTTGGTAACAACAAATTAGCACGCAGCTATTATGCTAATGAGAAGAATGTAGCCTTCGTTATGAAGCTATCCGTGCTATATCAAACCATTTCGGCCAACAAAGTAAGCAACCTTTTTCTCTATCCTGCAGGTAGCAAGGAAAATCGACTTACCTCTTTTTGTGATTTTCATTTCTGATGACCGATACCTTGCAGTCAACGGTTATTCTATGACACTATTTTAAAATCATTTTATGACAGGTTTGTCCGGAAAGAAAATCCGGTTATGTCGTTCCACCACAAAATAACACGGCCTTATTATTGGCCAGACCTCAGACAATTTGGAAAGGGATCATCCATTTAATGATTCTACAGAGAAAGTATTTGTGAAACCTGGCTTCATGCCATTTAAAAAAACATGACAGTGTCTGCAACACCCAGGCAGCAGTACGGTGTGTCCGTACAATGGGATACGGAAAAATGTGCATCCCTGTGACAGCCGATTGATAGATTAAATAAGGACCAGGTGGCTAAATTTTTACAGCTAAAATAATCTATCCGGATTGTTATCGGGATGGTATGTCATTAATAAAACGTTAAACCCGATCACCCCAAAGTGAGGTGACCATTTTAAAACCAAAACAAAATACGACACGTATGAAAAAAGTTATGCATTGTATTGCTATACTTATGATGAGTACCGTCCTGGCGTATGCCCAACAACACCAGGTCTCGGGAAAAGTTACAGCAGAAGATGGCAGCCCGGTTTCTTTCGCTACTATCAAAATAAAAAATAATACTACTGGTACATTGGCAGATAACGATGGTCGTTTTTCGATTACCGTGCCAGGTAATGATGCCGTATTACAGGTACATAGCGTTGGATTTCAGCCGCGCGAAATTATAGTCGGTAGCGTGCTTAATATAGCTGTTGTCTTACTTCCCGATTCGAAAAATCTGGGAGAGCTTGTAGTGACTGCCATGAATGTGAAAAGGAAAAAAAATGAGCTGGCTTATTCTTCTCAGGTGGTTAGCGGTGAAGAGCTGAACAGAGTCAGAACTGGCAATATTGTGAACTCGCTCTCCGGAAAAGTKGCCGGCCTGCAGATTAGTCAGAATAACACCATGGGAGGCTCTTCCAACATCGTGTTACGGGGTAGCAAGTCTATTTCCTTCAACAACCAGGCGTTGTTTGTAATTGACGGTGTGCCGGTAGATAATTCCAATAAGAATTCAGGCTCACAAACGCTGGGACGCGGTGGATATGATTATGGCAATGCTGCTGCTGATATTAATCAGGACGATGTAGCGTCGGTAAACGTTCTTAAAGGCGCTGCTGCAACAGCGCTGTACGGATCACGTGCAGCCAATGGCGTTATTATGATCACTACCAAAAAAGGACGTAAAGGATTAGGGATTAGTATCAATACCGGTGTTACATTTGGTGCTGTTGACAGAAGTACTTTACCTGTTTATCAGAAACAATTCGGGGAAGGGTATTATGATCCTCAGGGTGGTATTTATGGCTCTCCTGATGGATATTTTTTTTATGAAGATGTAAATGGTGATGGTATAAAAGACCTGATATCACCAATGACAGAAGATGCTTCTTATGGCGCTCCCTATAATGCATCGCTGATGGTATATGACTGGCGGTCTTTTTATAAAGGGTCTCCTACTTATGGTAAACCACAACCCTTTGTAGCGCCGAAACACGATCCCAATAGTTTTTATGAACATCCCGTTACTACGAATAACAGTATTTTAATTGATGGTGGTGGAGACAACGGTTACTTTAAACTGGGATATACCAAAACATCAGAAAAGGGAATACTGCCGAACAGTAAGCTGGGTAAGGATATGGTGAACTTTGGCGCTTCGTATAAAATTTCTGAGCAGTTGACAGCTTCCGGTAGCATCAATTATACGTTTACCAATGGAAAAGGAAGATACGGTACCGGATATGATCCCAATAATATTATGCGCAGCTTCCGGCAATTTTATGCATTGAATGTGGATATGATGGATCTGAAAGCAGCTTATTTCAATACGGATAAAAATACTACCTGGAATAGAAAAAGCATCACTGATCCCAGTCCGTTATACGAGAATAATCCCTATTGGACGAGGTATAGAAATTTTGAAACGGATGAACGTTATCGCTATTTCGGCAATGCCGCTTTAAATTATAAAGTTGCCAGTTGGCTGGATGTGCTGGGACGTGTTTCAATAGACTCCTACAGCGAAATGCAGGATGAAAGAATAGCTGTTGGCAGTAAGGGTGTTTCTTCTTATAACCGGTTCAACCGCATGTTCAGTGAGTATAATTATGACCTCCTGTTGAATGCAAATAAAAATATTACGAAGGACCTTAATATCAAAGGGTTGCTGGGTAGCAATATTCGCAGAACCAAAATAAGCTCTGTTTTTGCTGCTACCAATGGTGGGCTCTCTGCACCGGATTTGTATACCCTCGACAACTCAAAAAATCCCATACAGGCGCCCACAGAATTTTTAAGTGAAGCGCAGGTAGATGGTGTTTTTGCAGGCATTAACCTGGGTTTTAAAGAAATGTTATTCCTGGATGCAACCGTGCGCAGGGACCGTTCTTCTACTTTACCGGCACATAATAATACTTACTATTATCCTTCTATCTCCGGTGGATTTGTATTTTCACAACTACTTAAAAATATACCCTGGCTGAGTCTTGGTAAATTAAGACTGAACTATGCGGAGGTAGGCAGCGACGCCCCACCTTTAAATGTACTTACCACTTATGATAAGCCTACACCTTTTGGCAATGCGCTACAGTTCTCAGTAGCCGGCAAACTAAATAACCCTGACCTGCAACCGGAACGGACAAAGAGTGTAGAAGGTGGGCTTGAACTGTCATTCTTCCGTAATCGTCTCGGTTTCGATATCACCGCTTATAAAACCAATACCATCAATCAGATCCTTGCCACACCGGTATCAACAGCTTCCGGTTATAGCAGCAAAGTAGTGAATGCCGGTAATGTAGAAAATAAAGGAATAGAGGTGACCGTAAACGCAACACCGGTTAAAACCCGCGATTTTTCCTGGACAGTAAACCTCAACTGGGCACGTAACCGGAATAAGGTACTGTCGTTGCCAGCCGGAATAGACAATGTATTGCTGGGAGGGGGGCTTTACCAGAGCGGCATTTCCCTCAACGCTTCTTTAAATGAACCATATGGCGTCATCAGGGGAACTGACTTTGTAATCGATCCTGTAAGCGGGCAACGCATTGTAGGAGATAATGGTTATTATAAAATAGGCGGYAATAATATTATTGGCAACCCTAATCCCGACTGGATAGGTGGGGTTACGAATAGCTTTAAATATAAAGATATTAGTCTGAGCTTCCTGGTGGATATGCGTCAGGGCGGCCAGCTATTCTCACTGGACATGTTTTATGGTACCGGCTCTGGTTTATATCCCAATACAACCGGGCTAAATGAACTGGGCAAATCGGTGCGTGATACAGGACCTGAAGGAGGCGTCATTTACCAGGGAGTGGTGATAGATGCAGATGGTAAAAGTAAACCCAATACCAAAAGAGTACCTTATACAGGGCAGCGGGGCTTGGGTAACAATTCAAGTCCACACGCTGAATTTATATATGATGCCAGCTATATAAAGCTGAGGGAAGTAGCCATTAATTATTCTTTGCCAGCAACATGGTTATCGAAAACACACCTGTTTAAAGGTATTGATGTGGCGCTTATTGCCCGCAATCTGTGGATCATCCATAAGAACCTTCCCTATGCCGATCCGGAAGACAATTTAGGAGCAGGTAACCTGCAGGGCTTTATGGGCGGTAGCTATCCTACATCCCGGACATTTGGTTTTAACCTGAAGTGTAGATTCTAAAAAATTAGCAACATGAAGAAAGCAAGCATTTTTTTGGGGTTATGTATAATAGTGCTGTTGTCCTGCACCAAAACGGAGCTCAATACGCCTACCAAAGGGGCAGCTACAGCACCAGGTGCCACATTGGTTACGGCTGCGCAAAAGAGCCTCGTAGATGCCATTACCAACAGTAGTGTATTCAACAATGTATTTCGTTTAATGGCACAGTACTGGGCACAAACAACCTATCCTACGGAAAGCCAGTATCGCCTGCAGGAAAGAAAGGTGCCGGATACGTTCTGGGATCCCATGTACCGCGATGTACTGAAAGATCTGGAAGAAGCTAAAAGGCTGATTCCGGGAGAAATAAATCCGGATCGGGTACAAGTCAACAATCAACTCCTGATTATTGATATGTTACAGGTATATACTTATTCAATACTGGTAAGTACCTTTGGTGACATACCCTATACACAGGCGCTGAAGAGCAGCAACATGTTACCTGCCTACGACAAACAGAATGTTGTTTTTGCCGATTTGCTGAAAAGGCTGGATACAGACATCAGCGGGCTGGATGCCAGTGGCGCAAGCTTTGATAATAATGATATTATTTATAACGGATCCGTATCAGCCTGGATTAAATTCGGTAATAGTCTTAAACTAAGACTGGGGTTGCAGCTGGCAGATGTAGATCAGACAAAAGCTAAGACAATAGTAGAATCTGCAGCGGCAGACAAAGGTGGATTAATACTAACCGCTACGGATAACGCCCGGTTAAAATACCTGATCGCCCCTCCCAACAATAACCCGGTATGGGCAGATGTTGTCCAGGGAGGACGCACGGATTGGGTACCTGCCAATACCATTGTTGACATGATGAATACTTTACAGGATCCAAGAAGGAAAGCATTTTTTACCCGGAAAGATGGCGGTTTCCTTGGCGGGATCTATGGCTCCGCTAATACTTATGGCTCCTACTCACATTTTAACCCGGCTACTACCGCTGCTGATTTTGAAGCACTTTTATTTGATAACAGTGAAACAGAATTTTTACTGGCGGAAGCAAAAGAAAGAGGGTTTAATGTACCCGGTACAGCCATCCTGCACTATAACAATGGTGTGAAGGCCTCTCTTGTTTATTGGGGATGTACCGATGCAGAATATAACACTTATATCAACCGGGCTGATGTTGCCTATGATCAGGCCCCCGGCGATTATAAAAAGAAAATAGGAACGCAGCAATACCTGGCATTTTATAACCGTGGAGTAGAAGGCTGGCTGGCATGGCGGAGATATGATTATCCTGTTTTCAATGTTCCTGTAGACCTTACCTACAATGATATTCCCAAACGTTATATCTACCCGATTGCGGAGAAAAATTTGAATACCCTTAATTACGAGACAGCATCCACCAGTATTGGTGGTGATAAATTGACGACCAGGCTTTTCTGGGATAAATTCTGATAATCATTTTAAAAAAGAGAAAAAGCAGATTGGACTGCTCCCCAAAAGCTGGATAAAAAATTAAGTATTTTGGAACTGAGCTCGGTATTTTACCGGGCTCATTCCATTTAGATTAAGTCTGAATCTCCTGAAGTTATAGTAGCTAATGTAATTTTTTTATATCTGTCAGTTTACCTTCATTCATAAACTCGGATTTAAAAAATAATCTATAAGAGATGAATATACGACATCTATGGTTTCTTAGTTTAATTCGCTTATAGAGATTTATTAGTGAATGGACTGAAAAATGAACAGCACTTTATAACTCATAGTCATTTGCCCTAACAGGTTCTTCTATGCCCAATTGAGTACAGAACGTATCAATTATGGCCAAATCTTCCATTAAAAGGTTCGAACTCGGTCCAGTCATCCCGACTTAAGAAAAAAGCCTACTGGGAAAGGAGTAGGTCAGTACGCTCATCCTATGCGTAAAGGAGTGATATCTTGTAAGAGCAATACTGCATGTATGTTAAACCTCAAGAAATGACAATTAACACAATCAAAAACGATTTAAAGACGCTCGTTGGATCAACACAGTATCAATTCGTTAATGTACTGGGAAGTACTGTCGAAGGTGATGGTGGTGGCGGGGACTTCTATTGGGATGGCCTGAGTACGCAAACAAGTGACGACTACAACGTTATCCAACCGAGCATTGGTGCTGGCAGGTGGCTACGGGTGGTAACAACAGATGCTGGCGACAGTAATGGATCTCTGCGCATTTGCTTTGCACAGGGCGTTGCGTCCTATTCGGAATTTACGAACATCCGAAAGGCCGGATTTAACTGCATTTTACACTACAGGTATTTTGCACCTGCTGCCAACATGACGAGAAAGGAACTTTGCGATCTCGCACGTTCTGCCGGGCTTAGCGTAATCATTAATTTGGACCCTTACAATGGCACGGGCGCGACAGCCGTTATTGACGAAATAGACAGTCATCCAGCGGTAATTGGCTATTATCTTTTCGACGAACCGGATGGCAAGAATCCACCTATTTCAATAACTGTGCAGGAATCTAAGATTGCAGATTGCCGGGCGCATACCAATAAACAGCTCTATACATCAATGACTGTAGAAAATCAACTAAACCCATTGGTCAGTCTGAAATTTGATGTTTACTTACTTTCAGTTTATTATATGATTTCCGACGCCTTCACTAATTACAATGGTAATGGAGTCATGAATACATTTAACTACAACAAGATGGGTACTCAAACAGCGCTTTACAAAGAACTGTATGGAGACAAAACCATCATCCCAATTGCGACCACTTTCATTGGTGGCGGCGGAAAGTATGGTATTCCACCTAATGAAAAAGATTTACTGGCCTGGCAACGGAAATTTTACTCCTATTTCCCGGAGCATAATAACGTTGCTGCGTTTATCTGGGACATTGGAGGAGATATTACTGTAAGTGTGAATACCAACACCACACTATTGAACTTTGCACACGAAATTAATAGCGATGCTATCAGAGGGCAGCGGGGCAATAGCGCTACGTTTATCTATTCCACCATGAAGCCTGCAGAACTGATCCATAACCAACTACCAAGAGATAAAGACGGAACACTGGAGGGTGTAAATGATGACATCCGTTACTATTCCATTATTAACGCAGGAGCTGGGCTTGACGCAAGACGGCAGACTTTCGGTACGCAGGGGATTTCCGTGAGGAAAACAGGTGGTACAATAGCCTACAGATGCCCCAAGGTAAGTAAGATCAGGATACTGGGCACATATCAGAATTACGCAGACACCACTACGGCTACCTTTCAATTGATTACGTCTACCGCCGACTATTTCTATTTTGATGCTACCAGCAATAATATCCAGATTTTGGGCACCAACTCCAACACAGCTAATCTTTCATCTGTTGAGCTGTGGGGAACAAGTGATGCGAACAGTTATTTCCAATCATTTGGCATACGATTTCTTCCGAATGCCGCGTATCCAAATTTTTTTAAATTCCTGCGGAATACTTATATAGCAGGTTTTTGAGATTAAGCCTGATCTATGGCCTATACTAGAAACCAGCAAAACTTGCGTCATCTCACGCAAGTTTTGCTGGTTTCTAACTTAATTTGAGGCGGAGGTAGTCAAACAGTGTGATTAATGAAATTTAGAATTGATGTTTTTTTCACCTAGTCTTTTTTGAATGGCATGTGAAAAGTGTGTCCGCGAATCTCCGCTGTTGTCCTGAGAATGACTTGAATTGGACTACATCCACTATAAATAAGTTCGAAATCTGTCCAGTCATCCCGACTAAGAACAAAAAAGCCTTCAATTCATTGGATTTGAAGGCTTTTTACATTTGAGCTATTTTCACAATTTTAATTCTTTCTTAAATAATAATTGGGCTATCAAATAATTAGTAGATTTAAAGTAAATACCGTTGTTGGTCTTTGTTTCTGTTGTCAACTTTCCCAGCTTATATCGTATAAGTCACCATTTTCCTTTGTGTTAACGACTAAAAGCTGATTACACGGTTCTCCATCAATATCTATTGAATAGTCAAAAACTCCATAATAGTCAGCGCCATATTTTCCGTCAGGATAAAGTCCAATCCTAATCAATTTTAACTTACTTAGAAGTTGTTGTTCCTTTGGCTTGTCTTTGTCATCGTGGCCAATAATACTTTCCAGTTCTTCCTCGTCAAGTTCGTCTAAGTAAAAGTTTATATAGTCAGCCGCTTCTCCGCCATCATTGAAATCTTTGTCAATTGATGATTTGTTCTGAATTTCAAAGGTAGGAATGTTGTCAAGAAATACTTTAATATTTATTGCTTGTTCTTCGCTTATGCTCTTGTTTTCAAAATTCAAGTCAAGGCAAAGCATAGTTCCATTCCATTCAGTCTTAGTAGAATAATATTCCTTTAGTTCCGTCAAATCAATTTGTCCAAAATGTGGTAAGTCAATATTCGCCATTTTCCGTTTGTTGTTCATTTGTTGTTGTCTGTAAAATCACAGCTAACAGTAGCATTACTGTATTATGTGAATTTATTCCTTTTCTCTAAGATATTTCAATTCAACAATAATCTATTGCGCTTTTTCTGTGCAGGTATTGCGCTAATACAATATACCTACTTGTATACAAAAAGTATCAATCGCGACCAAATCTTCCATCAAAAAGTTCGAACTCCAGCTATCTAAAACATGTGCTTTATGGAAGAGGGTTATTACTAAACGACGATGTTAGTAGTAGTTTTCTATTTATCTGTTGTCCCTTTTCTTGCTGGCTGTATATTGTCTGGTAAATTTACTTTTACAATTTTAAGTGCTTCTTCTGCATTTCCTTCTCCAAGATATTCGCTTTTGTTTTTTGTCACTACAAAATGAGCTTCCACTTTGTTTCTGGCTTGCGCTGTAATACTTTTTCCTCCTTTGGTTTGGGCAAAATTTTCAAATTGTTTGGGTGTTACATTGGGTAAGTTGTCTGTGTCATAAGGATAACCTGTACATCTACTAAAACACAAAGTGTACAAACTTGTGAATGGAAATAGTTTATTTAGTGTATTGTCCTGAATTGCAAGTTTGACAAAATCTCGTAGCTCTGCCTTGGATTGGTCTTGCAAAAATAAATTCCAGGTATATTCAGTTTCTTTATTGTTGTCAAATGCAAATGCTTTGTCGTTTGGCACTACAAAAAAGAAGTTGTTAGCCAATTCTTTTGTAGTAATGTCGTTGCAAAGCCAAAAATCTAATACCTGAGCAAGGGTTGAAATATTTTTAGTTTGTCCGTGTGCAAGACAGACCCCTTCCTTCCAAAAGTCAGGTAAGTATAATTTTTCTTCTGTTCCGATATATACTTGTGAAAATTTTTGTCCATTTTCAATTCTTGCATAGGTCAATGGAATTTTGTCTAATTCAATGTCCTGTGAAACTCTCAAAATTGAATTGATTTTTTGAAATTCAATATTTATTGCGTTTTGAAGTCCACCAACTTTTTCCAACTCAGGATACATTGTCTGAATAGGTGTCTTTGATTTAAAAATTTTCAAAAGTTTTTTTAACATTTTTAATTGTCGGATTGTGTCGAACTAAACTTACCGCCATTTCAAAAATAGGCAGAAGTGAATAATTCCGTGAAAATCAGGTATTCTATTTGTTTATTAGTTTATATATAAATAAGTATACAATTTTATACTCCCAATACTCCTGGCACCAATATTCCCTTCCCTCCAAATCCGACTCTGCCTGCTCCTGGTGGTCTCGTTGTTTCTAATAACCCAATCCCTATTGGTGGCGGTGGTGATGGCCCCCCCCGCAAACATTACGTTACCTGCCGCTAAAAAGCTTACAACTAAGGATCTCAGTGCAATTCCATGTCCAGTTGGCACCGTTTCAACTTCTCAGGCTTCGTTTTCCCTTAAGGACAAAACACAATATCGTGCATTAAAATTTACGGAAGGGATTGCTAAAGCATGATCATAAATTAATTACATCAGTAGTCATGTTCTATTCCGGGTTATACTTGGAATTGAACATGACTTTTCATATACTGCATGAAAGTGGGGTTTACTAATCTTTTTATTAGGGCATTGAAATGACAATTTTCGTAACTCCCGAATATTATTAATTCAATTTGCGGATGCTAATATTCAACAACCTTGGCATTAGTGCCATAAAACTGGGGGAATCTATTGAGTCAGTTTCGCCTATCTCTCCTTTCGGTCCGCAGGATCGGGAAATGTTCATTCCAGATCCTAATCCTGAATCTTGGTTTAAATACAACGGCGATGTATCATCACTCTCAAATAAGGTAAATAAAGTAATTAGCGCTCAGTCAATATATTTATCTCAAAATCCTAAAAAGAAGATAAACAGAATTGTTATTCACCCGGATTTGAGTAAGACAAACGAACTTATTGAAGAGTTTTTGTCATCAATTTATGGAATTCCAATGACAACTACAGGAGGATTTAGCAAACTTGGTGGCGTAACAAATTATAATATATTCTATTATACTCCAGAAGATAAAAGCGCGCAAATAATTTATTTCAAGACTTTCAGTTCCGATTTTKGGATCGACGAAATATCATTTAGATTTCTGACGGACGAAGACGCGTTGCTGAACTATAAACTGGTATATCGATCCTGGGCCCATTTGAAATAACGTTTGGGGGTTAAAAGCACATAATCAGGAATAAGGGCATTGAATTTAATTCTGCGCCGTCTAATAGGTGATGCTCCCTGAAGCATTCCCGATTTGCAAATACTATATTAATCCTGAATACTGGCATGATCCTAAAATTAATACTTAGTATTTTCAAATTTATGCTTACTCGGTTCTTCTATGTTGTTTTTATTTAATGCCCCCACATTTACATAATTGGGAAAATTTCGCCTTGATTGTGTAGAAAACAAAGTGAAAGCTATCAAGTCTGATCTGTGTTGATTTGTGTACAACTATGCTCGATTATGCCTAAATGCGTACAAAAATTATCAATTATGACCAAATCCTCGACTAAAAGGTTCGAACTCGGTCCAATCACCCCGACAGAAAAAAGCTTACTCATTTATGGGTAAGTTTTTTTGTTATTGATAAACTTGTTTGTTGCTATTGACTAGCTGATGGGATACGGGCCATCCGTAAAGTTCTCTGTATGGTACCCTTTCGATCCGGTTAATTCAGCAAGCGGGCTGCGTAGAATTTCTCCCGCATCTAACTGGGCTACCACATAATTGAAGTCATATTTTGGCTCCCAACCCAGTTCTTTTCTTGCCTTCTCATTTACATATACCCTATCAATGCTGTCATGCATCTTCCATCCGCGAAGACGGTATACTCCTGCATAAGCCGGTGCGATACGCTGCACGGCAGCGGGTGCATCACGGCGTAGTTCCTCCAGATCTGCAGTACTAAATGGCGAGGTAGCGCTGACAATGTAAACTCCCCATCCGATAGTCGGAGCCTTCTCTGCTGCCAGCAAATGTGCGCTCACAGCATCTTCCAACTCCACCCTGCGAAACAGGTACTCATTCGCCTTCAGGTTCTCGTCCGTAAAAGTTTCCCGCATGCCTTTATTATCATCCTCCTCTGGAAAGAAACGGGAGGTACGCAGCACAATGCATGACAAACCATGGTTTCTGTTGAATAACTGGCAAAGATCTTCCGCCGCAGCCTTGGTTACCCCGTAAATATTCTTTGGCTGCGGCCTTACTTCCTCCGTAATCCAGGCTGCAGGAGCTCCTGCAGGCGGCACTAATGCATCCCCAAAAACACTGGTCGTGCTGGTAAAAACAAAACGCTGCACGCCAGCAACCACTGCTTCCTGCAAGAGGTTAAGCGTGCCAGTAATATTGGTATCTACGAATTGCTGCATAGTATGCGTGGCCACATGGGGCTTATGCAGAGTGGCCGCATGGAAAACGGTGGTTACCCCTTTCATACAATCACTGACGAAGGAGCGGTCCGTAATGGAGCCTACATTAGTAGTAAATGCAGAGGGCTGTATATCCAATCCTATCACTTCAGTGGAATGTTGTCTTAATGTGCGTACCAGCGCCTCCCCAAGATGGCCGGCGCTGCCAGTTACCAAAACTTTCATGTTCTCTATTTTTATAGGAATGCTACAAAATTGGGAAAAAATCCCGTTCCGGGCAGGACAATTGTCCCGCCCATATTTCCTAAAAATACAAGAACGGAGTCCTTCCCTGCATAATATGTCGGCTCCGATCGCTGTTATCGTCGATTGACTAGAATATTCGTGAGCCTTCCTAATGCTGTTGCGCAAAATTGCAAATTTCAGCCTTAAAAGCAGCACTGTTTTCATAATAGAGCAGGTGGCCTCCTTCTATTACACGCACTGTTTTTTTCGGAAAAGCAAACGTTTTGTAACCCTTTGTACCCACCGCATGATCCGCTGTTCCGGCAATAATGAGCACTGGTATCTTTAATCGCTGTGTAAAAGGGATATAGTCTTTTGTGTACTCGGGGTATTGCGCTTGCTTGAATAGCACAGCTATCGCAAAATCCTGCGAACGCTTATAGTCATCTATTGCCATTTGTTTTTGAATGGTCGCGGTATCGTCCGATAGTAACTTATATGCTAATCCACCTTTACGGAGTGCCGCCATTTTTTCTACATTTAACTGCCAAAGGCTATCTCTGCTCAGCGTAACGGATACACTCGTGTCTTCACCTAAAAGCTCCTTCTTATACTGTAAGCCTTCCGTTAAGGCGGTCTTGCTCAACATGTTTAATGTCACAGACGCCAGTATTAGGGCTCGAACATGCGCAGGATGTGCTAAAGCATAATTAAATGCCAGTATACCTCCGAAGGAATGAGCCAACAGAAATGGCTTGTCTACTTTGAGGTGCCGGCGTAATTCTTCTATATCCTGTATAACCCTGGAAAGATGATAATTCTCTGCATTTTGCGACATCCCCGATCCGCGCTGATCGAGGTATACCATTGTAAAGCACGCTTCTAATGCGTTGCCTTTCATTTCTTCGAATGAGCGGCTGCCTTGTCCCGGGCCTCCATGAATAAATATACAAACCGGACCCTTACCGGCAACTTTCACGTAAAGCTTAACACTATCACTTGTGTTGAATTCAAATTCCCCCTGTTGTATAGATTGTGCAGACATGCTATACCATCCGAAGAGTTGTATGACACTTAACAAGATAAAGCTTTTCATTCGAAATGATTTTCTGTAAAATACGAAGAACAGTTTGATCAGCATATTTACCCCGACACTATTACCAATTAAAATTTTTCGTTCTCATTCTTCCGCTGAGAAATTGGAGGTATTTCTTCTATAACATCCCAGTGTTCAATAATTTTATCATTTTCGATTCTATAGAGATCATAGTACGCCGAATGTACATGCTTAAAAAATCCTTCACTTATCACCAGCACAAAGTTCCCTTCACCAAGCACTTTATGGATGCAGCTATATGTCTGTGGGGCCCCTGCCGATTCCCATTCCTGAAGTGTGTTGAAAAATGCAGATACACCATCTTCCATATGTGGGTTATGTTGAATTAAAAAGTCGCCATTAAAGTAGGCGGCAGCTTCGTCCAGTTTCCCGTCAATGAGTATATGCTGTACAAACTTTTGCGCTATTTCTTTATTGGAATCAGTCTTGTGGTGGTCAATGGCTTTGGTTTTCCCATCCGTCATTGTTCTGCCGCTTTTATTCAGCTTCTTGCTGTTAACCTGCAGATTATCCCAGTGTTCAACACTTAGGCCGTTTTCAAATCTGTGTATATCAAAAGCCACAGTCGGCTCGAAGAGGTAATAATCTACATGTACAAAGCCGATATCCCCATCCTGGAATTTACGCACTACGTTTACGTATACTTTATCCATCGGCATCAGGTGATGTAATGCTAAAATTGCGGAAAGGCCAGTTGCAACGTTGGGGTTGTGTTGTTTGTAGGAGGTTGGATGGATTAAACCAATCTCTGCCAGTGTTGCTGTTTCAATGCTATTCTGTATAGCTTCGGCTTTGTCTTTGTTTGAAAGGCTCATATATCATAATTTATCTCACAAAATTTCAAAAATCCTTTGCAAACAACAATAAGGGGAAATTTTAGCAGATGGGGTTAATTTTTACACTATGTACATAGTTATTTAATAGGCCTATTTTTGTACCTATAATATTAAAAAGATGTACGAAAAAAAGATACCCATTGATTTCAGTTGCGGAATAAGTGTGACGCTGGAAATTATCGGGGGAAAATGGAAGCCATGTCTGATTGATGCTATAAACAACGGGATACGTAGACCAAGTGAATTATTGCAAAGGAATCCCGGTGCCGGCAAACGCGTACTCCATTTGCAGCTGAAGGAGCTGGAGGAACATGGCGTTATCCGGAAAATTATCTATCCGGTATTACCTCCAAAAGTTGAGTATTACCTGACAGCACTGGGCGAGTCGCTCCTACCGCTCATTGGAGCTATGGAAGAGTGGGGAGCAGCCTATATGCCCGGGTTTATAGAAACACAAAAAGTAAAAGCAACCTTTTAGAAGATATTTGTCTGTTTTACTCCGCTGTTGTGGGATCAATAATTGTAGCTATTTCGCTGATTGAGTTAGCGGGAAATCCCCCTTGTTTTGCATGCTCACGGACCATTTCTTCATTAGGCGCGATATAAATACAATAAATTTTATTGCCCGTTACATAACTGTGAACCCATTGAATTTGTGGCCCCATATTGCTTAGTACCCCACAGGAGGTTTGGGAAATTGCTTTCAATTGTTCTCCTGAGAGCTGACCAGCGCCAGGAATTTCGCGTTCAATGACATACTTAGGCATGATTGCTGTTTTATGTTTTCTCCCTATGACTTTTACATTTTGATCTTGTTCATTCTGGGACATTTACAGGCTTTTGTTTTATGGGGATAGTCACCTGGGGAGTAGAAAAATAGATACCCAAATATACGCATTTACTGGTTGCCAGAAATATATCATCATAAAAACGGTTGCCCATCTGCTTTTGGGCAACCGTTTTTAATGTGGATCAAAAAGCGCTTAGAAGTTTGTCGACAGATAATTGCTGCAATTAGGATCAGAAGATGCGAGTGTTGACGCATTGTATGGAGGCCTGTTGGTATTACAGTAATTGGCTTCGGCAGATACCGCAAGATACTCTGCCTGGTTGGAGAGTACATAAGAACCGGAAGGATAAACGCCGGAATAGTAGCAGTTTGCGTACAGGTTGTAGATGGTAGAATTGTTGAAGCCACCGGATATCCACTGATCGTGGAGGTAATGGATCAATTCATGAAAGATTACATTGCCTGGGCCGGTATGCACGCTGCGATAAGTAGCGAAATTTACAATATATACGTTCCCGTTAGTGTAGAAGAGATCGCCGCTTCCGGGACTGGAGTATACATTGATGGGCGCACCCGTCATTCTTGATTTGGTGGTACTACTGGTGCTGGTAGTATACAGCTGATCAATTTCTCCGTTTACCAGCGCTTTGATATCATTGGGAACAGAGCCTGAATAATTGATGGTAAAAGAGCGGTAGCTAGCAGCTGCTACAGCTCCTGATGCCTTGCCACGGGCATTTTGGTTTGTCTTAAAGAAGTCGATCACTTTCTGACGTTCAGGAGTAATGGTAAGGTGATCTTCAACAACTTGCTGGGCTACAGGTTGCAGTGGTGCTACAGGAGAAGTTTTATCTTCTTTTCTACAGCTGGTGATGACAATGATGGTTAACAGCAAGGCAATAGCTGAGTTAACACGGGTTTTTGAGTGTCTCATTGGTTAGATTTTGGGTTAATTGCATGTAATAGCCTACATGGTATATCATAGTGACTCTATCATATTTGTAGGCTTTAAAATCATCACAATACTACTCTACCCGACTGTTATAATGTAACATGAATAAGTGAGTGCGATTATACTTCGATTTAATTTCAGCCCTATTCACCAGATATCTGAATGACAGACAAAAGCTTCGGCTAAAATTCGGGTAGTAAGAAAAATATAATTTTTTTTTCTCCGCTGAGAAATGATCACATGAATCATTCGTTTAGAGATTAAATTCTTATAGTAACGTCAACTATAGTGCCTTTTTAATAATAAGTATACCGCTTGGTTACGCCAGAAGTTATCAAGTATGAGATGGATGATAGCGAAACGGTTTTAATTTCTATCTTCCTATATGCTCTAAGACAAGCATGCCCTAAATAGTCAACCAAATGATAGACAAACATCAAAAGCCGGCCAAAATGAAAAATGGACTGTTCTTCTTTTTTATCCTTCTATTAATAATTTTCAACCCAGCTAAAAGAGCGCAAGGACAAGACACAGTTAGGAGAGTTATTAATATAGGAAAACTAGACTCTTTGCAATCCGGCATCTTAAATGAGAAAAGATTGATAGAAGTATTTGTTCCTGCTGGTTACAAACCAGGGAGTAATGATAAATATGATGTACTGTATGTACTTGATGGGGGAAACTGGAATACTGGACAGATAATGAACGTACAGCGATTTTTGGAAGATGAGCACTTCATGCCTCAAACAATTGTTGTAAGTATAATGGGGATCGACCGCAACAAAGATCTTACACCCACATCGGCCGATAACTGGAAAACGTCGGGCGGAGCAGATAAATTCCTCGGCTTTATTAAAGAGGAGTTAATTCCCTATATAAATAAAACATATCCCTCTAATGGCGATAATACAATCTGGGGGCATTCACTGGGAGGCTTGTTCGTTATCAATGCACTCTTAAATGCCCCGCAGGCTTTTAAAAGTTATATTGCGGTTGATCCCAGCCTCTGGTGGGACAATGGCTACATTCAGCGGATTGCGCCCGCTAAATTACCAGCATTGGCGGGTTTGAATACAACGCTGTTTATAAGCGGTAGAACTGGAAAAGAAGGCGAGCACATGAAGATTGATTCCATGAATATCATCCTCCGGAAAATGGCGCCTGCCGGATTAACCTGGGAAAGTGTGGCCTATCCTGATGAGACACATAGTTCTATTCGGCTAAAAAGCATATACGACGGGCTAAAATTCTCCTATGGATGGCATAGCAGCCAGATTAATTTTCATCCTATGAATGGTATCGTCCTGGACAATCATCCCTTCAAAGTGTGGTATTTTAGTGATACAACAAAAGTGCGTTATACCCTGAATGGAACAACACCAACAATGATGTCCGAAAAAATGCAGCCGGAAATCAGTTTAACGGCACCTGTGAGGATAAACGTAAAACAATTTACCAATCGTGCCCGCTACGATAAAATGCAATCTGGCGATTTTGTCCTGGGGAAGGCATTCATTCCGCGGTCAAAATCAAAAAACATTCAGTCAGGCGGCTTTCGTTACGCTTACTACGAACTGGAGGGAAATAAGTTTCAAGACTTAAAAGATACAAAGCCACAGCAAACAGGGATCACCGATGCTGCCTTTGATACGGATAAACTTCCACGGAAAAATAATTATATGTTGGTTGTTGACGGACTGTTAGAAACTGAAGAAGAGGGGTACTATATTTTTGTACTGGATGCAGATACCGATTCAAAATTGTATCTCAACAATCAATTACTTATACAATGGGAAGGGTCTGGTAGTAATCGGACTTTCTCCTATATGCTACCTTTGAAAAAGGGATTTTACCCGCTACGACTGGAATATCTGCATAAAAATGAGGAGTTTAACTTAAAGCTGGGGTATGTAACTCCTACCAGCATAAAGACCAGGAGTGTTATTCCGATTCCACTTAATTTGCAATACAGGCAGCAATAGCATTGCATTCCCGGTTAAGTGTTGTATAATTACCTTAGATTCCTCCGTATATTATGGTCTGGTGGCAACAATAAGCAGCCTGGGAAGGGCTATAACGCACTTCTATTGTCCGGGAGGGTATCCGGGAGGAACTGTACTAAAGTCTTAATTTTAATAAAATATTCATTTTAAATATTTCTGAATACTTTTGCTCCCAATCGGCAAGAACACAGAAATTACTATATTACAACTGTTTACACAAAAAAAGTAAAATTGCGCCATCATGGACACAATCGACAATCGAGAAATGGTGATCATTAATTCCTTTGAGGAATATAGCATGTATCTTGGGAAAGAACTAGGTGTTTCCAATTGGCATAAAATAGACCAGGAACAGATTAATAAGTTTGCGGACGCAACACTGGATCACCAATGGATTCATACAGATGAAGAAAAAGCTAAACGTGAAGGTCCATTCAATGGAACCATCGCTCATGGCTACTTAACATTAGCATTAATCCCATATCTGTGGAAGCAGATTGTAGATGTGCGCAATATTAAAATGGAAATAAACTATGGTATAGAGAGTTTTAAATTTGGTCAGCCAGTTTTGGTGAACAGTGAAGTGCAGTTAAAGGCTAAACTCAACACGATAACCAATTTAAGAGGGGTTACCAAAGTTATTATCGAAGCCATACTTATGATTAAAGATCAGCAGAAGCCGGCTTATACTGGTAATGTTGTCTTCTTGTATCATTTTGTGTAACCAGTTCGAATAAAGTTATCACGACATAGTAAAAAAGCCTACTCAGTGATGAGTAGGCTTTTTGGGGTCAATTTTGAGGCAAGGCTTTCAGCCATTTTATCCAGCTACGCTGTAATTTTTCCAATTGTTCTTTTGTTGAATACATCGATACATTACCGAAATTCTCTCCGGTAACTACGGCTAATAGTTGATTGGCGCGACCTGCAATGGTAAACAGATCATTTGTACAAACACCCCCATGACCATACAATTGCATTTGCTTATTTCTAACTCTTTCTATGATTATTAAATCTGCTGAATTTACCAGGCCGATCTCCTTTTTGATTGTCAATCGTTTAATCAGCTCGGGAATAATTTCACTGTAGTGAAACGCTATCCAGTATTCAGCGATAAACAAATAACCGTAATTACTGTCGGTGTCTATTTTATCAAGGATGAAAGCTGTTGAATAATTTTTACATGTGCTATCATTGTGAAATAGCCGTTCAAATTCTGAAACCCTATCGGCAATTGCCTCTTTAAAATTATCAGGTAATATAACCCGATCAGGAAACTTCAAATCGGAAGATTGAGAATGCCCACGCATTGTCAAATGAAGAAGCAAAAAGAAAATCAATATAAATCGGTTCATAATATAGGGGAATTAGATTACAAGGAAACCAGGTTGAAACAGGAGGGATAATTTAGTATGTGTAAGGAAAAATGATTGAATACTTTATACATTCCCTGTCATTAGTTTCGAAATCTGCTCCGCATTTGCAATTCCCATTTTGTCAAGGGCTTTTCGAATGCGGAGTTCAAGCTTGTTTTGCTGTTCTCTTATTTTTCTTAATTCCATTTGTAGGTCTGATACTGGTAGGCGGAAAAGTATATCAATATTTTCATCGTGTTCAGGATTTGATTCCGTATAGTTAGAGAAGGAGATGATTCCGTTATCTTTTCTGTAGTAAACCCACGGATGCCCTATCCATAATTGGTGCCATTGGTTTAGCCCGTTTTCGAAGATACTTTCCCATCCATTAATATCTCCAATATCTCCGCAGCAACTGGGTTCTATGTAGGTTATATTATTGTCTTCTAAAACGATTCCTCCGTTTATCCGGCCAACTTGTTCTTCAAAATCCCATAGTTCAACGTCTTTGAGTTCATTCTCCAGGATTGTTGCCAGTTCCGTATCATTGATGGTTTGAATGTCAACCAGGTAAGAACCTTTTCTGATGGCCTCTAACCGGTCTAAATTTTTATCTGCTATATTTTTTTTCCAAAATTGATTCCACTCGTTAGGGAATTCAATCTGGTTCCCATTAGGGAGTTCATAATTTTTGTTACAGAAATTATATGGAAATATCTCTATGGTATTTATTAGCTGCATTTCTCCGCGACTGATTTTTTCTTCAATTTTTGAGACTACAAGAATTGAAGGAAGTAATGATAAACATTATTACAAAATTCAGCAGATCAGCAACAACCTGCTTTCCCCTGGTTTTTCCATTGGTGCACGATGAAGACATGGAAGAACCTGGCTTTCAGGATGATCAACTGCCAACCTCCACAGGTGCCCAAGTCCTAAGCTAATAGGACGGGCATCAGGCATCGCCTGATAATGCAGATCAAAGCAGTGCTCACTTAAAAATGATTCAAAATCCTCCTTCGCTCCACGATATAGTTTTTTGAGTTCATCACGTATGGCCGGAATAAGTACTTTCTTTGTGCCTTGTGCATTGGGCAGTATTTCACTGGACGCTCCATAGTAGGTACATAAAAAGGTATTGGTTGGTACCGGAGAGCTATCTACGTGAAAAGAATATACATCAGTTGGGAAAAACGGATAAGTATCATCCCGGTCATAGTGTTTGATCACATTCAGAACGGGCGATGCGCCATAATCTTTCAATAGCTCCAGATCATTTAAAAGAATATCACGGGCAAGTAGCCCTTGTTCACTCAAGGGAAGCGCACGAAGTTCATCGGGTTCAATTTCCGTTATATTTCCGCTTAGCGCCACCTTTTCAACGATCTCGGAAAAATCACCCCGTAGTTGACGAGTCCAGCAAATTGCATTCATTTCCCCGCTAAATGGCGTGGAAACCAGCTCCTGGAAACTCGTGACATAGTGAATGTTTTTCTCTGTATGAGATGAATCTGCCATAGTAACKAATATAAATATAAAATCACTTGACAACGAAGCTCGGGAATACTGGCGAGAATTCCTGTTATTTAATATCTTCATTCAAAAGACTTAACTACTGTAAACTCTTAAACCCAATTAATGAAACTGGAATTTCTTGACGACCTTACTGACAGCGGCAAGCATGAAGATGTTGTCTCAGAACGTTTGATTCGACTTTATGATTTCGATAAACATCAGGCATTACGTTTAAAAGAAATAATTGAAAGAGAGCTTTTGGAAGGGCAAAAAGAAGTCCGTCTTTCCTCACTTAACTTCATCGAATCGTTGAATTGTAGCCTTACACTTAAGATATCAAACATAGACCGAGGCATAGCAAGGGCAGAAGATATGGATTTTGAATGTTATTTGACGACTGCGGCTTACAAAGAAATGGTTTACTTAATGGAACCATTTTGCATAAGGGACGCAAGTGGCTATCAATGGCTTTATGAAGTAAATTGTCCAATAGATTTACTTTTTTCTCCTGGTGGAACGTGGTAGAGCTCAATCTTCAGGTATGATAAAATTATATCCCTCATCAATAAGCTGCTGAAGATACTCATCAAAACTATTTGCAATAACTTTAAAACTGTCTGGATCATGCAGGAAGCGTACTACCTGGCCGGATACACCTTCGGGTGAAGGATTAAAATCAAGAAAGAGCTGTGAGGTGCCGCCATTATTCATGCAATCAGAGAAACAAAGCCAGCGGGTAATATTTACATTGGGATCAATACCCTTTCCAACCAGTTCAGGCATATCGTCTATATATTGAGCATACATTTCATGAATGCTGGTGTCGAATCCACTGCCTGCCAATATCTGTTCAACAGATTTTAAGTAGTATGGATATTCAAATACATCAGAACCCAATATCAGTACGGAAATCTCATGATCGTTATATGGCTGCCAATAGGTGCCGTTGATCTGCTTTAGCAGTTGCATCAGTGCATCCGGGCAGTTGGGGTAGTGATGTTTTAAATCGGCTAATTGCTGGTCTGTGGCGCCGAAAGCATGAGACAGTTCGGCTTTGTCATCTTCGGACAGGTGTTCGTTTAAGCCTGTCAGGTATGTTGCAATGATATTGTTATTTTCCATGAGTAGACATTAAAAAATCTTCTTTTTGTTTAGCCGCTGCCCAGAATGAAGTCATATGTTACTACAAGTTAGCAATGCTTCATTAGGAGAGCAAATTTTAAAACAAATATTTGATTTTTAGTATTAAATATCTATATGCATTGTAGATGTGCAGGCCAGCGCATTTAATAACAGACCAGGAAATAATTAATATCCCTTCCAGCAATTTAAGGAGGGCCTGTACACCCTTCTTCCTGTGAAATATTTCCCAATTTTCAAATTTAATGACTAATAATTGATGACTAATCATTAAATTTGATTAGCCAGTATTAAAAAACTGGTGGTATGATTATGAAGCGATTTGAAAACAAAGTAGCCTTCATTACCGGTGGTAACTCAGGCATAGGAAAAGCATCCGCTATTTTAATCGCCCGCGAAGGCGCCAAAGTAGCCATTGCAGATATTAAAGAAAACCAGGACGTACTGGCGGAAATAAGAAAAGAAGGTACCGAAGCCATCTTTGTGAAATGTGACGTATCAAAGCCAGAGGACGTGGAACGCGCCGTAAATGATACCGTAAAAGCCTTTGGCAGCCTGGATATAGCATTGAATAACGCCGGTGTGGTAGATGCTGCCCCTTTGCATGAAAAAACAATAGAAGAATGGCATCGGGTTTTAAATATTAATTTAAGCGGCGTTTTTTACGGATTGAAATACCAGATTGCACAGATGCGAAAACAAGCTACTGGCGGGGCTATTGTTAATATGGGGTCCATTATGAGCCAGGTGGCAGAACAGGGCATCGCAGCCTATGCTTCTTCCAAACACGGCCTGGTAGGACTCACCAAAGTAGCGGCGCTGGAAAATGCCACTAATAACATCCGCGTAAACGCCATAGGACCCGGTTATATTGAAACACCCCTGCTAATGGACAACGCTGCCTCCAGCAGCGAATACAGAGCCTATATGGAGTCTAAACACGCAATGAAGCGGTTGGGTAAACCAGAGGAGATTGCGAAGGCATTTCTGTTCCTTGCATCAGAAGATGCCAGTTTCTGTACCGGCGCCTATCTGCCAGTGGATGGTGGTTACCTGATTCAATAACATTTTGTTAAGTAGCTTTACACCTACAAAATAGTATATGCAGCTATCCCGGAAGAGTAAGGCCAACGAATTACCGATACGCAGAACACTGGGCATCACCCTGGTACAAACCTTTAATTGGGTATATGACCAGGCACAGGAATTCTTTGCCGCATACGGTATTACCGCCCAGCAATATAATGTGCTGAAAATCATTCATGATGCAAAAGAGCCGCTTTCCACCGCGCAGATACTGGATCAGATGATTGAAAAAAATGCCGGCGTATCACGGCTGGTAGACAGACTGGTGCTGAAGGGGCTGATCACCAAGCAGGCAAAGCTGACCGACAAACGGCAAATTGATGCCTCGCTCACAAAGGAAGGGTTGAAAGTATACCAGGAAGTTACCCGGAATCTTGAAACGGCCGATAACGTATATGCGTCACTAACTGATAAGGAGGTAATAGCACTTACCCGGCTATTGAATAAAATAAAGGATAAGGAGTAAGTTATCTCCGTTATCATTCAAAATGAATTGTTTAAGCCTCATCCGCAACTAATGCAGATGAGGCTTAAACAATTAGCCAATATTGTGTTATATTAGTTAGATAAATTTCTGAGCAGCACTATAGATTTGTATTGTTTGTCGGGCCCAATGATGTAATAGCGCTGTTGCAGGAGATATGAAGCAATTTACAGCACACACCTATGCAATATCTGCCGTCGCTTCCATTAAAGTCATATGTAAAKGGATACTGGGTTTTTACCAGCGAACAGGACATGACGAATCAAACATTTTTTCCCAGTGGGTATATTGATTTTGCGGTTAATATATCTGGCGGTACTGCCAGCACTATTATCAACGGTCGCCCTATTGATATGCCTAAAGTAGAAGTACTGGGACAGTTAACCGTGCCCACCCGGCTAACAGTTACCAAAGGAACGATGGTATTAATTGCACGGATTTTTCCTTACGCCAATGCGCTCTTTTTCCCCAATCCCATTTCAGAATTTACCAATGATTCGGTTGACCTGGAAGGCTTGCTGGGCAAAGCGTCGGCCGAATTTTACGACCGGCTCATGCAGGCCCCCACTATTGAACAGAAAGTAAAAGAGCTGGATCAGTTCCTCGTGCAACGACTGCTGGGCAGCAAAAGGCGCAGCAATAAAGTCACTATGCTGGAGCGGATTTGTAGCCATATCAGCGCAGAAGGGGAACTGTTTAATATTAAATTGCTGGCGCATAAGTATGGTTTTTCTGAACGCTATATCCAGCAATTATTTCTCGATAATGTAGGCCTTACACCGAGAGCCTTCTTTCACATACGGCGATTTAATAAAAGCCTGGAGTTGATTCATGCAGGTGAACAATCGTTGACCAGTATTGCCTATGACTGCGGCTATTTTGATCAGGCACATTTCATCCGGGAGTTCAAAAAGTTTACCGGGGTAACGCCGTCGGAAATCCGTGCCGGACAAATGGTATCCGGTGTGTGATCCGCTGCCGCACAGTTACCTGTCCGGCAGCGGGAAATATTATTTATTACCATTAAACATATCCCGGAACATCTTCCAGCCATCTTTTGTCTTCTTCCAAATCACTATGTATTTGCCTGCTCCCAGCACTTTTCCGTTAGCATCATACACTTCTGTTAATCCTTCTTCCGTTACAAATTCTTTTCCATCTCCATAAATATCCAGGGTAACAATTTTCCCATTCCTGGAGCCGGCAGCATATGCGCTGTTAAAAAATTTAGCCATGCCATCCTTTCCGCAGGAGGCAGGCGCGCCCGGCATTAACAGACAGGCATCATCTGTATACAAGCTCAGAATAGAGCCATCATTTTTAGCAAACAAACCAAAATGCGAGGCATTCGCTTTGGCGATGGCCTGTTTGGCTTCCTGTAAATCAGTGGATTGTGCACTGCTCTTCATGGCGAAGGCAGTCATCATAAGCAGTACCAATAAAGAAAAGGATAATTTCATAAGTTGACGTTATTTTTTACAAAGATCTATCCGGCCGTTAGCTGGAAATTGTACAATAACGAACAAAACAGAAATTTTAAGGACGGAAAATTTGTTTCCCGCCTTCCGGAGAATTGGTGCTTTTTTGAATGGCAATATTAAAATCTTCGAAAGGATGTATGCCAGAAACATTTGCCTCAAATTGCATAGAGGTGGTGGCTATTTCATCCAGTAGTGCAGCATCTTCATGGGAAGGTGGTTTGAAGAAGTAACGGTAAACATGCGATTGAATCTGCAATCCCTTTAACAGCACATCGAAATTGTGAAGGGAGTATTGCTCTGCACTCATACCACCGTTAATCACCAGCCGTCCGCCAAAATCGCTGCTCCGGATCAGCTCTCCGGTAACAGGGCCACCTACGTTATCAATAATGCCTTTTGCTCCTTTGTTGCCGGTTATTTCCATGATGGGGGCAGCAATGCCGTTTGGGTTTGCCGAAAGGTCTATGACCACATCGGCCCCCAGCGATTCCAGTAAGTTGGGGTGCTTTATACGCCGAACAATAGAGATAACGGGAATCCCCTGCTGTTTCGCCATCTGAGTAACCATAATGGAAACGGTAGAGTAGCCGGCGGTAAGTGCCAGCCAATGTCCTGGTTTAACGCCCGATTGTTTCAACAGGTCCCATGCCGTGATCAGATTCATAAACTGGCTACTCAGTTCCGGTGGATAATCTGCTGGTAAGGGAATGATCCATGCCGCCGGTACGGCTACATATTCCGCCCAGGAGTTGTAGTAGCTAAAGGCTACATGTGTACCGGGTTGTAAAGACACATTTTTCCCCACTTTTTCAATAATACCTGCGCCGTGATTACCACCAATTTGTTGAGGAAGTACCGGTTTCTTTGGTTCCGGATATAGATTTTGAATGAAAAGAAAATCGCCGGGATTAATAGAAGCCGCGGTGGTTCTGATCAGTACTTCATCGTCTTTTATGTTGGGTGTCGGGAGGGCTGATAGCTGCAATACTGCGGCCGGATCGCCAATGCGATCAAATGTAATTGCTTTCATGATTCCATTTATTTCAGATGTCAATATTACCAGACATTCGCTATCTTCGACATGTCTTATTTGACAATTACTATGCAAAAATTGCCACATGCATTTTGTGATTTATTTGCCTGCAGGTTTTTATGCCGCCATTGCTTCCAGTTTGGTAGAAATATTACAGACCGTGAATGCGGTGAATGAGGGTGTTGTATTTACGTTTGAATTTGTATCTGCCCAACCACAGGCTATTTCTCGTTCCGCTATTTCTTTTAAGGCAAAGAAGAAAGCAACGAAGAAAGCCGATGTATTAATTGTGTTGGCGGGTGCGGGTGCAGCTGCTTCACCGGATGTTCGTTTGCTGGAGGAAGAAGCCAGGCTGGCGGCGCCGGTTATAAAAGCCGCACAACGCCAGGGGGCTATTATTGCAGCTACCTGTGGTGCTCCCTACCTGCTGGCGGCTAATGGTGTATTAGATGGGAAGCGGGCCACTATTTCCTGGTGGATGAAACAATTGGTGGAGCAACGGTTTCCCTCCGTTCGTTGGGAGCCATCCCGGCTGGTGGTGAAACAAGGGAATATATATACCGCTGGTGGCGGCTTTGCCGGCCTGGAACTAATAGCCGCGCTGCTAACGGATCTGGGTTATGCAAAGGCATTAAAGCGCGTACGCAAATTGCTGGTACTTCCTCCTGCACGGGAGTTTCAGAGTCCCTATGAAATTCCGGTAGAAGAGGAAATGGGGCATTTTGAAAAACGATTGACGAGATTACTGAAGGATAATATAGAAGCACTGGATCTGACTTTTTTATCGCAGCAAATGGAAATGTCTTCCCGTACCTTATCCCGGAAATTCCGTGAGGAATTAGATACTACACCCGGTAAATGGATACAGGAAAAACGAATTGAAACAGCTAAAAAATTATTGGGAGCCACGAAGCTGAGTATTTCTGAAATCTGTTATCGGGTAGGCTATGAGGACCTGGCATCTTTCTCCCGCTTATTTGCGCAAACCACCGGGATGGCGCCAGGTGAGTTTCGCCGGGAAACCATTAAATAATTCCCCTTTAGTATAATTGATTGTGCAATATCCGTTTTATCATTTGTATAGTAGAGCGGCTTACTTCTCCCTTATATTTCTGAAGAATACTACGCTCACTGGTCTGATTACTTAGCTCGCCAGCCACACGCAGCCATTTGCCCAGAAATTCCGAATTCGGTGTCCGGTATTTCAGTAATCTTCTTACGGTTTCAATGACGACTTTGCTCACCGTGCCTTCATGCAATTCAAAAATCTCATTATTGTTGAGGCCTAGTTTAACATCATCGGCGATCCTGGAATAATCCTGCAGGTATTTCTCGTTGGCTTCCATGACTTGTAGCATGGGGTTATTGCTGAAAACAATATCCGCCTGTTTTTTGGGCTGCCGCTGCAGGTTTTGCAGGGCATAGTTACGGGCTACGTTGTCGCAGATAATCAGGTCGTCTTTGCTTAATTCAAACCACTCGCCTTTTACGCGTTTATGTTGAAAAACAATATGCAGACTTTCTTCCAGATCGGTCATGTTCAACGCTGCATACTGCCTGATCACACGAAACATAACAGGCAGGTGTGTATGATACACAGCTAACCGCTTATGCAGGTCCTGCGTTTTGCCAATCTTATACAGGTTTTTCCCTGTGTTCAGAATGTACACACATTTACCGTTTTGTATTTGCTCCATGAGGTGTTTTTCGCGTTGCTGATATGACAATCACGGTATCAATTTACAACTATGATTATTATATACAAAATTCAAATATTGAACAAAGTTAAAATATGATGTAAATCCCAAGAATACTCATCGGCTGCAATAGTACGATACAAGCGGGTTTAATACCACCCGGATATTGCTAAATGCAGGAAGGAAGCATACAAATATAGGTTCGTTGTTTTCCCCGGTATGGGGGTAAAATGGATCTTATTGGCGAACAGGGCAGGATTCGAACCTACGTTACTATACAATCATTGCCAGTGTGCTCGTCAGGTTAGCCACCTGTGTGGGTAGAAATGCAGGAAAATCGCCACACCACTGGATAATTGGATCTGCATTAACTATATAGTGCGGTCCATCCGCTACCTGTTCGTATTTACCGAATGGGCATTCACCATACAGCATGTATGCAGACAGATGTATGGTGAATGGAATAAGGAGTTAGGAAGGGTTTTCACTGACTCCGTAAGTATATAGATGTATAATGATGACAGTTATTTTGAGTTAAAGGATATGCCAGTGTCAGGCTCTTTTTTTATTTAACAAAGCTATCATGAAAATGTTCGAAGCTTAGGTTGACAAAAAAAGATCAGGATAACTGACCGTGTTGTATGGATTTTATTCGCGATAAAATGGTAATAGTCTATCTATCTCAGGCGCTTGTTGGAAGCCTGATTGTATTTGCAAAATAAGCTGTCTGGCAATCGTTAGCGGGTGTTTCGGAAAGGAAGCGTCGTGAATAGGTTGCTCTGACATATTCATCAGGGCGCCTTCCTGAAAATGCGGATCATATGGATCAGCAGCCCAGTTAGATAAAGCGTCTCTTCCTTGTGTATTGAGTAGCCTGTCTGCAATAAATGCTTCTCTCATCCCGGTAGGACCGGCTTCTACTGCCTGTACTTTAAGAACGTAACTGCAATTTTTAAAAGGTAATGTTAAACAAGCCAGATACATCGTCCCGCGTGGCTCCTGTGGTAATTTGAGCAGGGTATGTATCGCTGTATGCTGCTGCAGTTGACACAACGATACGTCAATGATGCCACCATTTGCGCGGGATACCATATTCCGGTAGAAGTCTCTTATTACCTGAATGTCCTTACTGGCGGGAATATCCGGAGGCAGATCGAAAAAATTGATGGATACAGCCACGGTCTGTTCAGGGTTCTTCCATTGAATAATCTGTTGATCGTGTTTGGCAACTGGCCAGCCCAAATCTGTAATACTAATGGAATGTAGCGTTGCTGTTTTTTTACGGAAGAAGGAAAACATGATATAGGGAAATAGATTTTTTTAAAGTAACCAATTATTTTCTACCTAAAGAAGTGATATTTTTTTATGCTTATCCGGTAAATGAAAAAATGCAGCAGCTACTACCGCCTAACCAGATATTTTTTCCGGGAAGTTTGCATATAAATTTTTTATTGTTATTTTTATGCAAACGTTTACATTGGTAAACCCGAACAATGAAATTCCTTATGCAACAAAACTTCCATCAATAGTTATGTAAAAAACATCCTGTATCATGTAGTACGCGTATTTCAGCAGCAACTTATTTTTTGATCTGGTAATGCAAACGTTTGCACGATTGCGTCGCCCGACTTCCTATTGTAATTACTCAACCTAATCTAACTATGATACGTTATCTTAATCGTGTCACGGCCTTGCTATGGGCTGTGCCGCTATTCCTGACGGCCTCTCAGCAAGGACAAGCCCAGGTAAAAGAACGTCCTAAGCCATCGGCCAAAGACACCACCAAATTATCGCCGGTAGCAGCCTATAACCTGCTTTACCGCCAGCAAAAACCAGCAGCCACACTGGCCTCCGTCTCGCAAATTGGGACCAATGAATTGGTGAAATCCCCCGTAGGTAACTTATCAAATGCACTATCGGGAAGACTCGCAGGGTTATTCACCATACAAAGCAGCGGCCTGCCCGGCCTCGACGGCCCATCTATGAGCTTACGTGGCGTAACCCCGCTTATTATAGTGGACGGCGTCCCCAGAGAAGCATTATCTATTTCTCCCGAAGAAGTGGAATCTGTCACCGTATTGAAAGATGCCCTCGCCACCGCCATGCTCGGACAACAAGCCTCCGGCGGCGCACTGTTGATCACTACCCGCAAAGGCAGCCCGCAAAGTCACCACATCTCCTTTACTGCGCAAACAGGTATACAACAACTGGCATTCCTACCCAAGCCTTTAGGAGCCTATGATTACGCCCGGTTGTACAATGAAGCATTGGCAAACGATAGTAAAACACCCGTGTATTCCCAACAAGACCTGGACCTTTATAAAAATGGTACTGATCCCTATGGCCACCCGGACGTAAGCTGGTACGATGAAATTCTGCGGAACAGGTCGTCCTTCAGCAGGTATAATCTCAACGCCTCCGGTGGCAGCAATATCGCCCGTTATTTTGTGTCCCTGGATTACCTTAATCAACAAGGCCCTTTTAACACAGCGCCCTTTAATACCTATAATACCAACTCAGATTATAAGCGCTATATCATTCGCTCTAATATATCCGTAGACGTTACACCCCGACTCAATGTGTCACTCAACCTCTCCGGTCGTATTCAGAACAGCAACGATCCCGGCGCCTTTACCATGAACCTGTACGGAGGAATGTTAACAACTCCCTCCAACGCCTATCCGAAATTTAACCCGGATGGATCACTGGGTGGTAGCCAGGATTATCAGTCTAACCTGTACGGACAGGCCGTAAAATCAGGCTATCGCCCGGGCTATGCCAGAGATGTGATGGCCGACGTAATATTGAAAAGAGAACTGGATGATCTGCTGAAAGGACTGTACATCAAAGGAGTTGCCTCCTTTAATACTTCCTACGCTGAAACAACAGACCGCTCCAAAACATTTGCCACTTACAAAATGAATGTCAGCCCTACCGGTGATACCAGCTACCAGAAGTTTGGTAACGATGGAGACCAGGCCAATACCATGATGGTGATGCCACAGGGAAAAAACTTTTATACTTCCCTGTCGCTCGGCTGGGAACGCACCATTAACCACCATCATTTCAACACCGAAATGATGGCCAACCGGCAGAACATCGTCAGCGGATCTGCACTGCCGCTGAACTATACTAATCTTGCCGCCAGATTTTCCTACGACTACAAAGGAAAATACATGCTGGAGGCAGCCGCCTCCTACAGTGGCCTCGACAGATATCAACCGGGTAAACGTTATGGCTTGTTTCCCAGCATCGGGATAGGCTGGGATATGGCGAAAGAAGCCTTTATCTACGAAAATATACCGGCGGTGTCTTTATTGAAACTGCGTGCTTCCTATGGTGCTGGTGGAAATGCCAATGTGGGTTATTTTGTATACAACCAGTACTATGGGGATAGCAAAGGATATTACCTGGGCACTTCCGGCACATTCTTCTATACTTCTACTGAAAAAGTATTGGCCAATCCGGATGCTACCTGGGAGAAATCGCGTAAGTTTAATATAGGCGTAGATGCCAGCCTCTTCTCCGACAAACTGGGCATCAGCATCGACTACTATAACAACCGTTATGCTGACCTGATGCAGCAACGTGGCCGTAATACCACCATTATCGGGAATACCTATCCGAATGAAAACATTGGTATCAACCGCTACACCGGCACAGAACTGCAGTTAAACTACTCCGGAAATGTGCATCGCTTCAACTGGTTTGTATCTGGCAATCTTTCACTGAACAAAGGCACCATCATATTCCAGGATGAAGTATACCGCAAGTATCCCTGGATGAATCGCACGGGACAAAACATTAATCAGATTTTTGGCTATGAGGCAGAAGGCTTCTTCCAAAATAAAGAAGAAATAGCCGGACATGCTACCATTGACGGCTATACGCCTGTTCCCGGGGATCTGAAATATAAAGACCTCAACCAGGACGGTGTTATCAACCAGTTCGATCAGAAAGCGCTATTGCCTAATAAGCCCATCCTGTTTTATGGACTATCCATCGGTGGAAGCTGGAAAGGGTTTGATATTAACCTGTTGCTGCAAGGGGTTAAAAATAGAACCGTGTATCTGGGTGGCGCCATTGAATGGGAGTTCCAGAACAACGGAAAAGGTCAGGTTTTTGAACACCACCTCGAGCGCTGGACCCCCGAAACCGCTGCTACTGCTACTTATCCACGCTTAAGCATCGGCACTAATCCGAACAACCATACTACTTCCTCCTTCTGGATGCAGAAGGGAGACTATATCCGTTTGAAGAATGTAGAGCTGGGATACTCATTGCCTACGGCTATGCTTAATCGTGCACATATTGCTGGTGTTCGTGTATTCGTGAACTGTATGAATCTGCTGACTTCCAGTCAGATGAAACATGGTGATCCCGAAACCTTCGGCGGATTATTTCCGTTGCAAAAAGTATACAACGCAGGCGTGAATATCAAACTATAACAGGCCGTCCATAAAATAAGTAAACATGAAACGATCTCTATATTTTACGTTGCTGGCGGGGAGCTTGTTACTCTTCTCCTGTAAAAAAAATGGTATTGAAGAAGTACCACTGGAACAGTGGCAGGAAGACCAGATATTTGATGTAACCGACTCCCTGGGATTATATGCCCGCAACTACTCCCTCGACATCTACTCCCGCCTTCCGGATGGGTTTAACAGAATAGGGACTACTACCCCGCTGAACCTGCTGGATGCAGCGTCAGATGATGCGGTGTCGTCACAGATTAGCTCTACTATAGAAAGCTTTACCAATGGGCGTATTACCGCATTTAACCTCATGGATGATTTTTGGGGAGATGCTTATGCGGCTATCCGTAAGTGCAATATTTTCATGAAAAGCTTCGACCGCGTTCCTTTAATATCGAAAGACGAGAAAAAATACTGGAAAGCGGAAGTACGCCTGCTGCGTTCTTACTTTTATTTTGAGTTGATAAAACGTTATGGTGGCGTGCCTTTGCTGGGAGATAAAATATTTACCCTGCAAGATGATCTGCAACTGCCAAGAAACAACTGGAAAGAATGTGTGCAATACATCAGCAATGAATGTGATGCAGTGAAGGATAGTCTGCGGATTGATCCGGCATCGGATCAGGACCTGGGCCGTGTTACAAAAGCGGTGTCCATGTCACTGAAAGCCCGTGTACTATTATATGACGCCAGTCCGTTGAATAATCCTACCAACGACAAAAGCAAGTGGCAGGCTGCTGCCGATGCTGCAAAGGCCGTGATGGACCTTAATACCTTTTCCCTGGTAGCATCTTTCCCTAATGTGTTTACCACCCGGAAAAATACAGAGGTGATTTTTGCTAAACAACGCGCCAATACAACAGATGTAGAGAAAACAAATGGCCCTGTTGGATATACCGGTAACGGCCTGGGATCGGGTGTTACCAGCCCTACACAGGAACTGGTGGATGCCTTTGAAATGAAAAATGGGCTACCTATTACAGACCCGGCTTCCGGATACAATGCCAGTAAGCCATACGAGGGCCGCGATCCCCGCCTGGACTACACCGTGATGTACAATGGGATGAAATGGCTGGGCAGACCAGTAGAAACCTATGAAGGCGGCAGAGACAAACCCGGAGGTACCGTACTGCAAACACGCACCGGATACTATATGCGCAAGTTTATGGCGGATTACTCCAAAAGCACCGCTTATGCCAATCAGACCCATAACTTCATCTATTTCCGTTACGCAGAAATACTGCTCGACTTTGCAGAAGCACAGAATGAAGCCAATGGGCCAGACGCAGGTATCTATGCCGCGGTAGAAAGTATCCGTAAACGTGCCGGATTACAGCCCTTCACATTGAAAGCCGGACTTACCCAACAACAACTTCGCGACGTGATTCGTCATGAAAGACGCGTGGAACTGGCGTTTGAAGAACATCGTTTCTGGGATATCCGTCGCTGGAAAATAGCAGACCAGGTGTTGAACGGTACCCTGCATGGCACCCGCATTACACTGAACCCGGACAACAGCCTTAGCTACCAGCTAACACCGGTGAATAATGTAAAGTTTGCCACTAAGCTGTATCTCTATCCGATTCCTTATGCGGAGATTATTAAAAACAACAGGCTGCAACAAAATGATGGCTGGGAATCCCGCTGATTACTAAATGATAAGCTAACAGGTATGAATACACGTATTTTACAACTAAGCATAATGGTTATCCTACTTCCGTTGATAACGCAGGCACAAACCCGCGTTGTGAAGGAAACAGGAGCCACCGTCATCGAAACCCGTATCATTAAAGGTGTAGTAACAGATGGCGAAAACCCTTTACCAGGCGCCACTGTCATTGAGAAAGGCCTTCCTTCCAATGGCGCAGTCGCCAACGAAGCCGGTGGTTTCGAAGTGAAAATAAAAGGAAACACCAACACACTCGTCATAAATATGATGGGATACTTGTCTCAGGAAGTGAGTATCGCCGGCAAAAGAGAAGTAAAGGTAATACTGAGAAGAGATGCCAAAGGGCTGGAAGATGTGGTGATTGTAGGTTTTGGTAAACAGAAGAAAATTACCAATACCGGTGCAGTTAGCGTAGTGGGCGGAAAGGAAATCCGGCAAAGTCCTACCGCGAGCGTACAAAATACCCTCATGGGACGTTTACCCGGATTTTTCTCCCAGCAACGCAGCGGACAACCCGGTGCTGATGCGGCCACCTTTTTTATCCGTGGTCAAAGCTCTTTCGCTTCTTCCAATAAACCACTGGTGATTATGGATGATATTGAAGTAAGTTATGATGATGTAGCCGCATTGGACCCCAATGAAATTGAAAGCATCTCCATTCTGAAAGATGCCTCCACCACTGCCATCTACGGTATTAAAGGTGCTAACGGCGTGTTGGTGGTGACCACCCGCCGGGGTAAAAATGGTCCGCCTTCTATTAGCTTCAAATCAGAGCTGGGCCGGCAGTCGTGGGCATATAAACCCAAATTTCTGAATGCGTATGAATCAGCGCTGCTGACCAATGAAGCCATGGTAAACGGAAAACAAACACCCCGCTTCTCGCAGGAAGACCTGGACCTGTTTAAAAGTGGTGCGGACCCCTACGGGCATCCGGATGTAAACTGGTTCGAAACCCTTGCTAATAATTATTCGCTGCAATCCCGCAATAACCTTGATATTTCAGGGGGTACAGATAAAGTAAAGTACTTCGTATCTATGGGATACCTGTGGCAAAATGGGTTTATCAAGAATTTTTCTGATAAGGCAGATGTAAATAACAACTATTACTATAAACGCTACAACTTCCGCTCCAACCTGGATGTACAGGCTACGAAAACCCTGAGCATCCGCACGGATATTACCGGCCGATTCGGTGAAACGAATTCTCCTATTACCAATAGTCCAAATAGTAACGGCCTGATCGGAGAAATATACAGCTATAACTTCCTGCCGCCTTTCGCTTATCCGGTATATAACCCTAACGGCTCATACGGACATAACATCAGTATGCCCGGTACTATGAACATCGTAGGGCGACTGGCATTGCTGGGCTATAGCCGCAAGCATCAGAACGATCTGAATGTGGCAGTAGGAGCTACGCAGAAGCTGGACATGATCACCGAAGGATTGTCGCTGAAAGGTACGATTGCCTATGCTAACGGTAACTCCTATACGAGAGGGTTATCCCGTACTACAGCGGCCTTCCCTGCTTATTATTATAATCCTACCGACGGCAGCTATACCCCCCGTGATGCCACCCTGTACAGGGTTCCGGGCTGGAAGCTCGATTACTCCACAGAGGCTGGGGATAAAATACTCACTACTCAGGGGATGATCAACTACGATCGTACCTTTAATAAAAAACACCACGTTTACAGCCTGGGATTGTTTAACCGCAATACCGCCATTAAAGATGATGCGGAAATTACGCCCCGCTATACACCGGCTAATTTCCTGGGCTATTCCATGCGGTTAGGCTATGACTATGCACAGAAGTACCTGATAGAATTCAATGCCGGATATAATGGCACCGACAGGTTTGTATCCAATAAACGATACGGACTGTTCCCCGCTATCTCTGTAGGCTGGAATATGGCAGAGGAGCCATTCATCAGAGATCATGTCAGCGGTATCGACTTGCTGAAAATACGCGGCTCTTATGGATTAGTAGGCTCTGACGACGTAGGAGGCTATCGCTACATTTATGAGCAGGTATACAATCGGGAAGGAAGTTATTCTTTTGGTGAAATTCATACACCCGTTACCGGTATCCGCGAAGGAACGCTTGGGAATAATGAAGTAACCTGGGAAAAAGAAAAGAAAGCCAATATCGGTGTAGACATTGCTCTCTTTGATGGGAAACTGTCTGCTACAGTAGATTATTTTAATAATTATCGTTACGACATTCTGGCGCCGCGCTCCAGCATTCCGCAGTTAATAGGAGTAGGTTTACCTCCGGTAAACCTGGGTAGAGTGAGAAATAAGGGATTTGATGGAGAGATTACCTACCGGAATAACGCTGGCAAATTCCAATATTCTGTGCGGGGTACTTTCTCCTTTGCAAAAAATAAAATTCTCTACCAGGATGAACCTGCACAACGCTATCCATGGCTGGCGCTCACCGGTAGCTCTATCGGGCAGATACGCGGCTATCATTTCATCGGTTTTTACCGCGATCAGCGCGATATCGACACCAGCGCGGTGCCACCTACACCGGTAATGCCCGGCGACCTGAAATATGCCGACCTGAATGGGGATAAAGTCATCAACAAAATGGATCAGCGCGTAATGGGATTCCCCAACTTACCTAACACCGTATTGGGGTTAACGCTCGGTTTCAATTACAAAGGTTTCAGCTTTAGCGCGCTGGTACAGTCGGCATTCAACTACAGCCTACGCCTGACTTCTGAAAGTATAGATGTGATGTCTACCAATTTTCAGCCAATACACATGGACCGCTGGACGCCGGAAAATAAGGATAACGCTAAGTTCCCTGTATTATCAAGTCCTGCCTCAGAGATCAGCCGCGGATTTATCAATCCCTCCGATTTCTGGTTTATCAATGCAAAGTATATCCGCTTGAAAAATGTGGAGCTGGGATACGAGTTGCCGGCAGCATTCATTAAACCTACAAGGTTGAGGAGCATCCGCGTATATGCGAATGCGTATAATGTACTCACCTGGACTAACGTAACTAAAATGTACCAGGCCGATCCTGAAGTTAGTTCTGGTGGCGTGTTGTCTACGTATCCGAACCAGAAGATCATGAATTTTGGTGTTAATATTTCCTTTTAGTAAATGAGTCATACATGAAAAAACTGATTATACCTGTAAATCTGCTGTTGATCTTTGTTTGGCTCAACGCCTGTAAAAAATCCGGCGATTTCCTTGATAAAAAAACATCTGGTAATCTGAATGAAGCAACTACTTTTTCAGATAGTGCTAAAACCATGGATTTCCTGTCCGGTATCTATTCCGACATCGGGTTTTCTTTTGACCCGGGGCGCTGGGAAGCGGGCGGGCATCCGGTAGTAAGCAATGAAAGCGAACCTTTACGTTATGTAGGACCACAAAATGATGTGGTGATTATGATTGGCGGCGCCATTTCTTCTCAGACAACAGACGCCTCCAAAAATGTGCAGATCCTGAATAACTGGCTGACGCCTTATCGCAACATTAGAAGGGTGAACCTGTTCCTAAGCAAAGTGGATGTTTCCCCTTTGTCTGCGGAACTGAGGGCACGTTTAAAAGCGGAAGCACGTTTTCTGCGGGCCTGGTATTATAGTATCTTGTTGAAATGCTATGGTGGCGTGCCATTGATCGGCGATAAAGTATTTACGCCGGCAGAAGACATTGTGTTAAACAGGGCTACCTATGAGGAGTGCGTCAACTATATTGTGAAAGAATGTGATGAAGTAGCTGCGTTGCTGCCAGCAAAAGGAGAATATGCGCCCGGCGATTATGGCCGTATTACCAGTGGGGCTTGTMTTGCTTTAAAGTCCAGGGTGCTATTATACGCTGCCAGCCCACTGTTCAACGGTGGCCGTTCGGATGTAGCCGGCGATATTAAACCAATCGTGGGATACCCTGTATTCTCTGCTGACCGCTGGCAAAAGGCTGCAGCAGCCGCAGAGCGGGTGATGTCTTTATCTCTCTATAATTTAAATGAAGACAATACTACCCGCCCTGGTTATGGTTTTTATAAAGTGTTTCAGGTACGCGCCGGTAATGATGAGTATATTTTACCAGGTATGCGCGCGCCAGGAAGGGATCTGGAAGGAGGCTGGTTACCGCCCAGCAGGTCTGGTAACTATGCGAGTGTGCCCACACAGGCCACGGTGGATATGTTTGATATGATAAATGGAAAACCTATCACCGATCCTGCCTCCGGATATAATCCGGCGCAACCGTATAAAAACAGAGATCCACGTTTCGATAATTCTATTCTGTATAATGGTGCACCCTGGTTCTTTGCATCTACCAATAAAAAAGATCCTATCAACGTAACGGTGAATTCCAATGATGGCTGGAGTGTAAGCCGCCCTGCCACTACCGGTTATTACATCCGGAAAATGTTGTATGAAGATGGTAGTGGTAACACAGAACGTTGCTGGCCATTGATTCGCTACGCAGAAATAGTGTTGAATTTTGCAGAAGCCACTAATGAATACGATGGCCCGGTGGAGTCGGTATACAAGGCATTAAAAGATATCCGTAAACGGGCTGGTATTACGCCGGGTGTTGATGATGGATATGGCTTGAAAGCTGGTATGACGAAGGAGGAAATGCGGAAAGCCATTCATCATGAAAGAATGATTGAGCTGATGTTTGAAGAGCATAAGTTGTGGGATGCCCGCCGCTGGCTGCGTGGCGAAGAATTATTGAGAGGGATGGCACAAGGTGTAAAAGTAACGGCCAAAACCGGCGGTGGCTTCAACTATGAATTGTTCGATATCCGCCAACACGTTTTTAGTCCTAATTTTTATCTCTTCCCAATTCCTGAAGGAGAAGTATCTAAGTCGCCTTCATTGAAGCAAAATCCGGGGTGGTAAGCCTTTATAATAAAAAAGACAGGCAGGAGTGGGAGATCCATTTCCTGCCTGTCTTTTTATATAAAAGAATGTTTTAGAAATTGGTATTAATGATCAGCGTATTTCTATCGGCTGCTGCGAAGTCCATAGGTATAATACCGTATCTGCCGGTGGCAGCGCTGGTAAACCAGGTATTGATCCGTGGATTAATATTGTTGGAAACAGTGGTTATACTGGGAATACCAAAGATCAGTGATTTATACCCGCTGGTAAAATTGATATATAAAACAGCGGCGTTCCCGGTTTTGGCTTCGGTCAGCAAGTTAGTAATGCCCGTCCATTTGGCATTATTATCAGGTACTACATATTGATCCTGTACGCGCAAAGTGGAGTTGGTGTTGTTGATGGTGAAGGTAGTGTTGTCGGCCCAGTTGGTGGCTTCAATACCTTTAGGTGTGTTAGAGGCGCCGAATCTTCTCAGCAGTACTATCTTGCCTCTTACAGCTCCCAGATTAGGTACAGCATCGCTTAAATACCATTTGGAGGGTTGCAGGGCGGTGTAGCTGTCGAATGTTTGCTCAAACGTGCGGGTGTTGTTGGTAGGGTCATATTCTTCTTTTACGCACATCACAATGGTTTCTGAGGGGTTGGCCGCCAGGAAGTCGTAGCAGGCGGTGGTGACGTCCGTAAAGTTCAGGTTCTGGTAAATAGAGCCGTGGTGGATAGCAAAGGCATCACCAATGTGGCGGCATCGGATGTCGAGGAAACGGGTGCCGGCATCTAGTTGTTCGCGGATGCTGAGGTTCTGGCATTTGGCGGTACCGCTCACTGGTTCATTCCGGGCGCCGCTATCGTGTGTGCCGGGAATAGACAAGGCGCTCAGGCTGGTATTGTCTGCAATAGACCCCATCCAGGAGTTGAGAGATACGGTTAACGTGCCAGCAGCGAGACTGTTTTTGCCTGTTTCAATGCCGGTATGGGCAGTTGGGTTTACCAGGTCTTTTTTACAGCCAAAAAGGGAGAACGCGGCTAAAGCGAGACAGAGGGTTTTCTGTTTCATAGTGGAAAGGTTTAGTCTTAAAAATACACCAGAAAAGGTGTTATTCATAGCAGTGAAAATTAATTCTTGATGAACACTTTCACTGCTCCACTATCCTCGTTCTCTTCCTTTTTTATGCTACGGAAAGGGCTGTGAGTTTATCCGGATCTACGATGTTGCTTACCTGGAAAATTTTTCCATCTGCTGCGGATACACCCAGTACCTGGCAGGCAACCAGCTGTGTGTCGTTATAGTACAGCAACGCCGGCTGGTGATTGATTTCGGAAAACTGAACACGGAAACCAGCGTCGTATTTTTCGTAGATATAGCGCAACAGTGCTGCCACTTCTTCCAAACCGATAGCAATCTTTTTCACGACGTTCATCTTCGCACCACCATCTGCAAAGAAGGTTACATCTTTCGACAGCAGGCCTTCCAGTACATGTGTATCGCGACTCCTGATAGCATGAATGAAATTATTCAATATATCGGAAGGCACTTTTTGACGGTTGCTTACGGATTTGGATTCGTTTAGTCGTGTACGTGCGCGGCTTAATAATTTGCGCGATCCTTCAATGGTAATGCCCAGTACATCTGCAATTTCTTCATGTGCATAGCCAAAGCTTTCTTTCAGAATAAATACTGCCCGCTCTTTGGGATTGAGCTGTTCCAGCAGCACCAGCATGGAATAAGACGCAATGTCGTGCAGGTTAATATTGGCATCGGCACTTTCGGTGGCGACAGGTTCCGGGAGCCATACTTCTCCCAGCTTCGTCTGTTTTTTCTTTTGTTTAATATACAACGCCTGATTGATCACACTTTTAATCAGGTAGTTCTTCTCATTTTCTATATCTGTTTTAGCAGCCGCCAGGTAGTTGTATAACACATCCTGTATTGCGTCTTTCGCGTCTTCCACTGAGCCTAAAATATTATAGGCGTATGGAAATAATATAGTCTGATAGTCTTTCAACACAAATAATTTAAGCAATATTTATTTAAACCAATTGGCCAGCAGTCTGGTGTAAAACGGCACAATGATATAAAATACTGTGGGAACAATAATGATTGTTAGTAAAAAGGTTCTTGCTACCAGTGGCAATAGCATTAGCAGGTCGCCAAACAAGTAAAAAGTAATAGTAATTAAGGGGAAGATGGCTAGCCAGATGATGAAGGCCATTTTATGCTGATGATGTTTGTTGTTTTGAGTCATGGTGTTATGTTTTTTTATTAGAACTGTCCTGCTTTATAATTATCCCGTTTTTTTTGTTTCAATATTTGAGTGATGTTAATAAGAGTGGAAGCAAGAGCAAAACGTGACAGGAATCCGGATTTTTTTTAAAAAGGAAGAAATATTATGGAGAGAGTATCGTATTGTGTCACTGTTATAACTGATATATGAATGAAAATCAGTCTATTAAATGTATTTGGAACAGTTGTATTACTTGTTTCCTGTGAGAAGAAAGACAAATCCGGTTTTGTAAATCATTTGTTAATCCGTTTACTTTCTGAACCCCCAAACAGTATCCCGGGCGGAAATTTTTTCTTTTGACAGATAATCGAACATAATTATCTGCGCATGAAAAAACTATTGGCCCTCATTATCTGCACACTAACAATATTTGTTACCCGCCTAAAAGCGCAGGAAACAAGACCACTCTATAAAGATTCTATTCCCAACAGCATTGGTAAATTAGCACCGGAAAATGTACCGAATATCAAGATCTATAAGCCTGAAAAGCCCAATGGAACAGCGATTATCATTTTCCCCGGCGGCGCCTACGCCTTCCTGGCCATCGATGAAGAAGGCTATAAAATAGCAGAAGCATTTGCCGCAAAAGGAGTGACCGCCTTTGTGGTAAAGTACCGCCTCCCTTCAGAAACTACCATGCGCGATAAGAGTATGGGGCCGCTACAGGATGCACAACAAGCCATCAAACTGGTAAGAATGAACGCCGCGGAATGGGGAATAGATCCGCATAAAATTGGTATTGCCGGCTATTCGGCCGGAGGCCACCTGGCATCTACACTGGGCACTCATAGCGCCAGAAGCTATATTCCCAACAAAGAAAAAACCGATCTGCGGCCGGATTTTATGATCCTTGTATATGCCGTTATCACCATGCACAAAGAACTGACTCATATAGGTTCTATGGTGAGCCTGCTGGGTGAGAATCCTTCCGCAGAAAAAGTAGCCTTTTTTTCTAATGAAGAATGGGTGAATAACAATACTCCACCTGCCTATATTACCCATGCTAACGACGATGGCGTAGTCAGCGCTAATAACAGCATGGTGTTTTATCAGGCAATGCTGAAAGGCGGCATACCAGCAGAACTGCATCTCTATCCTGTGGGTAACCATGGATTTACCCAACGGTTACCCGTATACGAATGGCTGGACCCTATGATCTGGTGGATGAAAAGAGGGGGCTGGTTACCCAATACCCCCTGATATTGAGTCATGGCATAGCAGCATGAACAGGCGGCGGAGGCACGGGAGGCTTCGAATGAAGCATCTTTAACAGCGGACGTTCCACTTTCTGATAGAACAAAATACCTGCGCCTACCGCCAGCGCCATATGTACAAAGATGGATAGATCCGGATTCCAGAAATACCCGGTGTGAATGTATACCTGCGTAAGGATATAAAATAATGTATAGTGGGTCAGGTAAATAGAATAAGACGCATCCCCTACCAGGAGCCCGAAACGATTGTTCCACAATTTCGCAAACACCCCTTTCTTCTCCAGAAAAATACAACCTGCCAGAATACAGGCACTCGGTAAGCCCCAGAGTAATACCCGCTTTAAACTGCCGGTACCACTGGTAACACTGCCCAGCTCGGAGATATCCCCAAACCCATGTAAAATATTATACACATACCCGCCTATGCCCAGTATCAACAACAACGCAGCTACACCAGTAGGTACTTTGGCGTGTTGGTATAACCAGTAAATAATAACACCAAAAAGAAATTCCAGCATAATAGGGTTGGTATAAAAAATAGCACGGGGATCTTGCGGATGTATCAGCTGGCCAATCACTACCAGCGCAGGAATAACAAGTAACAGCAATAACGCTTTATGTTTTATACGGAGTAAAATCAATCCGAAAAATAACACGTAAAACCACCACTCAAAACTGAGCGACCAACCCACTACTAAAATTGGAAGCAGCATTTTTTGTGAACCCAATACGGGCAACATCAATACCGTATCCCGCAACCCATTTAATACAGCAATTAGCGGAAAGAACTGGTCGAAGAAACAAAACATCACCATGAACAGAAGACTGGCCACATAATAAATAGGATTAATTCTCAGGAAACGCTTCTTCAGAAAATCTACCCCTTCTCTTACCCCGAAGTAACTATTGGCCACATAACTGATAATGAAACCCGATATCGCGAAAAACAGATCCACCCCAATGGCGCCAAAGTTTTCCAGGAAATAGAATTTTTGTTGATGTGATACGGAAAAAGCTTCCTGCGTATCAATAGCATGTACGTGAACAACCAAAAGTACTGCTATGGCTCGTAAGAACTGAATGCTGTTAATCTTCATAAAATGGGATGCTGATTGAGGGTAATGGATTGTAACGCCGGCACTTTAATGTATCAGGCAAATTAATGCAACCCGCTGTAACTACACCTCAGTCAGCATATCCCTGTCAGTAGCGCTGCGCCCACTCTTCCCGGTTGATCTTAAGCCAGTTGTGCAACACCCCGTCCAGGTAAAAAGTACCATCCATGCTAAGCCCTGTTTTTTGCAGCACCCGGTTGGAAGCGATATTTGCTGCATCCGCACAGGCATAAATGGTGTCCGCCTTCAACTGTGTAAACCCATATTGAAGCGCGACAATGGTGCACTCAGTAGCATATCCCTTGCCCCAGTAATCCTTGAGGAAGCGGTATCCTACATCGTAATAATTAACGTGATTGTTCGTGGGCGTAGTAACGAGCTTCAGCCCTGCCCAGCCTATAAATTCATTGCTTTCTTTTTCAATAACGGCCCATCGGCCTATGCCATTGTCTTTGTACTGTTGCCGGATGAATTGAATGTTTTCCCGGGCTTCTTCTATCGTGCTAATCAGATATCCGGCTAAATAGCGCATTACCTCCGGGTCGGAATTAAGTGCTAACATGCCATCGGCATCAGCCGGTATCAGTTCCCGCAGAATCAATCGGGGGGTAGATGCAAATATTTCCATACCATCGTTCCTTTGTTGAGGACCCAATTTAATGGAATGAGTGGAGATAGCCGTCAGAAAAAACGATTACTTGTCGGGTTTCAGCAGGAAATTGCCGGATACGTCAGTATGTTTTTTTTGAAACTGGTTAGGAGAAATACCCGCAAACTCTTTGAACGCACGGATATAGTGGGATTGGTCCGCATAGTCATTTTCGAAAGCAATATCTGATAGCTTGCTATACTTATTACTCCGCAACTGCGCCAGTGAATTTTGAAAACGGCATATCCGGGAAAATAATTTGGGAGAGATGCCAACGCCCTGTTTGAACCGGCGCTCAAAACTTCTTTCCGTTAACTGTAACTGCTCCTGGAGATCTTTCAGTGATATACTACCGTTCGATTCAATAATTTGAGATAATGCAAATTGCGTGATATCATCTACTGCTGATTCATTCTTGTTGATCTGCTTGAATAGAAATGCGGCAATTACATCAATTTTTCCGCTTAAGGAAGGGGTTTCCAGTAATTTTTCGGCAAGACTGAAATCTTTGGTGACTGACAGCAAATCCAGATCCATACAGCTGTTGGTCAGCTCATCGGCATTTAATCTGAAAATAGATTTCAACGCATCCGGATAACAACAAACACCGATAGAATAAAATGCACCGGTTAACTGCATCTCGGTATACTTAGTGGTTTGACCGTACAACAGCTGATCGGGTAATTGTTTATCGTTTAAGAGAAAAGTACTGTCTGCCGATTGCTGGAACATTAAGCCCGGACAACCATCCGCTACCGGCCCAAATATATGCGGGGCCTCCCCAATACCATTGCTTTCCAAAGTCCAGAAATAACGGACATGGTTTTTCAGATATGCTGGCGGTGGTATTTCCTGATACTTCATAACTTCAAGGTAACAATTTTTACTGATTTACTAATAATCTACTATTTTTGTAGACTAATTAACACCCATGAGAAAAGTAATACACCATTTTATCAGCTGCCTGGTGCTCCTGTTGGCGACCAGCTATGGATTTGCCCAAAACAAAATCGTCGTTTTCCAATCTGATTTTGGTCTGAAAGATGGCGCCGTTTCTGCCATGAAAGGCGTCGCTTCCGGCGTATCTCCCGATTTGAAACTCTATGATCTTACCCACGAAATTCCCGCTTATAACATCTGGGAAGCGGCTTATCGCCTGGAACAAACTGTTCCTTACTGGCCGGTAGGAACCGTATTCGTGTCCGTAGTAGATCCGGGCGTAGGTACCAGCCGGAAATCTGTGGTACTGAAAACAAAGAGTGGCCATTTTATCGTGACACCAGACAACGGCACCCTTACCCTGGTGGCAAAGTCTTTAGGCATTGCCGAAGTTAGGGAAATTGATGAAGCCGTGAATCGTCGTAAAGATTCGCAAAAGTCGTATACTTTCCACGGCCGCGATGTATATGCCTATACCGCCGCCCGCCTGGCGGCAGGTACCATCAGCTTTGAGCAGGTAGGCCATGTATTACCCCAGCAGGTAGTCGATATTCCTTACCAGGCGGCCGTACTCGAAGGTGGCAGGCTCAAAGGAAATATCTCTATTCTGGATGTACAGTACGGGAATATATGGACCAATATCACCACTGATCTGGTGAACCAGCTGGGATTGAAATACGGAGATGTATTGCACGTAATTTTCTTCCATAACGGGAAGAAGGTATACGAAACCAATGCGCCATACAGCCAAACATTTGGCGCCGTAAAGGTAGGGCAACCACTCAGCTACCTGAATAGCTTAATGCAGCTGTCTTTTGCCCTCAACCAGGGCAATTTTGCAGCTACTCATCATATTGGAAGTGGAAGTGAATGGAGTGTAGAAGTAACCGTTTCACACAAGTAATAATATACCACTGATGATTAAAATTTTAATCCCTGCCTCTTTTCTTGTACTGTTCAGCGATCTGGCGCAGGCACAGCAGCGTGTGGACACGATTCCTGCACCTGCTGTGCGCAACCTGAATGAAGTAGTGACCGTGGGAACCCGCAGCAGCGGTCGCACCCGCCTGAATTCAGTAGCGCCGATAGACGTATTTCATCTGTCTAAATTACAAACACTGGCGCCACAAAACGACCTGAATCAACTACTGCAATACGTGTCGCCTTCCTTTAATTCAAACCGGCAATCGTCTTCCGATGGAAGTGAGCATATTGATCCGGCCAGCATCCGTGGCCTTGGTCCGGATCAGCTGCTGGTGCTGATTAACGGGAAACGACGTCACACTACATCGTTGGTCAATAACCAGGGCACAGTAGGCAATGGCTCCGTAGGTACAGATCTGAATGCGATCCCGGCAGCTGCCATTGACCGTATAGAAATACTACGCGACGGCGCCTCCGCCCAATATGGCTCAGATGCCATTGCCGGCGTTATCAACATTATACTGAAACAGAATACGCATCAGCTGTCGGCAGCCATCACCGGTGGCGTTACCTCCCGCGGCGACGGTGGCCTGGGACAACTCAGCCTCAACTACGGCACTGGTCTGGGTAAACAAGGTGGCTATCTCAACATCACCGGAGAAGCTTACCAACGGGGCAAAACTACCAGGGCGCAAAATAATGACCTGATTATTTTTGATCAGTCGGCGCTGGGCAATTATTTCGCTTACGACTTCACCAATGATCCCGCTGCTTCCCGTAAGTACGATGATGACATGCTGAAACAAAAAGGACTGAAAAGAGATGACTTCAATTTCCAGATCGGCGATGCACAAATAAAGAATGGTGGCGTTTTCTATAACTTATCACTGCCCTTTAACAACGCCAAAAGTGAATTCTATTCCTTCGGTGGCTATAGCTACCGCCAGGGCCAGGGATTCGGCTTCAGACGCCTTCCCAGCGATCCTTCCGTGAATGTATATAGCATCTTCCCGAATGGTTTTCAGCCTACTACCGATTCCCGTATCCACGACCGCTCCATCGCCGTAGGCCTGAAACATAAGCTGGGCGAATGGCAAGCAGATCTCAGCAATACCCTCGGTGATAACCGTTTCGATTACCGCGTGGATCATACCGTGAATGCTTCCCTGAAAGAAGCGTCGCCTACTGAGTTTAAAGCTGGTGGACACGAGTTCCTGCAAAATACCACGAACCTCGATTTCAATCGCCGTTTTGCACAAGTGGCTGCCGGCCTGAATCTGGCCTTCGGCGCTGAATTCCGGATAGACGATTACCGTATCCGCCAGGGTGAGGAAGCCTCCTGGAAAAATTACGCGTTGATCACTAATCCGGATGGCACTGTTACCAACCCTTCCGGCCTGGCCGGGGGCTCGCAGTCTTTTACTGGTTTTTCTCCCCAAAATGTTATCCATAAAAGCCGGAATAACACGGGTGTTTATGTAGATGGAGAACTGGATGTTACCAGCAAATGGTTGGTCAGTGCCGCAGCGCGTTTCGAAAACTACAGCGATTTCGGTACGGCGTTAAGCGGCAAATTGGCAACGCGTTATAAACTATCAGATGTGTTTAATGTGCGTGGCGCTGTCAGCAATGGCTTCCGTGCCCCCTCTCTCCATCAGCAATATTTCAGTGCGTTGAGCACAGATATCCTGCCGGATAACACCCTCGGTCAATCAGGATTTTTTACCAATCCCAGCAAGGTATCGACGGCATTAGGTATCCCAAAGCTGAAACAGGAAACATCTGTTAACTACAGCCTGGGCTTTACCGCACGTGCGGGTAACAACTTCAGTATTTCTGTAGATGGATACCTCACGGATATTAAAAACAGGATTGTACTCACCGGTAGTTTTGGCTTCGATGCCAATGGAGATCCGGTGCCGGCTATACAGCATATCATCAATCCTCTCGGCGCATCTTCTGCGCGGTTTTTTAGCAATGGCATAGATACCCGTACCGCAGGCGTGGATGTAGTAGCCGATTATAATGTCCGCCGTGGGCCGCACAGCTTTAATGCGTCTTTAGGATTCAACTACAATAAAAATAAAATTACGGGTAACCTGCACATACCAGCTGGTTTGAAAGGGCAGGAGCAAATTTTCTTTTCGCCGAACGACAGTATCCTGATTACGGAAGGTACCCCACGGGTAAAAGCTAATTTATCACTCACCTATGGCTACAAAAAGTTCAGTGTACTGCTGCGTAACGTGTATTTCGGAGAGGTGTCGCGTAATAGCTTTCCCTTTGGAGAAGTACAGGTACATAAAGGAAAAGTGGTAACGGATTTGTCGCTCAGTTATGCGCTGAAACCGGTGGTKATTACAATAGGCGCTAATAACATCCTGGATGTTTTCCCGGATAAACAAGTGTATGGCAACAGCTATTTTGGCGTGTTTAAATACGCGTCTGTACAAATGGGGTCACTGGGCGCATTTTACTTTGTAAGACTGGGAATTAATATTCCTCATTAAAAAGCATACATCGCTGTCATACCATAGATCTCCGGTTGTTTTTTGCTGACACTTTTCATGTAAGAAAACCGGAGGTCTAACCCTTGACGGGTACGTTTTGAAAAATTGATTCTCAGCCCCACATTACCCACGGGGCCGTAAGAATTTTGCATGGTGGAATCTTTAAAATGGTCCCCATAGCGGTCTACCTTATCCAGGTTTACCGGGCCATAGTGGTAGCCAAAGCCTCCGCCTACATAAAAACCGAAAGTCTGTTTGTTGGTTTTGGTAGAGAGTGCGCCGAAATTCAGGTTAATAATCAGGGGAATATCTATCATCCAGCGGCTTTTAACTTTCGGCTTGCCAGTGTCATAATAGCCGTTGGAATAGTATACATCGTCTATCCAGTAGCCATCTTCCTGAACGCCTCCACCCCCACCAGAGCCGCCAAAGCTCATCGGAATCCCTATGGATACCGACATCCGGTTGTTCTCCATCATGTTATAACGGGGAGAGTAGGTAATAGCGCCACTGGTAACATTGCGTAATCCGGAAGTGTGATCCACAAATACCGAAAATCCAACGGCATGCATAAAGCTTTGTGAGAAGGTATTTAAGCCGATAAGGCAGATTACAGCTAACAAAATTGTCCTTTTCATAACAGGCAATTACGGGATGATTGGCTACAAAATAAAAAGCTAGGTAATGGCATTAAAATATCAAAAACCGATCCAAGAGTATTTGCAGTAGCGGAATGGAGGGTTACTAGATAATTTTCTTACTAAAAGCAAAAGGTAATGAAACGGAATATCCGCCTCATTACCTTTCTATATCTTGCCGGTTAGGCTATTGTTGTACGTCGAGTATTGGATGATCGATTCCTTGCAACGTATTCACATCGGGCTTAATCATTTCCAGTACGGTGATTTTATTGCTGCCTTTTTTCAGCCAGCCGGATGGTACGTATAATGTTTGCTGCGGACCAACCTGCCAGTATCTGCCCAGGTGGTGGCCGTTGATCCAAACTACACCTTTACCCCATTTAGTCATGTCCAGGTAAGTATCTCCTAATGTGTTCAGTACAAAGCTGCCTTCTTTTAACACGGGCGCATCTGCTGCTACTTTTCCTGCTTTTACTGCAGGTTGTTGATCATAGGGGAGCTTAAACTGTTGCCAGTTATGGATAGCCTGCCCGTTGAGCAGTACGGTTTCTGTAATGCCCTTTTTATTTTTCAGGAGATAAGTACCGAAATTGATGCGTCCCAGATTCTCCACCAGGATCTCGAGGGTTACCTTACCTGCTGGTAGTGTTACCGCAACGCTATCCTGTTTCAGGCGCCTGTCCAGTATCGCCACCCGTTTGCCATTGATGAACACGAGACCGTAGTCACGGAGATCTTTTATTTTCAGCAATGCTGTTTGTCCACCGCTAACGGTAGTACGATACAACACATAACCATAGGCCTGTTTCAGATCTTCAAACGTTAATGGATCTACGCTTTTTACTGCTGCAGGCAATGTGTTTAATAAAGCACTGCTACGGCTAAACGTAATCACCGGTGTATTGATCACCGGCTTCTTCGCTGGTACTTCCGGTAGGGTGTGGCCGGCAGGTAAATGCCTGGCAATCACTTCTCTGAATTTCATAAACTTCGGAGTCGCATTGCCTGCTTCATCCAGCGGGGCATCATAATCGTAGCTGCTTACCTGTGGTGAATAAGGATGCTGATCGTCGTAGTTGGCGCCATTCATATAACCCCTGGTGGTGCCGCCATGAAACATATACATGTTGATGGAAATGCCGGCAGCTAATACGCGATCGAGTCTGTCCAGAAAGTTTTCGTAAGGCACGGTATGGTGCTTTTCGCCCCAGGAGTCAAACCAGGCAGGATACCATTCTGCAATGTAKAACGGGCCTTTGCCATTGTGGTTATCTCTTACCAGCTGTTTTACTTTTGCCGGATCATCCACACCATTTACGGCAGGTAATAAACCTGGCAAATGTCCGTTGGCTACGTCGTTGGCGGGATCGCAGGTATAAAGGAGACCATCAAAACCCGCATCTATAAACATTTTCCGGTTGATGTCCAGGTAGTCTTTATCATTGGAGTAAGAGCCGTATTCGTTTTCGATCTGCACCATCAGGATGTTGCCACCATGATTGATTTGCAGACCGGCGAGTTGTTTGCCAACTGCTTTAATATAGTTGTGATAAGCGTTGAGATACTGTGGTTCTTTACTTCTTACTACCAGTCCTTTTTTATTTTGCAGCCAGTAAGGATAGCCGCCAAACTCCCATTCTGCACAGGCATAGGGGCTGGGACGTAATATTACCCACATGCCTTCTTCCTGTGCTATTTTTACGAAAGCTGCTACGTCATTGTTATCGGTAAATTCATAATGGCCCTGTTCCGGTTCATGCATATTCCAGAATACATAGGTGCCAATGGTATTCAGTCCCATGGCCTTTGCCATCCTGATGCGGTCGCGCCACGACTCCCGCGGTACGCGTAGGTAGTGGATCTCCCCGGAGATCATCTGGAATGGTTTCCCATCCAGCAGGAAGGTGGAGTCACCCAACTGGAAGGTATGCTGTGCTTTCAACTGGAAGCAGGATATCAGCATTAGAATAACAACACTAATTTTTTTCATCACTTGTTTATTTTTCCTGTCAATGTTACTACAGAGCGAGGGGGCACGGTAAGCGTACGCCCGGAAACATAGCCGGGTTGCAGGTTTCCTTGCGCATTGGTGGTATAGCTGCGCATACTGCCGGTGCGTAGTTGCTTGCATTGAATGGCCACGTTGGCAGCAGTTTGGCTACTGTTAATCACCACTACATTTAAACTGTTATCCGTATTTCTATAAGCCGATACAAGTAGCTGATTTGCGGCGGCGCTATCATTCAATGCGGCCGATACCCGGGTAGCACCGGGTCTTACAAAGCGGCTGTAGTTGYCGAGTACCCACAACATTTTTGTATCGTGTATCTTTCCGTCTGTTTTATTTTTGTCGATGTAAATCAATCCATCTTTATAATTGTAAGGCGATATGGCCAGCCACCATTGCCAGGCGGCTGCATTAGCTACGGTCAGATCTGTATGAATCACCCTTGCCATATACAAGGCTGCATCCATACCCAGGTCTACGCCGCCGCCGTCCATTTCGCCGGCATTGCCACCCAGTATACAATATTCGGATTGCCAGAAAGGCATTCCTTTTAATGCGGCCGCTACTCTTTTTCGTATAGCGATGGCCGTGTCTGCAGGTGAAGTAGTAAAGTAACTGTGTGCCGCTATACCGTGATAAATATTTTTAAGATGACCGAGATAAGTGGGGCTTTGTGGATCGAAAAACGCTTTCACCTGCATACCTTTATCCGGCTTGTTTTCGCTGGCATATAAATAGTTGAATTGCCCCGCTTCCGGTACCAGCAATTGGCTTTGGATACCTGCGGCGCTGAACTGTTGCGCAATGGCTTTGGTAAGACCGTATATCTGTTCGTTATTATAGGGGCATCCTTCCTGGCCACCATCACTCCAGTCCCATTGTGGCTCGTTGACAGGACTGATATAACCGAGCGTAACACCCGTATTTTTCTGTATACCCAGTATTACATCTCTCAAAAAAATACCTACGGAATCATATTTGTCAGGCATGATATTGCAGATGCCTTTATCTGCAAATGCTTTGCCGTTGTGCGTAAACGCTACCGGCGGACTATTCAGGAATCCTAAGAAATGGGTAACCCCTCTTGCTTTGGCGGCTTGCAGGAACCATAATTGCCCGGCTTGTGTTTGCCAGTTATAAGTACCATCTGCATGGCGGAAACAAGCAGCACGACGCCACTCATCTCCAATACCACTATTGTTGCCCTGCTCTGTACTCCCTGCTCCAATATTAAACCGCCACATAGATAAGCCAATGCCATTAGGCTGACCGTTACGTGTGGTATCCGTGCTAAACAACCAATCTGCTAACTGTGCACGTTTACTATCAGGCCAGTTGCCGGTAAACTGGCAGGCCCACGCATCAGATGCGGCAAAATTGTGAATGGTTTGCGCAGTATTTTGGAGGTTTATATATACTTGTACAGTGGAGCTACTTTGTGCATTTGCCACCCGTAGCGCACCACATAGCAGCAGTGAGCAAATTATTTTTTTCATGTTCATAGTAGCTGCGGTTTGGTTCACGCAAAGCCGCAAAAAGTAAGCATCCAACAATCACCATGGTGGTGGGTAAGACTGTAAAATAGTAAAATACAGGTGGATTATTTTCAAAACTTGTTGACCGGTATTTTACCTCCATCAGCTGTTGCGGCTTTGCGTGAACAATTCTACTAATTAGTAACCCGGATTTTGATCCAGTTTTTTGTTAGAGGCCAGGATGTCTGCTCTCGGAATAGGCAACCAATAGTTTTTATCAGCAAACAAACGGCCTGCCAGCGCCACTTTGCGAGTGTAAGTATATACGCCGGGGGCGGTAGATGTAGCGTCCATACCGTAGGCAGGAGCGTTTTCTGTAACGTCGGCAATTTTCCATCTGCGCACATCATAGAAACGATGTTCTTCATAAGCCAACTCCACCTGTCTTTCCCGTTGGATCGCTGTCCGCATCTGCGCCTGGGATAAGCCCGGAGCAAGTACCGGTTGTTTCACACTGGCACGCTGTCTGATTTGATTAACGGCAGCATATACACTGGCATCCGGTCCGGATACTTCATTTTGGGCTTCTGCATAGTTCAGCAATACTTCTGCATAACGTAAATAAATCCATGGCTGTAATCCGGCAATATCCCACGGGTTATCTATAGGATTTTTGTCGTCCATGAATTTACGGAGATAGTAACCGGTTTTGGAGGCGTTCCAGTTAGACGGACCATCTTTCCCATCCTTCCCGCCTGGAGAGAATGTTTGTATCACAGAACCACGATAGCTGGCGCCATTGTAAAGGATGGTGGCATAGAAGCGTGCATCCCGGTTAGCATAAGGCTTTTGTGGATCATATCCGGAAGTGCCGTCTGTAATCAGTTTGCCGTTATTCATTTCATAGGCATCTACCATGTTCTGCAGCGGCGAATTACCTGCCCAGCCGCCGTAACCATTGGGGCCATTGGATATTTCCAGGCACACATGACGGGCACCTACTGCATACTGACGGCCAAAAATAACTTCTGTATTGCTACCTTTTACAAATAACTGGCTATAATCATCTGCCAGAGAATATTTACTCATATCCATCACTGCTTTGGCGGCAGTTGCAGCTGCCTGCCAGGTGCCTACTTTATACAGCGGGCTGGCGGCATATAACAACAGGCGGGCCTTCAATGCCAGTGCAGCGCCTTGCGTAGCACGTCCCGGCTGCCAGCTACCATCATTGCTAACAGGTAAATCTGCTGCTGCTGCTGTCAGTTCGGCTACTGCATAATCCATGGATTCCTGCAGGGTAGCGCGTTTAAACAACGCCGGATCAGTGAGATTGTCGGTCAGGTTATATTCTTTATTGCCCATCATCACCACGCCGCCATAGTTGCGGATCAGGTCATGATAGCGGTAAGCGCGGATAAAACGCAATTCTGCCAACAGTTTTTTATGGAGAGGTACGCTCATTTCCACGCTATCAATGTTATTAATAGCGAAGTTACATTCGCGGATACTGCGATAACTTCTTCCCCAGATGGTTCCCGCTATACCCGTGTTTTCAGGCGCTATCTGGCCCTGTTGAATGATCCAGGTAAAGTCGTCGTTGTTATAAATAGATTCGTCGGTGATGGAACTCCACAGCGCATATTCAAAGCCGCGGCCAAAGCCGGGATTGGAGCCTTCGCCTTCTTTCTCCTGCATGGTAACGCTCTGGTACCGGTTGATAATATAATTTTCGAATAAAGAAGAATCTGACAGCACGGCGCCGGGCAATACGCGATCGGTTGGTGTGATATTCAGGAAGTCTTTCTGACAGGAAGAAAATAATCCTGTTGCCACTAACCCCAGACTATATATGATATGAGATGTTTTCATTGCGTGATTTTTTACGATTTAGAATTTAACATTAACACCCAGGTTGAAGATCCGTTGCTGTGGGTAAAATTGCCCGGAGGTGCTGTTACCTTCCGGATCGTAGTCTTTAATTTTGGTAATGGTGAAAAGGTTAAATGCATTGGCATATACCCGAAGTCCACTAATCTTGGCACGGGATAAAATGTTGGCATGAATGGTATAACCCAGCGAAATGTTTTTCAGTCGCAGGAAAGAGGCATCATTCAGCCAGAAGTTATTCTGCCAGCGGCCACCATTTACGGAAGAGGAAGCGCGCTCATCTACCCGTGGATAACTACCATTGATGTTATTAGGGCTCCAGCGATTATCCGCCCAGCTGCTATAGAAGTTACCAATGGTGCCGGATTCAGGCAGTACATACTGGCTAACATGTGTTTGACCCGCTAATAAAATCGACAAATCGAAACCTTTGTAATCGCCACTTAAGTTGATGCCATAAGTGATTTCAGGGATGTTACCGTATTTAGTTCTTACTGCATCATCGGCGTTGATTTTACCATCGCCATTGTGATCTTCATAAATCAGATCTCCCAATTGCGCACCCGGTAAGTGGGTGTATTTATTCAGTTCATCAGCGGTTCTGAAAATTCCTACCACATTGTACAGCAGGTAGGTATTCATTGGGCCACCTGTTTGGCGTTGCCAGGCTGGGAGGCCGGGGGCTTCATCAATAAAGATGATTTTACTTTTGGCATAGGTCATGTTACCGGAAACATTGTAGTGGAAGCCACCGCTGGTGGTGTTGTCATAACCAAGGGTCGCTTCAATTCCACCGCTGTTTACTTCTCCTATATTTTCAGCAGGTACCAGCGGGTTGTCTTTGTCATATGGATTCACAATACCGGAAGTTTGTGGCAGGGAAGCATTCCGCGCGGTCAATATTTTAGAACGTTTCTGTTTGAAGTAAATAAACTCCAGGTTGAAATGATTCAGGAAAACGGCGTTTAAGCCGATGTCCATTTTTTTAGCAATCTCCCAGGTAATAAAAGGGTTGGCCAGTTTGGTTAAACTAATACCTGGATGAATTTGCCCGTCTATTACGTACTGATTTACCATGGAGTAGTTATCGAAGTACTGGAACAGCCCCACGTTATCATTACCCAATGTACCATAGGAACCACGGATCTTCAGATCGTTGATAAACTTCACGGATTTGAAAAAATCTTCCTGTGTTACGCGCCAGCCGGCAGATATGGAAGGGAAAAATCCATATTGTTTCCCTTCAGGGAAAGTGGAGGAGCCGTCTACACGAGCCTGTACTTCCACGAGGTATTTTTCCTGGTAGTCATATGCGATGCGGCCAAAGTAACTTTTACGGGTGAAGTTGTAGCTGCGGCCGGAATTGTTTTTATCAGTGGCAGTTGATCCTCCCTGAGAAAGCTCTGGTGTTTGTGGTGTAGGAAAGTTTAAACGAGAGGCATTAAAGGTGTCCAGCGCGTTCTTGCTTTGCTCATATCCCACAAAGGCGTTGACATTATGCTGTCCAAAACGACGGGCGTAATTCAGTTTGATGTTAGTGGTAATAAGTGACACATTGCGTTGCGACTCATATAGGGAAGCTTTGCCACCGGAGCCACCTACTACTGTTGGGTCATATTTTTGAGTGGTATTGTTATAGGTATATTCCTTATAAGGAGTACTGAACGATTTTCCAAAATTCCAGGATTTATCAGCAGATAAATAACCATCGAGCGACAAGCCTTCTACGCCTGGAATGGCATAGGAACCTTTCAGTATACCATTGAATATCTGGCTGGGATTACGGTTAAGGCCACCCACCGATGTTGCCTGCATGATAGGGTTATTGAGTTCTATTCCCGTAGTAGGCAAGCCATTGGGATATCTGTCCAATACGGTAGGGTAAGCCCTGTAGATGCTGCGGAAAATGTCGCCTGCACTGGTAGTGGGGAATACACGGTCTTCCTCACGTCCGGATACATACAAACTTACTTTCAGTCTTTTCGTGATGTCAGCGTCTATATTTGAGCGGAAGTTATACTGGTTATATTTGGTGGCGCCATTTTTATAAATGCCATTTTGTCCCAGCATACCAAGCGACACATAATAATGTACTGTTTCGCTCCCGCCATTAACGGAAAGACTATGTTGGTTTTGGGTAGCCATTTTTTTAAGGGTAGCCTCCTGCCAGTTGGTATTGGGGTAGTTTACCCGATCAGATCCATCCCGGAATTTCTGGATTTGGTCTGCGGAATAAATCTGGTTCATACCGCTACCAGGCTGGGTGTAATATTGAATTTCATTCCTGATTTGGGCATAAGTGGCCGCATCTGCCATTTTAGGCAAACGGGTAGGAGACGAAAAACCCTGGTTAAAGCTGTAGTTGATCACTGGCTTACCGCTTTTACCTCTTTTGGTGGTCACCAGCATTACGCCATTGGCCGCACGGCTACCATAAACGGCTGCAGAGGCGTCTTTCAGGATGGAGATGCTTTCTATATCATTAGGGTCCAGTCGTTCCAGGCCACCTATCTGGCCAGGTACACCGTCTACTACGATCAATACGTCGTTGTTGCCGGTAGTCGCCAGTCCGCGGATGGTGATGGCGGAACCGTCGTATCCGGGTTCACCGGAACGGTTGTTGGCAATAACACCGGAGAACCGACCGCTCAGGGAGTTGGAGATATTGGGCTGCGGGCTTTGTAGCATGTCGGCTCCCTTTACTACGGAGATAGATCCGGTGAGGGTCGCCTTCTTCTGGGTGGCATAGCCCACTACCACTACTTCGTTTACAGTTTTAGAGAGCGACTCCAATACAATATTTAATGGCCCCCCGCTTTTTACCGGGAAACGCAATACACTATACGAAATGTGATTGAATACGAGGGTATCACCAACACTGGCGGCGATAGAAAATTTACCATCAGGCCCTGTTAATGTACCTGCTGTTTTGTGTAATACCCGCACGGTAACCCCTGGAATGGCCTCCGCATCTGCGGTTACCTTGCCTGTAATCACCGGTTGCTGTGCCTGTGCAGCGAGGCTGAAAAATAAGAGCACCAAGAAACACAGACGGCTCAAAACGGCTTGGCTCCGTAATGGGACAAGAAATAAGTGGTCCGTTCCGGATAGAAGTTTTTTCATAACGCGTTAATTTAAATGAATGGGAATGGTGGAATATTCTTTTGGTTGCAAGGACTATAAATACCCAGTCCCTATGATACCCGCAAAATACTACCCCCCTTTACAACCATAGAGGGGGTAAATCATTTAAAAAAGGGGGTAAAATCGTAAATTACTGCAGGGGGTATTTTATGGATGCCCTACTTGGATAGCTGGATACATCAGCTTTCTGTGACATTGAAGTCGCGGTTGAAGGAATGCCGGTATTTCTTGACATAGTCCGAAGGGTTCATCCCAAACAACTTCACAAACTGCTCCCGGAAGTATTTAATATCCCCTATACCCACCTGCATGGCTGCCTGGGTAATGGTATAATTTTCTTTCAGGAGTAATACGGCCGCTTTCCGGAGCCGGATAGAACGGATGAACGAATTGATGGTTTGCCCGGAGATAGATTTTACTTTTTTATAAAGACTGGAATGGCTCATGCCTATTTCGAGGGTGAATTTCTTGATGGAGAACTCTTCGTTTTCCAGGTTGTCTTCAATAATCTCAATACATCGTTTCAGGAAGTCCTGGTATTCGGCCGGTACCTTGATATTGGTATTTTTCAGGGTGATGCGGTCAAAGAAGTATTGTTGGAGGAGGTTCCTGTTTTTAATGATATTATGCACCTTGGCCATGAGAAAGTCTTTTTCAAATGGTTTGGTGATATAATCATCAGCGCCGCCTTCCAGTCCTTTGAGCCGGGTATCGGAGGCCGACGAGCCGGTGAGCAGGATAACGGGGATATGACTCAGGGTAGCGGTTTGTTTGATTTTGGTGCATAGTTCTACCCCATCCATGCCTTGCATCTGGATATCGCTGATCACCAGGTCGGGCATGTATTGTTGTACGGAGGCAAAGCCGCTGGTCCCGTTGTCGGCTTCATATATAATAAACTGGTCTTTGAATAATTGCTGCAGATATTGCCGGATTTCATCATGGTCATCGATCAGGAGAATAGATTTTTTTTCCGTGATGGTGGTAGTTGGGCCCTCCATTTCTTTGCTGTCCATCGGGGTATCCGCTACCACCGGCAGGGCGCTGGCGGCAGTCAACTCCTCGAGGAAGGCGGATTTCTGGCCAGTGCTTTCCTGCAAAGGTGTCCCGGCAAAATGGGTACGTCCCTTTTGCAGCGTAATKAGAAAAGCGGTGCCTTCATTCACTTTGCTCTGATAGCTGATATGGCCATGATGGTTTTCGATAAAGTGTTTTACGAGATAGAGTCCAATACCAAACCCGGTTTGCAGCGACTCCTTATGATCCCGCGCCCGCTGGAACTTTTCGAAGATCCGGTTGCCTACGCTGCCTTCAATACCACAACCGCTGTCTTTAACGGTGATGGTAACAGTATCAGGAGCATCGCTTACTTCGAAGATGATGCTGCCATTGTCTGGTGTAAACTTAAAGGCGTTGGACAATAGGTTAAACAGGGCGATCTCCAGTTTTTCGCTGTCGCCATATATTTCAATAGCGGCATCAGGGCTGCTGAGCTGATAATCTATATTCTTAATACGTGCCTGCTGGGAAAAGCAGAGATATACTTCCTGGCATAAACTCACGATATCGAGTTTGGCAATTTTCAGCTGATCGCCTTCCTGGTCGGCTTTGCGGAATAGCAGGAGTTGATCTACCAGGCTAAGGAGGCGTCTGGCGTTGCGGTATACGATGCTCAGGTCGCGGTTATCTTTATGTTGTACCAACTCCTTTAGTGGATTGATGATGAGGGTCAGCGGGGTCCTKAATTCATGGGAGATGTTGGTAAAGAAAGATAGCTTCTTTTCATTCAGCTCCTTTTCTTTTTCATTTTCCAGGTGTGCGAGTTTAATCTCATACTTCAATCTTTCTTCCCGGGCTTTATACCGGATATAGGCGTATACGGCCGCCAGGGTGCTGCTGATATAGAGTAGGTATGCCCACCAGGTTCTGTACCAGGGAGGTAATACAATCAGGGTAACAGTGCTGATATCCTGGCTCCAGTGTCCATCGGCGTTGCTGGCCTTTATTTCAAATACGTAGCTGCCTTCCCGCAAGTGGGTGTAGTTGGCGGTCCGGGTTTGTCCCACGTAGTTCCAGTTGTTGTCCCAACCCCGCAGGCGGTAGGCGTAGCTGATTTTATCCGGCAACGTGTATTCCAGGGCAACGAAGTCAAAGGCAATCGTGGCTTTGTCGTAAGGAACGGTAATTTCCTGCACTTCTTCCTGACTTCTCCGGGTGACATAATTTCCCTGTTGGGTAATGGCGGCATTATTGACCCGGATGGCGGTTAGCAATACGGGAGGAATGTTGTTTTGCGGATATACGCTGTCGGGGTAAAAGATGTTAAATCCTTTGATGCCGCCAAATGCGAATTCTCCGGAGCTTAATTGCAGGGCGGCATTAAAGCTGAACTGGTTACTTTGTAGCCCATCGGAGGCGGAAAAATTGCGGAAGCTGTTTTTGGCCGGGTCAAACCGGGATAGTCCATTAAAAGTACTGAGCCAGAGGTTGCCGGCTTTATCTTCCAGAATACGCAGAATAGAATTACTGGGTAGCCCTTCAGAGGTGGAGAAGCGTTTGTACTGGCCGGTATTCCGATCAAACTGCAACAGACCGCCCCCATCGGTACCTACCCAGAATATGCCGTGCCGATCTTCATGGATAGATCTCACGGTATAGCCTATATCAAAACGTTGATGATGTTTGCGGGTCCGGTCTATTTTGATCAACGAGGAATAATTGCCCGCCCAAAAGTCACCTGCTTTGTCCTCTGCCAGGCATTGCAGGTTGACGAGGCTGCTGTCGAAAAGATCAAACCGGTTCTGCTGCCGGTTGAGCCGATACAGCGTGCCATTGTTGGTGGTACTGGCCCAAAGCTCCTGTTGATGGTCCTCATACACCGTCCACACATTGTTTTCGGCGGTGCGGGTATAAGGATTAAAACAAACGTAGTGCTCAAAAGCGCCGGTGCTGGCGGTATACCGGTTCACACCGCCAAACCAGGTCGACATCCACAGGTCTTGCCGGCTGTCGGCAAGGATGGAGGTCACAAAGTTACTGCTGATGCCGGCGGTACGGGAAAAGTCGTGTTGATACGAGGTCCAGGAATTGTTGCTCCGGTTCCAGTATTTGAGTCCGCCCCCATCGGTGCCTATCCAGATATTATGGTGGACATCTTCACAAAAACAAAAAATAAAATTATCGATAGCTCTGGCATCAGGATTTTTATTGAGCACCATCAGCTCAAAAGGATTATACCGGGGGGCGATCATGTTGATACCGCCGCGCAGGGTGCCAATCCATTTACGGCCTTCGCGGTCTTCATAAACAGCATATACGGAGTTACTGTTAAGCCGTTGTGGACTACCGGGCGGTGTGAAAGCATGAGCAGCCGCATCGGCAGCGGGTTTCAGGTAAATACCGTTGCCGTCAGATGCGCACCAGAGGGTACCTTCCCGATCTGTATACAGATGTACTATTTTGCTGTTTTCCGGCAGTATGTTTCCGGCGTATTTTCCGGTAGTGGGAATATAACGCACTACGCTGTTGTCAGTGCCGAGCCAAAGGCTACCGGATTGATCGATGGTGAGGCAATTACCGCGTGGGATATCTCTGCAAACAACATTCAAATGTTGCCGGGCAATATCATATTGACATAAGCCAATACCCTGTACAAATATCCAGGCATATTTGCCAGCGAAGGCAATAGCGGTTACTTCGTAGTTGGTAATACCGGTGTGTTGGATGTTTAATGGAATTTGTTGCCCGGTGGCTACGCCATCCCGGAATAGCAGCAATCCATCGTTTTCTGTACCGATTAATAAAATACCGCTGTCATCCGATTTGATAATATGTATGTTACCAGCTACCTTCCGGGCTTTATTGCTATTGGCAGGCAGGTAAACAGGTGTGGAAAAAGTTTCGGTTACCGGATTAAAAACGCTGACCCCCCTTCGGGCGCCCACCCATAGCTGGTGATGAATATCATCTGCCAGTGTATAAATACCATTATCTAATAAGGAGGTGCTATCACCTATTTTATTGCGATAAATCTTGAATTTATAGCCATCGTAGCGGTTCAGCCCATCATAAGTGCCAAACCACATAAACCCTTGATGGTCCTGGTATACAGCGGTTACCGCATTATTCGATAGCCCGTCTTCTAAACCCAGGTATTTAATTGGATAGCCGGTAGCAAAGATATGATTGATAAAGATCACCATTCCCAGTACAGCAAAACAAATTTTCCTAACGTGGTACATTGGTCCGTTTTAACTATTCATAAAGCTATTGAAAAGGGAAGATTTTTTAAGCAGAAAGATCTAATTTTGAAAAAAGAGATTTCCATGGCAGTGCAGCATGTAGCGCAACAACTATTACATCTGTGTAACATTATTCCTGATCGTATCCGGCAAATACCAGACGCTGATTTTTCGGCTAAACCCGCGCCGGGTAAGTGGTCTAAAAAAGAAATCCTGGGCCATCTTGTAGATTCTGCTGCTAACAATCACCAACGGTTTGTAAGAGGCCGTGTAGAAGATATACCTACTATTGCCTATGGTAGCGATGCCTGGGTAAGCGCCCAACAATATCAGCAGCAAAACCGGCAATTGATATTGCAATTATGGGAAATATATAATCGTCATCTGGCGGCTATTATCACCATTATACCGGAAGATGATCTGTTGAAATGCTGTAAGTACGGTGATGGTACTGTATTGCCGTTGCAGTTTTTAATAGAGGACTATCAGCATCATATGGAACATCACCTGAAACAAATTTTGGGTAGTTATTAATTACAATCCCAGCTGCCGGAAAAGCGTTTCCTTATAACTGCTCCCAATCGGGACTTCATGTTTTTGCAGGTAGATGCAATTGCCCTGTATATGCGTAATATTCGTTTTATTCACGAGGAACGACCGATGTATTCTGATAAAAGTAGCAGGAGGTAGCATGCTTTCCAGCGCAGAAAACGCTATGTTAGGAACAATGACTTGCTGCTGGCAAACTACTTTGGTATAATTCCCTTTTGCTTCTGCAAACAAGATGTCGTTGTGCGATAGCTTATAAATTTTTCCATCTGCTTTCAGGAAAAAATAAGGCGTATTGGCAGATGCCGGCTGAATTTTTTCTTTGGCCTTGTCAATGGCTACCAGAAAGCGTTCCAGCGAGAACGGCTTTACGAGGTAATCACAGGCCGATAAGTCAAATGCATCTGCCGCATATTCTTTATAGGCAGTAGTGAATATAACGGCAGCGGGTATTTGTTTTAATGTTTTCAGAAAACTGATGCCATTTAGAACAGGCATATTGATATCCAAAAATAGCAGATCTATTGGCGTAGTATCAAGGATGGATTTAGCTTCCAGCGCATTGCCGCAGGAACCTGCAATATGTATGAAAGGAAGATGACTACAGTAACCCGCTATTATTTCTCTGGCTATAGGAGCATCATCAACGATAAGACAATTCATCATTTTTTTACCGGAATAGTTAACGTAACAATATAAAATCCATCTGATTTTTCATGACGGTATTGGTAGGTGTCGCTGTACAATAGTTCCAGGCGCTTTACGGTGTTAGTGAGCCCAACGCCATTGACTTCTGCAATGGTATCCGTTTCCTGTGTATTGTACGAGTTTTTAACGGTAAAGCATATACGTTTTTCTGAAACAGTTAAACGAATATCTATATAAATTTTTCCGGCGGCATCATTTTGAGAATGCTTAAATGCATTTTCAATGAATACAATCAGCAACATTGGAGCAATCTTAATATCAGGATCGGTAACGGGTGCAATGTCGGTAGTGAGTTTTAATCTGTCGCCAATATTGGTAGTAGCCAGTTCTATGTAGTTGTTGATATAGGCAATTTCAGATTGTAGTGGTACAAAGTCTTGCCGCGCATCATATACGGTATATCGCAACAAATCTGATAGTTGGAGAATTAACCCCGGCATACGCTGACTTTGCGTAAGGGAAAGACCATACAGGTTATTCAATGTGTTAAACAAAAAGTGCGGACTTAGTTGAGACAACAACATATCCAGATCATGCTTTTGTTGGGTGGCCGCCAGGTAGTGTTGCCGCATGGTGTGGCGTACCATTTTTAGCCCAATGCCCACACAAAGACTGAACAAGATAAATGGAGCTACAATAAGGTAGGAGAGCCACAATGACTTATAGAGTATTTCATTCGTGAATATATACATTGAGGTAGGAAATATTACTGTCATCAAGATAAATCCAAACAGAAAGTGGGCAGTAAACTGTAAGGTTTGTCCGCGAAACAGATACGTACTGCACAGATATCTGCCTGCATTTACTACGGCCATAAACAGCAAAAGGATATTTCCCTTATATGGAAGACTATTATGAGGGAAAAGAATAATGTACAGGATATTTAAAACGTATATGGCTCCAAAAAAGAGATAACGGGGCCATTTTTTCTCCGTTATAAACAAGGCTAGTAGCCACTTTTCTGCAGTTGATCTACCTGTTGTTGTTATCATGTCGACTAGTGTTTTCATAGCGCTAATCTCGGCAGCAATTTCAACCAAGATAAATGATTAGGCCGAACCTTTCATAACAGGTGTCGAACAATGGATTTTGGATGATGAGTCAGGCGCTTTGTAAGGAGGTGATCGTCTCATTGAGTCGTTGAATTCTGCCTGCCCATATTTTCCGGAGGAAAAAGAATTGTATTCCCATCAGTACTACAATGATAGCTACCGCCATATATTTACTGTTATCCCAGTGAATGGGTACCAGGAAGAAGGTGAATATGCAACCAAGCGCCAATAATCTCGAAGATATCGCTGCCATGGCGTAGCGTTTGAGTTGTTGCCGCTGCCGCTGCAATTGCTCCAGTAAATGCTGGCCCGTAGCGGGATTTTTCGCCAACAGGTAACCGGTTAAATTATACAACACGATAAATATAATGGCCACTACCAACAGCAAGTTGAGATAAAACGGCTTTTTATCGCCATCGAAAAAGTCGTAGTAAACTGTCAGGAATATACCATACCCTAATGTCTCAATAACCATTTGTTTCCTGATTCCCCGCATCACCGGCGAGGCTTGTTTACTGGCAATGGCCTGAATATCCGCACTGGTTCGTGTAGGCGTGGGCGTATTATCCCAGGCTGATTTTAGAGGGTCCATGATGAAGCGTTTAACTTATTTTTAAGTTTGGTTTTAATCCGGTTGATTTTTACACCCACATAATTTTCGGCAATGCCAATGATAGCGGCTATTTCCTGATAGCTAAAGTCGTCGAGATACAATGCGATGATAGCTTTTTCTGCATCCGAAAGCTGTTTGAGTGCGGCAAAAAGTTGATCCTGCTGCTGCGTGCTGGTATTTTCGGTGGCAGGTATCTCCGGTAATGTATCGGTATAGGTAACGGAGATGCTGCGTTTGCGAAAGCCAGCCAGCGCGGTATTGAGAGCAATGCGATAAATCCAGGTGCTGATTTTGGCATTGCCTGCATAGGAAGGGAACGACTTCCACAGCTGGTAAATCATTTCCTGGAACAGGTCTTCCCGGTCTTCCGGACTATCCCGGTACAGGCGGCAAAGCTTATGTAGTATCCCCTGGTGCTGCGCTATAACGGAAAGAAAGGCCGGTTGATCCATGAATATTGCTTTTACAGATTAGTTGCCGCCGGGGTTAAAAAACTTACAGGGATCTCAACATATTTACCAGATCACCTTATTTACCGTAGCCCAGTTACGGGTAGTACAGGGAACGCCGAGCTTCTTTTCCAGCTGGGCAATGATATCCAGCCCCTTAGGTACCAGGTCTTTTTTAATCATGGTATATACTTCCGTATCTGTCATACGCAGGGTTTCGGCTTCCGACTGCAGCGCAGCAATGACTCCGGCTGCATGAGGGCCTGCCGGTGCCGAAAGAAAGGATACATATATCTGCAGATGCTTATCCGGCACAATATCCGGGAACGGCGTATGTGCCACTACCGTCTCCAGCTGCATTACCGACCGGATAATACTAGGGACTTCAAATCCATAATTTTCCAGCAGCAGCTGTTCCATTTTTTTTGCTAAAGCCGTTGCATTACTGCTGCCCGACTCAAACATCACATTACCGCTCTGTATATAGGTGCTCACCTTTTTAAAGCCGGCAGCTTCCAGTTGTTGCCGCAAGGTTTCCATTTTGACAGTACGCTTGCCCACATTTACTGCCCGGAGAAAAGCTACGTATTTAGCCATAAGGGTTTCAACTTTACTTTGTAAGTTTGTTTTATATGCATTATTTAGCAATCATACACAAATTATACAACCTGGCGGAAGATGCCAACAATGGTTATCCGGAAACAGCCGTTGCGGCCCTGGAACATCGGCTACAGATCCAGTTGCCGGCTGCCCTGCGGCAATATTATCTCTCCCTGGGTAATAACAAAACAGTGAACGATAGTTTTAATCGTTTAACTTCTTTGGGAGAAATAGGTTTTTCGGAAGATGATCACCTTATTTTTTATGAAGAAAATCAGGCAGTGGTATTATGGGGTATTGCGAAAGCTGAATTGCAACAGGACAATCCTCCTATTTACGGTACCTACGATAGCCATCGCAAAGAATGGTTTACCGACTCCGATACCACAGAACATTTCTTGTTATCAATGGCCTGGTGGAACGGTGCGCTGGGTGGCCTTACCTATACTGCATTTACAGATCTGGAAGAAGACCTCACACCTGCACATATAAAAACCATTACCAGCCACTGGAAAGAACAAACCGGCATATCCAATCAGCTGCTACGGTTTTTTACCAACGACTACGAAGATATTATTGTACTCACTACGGAGCAGAATGGCACTGTGAATGGCGTGTATCTCGGTACTAACGAGGAGGCACGTTTTCAATCCATTTTAGACACGCTTCAGATGGAATGGTGTTACCGGACCGACCGCGACGAATAATTGCCCGGACGGAATATCACCAGCGTCATCATCAAGCCATAGAATAAGCCGCCAAGGGCGGTGGCGAGGTAATCCAGCCCCTTACAGTAGATGTAATGAAAGCGTTCATTGACTAACAATACCAATACACTTAATAAGATGGTAGTTAGCCAGAATGCTGCTTTTCGTGCAGGGGGCGCCGTTAGCGTATTTTTTACAATAGATAATTTTAGAAAGAAGTAAAAAAGAAGCAGCAGACCTAACACAGAACTGATGTATTGCATCAGGTACCACATTTTCATAGGATGTTGTCCCACTTGTATATCCTTCTGCAAAAATGCTGAACTGGTAACAAAATAACCATCTGCATGTGTAAAAGCATCGAGGAAGAAATGTGTTAGTACCCCGATAAAAATGGAGGTAAGCACTACGATGTAGTGTTGCCTGAAATACTGATGCCAGTTGAACGTACGGAATAATTGTAACCGGCCGCGAACCCACTCTGGTAAATACGGCATTAGTATATGCTTTACCAGCCCATGATACAGGTAAGCCAATAGCAGGGCTAACGGAATATCATATACGAAAATCCCCCACCACAAATGCCCGAGGTTGAAATAGGGATTAAGAAAAATAAAATATAAAAAATCAGGCACCATACTGCCTATAATCAGGCCGGTAGCCGATAGGTATTTTCGGGGAGTGTTAGAAAAGGGAACAACTATCGCCGCATGTGATATTGTGAATGGCATCGTCTAATGGTAATTGGATATAAATTTAAATTAATTATAATAAATAACAGCGTTGTTTTAAAGAAATGTTAATGTTATAATCGTCCATCATTTCCAGTAAAATGTCCAACTGATCCTGATGTGATAACACGTACTTTTATATGGTCTWTGAAAACATAAAAAACAATGTGCTATGACAAACTGGAAAATTGATGAATCACACAGCGAAATCGGATTCAAAGTTAAACATCTCATGATTACTAACGTGAGCGGATATTTTACACGATTCAATGGAAGTATTCAAACGAACAGTGAAGATTTTCACGATGCAACTATTACGTTCGAAGCAGCGGCAGATAGTATTGATACGCAAAACAAGCAACGGGATGAACATCTGAGAAATGGCGAATTTTTCGATGCATCCAATCATCCTAAAATCAGCTTTGTGTCTAAAAAAGTGAGAAAGGTAGGTGACGAAGCCTATAAATTACTCGGCGACCTGACCATCAAAGGAGAAACACATCCCATTGAGTTGGATGTGGTACATGGTGGGGTAACCGTAGATCCTTATGGACAAACCAAAGCCGGTTTTGCCCTCAAAGGACGCCTTCACCGCACTGATTACGGCTTGCGCTGGAATGCCACCACCGAAGCCGGAGGTATTGTACTCAGTGATGAAGTGAAGCTGAACATGGAAATACAATTGGTGAAACAATCCTAAAATATAAGCGAGAACGAAAGCCCCTGAAGCGAAGATATTAGCGAAAAATGAATATAATTTCCGCTAAAGTCCCCGCTTCGGGGGCTTTTTGCTTTTTGCCTGCCGCTTTATCCTATCTTTGTGCTTTCCAAGAACAGCACATGAAATTTGAACAATATAATATCTCGGCTGAAATAAAGGACAGTCTGGAAGAAATGGGCTTTAAAAAGCCCACTGATATACAATTTAAAGCCATCCCTTCTATCCTGAACGGAGATGATGTAATGGCAATAGCCCAGACCGGTACCGGTAAAACAGCTGCTTTTGCCATTCCTATCCTGCATCGCCTGCAACAGCAGGACCGCAGATACCGGAAAGACAAATACGAGGTGAAGTGCCTGGTAATGGTGCCCACCCGCGAGCTGGCCATCCAGATAGCAGAAGTATTTCAGGCCATTGCCCAATTCACAGAACTCACCATCCTGGCGCTGGTAGGCGGCGTAGATCAGGGGCCACAGATCAAAATACTGGAAAAAGGCGTAGACGTGTTAATTGCTACCCCCGGCCGTATGTTCGACCAGATCAATCAGGGACATATTGACCTGAGCCAGGTGAAAACCCTCGTCCTGGATGAGGCCGATCACATGCTGGACCTGGGCTTTATCCGCGATATCCGGGATGTAATCAAGCATATTCCCCGCGAGCACCAAACCCTCTTCTTCTCCGCTACCCTGAATAAAGACATTAAGGACCTGGCTTATTCCGTAGTGAATAACCCTATCCGCATACAAATATCTCCCAAAGACCCGGTATCCAAAAACGTAAGTCACGCCGTAGCCTATGTGGAAATGGATGATAAACGCTTTTTCCTGGAACGACTGCTCAAGGAATTTCCGGAAAGCAAAATCCTGGTATTTGTTCGTACCAAAGTACGTGCAGAACGCGTGATGGCAGCCATGGGCCGTATCGGCATCAAAGCCCTCACCATGCACGGCGGTAAAGAACAAGGCGATCGGCTGGATGTGATGGACGTGTTCAAAAAAGGGGAAATAAAAGTATTGGTCACCACCGATGTAAATGCACGCGGTATTGATATCCCGAACGTAGACTACGTAGTAAACTACGACTTACCCGATGTGCCGGAAAATTATGTACACCGTGTTGGTCGTACTGGCCGCGGCGTACAGAAAGGTCAGGCCGTTTCTTTCTGCAGCACAGAAGAAAAGCCGATCCTGGACGAAATCCAACAATTCCTGGGAAAGCCTATTACAGAGATGAAAATCAATAAAGATGATTATCGCGAAACGATAAGTTTCTCTGAGGATGTTCCTAATGATAACTGGCAGCTACTGCTGGATGAGCATAACAAAGAAATGGAGGAGCTACAGAAAAAAGTGAAGAAGAGAGCAGCGGCAAACATGAAGAAGAAAGCGAAGAAGAAATAAAAGTATCAGATATAAAAAAGAAAGCTGCTCTATATAGAGCAGCTTTCCTTTTTATATCTGATGTGTGTGTTATATTATTGCTTCACTGCTTCCACGTTCACCGTAATATCCACTGTTGGCGCTACTGCATAAACTCCGGAAGGTAATTTATCCGCATATTTTACACCAAAATCAAGACGGTTGATACTGGCTTTTGCAGTAAAACCTGCTCTTCTCAATCCCCATGGATCTTTAATTACACCGTTGTAAGTAACGTCAAAGGCTACACGTTTTGTAGTGTTGCGGATGGTAACATCTGCTAACAATACATATTTATTACCTGTCAGTTTCTTCATAGAAACGCTTTTCAGGGTGATAGACGGGTATTCTGCTACGTTAAAGAAGTCGTCAGTTTTCAGGTGACCATCACGTTGATCTACGCCGGTAGAAATGCTGGAGGCATCTACGGTGAAATCTACTTTCGCGTTCTGGAAGTTAGTGCTGTCGGTAGTTTCAATGGTGCCATTGAATTTGGTGAAATGGCCTTGTACGTAGCTAAGACCTAAGTGTTTTACACCAAAGATGATGCTGCTATGTGCAGGATCTGCATTCCATTTAACTTGTGCAAAAGTTACGATGCTGGCTAATACCAGGAGGGCCGTGAAAAAGAAGCTTTTTTTCATGATTGTTTTTTATTGCGTTTAAAAATTTATTTAGTGAATTGACGATCAACAGACCAGCGTCCGGCGCCTTTAATGATCAGGGCGAGGTTGATACCGATTACCAGCAGGTGGTATTCAAATCCTTCCCCGGCTTGTGTGCCTCCCCAGTTCATGAAGAAACCGTTAGCGGCATGCATGCTTATAGCTACTAACATAATAACTGTTAACATGGTTGCCCATATACGCGTAGTAAATCCAAAAAGTATCAGCAGGGAGCCGATGCTTTCAGTGAATATTACCAGGAAAGCCAGGATAGCGGGGGTGCCATTGGAAGTAAAGAAGTTCATGGTGCCTTTAAATCCGTGGCCACCAAATAGCCCCAGTAATTTCTGTGCGCCATGTGGTAACATCACCAATGCTACGGTGATACGCACAATGAAGGAGGTAAGGCTGCTGTCTGTCTGAAGTAATTTCTTAAACATTGAAGTAGGTTTGTTAATGTGTGTACTATTATTGTATATACAACTGTTTAAGCAAAAAAAATCAATCCCGGAGTTTATCCAGCAATTCACCTAATATGTTTGCTTCTTCTTTTGTCAGTTTCTTCGTTAATTCCTTGTGGCTTTTTTCCATAATCGGGTCCAGCTCTTTCAGCAAAGCCAGTCCTTTATTGGTAATCTCAATTTCCACTTTACGGCGATTGGAATCACATTGCTCCCGGGTTAATAGCCCTTTTTGGCGCAATTTTTCCACTAATCGGGTCGCATTGCTCATCCGGTCCATCATCCGCTCCTGGATATCCAGCAGGTTTAATGGCTTGGGCGCACTGCCGCGAAGTATCCGCAGCACATTGAATTGCTGGCTGGATAAGTCGAATTGCTTCAACGCCTGATTAGCACCTACTTCCAGCCAGTTACCAGTAAATATGATGTTCAGCATGGCTCGTTGGTATTCATCCTTAAATCGGGTCTGCTTCAGTTCTTCTTCCAGTTTCATAATTACAATTACAACTGTTGTTTATACAACAAAGGTAGGTGTATTTTTCATTTTACCAAATTTTCAGCAAAAAATGGGGATTGAAACTTTTTTTCACTTCTTTAAAAGCCTACTGACAAACAGCTGTCACATACCGGTTGTTCCTTTGTATTACAAAACACGAACAACTATGATACAAGCTACCACTGCACCCCAAACCTCTTTTTCTGCTATTGCCCGGGCAAATGCTGCCTGGAATCTCTGGGCCAATAATACCCTGTTGGCATGGTTGGAAACCAAATCGCCCGAATTGCTGGATGTGGAGGTAGCCTCCAGTTTTTCCTCTATCCGCAAAACCCTCCGCCACATCTGGAATGTACAGGATTGGTGGATGGCTAACCTGCTCGGTGAAGAACCTGCATTTACATATGGAGAAGTATACACCGGTACCATAAAGGATGCCATGGAAGGACTAACCGCCTCCTCCCAACGCCTCAGCAGCTATTTTGAATCATTATCAGCAGCAGAAATGGTGGATACCTGCAGGGTAGCCATTCCATTTACCGGCGATTTTGATATCCCCCGCTTTGAAATGATACAACAGGTGGCTAATCACAGCGCCTACCACCGCGGACAGGTGGTGACCATCGGCCGTAACGTAGGCATTACCGATGCGCCAATGACAGATTATATGTACTGGAATTTGTTAGTGAGATAATTCAGATATAGCTTTTAATAAAAATGCAGAGAAGATGATCATGTAATCATCTTCTCTGCATTTTGCTAACGGCTAACAGCTAATGGCTAATAGCTACCTATTATGCGTTCAAGCCTCCATCAATGGTCAGTGCAGAGCCATTGATATAACCGCTTTCCGGTCCTGCCAGGAAGCTCACCAGGTCTGCTACATCGGTATCCTGACCATAATGTCCTAATGCGATGTGCTGACGTTGGGAATCGGCGTGAGGTCCATCCGCAGGATTCATATCTGTATCTACCGGACCGGGTTGTACCAGGTTGGTAGTAATGCCCTGATTACCGAGGTCGCGGGCCAGCCCTTTGTTAAAGGAAATAAGTGCTGATTTACTCATACCATACAGGGTGCCATAAGCTCCTACTACCCGGTCAGCCATGCAGCTGCCAATAGTAATGATACGGCCACCTTTGGTCATATGCTTCACCGCTGCCTGCGTGCCCACAAATACGGCACGGGTATTTACAGACATCGTATATTCATAATCTTCCAGCGTGTACTCCGTGAATGGTTTCATCACCGCTACGCCGGCATTATTAACGAGTATGTCTATACGACCATGCGTGTTAACCGTATGATCTACTGATGCAACCACTGCTTTAGGGTCGGCGCTGTCTGCCGCAACAGCAGATACCTGCTGTCCTTTCGCTGTTAACTCCTCCACCAGGGCATTTGCCGCCGCGGCGCCTTTTACATATGTGAATACTACAGTGGCTCCGTCTCCTGCTAAACGTTTAACAATGGCAGCTCCCATACCACGACTTCCTCCTGTAACCAGTGCGATCTTATTTTCCAGACGTTTCATAATTGAATGATTTTATGTCTGCAAAACTAGAGCGGGCTACTGGTTTAAAGAAGAGGTGTGTTAATTGTTAACTACTAACCTCCTTGTTAGTTATGCGCTGGTGGCTGTTTCCGAAGGATGCTGTAAGTAACGGCTATTGATAATATCCAGGTGATGTACCTGATGTCCAACAATCGTAAATCCTAATGCCAATACAGACATTTCTGTTTTCCAGCACATGCCGGTGCGCGACAATACGCTATCAGAATAAGCGGCAAACTGGGCAATAGTGGCTTTACGTAGGGTAATCAGCTCGTCCAGCACATCTGCCAGACTACGGCCATCGGTGTCAGCATTATCGGCGTAAATATCCTGATCCATGCTGGGCGCCGTTTGTGGATCTCTCCGCGCAAACATCATAGAACGATAAGTGAAAACCCTTTCTGTATCTGTAATATGCTGCAATACGTTTTTTAACGTCCATTTACCTGGCGCATAGGCATAGTCGCTTAACGATGTTAATTGCTTCATATCCAACGCTTGCAGTGTTTGTAAAGACTGCTCCAATGCAGTGCGAAGGTCAATGTCGGGAACCAGGCTGATATAGCGGCTATAATATCCGGGATCAATCCCGATATCGCTTCTTTTCATATGGTGAATTTTAAGGAAGATGAATATACGAACATTTTCCCCGCTGCTCCAGCCATATCAGACGATCATTTAAAAATATTATAATATTTAATATATTTGTATATAACATATCCTGACTACCTGTTATCTACAACCTACTACTATGAAATATCTGCATCGATGTGTATTACTGCCGGCACTCATCGGATTAACGATGGCCGCAAAAGCACAGGCGCCGGAACCTCCCCATAACATGCCACGGCAATGGGACGCGCGTTGGATCAGTGATGGCGCAGCTGCCCCGGCAGCCTTTGGCGTATATCTTTTCCGTAAACAATTTGAACTGCTCAATTATTCAGGCCCGTTTATTATCCACATCTCTGCGGACAACCGTTACCGTTTGTACGTGAATGGACAGCTTGTGGGCATGGGACCTGCCAGGGGCGACCTTTCCAACTGGAACTATGAAACCATCGACATCGGTCCGATGCTGAAATATGGCAAAAATGTAGTGGCCGCCGAAGTGGTGAATTATGGCAGCAGCAAGCCCCGCGGACAACTCACCGCATCCGCCGGATTACTGATACAAGGCCATACCTCGCAGGAAGCTGCTATCATCAACACCGGCACCACTTCCTGGCATGTGATGGAAGACCCATCCATGGATGTGCTTCCCGTAAAAACAAACAACAACGCTTTCTATGGCGCCTATCCCGGAGATAGCATTACTGCCCAATATCATCCCTGGGGATGGGAACAGCTGAACTTTAAAGACAGCCTTTGGAATGTAGCCACTGCTACTGCCGGTGTTGCCATACAAGGCAATAGCGCCAACGATTGGCGCCTGCTCTCCCCCCGGTCCATTGGCCCGCTGAAACAGGAACGACAAAATTTTACCGCTATCACTACTACATCCGGCATCACTACAGACCCTGCCTTTTTGAAAGGAACAGCGCCACTTACGATACCGGCTAAACGAAAAATACGATTGCAACTCGATGAAGGTCAGCAAACAACCGGGTTTCCGGAAATACTGCTCAGCGGAGGACTGGATGCCACTATTAAAATAACGTATCAATCGGCCTATCACAACCCACAGGAGATATCCGATGTAATCCACCTCGATGGCGGTATCCGCCGTAAGTTCACGCCTTCCGGTTACCGCACATTCCGTTATATACAACTGGATATTGAAACAGGTAAAGCACCACTCATCCTGCTGGACTACTATAACGTATATACGCAATACGAGCTGAAAGATAAATCTGCCTTTACTGCCAACCCACAAGCGGATTCATTGTGGAATAACGGGAAACACGCCGCCTTGTTAGGCGCCCAGGACAATTTATACAATGATCCCTTTAATGAACAATTACAATACATCCAGGACGCACATATCCAGGGGCTGGCCATTGCATTTTTTTCCGGAGATGATAAACTGCTGAGAAATGTAGTGGTACAGGCAGACCAGTCGCGCATTCCGGAAGGCCTGATCCGTTCCCGCTATCCGTCAGACGACCGCCTGTTAAGCATTACAGATGCATTGACCTGGATCGGCACCCTGCAGGATTACCTCTTGTATAAAGGAGATAAAGCGCTGGCAAAACAATTGTTTCCCGGCGTAAGAAATATCCTCGATTGGATAGAACGTCATCAGGACCCAGCTACCGGCCTGCCCGGTAATATGCCTTACCGCGATAGCATCGCAATGGGGCCACTCACAGGGCAGTATTTGTATGCCTTGCGACAAGCCGCCGCGATCGCCGGTTACTGCGATAAAGGAGCCGACTCCCTGCAATGGAGCCGCACTGTTGATAAACTCCGGGAAGTATGGTATCAGCAATGTTTTGATGGAGACAAAGGATTGTATGCAGAAACAGCCGGGAAGAAAAGTTTCTCCCGCTACACCAATGCCATGGCAATATTGGCGCAGGCTGTTCCGCCCAGGCAGGTAAAGAATATCATGCAGCGTGTGGTAAGCGAAAAACCTGCAGCGGATGAGTCGTTGCGGGAGAAATATTACATCTTCAAAGCGATGCAGGAAACAGGTGTAACCGCTACATTTCCGGCGGAACTCGAATACCTGTGGAAGCTAAAGGAAGAAAACAGCCCGGTCATGTACCAGTCGGCCGCCGCAGTGGCTAACCTATTCCTGTTGGGGATTACCGCAGGTATACAATCCACTTCGGCTAACTTTAAAACCGTATTGATAGCGCCAGACCCGGGCGCTTCATCACAGGTAAAAGCAACCATGGTACATCCGGATGGCGGTCTCATGGAAGTAAACCTGTCTTTCAAAAATAATCGTGTAACCGGTACCGTTAAACTGCCTTTTGGTGTAACCGGCAAATTCCGCTGGAGAAGTAAGGAGATTACGCTGAATGGCGGACCACAGGAGATCAGTTTGTAATGGTGATATCTTATTTAATGCACAAGGCCTTCGCAATTTGCGAAGGCCTTGTGCATTAAATAAGATATCAGTCGCATGCCTCAGGCGGTTCTTTTGCGTTTGCCGTAAAAATAATTGATTCCCAATGCCGCAATACAAATAAACAATCCAAAGAACTCCCTGGTTTCTTCAATCCATGGCTTGGTAGCTTTCATGGTTTCCGCCAGGTTTTCCGCATTGTGCTTGGTGAACCAATCTTCCACGCCATTCTGATCAAAAAACTTGTAGATGGCATATGCCAGGTATACGGCTATTCCGGCCAGGTACAACTTCGGGTAAAACTGCTGACGGGATGCCAGCCAACAAAGTACCGCGGAATAAAGATAGATAGGCATCCATACGTAAGGATCAGGATCATTGTACTGTAAGCCGGCAAAAAGGATAAACATCAGGCATAAAACAATATTCAATACTTTCATGACAACAACAATTAGAGCTTAAACATACACAAAACAAAACCATATTCTTATATTATTTTATCCCGGCAGTGTGGAATAGTGGAATGACAGCCTGCAAATTTGGCACTTTTGAAAAAAATGTGAAAAGAGCATTTGTCTGGGCTAAAATATTGTTATATATTCGGAATCATTAACAGAATTCCACGTGAGAACCAAAATCTGAGACGAAAATGTTTGTTACTAGCAGCAAGTTTCTCACACTATTTATTGGCTTGAATCCATATCAGTAAACATTTAAACTATGACCCGACATGATCTAATCATTATCAGATCCGGCACAGTTAGTAATGTCTTTTTCTACTTTCAATAGTTATGTTTTAACTGTTGTGCGGACACTTATTTCTTATTCTCACTGTGCAGCGCATCTTGTACAGGCGATGGGTAATTAAATGCTTTACATACCGGCTGTAAAACAAACCTATAGCGAAACCTCGCTATGGGAAAGGATTCTCTTTGTTTTATACCAGCACCTGTTGTGATCATATCACTGCAGGCAGGGAACTCCTGTGCGTTATATACCGGTAGTACAAATGACCTGTTGCGGAYAGCCACAGCGGGACTGGAGTTCGTATGCAAAGCCGTATCTGTGCAACAGCAGAAATATGCAAAACAGGTACCCTTTTTTTAACCAATTTTTTCTTAAACGTTACGCTTAAATCACGTTATGAAAAAGAAATTCTACCAGGCCATCGCCGCACTATGCGGCCTCTTGCTGTTATTAGCAGGAAGCAACGTTTACGCACAAACGAAAATTACCGGAAAAGTGTCTGACAAGGCCTCAGGAAATGCACTGCCCGGTGTTACCGTATCCGTAAAAGGTACCAACCGCGGTACCGCTACAGATCCCACAGGAATCTTCACCCTGCAGGTCCGCTCTGGGGAAACACTGATCTTCTCCTTTGTTGGCTACGACCCACAAGAGGTGGTAGTTGGCAACGGCCCTGTCAATGTTTTACTCACCGAAAAAGTAGGATCGCTGGAAGAAGTAGTAGTCACTGGTTACGCCAGCCAGAAAAAGAAAGACCTCACCGGTGCAGTATCCATCGTAAAAGTAGAGAACCTTACCAAACAGCCTACCTCGCAAATTGCCAGCCAGCTGCAGGGACAGGTTTCCGGTGTGACCGTTCTCGGTGGCGGTCAGCCCGGTCAGGAACCACAGGTGAAAATACGCGGTATCAACACCTTTGGTAACAACACGCCCCTCTACATCATCGATGGAGTACCAGTGTCCAACCTAACAGACGTGAATCCCAACGATGTGCAAACCATGCAGGTACTGAAAGATGCCGGCGCTGCTTCCATCTATGGCGCCCGCGCCGCTAACGGAGTCATCGTGATCACCACCAAAAGAGGTACCGGCAAAGTGAAAGTTACCTACGACGGCTACTATGGCCGACAGAAGCCACAGGGCGGCAATGTATGGAACATCCTCAATCCACAGGAACAAGCCGATCTCAAATGGATAGCTATCAAAAATTCTCCAGGCGTTAAGCTGGAAGATGCACAATACGGTAACGGGGCTACGCCAGTATTACCGGATTATATTGCCCCCAATGGTTTGAAAGAAGGTGATCCCCGCGTGAATCCCAATCTCTATTCTGTAAATCCCAATTACAAATCCGCTGCGGACCTCGCCTCTTTTTATCGCATTACTAAAGCTAATAAACAAGGAACTGACTGGTTCCACGAAATATTTAAACCAGCTCCCATCACCAGCCATAACGTATCTGTAGCCGGTGGAGGAGATATCGGTAACTATTTCTTCTCTTTCTATTATTTCAATCAACAGGGTACCTTAACCAATACCTATAATAAACGCTACGCGGTACGCGCTAATACCAATTTTAATATTACGGATCATATTCGCGTAGGTGAAAACATGGAGTATTCCCTGATCAACAACCCGCAAATTGGTACACTCGTAGAAGGTAGCGGTATTGGTATGGCATTCAGAGAATTGTCCATCATTCCCGTGTATGATATCAAAGGCAACTACGCCGGCTCCAGCGGCAAAGATCTCGGCAACGCCCGCAACCCGGTAGCGATACAGGATCGCTTCGGCAGAACCAAAGCCGCGGCCAACAGATTATTGGGCAATGTATACGCAGAAGCGGACATCCTCAAAAATTTCACCCTGAGAACCAGCTTCGGAGGTGAAATTTATTCGTTCGATAATAACAGCTTCACCCTGCCCGAATACGAAAACGCTGAAAATACCACCGTGAACCAGTATACAGAAACTACCGGCAATGGCTATGACTGGACCTGGACCAACACGCTGACCTTTCATAAAAACTTTGCACAAAAACATGATTTGAAAGTGCTGATAGGTACAGAAGCATACGATAACCACTTCCGTACCCTAACCGGTACTACCACGGATTATTTTACTTTTGATCCTAACTTTACCAATCTGAGTACAGGTACCGGTACACCCACCAATGGCAGCGGATTTGGCAGCGATGGATTGTTCTCCCTGTTTGCCAGGGCAGATTATTCTTATAAAGACCGCTACCTTTTTGGCGCACTGATTCGGCGCGATGGCTCCAGTCGCTTTGGCGCCTCCAACAGGTATGGTAACTTCCCCGCTGTAAGTGCCGCCTGGCGTATATCACAGGAAGAGTTCATGAAATCGGTGACTTGGATCTCGGATCTGAAACTTCGTGGTGGCTGGGGTATCATGGGTAACCAAATTAACGTAACACCCAGTAACCGCTTTATCGCTTACGGATTCGACAGAACTTCCTCGTTCTATAGCATCAACGGTAATTCTACTACCAGCAAGGGCTTTATGAGAACACAAATCGGTAACCCCAATGCGAAATGGGAAAGCAATGTAAACTCCAACATCGGTATAGACGCCACGTTGTTCAAAGGACAGCTGGAATTTACAGTAGATTACTACAATAAAGTAGTAAAAGATCTGTTGTATAACCCCGAACTGGCGGGCGTTTTCGGATCAGCCACCGCGCCCTATACCAACGTAGCCAAAATGAGAAACAAAGGTTGGGATGCCGCTGTTACCTACAAACAGGATCTGGCTAAAGACCTGAAACTGGAAGTAACCGGTACTCTGACTACGTATAATAACAAGATACTGGCCATTTCAGAATCGGCTCCTTACTTTGACCTCGAAAGCCGTCGTTTCGGATCACCTATTATCCGCAATGCTATTGGCCAATCTATCAGCGAATTTTTTGGCTACAAGATCATTGGCTTCTATAACAGTGCGGACGAAGTGACTGCCGCCAATAATGCAGCTAAAGCCAAGTTCCCGGGTATCAAGGAATATCAGGCCGGCGCAGGAGTAGGTCGCTTTAAATACGCTGATGTAAATGGTGATGGTAAAGTTGATGCTGATGATCGTACTTATCTCGGTAATCCTAATCCTAAATTTTCCTATGGATTGAATATCGGTTTAACGTATAAACAATTCGATTTCTCTGCTTTCTTCTATGGTGTACAGGGAAATAAAATCTGGAACCAGGTGTTATGGTGGACAGACTTTTATCCTTCTTTCGTAAGTGCCAAGAGCAAAACAGCACTGTATGATTCCTGGAGCCCTACCCATCAGAATGCAAAAGCACCTATTCCTGAAATCAGCTCTACGCCTAGTACCTCCGGTGCACCTAACTCTTATTTCGTAGAGAATGGCTCTTATCTCCGTGCTAAAAATATGGCGATCGGATACACCCTGCCTACGTATATGCTGAAACGGGTGGGTATCCAAAAATTCCGCGTATATGTGCAGGCGGCTAACCTGTTTACCATCACCAAGTACACTGGTATAGATCCTGAAGTAGCAGGAAACTCTCAGTCATTCGGATTGGACGAAGGCGCTTATCCCAATCAGCGTCAGTATCTGATAGGTGTAAATGTTGCTTTCTGATCCTTTTGTTGAATTGTTAAAACTGAATCAAATGAAAACTTTAAGATATTCAAGTCTTGCTATTATATTATTTGCGGGTTTGTTCATGGCCTGCAAAAAAAGCTTCCTGGATCGTGATCCGGTGGGTACAATGACGGAAGAAATTGTGGCCAATAAAGCAGGTGTAAATTACCTGCTGGTAGGTGCTTACGCAGCACTCGACGGCCAGGGCAACGGTGCTGCACTGGGTGGTGGTAACCCCTGGGAGGCTGCCCCTACCAACTGGATTTATGGTAGTGTAGTAGGTGGAGAGGCGCACAAAGGCAGTAATGCCGGCGACCAGGAGCCTATTAATGAAATCGCTAAAAGTACGTACAGCGCTGCCAATTCCTTTTTCAACACCAAGTGGAAAGCGGTGTTTGAAGGCGTAAACCGTTGTAATCTCACGCTGAAGAAAATGAGTGAAGCTACGGACATGTCGGATGCAGAACGTAAGCTGGTGGGCGCACAGGCTCGTTTTCTGCGTGGGCATTATTATTTTGAATTGAAGAAAATGTACAATAATGTGCCTTATATCAGCGATACTACTTCCGAACTAAGAATCGCCAACGACAAAGATATCTGGCCTTTTATTGAAGCGGATTTTCAATATGCGGTGGATAACCTGCCGGTAAACTGGAAAGATCAGGGAGATATTTCCAGAGTCAATAAGTCCGCTGCGCAAATCTATCTTGCTAAAACTTACCTGTATGAGAAGAAATTCCCGCAGGCATTCACCCTGTTCCAAACAGCGGTAGCAACAGGTATGACCAGCGCTGGTGTGAAGTACGGCCTGGCTAACCGCTACGAAGACAATTTCGATGCGGCCAAAAAAACCGGCAACCCGGAGGCCGTATTTTATATAGAAATGACGGCTAACGACGGTACCAACACCATTGCCAACGCCAACTCCGGCGAAATGTTGAATTTCCCTTACGATCCTAGCCCATTTGGATGCTGTGGATTTTTTCAACCTTCACAGGATCTGGTGAATTCTTTCCGGGTAGATGCAAGCGGATTGCCTTATCTCGATGATTATAATTTACATCCGGTAAAATCTGATAAAGGACTGGGCAGCGGTGATGCGTTTGTTCCAGATGCAGGTCTGCTGGACCCCCGCCTGGACTGGACCGTAGGCCGTCGTGGTTTACCTTACCATGATTGGGGCAATCATCCTGGCGCCCTGTGGCAGCGTGATCAGGGATATGGCGGTCCCTATTCTCCCAAAAAAATGGTGTACTGGAAAAAAGACCAGGACAAATACCACGATGCACATAGCTGGGCGCCCGGCTCCGCTATTAATGTAAACCTGATCCGATTTGCAGACGTATTGCTGATGTATGCAGAAGCAGCCGCACAAACCGGTAACCTGCAGGTGGCCACCGATATGGTTAACAAGGTACGCGACCGGATGAAAAATAATCCGGACCAGTGGCTGCATAAATTTGTAGACAGCACCCAGCAGTTTATTCCGGACACGCTGGCAGCTAATTACAAAATTGGAGACTATCCTGTCTTTAGCGGTAAAGATTTTGCGCTTAAAGCCATCTATTTTGAACGCAAACTGGAATTGGGTACCGAAGGTCATCGTTTCTTCGATCTGTCCCGCTGGGGCATCGCAGCAACCGTATTGAATGCTTATTATAAATATGAAAACGGTAAAATAGCAGATGGGGGAGCTGGTTTCACGGATTTGATAGGCGCAGTATTTACGCCAAAACGGAATGAATACTTCCCGATTCCGCAACGACAAATAGATTTGACCCTGCAAAACGGACAACGTGTGTTGAAACAGAACGACGGATACTAGAAGCAATTACGAATTACGGATTTGTGCGTAGATAGTAAACGCGAATATCTTATTCGCTTACATCTACTCACAAATCCGTAATTCGTAATTCGTAATTTTCAAAAAATTAACCCATGCCCGATCAACCAAAACCTCGGCAGGTAGCCAGCATTTTTTTATTAATGATAGCAGCAGGCAGTATATTCAATAGTGCCTGTCATACGCCCACTCCGGATGAGAAGGGAAAAGCCCTGGCAGATAAATATTGTTCCAGCTGTCATTTGCCGGTGTCGCCGGATATGTTGGATAAGGAAACCTGGACCAAACATGTGTTACCCGAAATGGCGCGTAAGCTGGGCATCAAGGTGTGGAGTGGCAATCAGTATTATCCACCGATGCCGGGCGAGAAACCGGCGATTATTTCTATTAAGGATTGGACTGCATTGGTGGAGTATTATCAACGGGTGGCGCCTGATAGGCTCCCCGCTGCTAAACCGCCGGTGCCTTTGCAACATGACTGGGCGTGTTTCTCCCTGAAATCACCTGTGGTGAAAGACAGTCATTTCGTAGCAGCTACCACGATGGTGTCATTTCTGCCAGCTGGCGGGCTATTGACCAGTGATGCCGGCAGTAACACCCTCACGAGATGGGATAGCGCCGGGCAACGGGTATCTGTCCGGAAATTACCTTCTCCCGCTACAGATGTGCTATACCTTCCCGATACTGCGGGCCGGCAGCAGGCTATTGTGACCGAAATAGGCAATCTTCGGGCTTTGGATGTGTCTGCTGGGATTGTTACCCGTATCGATCTGGAAGATCCGCAAAGCAAACAGGTGGATATCATGCCTTTTTTGAAGCGTCCGGTACAAACATTATCAGCAGATTTTGATAATGATGGGCTCAAAGATTTACTGGTATGTGCTTTTGGCCATAATCAGGGCGGTTTATACTGGCTGAAACAATTACCGGATCATCAGTGGAAACAGTTGCCGATCTGGGAAGTGCCCGGTGCTATTCATGCTGAAACGGGCGACTTTAACCACGACGGCTATACGGATATCATGGTGTTGTTTGCGGCTGGTGATGAAGGTATCTGGTTGTTTGAAAATAATAAGAAGGGTGGTTTTATCGCGAAAAATCTCCTGAAATTTCCGCCATTGTATGGTTCTACCAGTTTTCAACAGGCAGATTTTAATGGAGATGGACAACTGGATATACTATATAGCTGTGGAGACAACATGGATTTTTCTATGGTGCTTAAACCTTACCACGGTTTGTACGTCTATATAAATGAGGGGAGCAATAAATACAGGCAAGCCTGGCACTATCCGATCAATGGATGTACTAAAGCTGTAGTAGCAGATTTTAATCAGGATGGTAAACCAGATATCGCTGCCATTGCCTTTTTCGCGGATTTTGAGCACAATCCATCAGAGAAGTTTATTTTTTTCGAAGGAGGTAAATCACCGCTTACATTTACACCACATGCACCGCCCATTGAAAAAGAGGGTCGGTGGATTTGTATGGATGTAAAAGATTACGATCACGATGGAGATCCTGATATCGTACTAGGAAACTATGCGGGCGGATTTATAATACTCGATCATTATAAGCCGGACTGGAAAGAGTATCAGCCCTTTATAGTATTACAGAATAATTCGAAGCAATAATTGCAACGTAAAATTGATTTGTTTATTTGGAATGAAAGTAGAAATATGTATCTTAGGGCCGTTATTTGCTACATACATTATTGCTTTTGTGTCAGATCATAAACCAGGGAGATTAACACTCGATGTTTCTGATCAATAATGTATCTTCGTTCTTGATCAGCGTTTTCCCAACTTATACAATATTGCACGGTGCCTGTCGTCAGAGGTGCAGTGATATTAAGATATCCTGATGCATAATCAGGTTTTAGAATGGCGGAAGGAGAGGCAGTAATGCCTCTCTTTTATTTTGTAGCTGTCGCTCAACCCCTGATTTTGCCATCTATCATAAAAAAGCCGCACAATTCTCTAAATCCCATTATTACGGGTTAATTTTAGAGGGAAATCAGCATTATTGTTTTTAAACGGAATATATCAGTGGCTGAATATGCATACGATCAGGATAAAGTGAGCACGCTGCTTAGTACGATCATCAGGAACCAGGGGAATGAAAAAGCAAATAACTGGCTGCAGCAACGTTTACAGGTGCAGCAACAAACAGGTGCTATTCCGCAGTTCAATCAAACTTTTACAGCAATTCCACGTTTCACCGGTAATGACTTCATTACACTTTCGTCGTCGGAAAATGAACAGCTGCATCAGCTGCTGCCGTCTTTTTTCGTACAGGGGTGGACGTTAAGTCGCCTTGCCCGCGTCTGGTGGCTGTTGCAGCTGCCAGTTACAGATAAAGCGTTGTACCTCGATACGCTGGAAAAATTATTCAATGCGGCAGAAATGAATGAGCTGGCCGCTTTATATAGCGCCCTGCCCCTGCTCCCATGGCCGGAAGAGTGGATAGCCCGCACTTCGGAAGGAATCAGGTCTAATATCGGTATTGTACAGGAAGCCATTATGCTGCGTAATCCTTATCCGGCAAAGTATCTCCCGGAACCAGCATGGAATCAGCTGGTCATGAAAGCCATCTTCACCGATAAACCACTTCACCTCATTACCGGACTGGATGAACGCGCCAATAACGCGCTGGTCAATATTCTGATAGATTTTGCACACGAACGCTGGGCGGCTGGCAGAACGCTGGACCCCATGCAGTGGCGTATTCTGGTGAATTTTGTCAATGAAAATAATTTGGGAGATATCACCCGCATCCTGCATTCTCTGAATAGCATGGAGCAGGAAGCCGGCGCACTGGTATGTGCCTACACCAACTACGCGCCCGCCAAAGCATTACTGGCGCAATACCCATCATTGGCAGCGGAAATAAAAGCGGGTAGCATTTCCTGGGATACATTAGCGCAAAAAAATACCAAATAATAAAATAAAAATAATTTGATATGTGCGGAATTCATGATTTAACAGAGAAAGATCTCCAACCACTAACGTATACTCCTGCTTTCCTCGATAAAATAAAAGGCATGCGTTTCTTTGATCCGCATGTACACATGACAGCCCGCACCACCGACGATTATCAGGCCATGGCCGATGCCGGTGTGGTAGCTATTATTGAACCTGCATTCTGGTTAGGACAGCCAAGAACCGGCGTAGATACTTTCCGCGATTACTTCAGCAGCCTCCTGGGATGGGAACGTTTCCGCGCTTCACAGTTTGGCATCAAACACTATTGCACCATTGGCCTCAATTCCAAAGAAGCCAACAACGAAAAACTAGCGGAAGCCGTAATGGAAATACTGCCGCAGTTTATTTATAAAGAAGGCGTTGTCGGTGTAGGTGAAATCGGTTTCGATGACCAAACACCACTGGAAGAAAAATATTATCGCGCACAACTGGAACTCGCCAAAGAAGCAGGACTCCCCGTTCAGATCCACACGCCGCACCGTGATAAGAAAAAAGGTACGCAACGCAGTATGGATATTGCACTGGAGCACGGATTGGAGCCTCACATGATCATTGTAGATCATAATAACGAGGAAACTGTGAAAGAAGTGCTGGATCGTGGCTTCTGGGCTGCATTTACCATCTATCCGTTCACCAAAATGGGCAATGAACGCATGGTAGCCGTGGTAAAACAGTATGGAAGCGAACGTATTATGGTGAATTCCGCTGCAGACTGGGGTATCAGCGATCCGCTGGCCGTTCCTAAAACCGCCGCTTTAATGCACGAAAGTGGTATTGACTTGAATGATATTCATTTGGTAACTTACAGCAATGCTGTAAAAGCCTTTGCACAGAGCGGCCAGATGAATGAAGCTGATTTTGAAATTGGAGGAAACATCGATCAAAGTGAGAAATTTAACGGAAGCTCTATATTACGCGGAGGGCAGCAACCTCGTATCGACAAAAATACAACCATCATCCGGTAAAGGCCTGACAGGCTCGTTTCTGCTGGCAATGAACCATGAAAACCTGATAATACGGTGAGTTATATTGTTAGCAAATTGAGTGGATATCTGCGCCTGATGCGACCTGCCAATATCATTACTGCAATAGCAGATATATTGGCCGGTGTGGCCATTTCCGGCTACTTCATCAATGTGTCGTTTGAAGCAGTTACACTGGACCTTACTTTACCTGTAGTGTGCCTATGTCTCGCTACCATTGGTTTGTACGGTGGCGGCGTGGTTTTTAATGATGTATTTGATGCCACACTGGATAGTACCGAACGCCCGGAAAGACCAATTCCAAGCGGCGTTATCTCTAAAACACAAGCCATCATTCTGGGCGCTTACCTGTTATTGGTGGGTATCCTGGCTGCTTTTTCAGTAGGACGCCTCACCGGTTTTTCCGGCTGGCTCGCCATCGGTGTAGCCGTGAGCGCTCTTGTATATGATAAATGGGGAAAGCACCATTCTTTCTTAGGCCCCTTTAATATGGGGCTCTGCCGGGGACTCAATCTCCTGCTGGGGATCAGTATTGTACCGGATGCCCTGCAAGCATACTGGTGGATGGGCTTTATTCCCATTATATATATCGCCGCCGTCACCAATATCAGCAGAGGAGAAGTACATGGCGGCAGCGTGAAAAGTTTACGACTCACCGCTATTTGCTACGCGGCAGTATATACTACGATGGGATTGCTGGCTTTTCTGCATCATCGCATCTGGTCCGCTCTCCCATTCATTCTGCTCTTTGCCGTCATGATCAATCTGCCACTGTTCAAAGCCATGAAAGATCCTTCGGGGCCTAACATCGGAAAAGCGGTGAAAGGAGGTATTATTGCGCTGATAGCCATGAATGCCGCCTGGATTGCCGCTTTTGCCACTTTGCCATTTGCATTGATCGTGTTGTTGCTATTGCCTGTATCGCTGATATTGGGTAAACTTTTCGCGGTAACCTGAGAAATAGCTTTTAGCCATTAGCTTTTAGCTTTTAGCAAATGCAGCGAATGATTAACAAATATCGGTCTTCGCTGCATTTGCTAAAAGCTAAAAGCTAATGGCTAAAAGCTAGGCTACTATTCCCCGCTTCATCGCCTCTTTCACCAAACCAGCGGTATTTTTTACCGCTAATTTTTGCGTCAGGTTAAGCCGGTGTGTTTCCACGGTACGTAAGCTGATATACAATTGGTCTGCAATTTCCTGGTTGGAATATTCGTCAGCAATTAGTTTCAGAATTTCCTGCTCTCTCCGCGTAAGCGGTATATCATAACTAGTACGCTTTTGGCCGGTAATCATTTCCTGTAGCAGTTGCTGTTGAATGGTATCATCCAAAAACTGYTCTCCGGCATTCACTTTCTCAATGGCCTGAATCAATTTGTCGGGGTTCGTATTTTTCAACAGATAACCGCTGGCGCCATTACGCAGCATTTGCTTGATATAATGGGACTCCATGAAACTACTCAACGCAATTATTTTTACATCAGGATGTGTTTTACTCACCTGCTTGCACAAGGTGATGCCATCTATTTCCGGCATCTGAATATCCAGCAACAACACATCCGGTTGTGTGCCTGGTAATGCCGCCATCAGGGCATCAGGCATATTGCTTTCATATACCACCGAAATGTGTGAATAAGGGGCCAGCATAGCTTTGATTCCGTTGATAACCAGCAGGTGATCGTCTGTGATAGCGAGTTTGATTTGCATATAAGTGATATTAAAAAGTAGGTTGCAGTTCCATCAACTGCATAATAGCAATGTTAAATTCCATGTACACGGTGGTGCCGCAACCCGGTGTAGCCGTTAACGTAAGATGACCATTTAAAGCCGCGGTTCTGCTTTCCAGATTTTTCAACCCCATACCATTATTCATTTTGGCCACATTTTCAAAGCCGATGCCATTGTCTTCCACCGTAATGGTGAGCAGTTCTTCATGCTGCGTAATTTGTACCAGCGCCTCGGAAGCCTTTGCATGTTTGATAATATTGTTAATCAGTTCCTGTACCAGCCGGTAAATAGACAGTTCAAAATTTCCTTTGAACCGCTGCATGGTGCCGAAAGTATAACAGCTGATCTGCAGCTGACGGGAATGGCTGACGTTGTTGCAGAAAAATTCCAGCGCCCCCGCCAATCCCATCCGCGCCAATATTTCCGGCATCAGGTTATGCGCTGTTTTACGTACTTCGCCTATTGCGTCGTCGAGCATGTCGAGTGCATGATTAAATCCTTTATCCTGCTGCAAATAGCTACGCTCATACCTGAGCGCCCAGAAATGCATTTTTACAGCAGATAACAAACCGCCTACGCCGTCGTGCAGGTCTTTTGATAAGCGGGTGCGTTCCTTTTCTTCCCCTTGCATCATGGCATCCAGCACCTGCATGGTTCTTTCTATTTCCATACGCTGTAATCGTTGTTGCTGCAGATGATGCCGGTGTTGCCACCGCTGCCAGATCAATATGCATCCAATTAATAGCAGGAGAACGCTACAACAGAAAACACCGATCCAGATATTTTTTCCTTGTAGTTCCAGGTCTTTTTGTGCCAGCAATAATTTTTTTTCAGCGAGATCACGATCCTTTTTCTCTGTCAGGTACTGCGTTTCCAGCTGCTGCACATTGCTGCGGGTGCTGCTGCCTACCAGGGAGTCGTTGAGCGCTTCATAAGCTTTACGCATCCGGAAGGCGGCTTCGTAGCGATGTTGCGCCGCCATATTATCGGAGGCCGTAAGATATGCACGCCGAAGCTCATCACCGGAATGATAGGTCTTCGCCAGTTGGATGGTCTTTTGCAGGTATTTATCAGAAAGGGGGTAGTCGCCGTTTTTGTGCAGCGCCTGCGCATAGCCCATGTAGAGCAGCATCAGGTTCTCCGGCCCCGGATCATCCTGCGCAATGACTAATGCTTTTTTATACGTTTGAAGCGCCAGTGTATGTTGCGATAATTCAGAATATACACGGGCCTGGTTGGTCAGGGCATTTAACACCAGTAAGCTGTCGCCGTTTTTCCGGCCTATGAGTAGCGCCTGGTTAAAGTAATCACTGGCAGCTGCATGGGCTCCTTCCAATAGCTTACTTTGACCCATATTCACCAGGGCGGCGCTCACGCGTAATTTTCGTTTTAGCTGGACTCCCTGTTCATAGGCTTTGCTGGCATACATAAATCCTTTCTGATAATCCCCCAGTGTGTTAAAAACAGCCGCCAGATTATTGAGCATCATACCGGCGGTAACGCTGTCCCTGGCAGTTTCTGCCAGTTTCATGGCTTCCAGGTAAGCGCCGGCAGCGGCCTGGAAGTTCGCCATCTGCTGATATTCCATGCCACAGTAGCTGATAGCAACGGCCTGGTTGACGGTATCTTTTAAGGCCGCGTAGATGGTCACCGCCTGTTTGACCATGTAAAGCGACATGGCATATTCGCCACGCATATCTTGTATGTACATGTAGTAGCAGGCAAAATCGGCCACGCCCTTGTAATAAGAAAGTTGTTTGCTAAGTTGTAAGCCCTGCCGGAAAGCCGCTTCTGCTTCTTTCATACTATAAGGCAGCAACATACAACCATATGCATAAAGAGATTGCACCCGGCTACTGTCCGCCGCCTGTTGCTGAATAACCCGGGAAAGGCTGTCCAGTTGCGGCGTATAGGCTGCCGATAACGGCTGTTGGCTACTGAGTACAATACAACACATCAAAACTAATATTCTCCACATCGCTAAAATGCTTGTGCAACCTCGGGGTTGCCTTGTTAATAATCCGGTTACTTTCAGTTAACATACAGGATGCCTGCCGGCAGAAAATGAAATAGCCATCCCCAGCCAGCACAGCGCGCGACAAATGCTCAAACGTGCAAAAAAGCGTGAATAATAACCGATGTTACAGGAGTTAACAAATGGAAATCCCATTTTTTGGGGCTCAACGAAACTTTAATCCGGGCTGTAATATTGACAATTATTCTACAGTAGGATAAAGGTCAATAATTCTGTTTTAATACGCAATAGGTAAAAGGACGAATGGATCAACGGACGACAAATGACAGGGTAGTAATGGGTTGAAATTCTTTGTGGTGTTGTGTTTGTCGACTAATGGTTTATGTCAGTAGAACTACGCAATTTATAAATTGACGGTTACTACTGTCAATAAACCCTGTAAAAATAAATTTCTTTGCATACCGATAAATGATTCTACAGGCTAACCCCAAAAGATAGGCTCCGTTCCCGGAGCCTTATTCTTTATAAAAAATCACATTTTTTCTATGTACTTTTAAAGGCTATAGTTTTTTTAAGACAGACGATGCGGAATAAGCCATGGAATATATTCAACAAAATTTCAATGTAAATTTCTCTTACGGGGTTTTCTTTAGCAGTCATTTATTTGATCCAGCCAATACCTGTTTGGCGTCTTTTCTGGCATCAAAAGCAGAAGAGGCATATGTTAAAAAGATACTCGTAATTCTCGACGGAGGTGTAGCGGCACATCATCCTCAACTTACCCAGCAAATTCAGGAGTATTTCCAACACGTGCCCGGCTTTCAGCTGGCGCCGGAAATAGTTACCATCGCAGGTGGAGAAGCGGTAAAGAATGATTTACCACTCCTTTTCAGCCTGGTAGACGCCATTGATAAGTATGGCATCGATCGCCATTCTTATGTAATAGGAATCGGCGGTGGTTCACTGCTGGATCTGGTAGGATTTGCGGCCGCCATTTCTCATCGCGGCGTAAAACATATCAGGATACCTACCACTGTGCTATCGCAAAATGATTCTGGCGTAGGGGTGAAAAATGGGGTGAACTATAAAGGGAAGAAAAATTTCCTCGGCTCTTTTGCCCCACCGGCAGCGGTATTCAACGACCCGGTATTTTTAACGACCCTGGATTCACGCGACTGGCGCTCCGGGATGGTGGAAGCCGTAAAAGTGGCACTCATCAAAGATGCCGCCTTCTTTAACCGTATAGAAGCCACCGCCGTAGCCATGACCGCCGGCGATATGCCTGCCATGCAGGAGCTGATTTACCGGTGCGCAGACTTGCACGTACAACATATTGGCGGCGCCGGCGATCCGTTTGAAAGCGGCTCTTCCCGCCCGCTGGACTTCGGTCACTGGAGCGCACATAAACTGGAACAACTCACCAACTTTGAGTTGCGCCATGGAGAAGCAGTATCCATTGGTATTGCGGTAGATAGCGTATACTCGTTCCTGTTAGGTTGGCTGCCGGAAGCGGATATGTATCGTATTCTGACGGTGTTAAAAAATATGCAGTTACCCATCTGGCATCCCCTGCTGGAAAAGCAAGATGGGAAACCTTCTCCGGTAGTTGTTGGCCTCGAAGAGTTCCGCGAACATCTCGGTGGCCGCCTGACCATTTCCCTGCTGCGTGCTGTAGGCAAAGGAGAAGAAGTACATGAAATGAACCTGGAGCTACTGTATAAAGCAGTGGATATCTGTAAAAATAACCAAGGATGAAAACAGCTGTAGGACATCTGACGTACTGCACCAATATTCATCCCGGCGAAAGTTGGGGCGATCACTTTGCGCAGTTGAAGCAATTTATACCAGCCATCAAACAACAGGTATCTCCGGATCAGCCATTTGGTATCGGCCTGCGCCTGGCCAATACGGCCAGCCTGGAATTGAGTAAGGAAGAATCCCTGAAAGCATTTCAGCAATGGTTGAAGGAAGAAGATTGTTACGTGTTTACCATGAATGGTTTTCCATACGGTGGTTTTCATAATGTGGTGGTGAAAGACCAGGTGCACGCACCCGACTGGACCAGCGCAGATCGTGTAGCCTACACCATTCGCCTGTTCCGTATACTGGCGGCGTTATTGCCTGCCGGTATGGAAGGAGGTATTTCTACCAACCCACTTACCTATAAATTCTGGTGCAACCGCTGTGAAGAGGAAAAGAACTCTTTTACAGAAAGCGCTACCCTCAATATGTTGCAGGTACTGGAACAGCTGGTACGCATACATCGCAGCGGAGGACCGCTTTTACACCTCGATGTGGAACCAGAACCAGATGGCCTGATGGAAAATACCAGCGAATATATTGCGTGGTATTTCGAAGAATTATTACCTGCTGCTGTACCATTTATTATGGAGAAGTTTAACGTGACAGATACCGAGGCCGTAACAATCATCAAATCGCATATTCAATTGTGCTACGATGTTTGTCATTTTGCATTGGTATATGAAGCGCCACAACGGGTACTGGAGCGTTTGCAGCATTATGGCCTGAAAATAGGAAAGCTACAGATCAGTGCAGCACTGAAAGCAGACATGCCAACGGATACGACTGCACGAAAAGAAGTAACAGATGCATTCCGCCGGTTTAATGAACCGGTGTACCTGCATCAGGTAATTGCCCGTAAACAGGACGGTACGTTTATTCATTATCCGGATTTACCGGAAGCCCTTGCAGATGAAGACAATCCGGCCGTAACGGAATGGCGTTCCCATTTTCATGTGCCGGTATTTCTCGATAAATTTGGCGTATTACAATCCACACAGGAAGATATTAAGCAGGCGTTGGCTTTACAGCAACAACAGCCTTTCACCCAGCACATGGAAGTGGAAACATATACCTGGGATGTATTACCACCCGAATTAAAGCAGGAAATGTCTTTATCCGTTTCCCGGGAATTGAACTGGATAAGAAAACAATTGGCAGAGAAAGCTTAAAACCAAAGCCGAAAGCAAAAAGCATTGGTTTTTTGTTCCCCGGTTTTTTACTTTTGTTATCTGCTCAAGCTGATTACCAATAGCTGGCAACCAGGAAATAAAGAATCAATAGAAAATTAATAAACAAAAACCGGGAACGAAAAACCGGGAGACAAAAAACAAGTTTTTGCTTTTCCGTTTTTTTGATTTCTGCTTGGCCATCTATGAGAAAGACAGTAGTTATTGATGTAGTGGGGCTCTCCACTAATTTGCTGGAGCACCTGCCTTTTCTAAAGGCTTATACGCAACAGCGGCACCTGGCTACGGTGAAACCCATGTTACCGGCGCTGACCACATCCGTGCAAAGTACCTATCTCACAGGGGAATGGCCCAGTGAGCATGGCATTGTAGGCAACGGCTGGTACGACAGAACCGATGCGGAAGTAAAGTTCTGGAAGCAATCCAACAAACTGGTGGATGCCCCCAAAATTTGGGATCGCGCCCGGAAGCTGGACCCGTCTTTCACCGTTTCGCAAATGTGCTGGTGGTATAACATGTACGCTAACGTGGACTACTCACTGACTCCCCGTCCCAACTACCTGTCAGACGGCCGTAAAGTACCGGATTGCTATACTACGCCCGCTTCGCTGCGGGATCACCTGACCGAAAAGCTGGGTCAATTTCCCTTGTTTAATTACTGGGGGCCTACTGCCAGTATTAAGTCGAGCCAGTGGATAGCAGATGCTTCTATCATCACAGATCAATTATACAATCCTACCCTGACTTTCATTTACCTGCCTCATCTCGACTACTGCCTGCAGAAATTTGGGCAGGACCCGGTGCGTAATGCAAAAGAGCTGAGTGAAATAGATGCGGTATGTAAACAATTAATTACCTACTACCAACAGCAGCAATGCGATCCGATCGTATTGTCTGAATACGGTATTACCAATGTGAATAATCCCGTTCACCTGAACCGGTTGTTAAGACAGGAAGGCCTGTTGACGCTGCGCGTGGAAAACGGATTGGAGCTGCTGGATGCCGGCGCCTCCAAAGCATTTGCGGTAGCCGATCACCAGATTGCACATATTTACATCAACGATCCATCCTGCTACAAACAGGTGCGTAATCTTCTTGAAAACGTGCCGGGCGTGCAACAGGTACTGGACCGGGAAGGCAAAAGACAGCATCAGCTGCACCATGCCCGTACAGGCGACCTCGTAGCCGTTGCGGATGCCAATAGCTGGTTTACCTATTACTACTGGCTGGACGACGCTAAAGCGCCTGATTTTGCCCGTATCGTGGATATTTTCCGTAAGCCAGGTTATGATCCGGTGGAAATGTTCATGAATCCTGCTGATCCATTCATTAAACTGAAGGCTGCCGGCAAGCTGCTGAAGAAGAAGTTGGGCTTCCGCTACCTGATGAATGTGATACCATTGGATGCCACGCTGATTAAAGGCTCCCATGGCCGGCTGGAGGAAAATCCCCTGTATCATCCCGTGGTCATCAGCCCTGATCCTGTTTCCAAAACCGAATTGTTGGCCACCGACGTATATGGGGTGATATGGAATCAGTTGACAGGTAAATAATAGCGTATGCATAAATATGCGGGTACCCTGATTATTACACTGCTGCTAGCGGTACGGCTCATTGCGCAGGATAGTTTGTCCCTGCCCCAATTTAACCGCGAACGTATACAAACCACTAAAACCGCCATGGTGGTGCTGGCGGGCTGGTCTGTAGCCAATATCGCTACCGGCCTGGTAGCCATGGGGCAAACCAGTGGTGAAGCCAAATACTTCCACCAGATGAATGCCATCTGGAATGTGGTGAATCTGGGGATTGCCACTGCTGGCTATTTCGGCAATCGCAAGCTCAACCCAGATAGCTACAATATGCAGGGTAGCATTAAAGAGCAAAACAAAATTGAGAAGATATACCTGGTCAATGGCGCTCTCGATGTAGCCTACATCCTGGGTGGCTTATACGCCCGTGAATACGGAAAAAATCAAAGTGGTAAAGAACAGGACCGCTGGAAAGGCTATGGGTCTTCTATTATACTACAGGGCGGCTTCCTGCTGTTATATGACGCGGTGAATTTTACTATCCATCACCGCCATGGAAAAGCACTCTATCGGAAGTTCGACGGCATGCAGATAACGTTTGCACCGGGGCAGGTAGCGGCCAGCCTGCGTTTTTAAGAGTCCTGCGGATTTTGTCTTTCTCCCGGTTATATTGATTTTTATTTTTTGATTTTGGAAGATGTGAGCAGCATTTATCTGCCTTATCTCTCCAAATCTTTTTCTATCTTTTATAAATCAATCACCACAGGAATCAGTGTAATCAGTATAATCCTGAAAAAAGACAAAAACTCGTTCCATTCCTCATATTTTCTATAATTCCGGGAATTAATTTTCTACATTCATGCAACCGATTGTTATTTCGAATAACCAAGCATAAATATCTGTCGTTATGAAAAGAAGAGACTTTCTGAAAACCGGTGGCATGGCCGGTTTAGGAGCAGGGTTGACCATTCTTAATTTTCCCGTTTTCGGGAAAAACGCTCCCAGCAATAAACTGGTCCTCGGCGTAATGGGAGTAAATTCCCGGGGAAACTGGTTGGCGCAATGTGCCGCGAAATTGCCCGGTGCTGAAATAGGCTACATCTGCGACGTAGAAGACGGCGCCATTGCCAAGGGCCTCAAAGCTATTGCCGGCGCGCAGGCGAAGCAACCTACAGTGATCAAAGACATCCGCAAACTGCTGGAACGCAAGGATTTTGATGCGCTGATTGTAGCCGCACCAGACCACTGGCATGCCCCGGCAGCCATTATGGCTACAGCAGCAGGTAAGCACGTGTATGTGGAAAAGCCTTGTGCACACGATCCCGGAGAAGGAGAGCTACTGGTGGCCGCAGCAAAGAAATACAATCGACTGGTGCAAATGGGTAACCAGCGCCGTTCCTGGCCTAATCTGCAACAAGCCGTGAAGGAGGTAAAGGAACAACAGGTATTAGGAAAAGTATATTATGGTAAAGGATGGTATGTGAATAGCCGTGGTCCCATTGGCATCGGCAAAAAGATACCGGTTCCGGCTACACTGGATTGGGACCTCTGGCAGGGGCCTGCTCCCCGCCGCGATTATCTGGATAACATCGTCCACTATAACTGGCATTGGCGCTGGAATTGGGGCACCTCAGAAACCTGTAACAATGCCACTCATGAACTGGATTGCCTACGCTGGTTTATGGACGTGGAATTCCCCACTAAAGTAACATCCGCCGGTGGGCGCTATGCCTATCCGAAAGACGATTGGGAAACACCGGATACCCAAACCCTGAATTTTGAATTCGAAGGTGGTAAAGCCATCTCCTGGGAAGGCCGCAGCTGTAGCCCTTTTGAGCTGGAAGCCAGTGGCCGCGGATTTGCCCTGTTCGGCGAAAACGGCAGTCTGTATAATTCCGGCGGCGATAGCTATAAACTCATTGACCCCAAAGGGAAAGTCATCAAGGACATAAAACAAGCCGCTAATCCTAATCAGAGTGTAACCAACACCGTTAGTCCTGCCGGCGAATTTTACGACGCGGTACACCTTAATAATTTCCTGGAAAGTATTCGGGGTAATGCGTCGCTTAATTCTGAAATCAACATTGGCTACCGCAGTACCCTGCTTTGTTTGCTTGGTAATATCGCACAGCGCACCGGGCATATCCTGCATACTGATTCCGCAAACGGTCATATCCTGAATGATAATGAAGCGATGAAAATGTGGAACCGGGAATATGAAAAAGGCTGGGCGCCAAAAGTGTAAATACCCCACGGAATTTTGAGTGCCGGTGAAAAGTGATTTTTTTAAAAAATGTCATCCTGTGTAATCATCGGTTCTCAAAATTCCGTATCTTCACATCGTTGAAAACCCCTTCTCCTATTACGTTTATAGACTAGCAATAAATATAATAAGTTGTTATCCCCCATAACATTTAGTTATCGGTATTATTTGTTTATGGAATGATGTTCCCCTATTTTTGGTCTACCTGTAATTTTTTATAACCAACCACACCAACCACGAAGTTGCGCGTTCCCGGAGGAATGATTGAATGGAATTTTTACAACAATCTGAATACCTGCCAGTATTGCTGATAGGCCTCGTAGTCGGCTATTTGTCCGGTTTATTAGGCAAAGGAGGCAGTGCCATCAGCACTCCCGCACTGCAGATATTTGCAGGCGTAAATCCTTTTTTTGCGCTGGCATCGCCTTTACCGGCATCTATTACCAGTACGTTGTCTGCTACAGCAGTGTACCGCAAGGAGAAGTTATTCAATAAGCGGGTGATCCTGCTGGGTGCAGCTTTTGGCGTACCTGCTACCATTATCGGGTCCTGGCTGAGTAGCTATTTGCCTGGTAAGTCATTAATGATCATGACCGCTTTGTTCATTATGGTAACCGGCATGTCGTTAATGTATTCCTTTATGCGGGGAAAGCCAGTAGGAGAAACACCTGTGGCAAGCGATGACGTACCAGCCGGAAAACTGGTGATGGCGGCTTTGTTTATTGGCTTTTTATCAGGTCTGCTGGCAAATGCGGGTGGTATCCTGTTCAGCTCCTTCTTTATCAAAAAATTACGGATGCCGATTAAGCAAGCCCTGGCTTGTGCAGTGGTATTGTCGGCGGTATTGTCGATTCCTGGGGCATTAACACATTGGTGGTTGGGGCATATCGACTGGAATATTGCGCTGCTGCTATCGCTTACGGCATTCCCTGCTTCCTGGCTGGGCGCTAAAACGGCCGTTAAAATGAAAACACCTGCCCTGGAAAAATTATTTGCACTCACCCTTATCGTATTCGGCGTATACGACATCTTCTTTACGATCTGGAAATAATTACGCGTGGGCTTTCATCTTATGAATAGCTTCCTGCTCAAATACCGGCAGGGAGCTTACAATCAGCTCATACGCATTCATCAGAAAGTTTTCCAGCTCCTGCTCCGGTAACATATCTTCCTGCTTCAACTGAACCCAGTGATATCGCGCAAGATGAGGCGCCGGTACAATGCCTGGTCTTGAAATTAATTGATGAAACTGCGCAGAACTGCATTTAAATGACACCCGGTGAGGTGGCTCAAGGGACATCATGCAGAATAATTTTTCGCCTACGTAAAAACGTAATTCATTGTCCCACTTGTTTTCAGTGGAAACTGCCGGAAGCGAACGGCATAAATCGAGGGTGTGATCAAACATAGCAGCAGGTTTTTTAAGAATATTATACAACCCCGTTTTTTAAGACGGTTATTTATGTCAATAGTTTATAGGCACAGGCTAACATATGAAAATATGAAGCATGTGTGGTTAACGTATCGCTAAGCTGTAAATAGTGAGTGAAACCGCTTTATAAAAATAGGAAATAAAATGCAATCGTGAATGTTAAAAAGTAAGGTTGCGTTGGGTTGTTAATCAAAATTTAATAGCGCTTTTAGCTATTAGCTTTTAGCAAAATGCAGCGAAGACCAACATATGCTGATCTTCGCTGCATGTTGCTAAAAGCTAAAACCGTTCTACTTTACACTTTCCGCCCAGCGGGCCATTTTTTGTTCCAGTACAGACAGCGGAACACAACCATCTTTCAGCAATTCATCATGAAATGCAGATAAACTGAATTTGCTGCCCAGTTCTTTCGTGTACTTATTCCGCAGCTCATGGATTTTAAGTTCTCCGATTTTATAAGAGAGAGCTTGTCCGGGAATTGCCATGTAGCGCTCTATTTCAGCGGTAGCTTCCTGCGTGGATAACGGCTCATTGTCCATCATATATTGGATGGCCTGCTCGCGGGTCCAGCCTTTAGCGTGTAAACCAACATCTACGACTAAACGAATAGCGCGGTGTATTTCGTCGGTTAACCGGCCAAAGTACATGTAAGGATCTGTATACAGGCCCAGTTCTTTACCTAAGCTTTCGCAATAAAGGGCATATCCTTCGCCATAGGCGCCGATCCAGGAGAAACGGCGGAATTTGGGCAGGGAGTCATTTTCCTGTTGTAGTGAAATCTGGAAATGATGGCCAGGAATGGCTTCATGTAAAAACAGGCATTCCATGCCGGTATATGAAAAGGTGGCAGCGTCCAGGATAGGCACATAAAATACGCCGGGGCGGGTACCATCTGCACTGCCTTGTATATATTCGGCAGAAGCGGAAGCTGCGCGATAGGCTTCTGTTTGACGGATTTCGAATTTGGTTTTAGGAAGACGACCATACATTTTTTTAACGCCAGGCATGATCTTGTTTTCAATCGCCTTGAAAGAGTCCAGGATGGCGGCGGGCGTTTTAAAGATGCGCAATTTTTTATCGGTGCGTACAGCGGCAAAAAATGCTGGCAGATCGCCTTTAAATCCGGTACTGTTTTTCACGGTTTCCATCTCGCCACGGATGCGGGCTACTTCTTTTTCGCCCAGGGCATAAATGGCTTCCGGTGTCAGGCTGGTGGTCGTCCAGCTTTTGATAAGGTATGCGTAATAGGCTTTCCCATCCGGAATGCCTTCAATGCCGCTGCTGGTGCGTGCTTTGGGCAGGTATTCCTGCTGCATGAAATCGCGCAGTTTGGCGTAGGACGGCAGGATATATTTTTCTACGGCGGCGGCGTAGTCGGTGCGTAATCCGGCAATCACTTCGGCGCCCAGTGAATCTGGAATGCTTTTCAGTGGTGCGTAGAAAACATTGTTGGCGGTGTCTTTCTTTGCCAGATCCGCCACTTGTGGAATCACTTTCACTACCAGGCTTTTAGGCAATACATACCCGGTGGCAATACCGCGGCGCATATTGGCAATAGCGGTGTCGGTCCATATGGCAAACCGTTCCATGCGGCTCATGAAATTGTGGTAGTCTTTAGCCGTTTTAAATGGTTGGGCGGAAGAGCCGGAGCCCAGTTGCGCCAGCGTTAATGGCAAACAGGTAAACTGTTGTACCGGCATGAGATGATCATGAAAGGTCAATCCTTCCCGGTTAATGTCGAATTCCCGTTGCAGCATATCGTACGTAATGCGGTCGTTACCGGAAAGCGCAGCGGTATCTATTCCTTTGATGGCTTGCTGGTAGCTGGCATAAAAGGAGTCAGCTTTAGCGCGGAAGCCTTCACTGATATCTATGGGCAATTGATCGTTGTATTGATTTTCGCCGTTTTGTGTAGCCGTTAAAGGGTTGAGGGCCATGTTCTGATCATAATACCGGGCGGCCAGCTGGTGCAGGGAGTCCTGCATGGCAGCGGGGTGGCTATGGTTGGCAGACGGCTGACAGGCGCCGGCAAACAGGGCGCCTAATAGTAACAGGTAGCCTTTTTGTTGTAACATAGTCATAAAAATGGGTGGTGAATAAAGGGTAATTTACCGTTTTCTCTAAAGAAAAAAAGCATTCCGAAGAATCGGAATGCTTATTTAGAACAGTGAACAATGAAAAAAAAGGTAAATAATATTATTTAAGAATTTTTATACGAATACTCTTGAAAGAAACCTCATTACCATGATCCTGTAACAGGATATGTCCTTCCGGCCACAAACCAAAATTCTTCCAATCTTTATACTTGCTGATCGCCACCAGGTCCTTAAAGGCTTGAGAGCCCCGCTCATATTCCAGCACCTTAAATCCGTTTAACCAATGTTCTACGTGATTATTTGGATACACAATAATACGACCTTTGTTCCATTCTCCAATAGGATTAATGGCTCGTTTTTCCTGTTTTCTTGTCATGAGGTCGTAAAGACTTGCTAACGTGCGATTTCCGTCGCGTCCCAATTTGGCATCCGGATGTTTTTCGTCGTCTAGAATCTGGTACTCCAGCCCTATGGCAGACTTTCCTCCCGTTTCGTAGGTTTCGCTGACAAAGTATTTTACGCCACTATTAGCGCCCGGCGTGAGTTTAAAGGTAAATTCCAGCTCAAAAGCGCCGTACTGTTTATCGGTGATAATGTCACCACCGCTGCCTTCCTCATCTCCCGTAGAATGACCAATGGTCAGCACACCATTTTCCATATGCCAGCCTTTGGTCGGGAAATCTTTTTTATAAACGCCTCTCCAGCCTTTGGATGTTTGGCCATCCCATAATAACTGGTAACCGTTTTTCTTTTCCTGACCGGAAATAGTGTTATCCACATTATTCACCACGTAGATATTGTCGTAGGAGGAATATTGGGAAGCCGACGGATTTTCTATGAGCCGGATATTTTTCCAGTAGATATTCTTGTTGTCGTCTGCCGCATTTTTACCGATGCCATGTACCTGTAAAGCAATGAAACCCTTTGGCAGTGCAGTATCTACCAGGTGGGCGGTGGGTACGCCATTTACCCAGGTACGCATTTCATTACCCCGGCACTCAATACGGTACTTATTCCAGCCGTCTTTTTTGAAGGCATTTTGTCCCGCAGGATTCAGTTCCATTGGATATTGCCAGCCGCGGCGGCCTTCTTCATAAATACCACCACTCCATTTACGGTCTGAAGGATCTATTTCCATCTGGTAGCCAAATACACGACCGTTCTGATAATCGGATCTGCTCTGGCTGCGGAATTGGATACCGGAGTTAAACTCCTTGCCCAGCTTAAATTCCAGCTCCAGAATGAAATCTCCATATTCTTTATCTGTTGCCAGAAAGGAATTCKGTGTATTCATTACCGTAGTACCTACAATTTCACCGTCTTCCACATGATATTTAGCTTCTCCTCCCAGCTGTTTCCAGCCCTTCAGGTCTTTGCCATTAAAAAGTTGCTGCCATTGGGCTTTTTGAGCAAAAAGGCCACCATACATGCATAGCAGGGAGCCACATAAAAGGATCGTCTTTTTCATAACTAAAACGGAATAAGATGTCCAAAATAATCAATGCATTTCATTTTTACAACCGATTGCAAAAGATTTTATTTTTTAAAATGGTAAGAATTCGATCCAATCGGGACTTTATGGAAACGATTGCAAAATAAAATTTGCAAACGATTGCAAGAATCTAAAATTATCTTATTTTGTTAGCAGAAGAACCCGAAGAGTAAGCCAAAATCTAACTAACTGTAACTAGTTTCCTTTATTCCACAAACCACATTAAACAACGTTATGAAGAAGTTTTTTTCACGTCTTGTCTGTATGGTAGCGTGTTTGCTATTCCATCAACTTATCATGGCCCAGGAGCACCATCCCGCTACCATAGAGGGAAACGTGCTGGATGCCAGGAAAGTCCCATTAGTAGGCGTTACCGTAGCTGTTAAAGGAAGAAATATCGGTACACAAACAGATGTTAACGGGCATTATAGACTGCTCATCACCAATCCTGATAACGCTGTGCTGGTATTTACTTTCGTCGGTTTTATCTCACATGAGGAAGCCTATAAGGGCAATAAGATTATTTCTGTAGTGCTGGAAGAAGACCGTAAAAAACTGGAAGAAATTGTAGTGGTGGGATATGGTCAGCAGAAGAAGAAAGATGTTACCGGCTCCATTTCTTCCGTAGGTACCAAAGCGATACAGGATGTGCCGGTAACCAACCCCCAACAGGCGCTGCAAGGCCGTGCAGCCGGTGTGGAGGTAATTAATAACAGTTCGAAACCCGGTGATGAACCACAGGTACGCATCCGTGGTACCCGCTCCCTCTCCGCCAGCAATGATCCGCTGTATGTGGTAGATGGAATTCCTTACGCTGGTAGTCTTAGCGATATCGGTACCGGTGTAATACAATCGATGGATATTTTGAAAGATGCCTCCGCAACAGCTATCTATGGTTCCAGGGGCGCCAACGGCGTGGTACTCATCACCACCCTGAAAGGTAAAGTAGGCAAACCCGTGGTGTCTTACATTGGCTCCTATGGCTATGTTCAACAGCTGGGCCAAACGGACATGATGGACGCGACCCACTTTATTGAAATGCGCCGCGAAGCTAACCGCACCATCGGAAAATATAACGATGCCACCCCGGATGCTTCTGATAAAGCCATCTTTAATGGTACGGAACTAGCCAATATTAAAAAAGGTACCAATGTAAACTGGCAGAAACTGATGCTGTCGCCGGGCTATCAAACCAACCACTCTGTGCAGGTAGCCGGCGGTACGGAAAAAACAAAATACACCGCAGGTCTGGGATACTTTAAAGACCAGGGCGTGCTGAAGCTGCAAAGCTACGAACGCTATAACCTGAACCTGAATATCGATCAGCAAATTGGTAACCGGGTAAGAATAGGCGCTACCTTGTTAGGCGCTTACAGCTTACGCAATGGCGAAACCTATAACGGCATCGATAATGCGTTAAAAATGCTGCCCATTGCGGCTCCTTATGATGATAAAGGCAACCTGATCACCTTTCCTACAGGCGATAGCCAACAGCCCAATCCCTTATTGGATTATGTGAATAACAACCGGGTGGAACTCATGAAGCGCTCCCGCATCTTTACCAGCTTGTACGCAGAAGCCGAAATTATTGATGGCCTGAAGTATCGGCTGAACGTAGGCCCGGATATGCAGAACTATAACTATGGCCTGTTTCAAGGTAAAAATAATACCAATCTGTTGATTGGTGGTGGTGACGCTACAGCGTCAAAAGGTAACGCTACTACCATTGCTTATACCGTTGAAAACGTACTGACTTATAATAAAACCATCAAGAAACATACATTATTAGCGACTGCCTTGTACAGCGTACAAAGACAAACCGCAGATGTATCTACTACCAATGTAAGAGGTATCCCTGTAGAAACGCAACAGTATTACAACCTGGGCCAGGCGCTCAACGTAACTGGTGTAACCAGTAGTTTGAGTACCTGGACGATCCTCTCTTACATGGGACGTCTTAACTATGGATACGATGACCGTTATCTCCTGACACTGACCCTGCGTGCGGATGGATCTTCCCGTTTTGCACCCGGACAAAAATGGGGATACTTCCCATCTGTAGCAGCAGCCTGGAATATTATCAATGAGGCGCCATTAAAAAATCAGAAAGTATTAGATAACCTGAAATTACGCGCCAGCTATGGCCGTATCGGAAATACCGGTATTAACCCTTATGCCACACAGGGTTCATTGACCAGGATTCCTTATTCCTACGGCAATAAAGGCGCATTAGGTTTTGTACCGGGTGAATTGCGTAATCCGAACCTTACCTGGGAAACTACTACTTMTGCTGATATAGGAATTGATTTCGGCTTTTTCAATGGTCGTATTACAGGTGTGATAGAATGGTATAACCAAAAAACAAGCGATCTGCTGATGCCACATTTGCTGCCTTACAGCAATGGTTTTAATCAGGTATTGGAAAACCTGGGAACTTCCCGGAACCGGGGTTGGGAATTCAGTGTAGGGGCCACTATTATCGATAATCCGGATGGCTTCAGCTGGAAGATGGATGCAAACGTTTTCCGCAACCGCTCCAAAATCTTGTCGATCGGTAATGGAAGAACAGCCGACGTAGGTAATGGCTGGTTTGTAGGACAACCTACCTATGTTTATTATGATTTTAAAAAGACAGGAATCTGGCAGGCCAATGAAGCCAAAGATGCCCGCAAATATGGCGTAAACCCCGGTGAAATTAAGCTGGAAGATGTGAATAAAGACAGCGTGATTGATGCGAAAGATCGCCAGATATTAGGCTCGCCTGAACCTAAATGGTCGGCCGGTACTACACAACGGTTTTCTTATAAAGGTTTTGAATTGTCCATAGTAGCTTTTGCACGCATGGGCAGCATGATTAAAAGTGATTTTTACCAGAATTATAATACGCTGTTTGGCCGTTATAATAACCTGAACATCGATTATAATACCCCCGCTAATCCTACCAACGACTTCCCACGGCCTAACGCTAACCAGGAACGTCCAAGCAATTACCAGTCGCTGAGTTACTTTGATGGTTCCTTCTTCAAAATCAGGAGTATTACGCTTAGCTATGCTTTACCATCGCCGGTAGTGACGCGCATGCGGATGCAGTCGCTCAGCTTCAATGTGGGCGTAAAACAACCGCTGATCTTAGCGCCTTATCGCCAAACCTGGAAAGGAGTAGATCCGGAAGACGTGAATGTAATTGGCGTAGATGCACCCGCCACCTGGATGTTGCAATTTGGTGTAAATGCGAAGTTCTAATCATCAAATCTTTAAAAGAAAAAGTTATGAAATATATAGTTTCCATCATCCTGCTGCTGGCTATTGCCACAACATCCTGCAATAAAATGCTGGATGAAAAAGTGGTCACCAACGTGACAGATTCGTTTTACAATACGAAAGCCGGTTTCCAGACTGCCGTTACCGGATCATATGTGGCCATGAGGGCTTTTTATAGCACCGAAYGCGGGATGACGCTGACCGAAACCGGTACAGACATCTACACCAACGGCTCCGACGGCGATTTTAAATTTGTAAGCCAGTATACATCACAATTGGATTCCCGCTATATACATACCAGAGACTTGTGGAATAGTTTTTATCAAACCATTAATACCTGTAACGTAGTGGTAGACCGGGCKAATCTTATTCCTGACCTGGATGATGCTACTAAAACAAAAGGTATAGCAGAAGCAAAATTTTGTCGGGCACATTATCATTTTATCCTGATGGAAATGTTTGGTTCTATACCGCTGCGGTTAACAGAAAACACGAAGATTGTAACAGAAGCACATCGCGACACTACCAAAGATGTATATGATGCCGTGATCAATGATTTGCTGGCAGCAGAAAAGGATTTGCCGGCTACTCAATCTGATTGGGGCCGTGCTACCAAACCCGCAGCAGAACAGTTGTTGGCCAGGGTATATCTTACCCGTGCTTCTTCTCCTGATGCCAAACCAACAGACTATGCAGATGCCGCCAAATATGCGGACATGGTGATTAAAAACTATGGCTTCAGATTATTGGATGATCCGGGACAAGTATGGGCGCAGGGTAAGGAAAATAATGTAGAAACTGTTTTTGCTGCGCAGTATACCACTGATCCTTTATATGGTTATGCCGATAACAATGCCTGCCGTTTTTTCCTGATGCAATATGATGTATTGGGCGGTATGAAACGTGATCTGCCCAATGGTACGCCCTGGAAGCGTTTCAGACCTACAAGGTTCCTGACGGATACCCTGTATAAAGATCGTACACATGATGTGCGTTATGAGAAATTCTTTACGACTACCTGGTATGCGAATGTGGCTAACGATAGTATGCGTGTGGGAGATACCTCTGTTTATCTTCCCGGTCATGAGGCCACTGCTGCAGAGATTCAACGTGCCAGCAAGCGTTATATGCTGGTATCGCCGAGCGGCTATACGGAGAAGTTGTATCCTTCCCTGAACAAGTTTGCGGATGCCTTACGCCCTGACAACCAGGCATCTGGTGTACGACCATTTATTGCTTTCCGCCTGGCGGAAGACTATCTCATTAAAGCGGAAGCTCAGCTGATGCAGGGAGATGCGCAGGGCGCCGCAGATGCTATTAATGTAGTGCGTATGAGAGCAGCCCGCGTGGGCGCTTCACCTAATGAAACACAAGCAAACAAAGATGCCATGAAAGCATCCGCTGCGGATATGACGCTTGACTTTATTTTGGATGAAAGAGGCCGGGAGTTAGTGGGAGAACAGCTTCGTTGGTTTGACCTTGTTCGTACAAAAAAATTGCTGGAAAGAGTAAAGTTGCATAATGAGCAGGCAAAAGCCAATATTTTGCCTAAGCATGTATTGCGCCCGATTCCACAGGATCAGATTGACCGGTCTTCCACACCATTCCCGCAAAATACGGGATACTAACCACCATCTTTTATGTTATTTCCCCGGGATTCCGGGTACTGGTAGCAGCGCTTCATAATGGCAATCAGCCTTTGGCAGGTTTCGTGAAATTTAACAATCACGATACCTGCCAAAGGCTGATTGCTTTCCCTGAATTCCTTATCTTCATCAACCTTTTTCTAACTCAAAAAACTATAATTGCTATGGCCCAAAAGAAGATATTGTTACTGACCGGTGATTATGCGGAAGACTATGAAACGATGGTTCCTTTTCAGATGCTGCAGATGATTGGTCATGAGGTACATGCGGTTTGTCCTGATAAGGCGGCCGGTGAAAAAATTAAGACCGCCATTCACGATTTCGAAGGCGACCAGACTTACAGTGAAAAGCCGGGACATGGTTTTGTGCTCAATGCTTCTTTTAATGACGTGGCCGGTGCAGATTACGATGCCCTGGTGATAGCAGGCGGCCGGGCTCCCGAATACCTGCGGTTAAATAAGAATGTACTGGAACTGGTAAAGCACTTTTTTGTGGAAGATAAACCCGTAGCGGCTGTTTGTCATGGTATACAGATCCTGACGGCTGCCGATGTGGTACGTGGAAAGAAATTAACGGCTTATCCGGCGGTAGCACCGGAGGTAACTTCAGCAGGAGGTACGTATGTATCCGTGAATGTATACGAAGCGGTAGTAGACGGAAAGTTGGTGACGGCGCCCGCTTGGCCAGCTCATCCGCAGTGGATTGCGGCCTTTTTACAGGTGCTGGGAACCACTATCACCCTGTAGTATTCGCATATGTATAAAAAATTGATTATCAGTATTTGGAAGAAAGTTTAAATTATCTTTCTATGGATTTTCAAATTAAGGGGGCATTGCTTACCTTTGCAGCCAAATTCAGGAGGCTATCCCTGCATTGATTGATAAATTCGTAATTCGTAATTGATTTTTATATATGTCCGGACAGCTTAAAGAAGTTCGTAACCGAATCAAGTCTATTCAATCTGGTCAGCAGATCACGAAAGCCATGAAAATGGTGAGTGCTGCTAAGTTAAGACGTGCGCAGGATGCTATTCTGCTGATGCGTCCTTACGCAGTAAAGCTCCAGGAAATGTTGCAGAATATTGTTTCCAACAGCGAAGGCAATATCAACACGCCACTGGCGGCACAGCGTCCCGTTGAAAAAGTACTGATTGTGGTAATTACTTCAGACAGAGGTTTGTGCGGTGCCTTCAACTCTAACCTGATCAAAACGGCTAAACGCGTGATCCGCGAGAAGTACCAGGAGCAGTTTGAGCAAGGCAATGTAGAAATTCTGCCTATTGGTAAAAAAGGTTACGACCATTTTGTACAGAACGGCTATAAAGTAAATGATAAATTCTGGCAACTCTTCGGCAGTCTTACCTTTGAACACGTGAAAGAAGCTGCTGCGGTGGCGCTGAACGGTTTCACAGAAGGTACTTACGATGCCGTAGATATCGTGTACAGCGAATTCAAAAACGCTGCTACCCAGATCTTTGTTACAGAGCAGTTCCTGCCAATTGCCAAAGTAGAAAACGAAGAAGATAATGCCCTGAAAGCAGACTTCATTTTCGAACCGGCGAAAGACACCCTGATTCAGGAACTGATGCCTAAAATTCTGAATACACAGTTCTTCAAAGCCATCCTGGATTCTCATGCTTCTGAGCATGGCGCCCGTATGACTGCGATGGATAAAGCAACAGAAAACGCCAGCGAATTGCTGCGTTCCCTGAAAATCTCTTACAACCGTGCACGTCAGGCAGCCATTACCACAGAGCTGACCGAAATCGTGAGTGGTGCTGCAGCATTAGGAAGTTAAGTACTGTAAGGCATTTTTTAGCACTAAGTCAACAACTGAATTAATATTTTCAGATTAGGGTCAAAGACTGTATTTTCGGTCTTTGACCTTTTTTGTAACATCCGCACCTCCTGTTAACGTATGGAAATATCACAGATCATCCCGCACGTAGAAGCATTAATTTTTGCGGCCGACAGGCCCTTACCTTTGCTGGAAATAGTGGATCTGCTTAATAATGCACTGGCTTTCCTGGAAGACCGTACCAACCTGGATCAGGTGGAGGCTGCGATGGAAGCCATCAGGGAAAAATATAACTCTGAATTTTATGCATTTGAAGTGCGCAGCAGTGGCGGCGGCTATCAATTTCTTACTAAAAAAGAATACTATCAAACTGTAGCCCAGCTGAATGGGGATAAATTCCTTAAACGTTTATCCACCGCAGCCCTGGAAACACTGGCTATTATTGCTTATCGCCAGCCTATCTCCAAGGGAGAAATAGAATATATCCGCGGTGTAAGTACCGATTACTCCATTCAAAAACTCCTGGAAAAGGAACTGATCGTGATTACCGGACGTAGTGAAGATCAACCCGGTAAACCGCTCCTGTATGCGGTATCCCGTTCCTTTATGGATTACTTTGGTCTCGGCTCCATTGCAGACCTGCCTAAACTGAAAGAATTGTTTGATGAGGAAATGGTACAACCTACCCTCATCAGCGATGATACAGCTACCCTGGGCCGTGGAGAACATAGCACACATACTGCAGAAACTGAAACCACTCATTCCCTGATGGTGTCTGAAGATKGTGAACTGCTGGACCCCGATCATAAACTGGATGACTTATCTACCAATACCCTTCTAGCTCCCGAAGAAGCGCATCCCGCTTCTGAAGATGAAGAAGTAGAGCCAGACGATGAAATTGTTCGCCTCGATGATTTTATCGAGGAGGCAAACGAAGAACCGGGGGAAGAACCTGAAAAGGAAAAGCAGCCTAAAAAACCGGCTACACCTAAGCCTCCCAAGGCACAGTGGATAGATCCGGGAGACCGCGAACCAGAACATCCGGTGAGTGATGAAAATGAGGAAGATCCGGATGATATCGTAGAAGATAATATTGCCGGCCAGGATATCGATGAAGAACGCATAGAAGAACAGGCCGACGAAGAAGATAAAGAAGAAGATAATGTGGATCACGAGGTGGCAGATGATGATGGAGATAAAGATCCGGACGATATGGTGGAAGATGCGATATTAGGAGAGAAACTGTTATCAATGGATGAGGAGGAGGAGGAAGAAGACGAAGAAGAAGAGGACGAAGAAGATGACGAAGAAGATGAGGATGATGAAGATGATGATGAGGAAGAAGATGATGATGAAGATGGGGAAGACGACGAAGAGGCTGATGACAACGATGACCAACACCCGAAGCAATAAAACGAATAACCGTATATACAACAGCGGCTGTACCTTTCCGGTACAGCCGCTGTTGTAAGTGATATATTACAATGCTGCAATCACTGTGGCAAAAAGACTACTCAATAATTTATCTGCCTTACCTGCTACTGCAATAATTTCTTCAATAGAAACAGGATGTAAATTGTCAGGATCACATTCATCTGTGACTACCGATACTGCTGCGCAGGGAAGTTGCAGTTGATTGGCTACAATTACTTCCGGTACTGTGCTCATTCCTACCAGGTCAGCACCTATCATGCGCAGGAACCTATACTCTGCCCTGGTTTCCAGGTTGGGGCCCATCACGGAAACGTATACACCGGATTTTAATGAAGTGCCCAGTGTGGTAGCAGTGGCTTGTAATTTTTCGCCCAGCGCCGGATCATATGGGCGGCTCATGTCAGGGAAACGAGGACCATATACGGGAGAATTAAGGCCCCTTAACGGATTTTCCGGCTGCATGTTGATATGATCATCCAACAGGATCAAATCGCCCTTTTTAAAGGCCGGATTCATCCCACCTGCAGCATTACTGAGCAGGAGTTGCTGAATGCCCAATGCTTTCATCACCCGTATAGGAAAAGTGATTTGTTGCATGGTATAACCTTCATAGTAATGAAAGCGCCCCTGCATGGCGATGACAGGTGTTTGGCCAATATGTCCCAGTATCAGGTTGCCTTTATGAGATTCAACGGTGGATTCTGGAAAATGAGGTATTTGGTGGTAAGGAATAGTATGCGTGATGTTGATATGATTGACCAGTTCTCCCAAACCGGTACCCAGTACTACGCCCACCCGGGGCTGTTCAAAAGAAAAAGTTTGCAGATAGGCGGTAGCCGCAGTTATTTGTTGCAGTAACAGATCCATACATGATTGAATTTGCTGCAAATTAATTCCCTTTGCGCGCAATCATGTAAAAGAGGGGTGGAAAATATCTTTTAAACCAGAGTAATATCCTTTCTTCCCGGGCAATCAGTACCATCTTTTTTCGTTTATGCATGGCCTTTAGAATGCGCTGGGCACAGAGGGTAACGGATAAGCCTTTTATTTGTTTGGGGTCCATTTTGCCATAGGCTTCTCCGTTAGCCGTAATAGCAGAATAGGTAATGGGAGTGCGTACCCGGCCGGGGCAAATAATGGTGGTGTATAAGTGCGGAATAGGGTTTTCTGTTTGCAGGGTTTCAAAGTATCCCTGCAGTGCGTGTTTCGAGGCATTATAACCAGAGCGCCAGGGATAACCCATCAGTCCGGCCATGCTGCTGATGATAATGATTTGCCCGCCTCCCTGCTCACGGAAATGAGGCAACAAGGCCTGCGTAAGCATTACTGCACCGAAGAAATTTACTTCCATTAATTGTCTTACTGCAGCTACAGAAGTATCTATCAGCTTAGAGCGCTGGGTTACGCCGGCATTATTCACCAGTACATCTATCTTCCCAAAAAATTGTAAAGCGCGTTGTGCGCCTTCCTGTACCTGAACTTCGTCGGTGACGTCCATCAGCACTATTTGGCACCAGGGGGTATATGCCAGACATTCGTTGCGCACCGCTTCCAGGGCTGCCTGATTACGGGCAGCCAATATCAGCCTGGCCTTTTCTTTTGCCAGTAAAAGCGCCAGCTCATGGCCTATACCCGAGCTGGCGCCTGTAATCAGTATGACTTTATCCGTATAATGCATATCGGAAATAGTGCAACTACTTCAGCGGAGTGAGTTTAATGTTTTTCCATCTTACCTTGATACCACCACCGGAATGGATTTGCAGGGCAATTTGACCATTCACTGCACCGATTTTATCATCTTTCAATGTAATCATTTCATGACCATTGAGCCAGGTAGTAACGTTATCGCCTTGTACCCGTACTTTCATGGTATTCCATTCTCCCATTTTCAGGTACTTTTCTTTTTCTTTGTCGGGCTGTATAAGCCATCCACGGCCATAAGACTCGTAGATACCGCCGGTATGCATACCGGGAGGCGCTACTTCCGCCTGCCAGCCAGTGATTTTGGTGCCTTCCAGGGAAGAGTGGAAAAATACACCACTGTTGCCATTCGCTTCCTGTTTGAATTGGACAGTCAGTTCAAAATCTTTGTATTGACCATCAGTACCCAGGTAGCCATATTCTTTGTCCGGGCCACTTTCACAGATCAGTTCTCCTTTTTCTACATACCATTTTTCGGTACCATATATTTTCCAGCCATCCAGGTTTTTACCGTTGAACAATGACTGCGCTTTTTGAGCAAACCCCTGGCTGGCGCCCAGTAACAAGGCGGCGCCCAGGAAGAATTTAAAGCAAGTTTTTTTCATAACACTGCATTTATTGATTGAAAACCAGTTGATACAATAAAAAAAGTCCTCCCACACGATAGTGTGGGAGGACTCAATATAAGGTCTATTTCGTGTATTTCTAAATCAGAAAATTATCTGGCGATATTCACCGCACGTTTTTCACGGATAACGGTTACTTTAATTTGCCCTGGATACTGCATTTCTGTCTGTATCTTATTGGCAATTTCGAAAGATAAGCGATCCGCATCACCATCGGATACTTTATCACTTTCTACGATAATGCGTAATTCTCTACCTGCCTGGATAGCGTAGGCTTTTTCCACACCATCATGGGAGAGTGCCAGGTTTTCCAGGTCTTTAATACGTTGCAGGTAGCTCTGCATAATTTCACGACGAGCACCAGGACGGGCGCCGCTGATCGCATCACAGGCCTGAACAATCGGAGAAATGACATATTGCATTTCCATTTCATCGTGGTGAGCGCCAATTGCATTGACTACTGCCGCATGTTCACCATATTTTTCAGCGAGTTTCGCACCAAGAAGGGCGTGGCTCAATTCAGTTTCTTCGTCAGGTACTTTACCAATATCGTGCAGTAAGCCGGCACGTTTGGCCAGTTTGGGGTTTAAGCCCAGCTCAGCAGCCATTACCGCACAAAGGTTAGCGGTTTCTTTGGAGTGCATGAGCAGGTTTTGTCCATAGGAAGAGCGGAAACGCATCTTACCTACCAGACGCACCAGTTCTTTATGAAGGCCATGGATACCCAATTCAATCACGGTTCTTTCACCGATATCCATTACCTGTTCTTCCAGTTGTTTCTTGGTTTTTTCTACCACTTCCTCAATACGGGCAGGGTGGATACGTCCATCCTGTACCAGGCGTTGCAGTGATAAACGTGCAATTTCACGACGTAATGGGTCGAAGGAAGATAATACGATGGCTTCAGGGGTGTCATCCACAATCAGATCCACACCCGTTGCCGCTTCAATGGCACGGATGTTACGGCCTTCACGACCAATGATCTGGCCTTTGATTTCATCACTTTCCAGGGTAAATACCGTAATGGTATTTTCGATGGTTTGTTCAGCAGCAGTACGCTGAATAGATTGTATGATGATTTTTTTCGCTTCTTTGTTCGCTTTTAATTTAGCGTCTTCAATGATCTCCTGTATATGAGAGAGGGCTTGTGAGCGGGCTTCTTCTTTCAGGCTTTCCACCAGTTGGTGTTTGGCCTCTTCGGCTGTTAATCCGGCTACTTTTTCGAGGCGGCGGATATGCTCTTCCTGGTGTTTTTCCAGTTCCGTGCGCTTGATGGTTACCAGTTCCATTTGACGGTTCAAGGTTTCCTTGATGGCGTCATTTTCATTTATTTGCTTCTGTAGCTGTTCATTTTTCTGGTTAACGCCCTGCTCTTTCTGTTTGATACGATTTTCCGACTCTCCCAGTTTCTGGTTACGCTGCAGTACATCTTTCTCGTACTCGCTTTTTAATTGCAGGTATTTTTCTTTTGCTTCGAGCAGCCTGTCTTTCTTGAGATTTTCCGCACTAATCTGTGCATCTGCGATGATTTTTTTAGCCTGGTTCTCAGCTTCATCTATTTTATGCTGCGTATTTTTGGCAAAAATCACCTTACCTAGCACTATCCCAATGACCAATGCCACTACTGCAGCTATTGTCGTTATAAGTGTAACACCCATATGAATTATTTATACTTGATTTATGTAGTATCCTCTTACCCAGGTTGCTGCTAAACCACAACAGGGGCGAGAACTGACCCGCGAAAATACAAAAAAATAGCAGTTAAAGCGTCTTTAATACGTGATAATTAGCCAATTAGCTAATTCATTGATTGGCAATGGGTAAGGTGCAATTATCCCAATGCCTGGTTGATAATTTCTTCCAGCTTTTCCAGCTTTTCCTGCAAAAAGGGTGCAGTGCTTGCCTGGGCTTTTCCGCCGCTGGTAACAGGGTGTGTGGCGTACATGATAAGGGCCATAGCAATATAGTCCTGCAGGTCTTTTCCTGCATATGAAGTCTTAAAATCTACAATTTTCTCATTCACTTCTTTCATAATACGACGTACCTCTGCTTCTTCTTCCGGTTTTATCTTAATCCGGTAAGAGCGGTCTGATACGACAATATTAATAGGAATGAGTGTGTCCATCGTATATGATTTTATATCAACTGTTCAGCAAAGCAATACAGCGGTCTATTTCTTTGATATAATCATTGATTTTGCCACGGATTTCTTTTTTGAAAGCCTCATCTTCTGCTGCTATGGTAGTACCTCCCTGGGCAGTGGATGCAATTTTCATGAGTTGCAGCCGGTCTTCCAGGACCTGTAACGACTGTTGCTGCTGTTGCAGCTCCTGTTGTTGTATTTTAACTTCTTCTTTGAGCAATACATTCTCCGACTGCACCTGCTGGAGCTTTTTGACCAGCAGGTGCAATTTTTCTTCTACGCGTTGAATGTATTGCTCTAACACCATTGAATCTCTTATTTTCTAATCTCCGCCTGTAACTGTGTCTCAAATGTTTTGATGAGTTTTTCCATCACACTGTCAATTTCCTTGTCAGTGAGGGTTTTTTGAGCATCCAGGAAGGTAAAGCTTACTGCGTAAGACTTCTTATTCGCGCCCAGTTTTTCGCTCTCAAATACATCGAACAGATTCACCTGTTGTAACAATCCGGATTTCACGCTACGGGCGGCTGCTTCTACTGCGGCAAACTTCACTTGTTTGTCGAGTACCAGTGCCAGGTCCCTGCGAACTGCCGGAAAGCGGGGGATTTCTTTGTAAAAGTTATCACTTTTTTGCAAGAGTCCCAGTATTTTATCCCAATTAAAGATGGCATACCATACTGGCTGTTTGATATCAAACTGCTTGAGCTTCGCTGTAGGAACGCCTCCGAGGGTTACTACCACCTGGTTTTTTACTTTGATTTCCCAGGCTGGTTGTAAACCAGCTTCGGTACTTTCGGCCCAGATAAATTGTTTGTAACCCAGTTGCTTAAGGATATTGATCACGAAGCCCTTGAGGTAGTAGAAGTCTACCGGTTTGGCTGCATGCATCCAGGTTTCCCCGGTTTGTTTCCCTGTGAGGTACAGCGCCAGGTGATTGTTTTCGCCGTAGCCTTTTTCCAGTACCTGATAAGTTTTACCGAATTCGAAGAACAGCAGATCGTCGTTTTTACGGTTCAGGTTATGGGAAATGCTTTCCAGGCCGGTTTCCAGCATGGATGGGCGCATGATGTCCAGTTCTACAGTAAGACTGTTCATCATTTTTACCGCATGTTCCAGTACTTCCGGTGTATAATACTTGCTGTTGGTAATGGAGTTGGTGAAAATTTCGTTGAAACCATTACCTGCGAGGTAATCGGCGATTTTTTCCTTTACACTTTCCGCATCCGGCTGGGCAGACAGGGCAGGTGAAATGGCTATTTTAGACGGGATTTCAATATTATCCAATCCATCAATACGCATTACTTCCTCTACCAGGTCGGCCGGGAGACTGATATCCGGTTTGCTGAATGGTACGGATACACGAAATCCGGTAGCTGATTCAGACAGGATCTCAAAGCCCAGGCTACGGAGAATATTTTTGATTTTATCTTCCGGATAGTTACTACCGCTGAGTTTCCGGATATAGCTATACGTGGCTTCTATTTGTGTTTTTACTTTTACCGTAGGATATACATCGATGATATCGGAGGCTACCTGTCCGCCGCCCAGTTCACAAATCAGTGCCGCCGCACGTTCCAGGGCAAAAAGGATATTAGAAATGTCGACCCCTTTCTCGAAGCGGGAAGCCGCATCGGTACGTAATCCATGACGGAAGGAAGTGGTACGGATACCACTTGCGCTAAAAAATGCGCTTTCCAGGAAAATGTTGGTAGTACTATCAGATACACCGGAATGGAGACCGCCAAACACACCCGCAATGCACATGCCTTCACCGGCACCATTGCAGATCATCAGGTCGGTGGCATCCAGTTTCCTTTCTTTTTCATCCAATGTTACAAACGGAGTACCAGCAGGCAGATTTTTTACCACCACGGCATTACCTTTTATGGCAGCAGCGTCAAAAGCGTGGAGCGGTTGTCCGGTTTCATGCAGGATGAAATTGGTGATGTCCACAATGTTGTTAATGGGACGAACACCAATGGCGGTGAGCTTGGTTTTCAGCCATTCAGGCGATGGAGCTACCTGTATACCGGTAATGGATATACCGCTATACCGGGGGCATGCGTCTGTATTTTCAATGGTTACGCTGATCGGCAAAGGCGTAGCCGCTTTTGGCATTGCCTTTATTTCGGGCAGCTGTACCTGGTATTTATGAGTATGTTCAATGTTATTCAGGAAAGCACATACGTCTTTGGCCACACCGATGTGGCTCATGGCGTCCATGCGGTTAGGCGTTAAGCCTATTTCGTAGATATAATCATTGGCGGGTTTAAATACGTCGGCGGCGGGTGTACCGGGTTCCAGCGCGGCGTCCATTACCATGATGCCATCGTGACTGTTGCCCAGTCCCAGTTCATCCTCAGCGCAAATCATCCCCTGGCTTTCTTCTCCACGGATCTTTGCTTTTTTCATGGTCATTGGTTCTCCGGTCAGCGGGTATATAGTAACGCCAATAGGAGCTACTACTACTTTTTGTCCTACCGCTACATTAGGTGCGCCACATACAATATGCAGAGGTTCACCATTGCCGATGTTTACGGTGGTGAGTCTCAGTTTATCCGCGTTGGGGTGTTTTTCTGCTGTCAGTACTTCTCCGATCACCAATCCAGCCAGACTTCCCTTTACTGCTTCAAATTTTTCCAGGTTTTCTACTTCCAGGCCAATCCTGGTTAAAATAGTAGATAATTCCTCCGGTGTAGGCCTGACCGGTAAATAATCACATAGCCAGTTGTATGAAATCGTCATTTATCTGCTTTGTTTATTTATATAAGTGGCGTAAAGTTAGGAATAATGCGCTTAAAGCTGAAAGGATATAGCAAAAAGGCTTTGCAGCGGATATTTTGGCGGATCAGGCCTGCCATAATACCGCAAATTATATGGACAAATATTCCGGGAGAGGCGCTTTTTCTGTTGCCCCGACTGGGTTCTGCCGCATTTTCGCAGTGTGTGGAAAATCTTTTCTCACAATGTGTGTGAATAATCGGACCTTTGCTTGGGGATTTTCGATGTTTTGGTGGATAACTACTATGGTGTCAGTGGATAACTGACATTTTGCTTGTGGATAAGCTGTGTATGTGGCTTAATAAATTTAGTACCGAAAGGAAGGGTGTTAATTAAAAAAATGCCTTTACCTTAGTTTGTACGGCTTGCAAAAGTTTACAATTTCTTAAAGTAGCTATCCCCCCTGATGAATGCGGGAAAATGCAGATATCGATTGTAAAAAACAACTGAAAGGCCCATTGACAGTAACCTTTTATTAACTTTTTTTAATACACTAACCATAAATGGATCTCAATCTTAAGAAGGACCGCAATGTGCGTAGAAAGCCGTCCATTGATGTGTCATCCTTGGTGTATGGCAAGATACCACCACAGGCTAAAGAATTGGAAGAAGCTGTTTTGGGAGCCGTAATGCTGGAAAAAGGAGCCTTTGACTCCGTTATTGAAATATTGAAAGGGGAGTGCTTTTATGTAGAAGCACACCAGATCATTTTTAGCGCCATGACCCGCCTCGCGGGTAAGTCCATGCCGGTAGACATTCTCACCGTTACAGAAGAACTGAAATCAATGGGTTCCCTGGAACAAATTGGTGGTCCGTTTACCGTAATGAAACTCACCAACATGGTGGTTTCTTCTGCTAATATTGAGGCACACGCCCGTATTATCCTTCAGAAGTTTATTCAACGTGAACTGATCCGTATTTCCGGTGAAATCCTCACGGAGTCTTACGAAGACACCGCCGATGTATTTGACCTGCTGGACAGCGCTGAATCTAAACTTTTCGAGGTCACCAATAATCACTTACGTAAGAACTACGATTCCATCGACCGTGTACTGGTGAATACCATGAAACGTATCGAGGATCTGCGTAATAAAGGAGATGATATTACCGGGGTGCCTTCAGGCTTCCCTTCACTGGATAAGGTAACCTATGGCTGGCAGTCTACGGATCTGATCATCATTGCGGCCCGTCCTTCTGTGGGTAAAACCGCCTTCGCGCTGAATCTGGCGCGTAATGCGGCCCTTCACCCCCGCTTCCCGAAAGGCGCAGCGGTATTCTCATTGGAAATGTCCTCCGGCCAGATTGTACAACGTATTCTCTCTGCCGAGTCAGAAATAAAGCTGGAAAAAATTTCCCGTGGTAAACTGGAAGAATATGAGATGAAAAAGCTGATGACCCACGGTATTGAACGCCTGGCGAAAGCGCCCATCTTCATCGACGATACCCCGGCATTGAATATCTTTGAGCTCCGCGCCAAGTGCCGCAGGCTGGTACACAACCACGGCGTAGGTGTTATCATCATCGACTACCTCCAGCTGATGAGCGGAAGCAGCGATGGTAAAGGCTCCAACCGTGAACAGGAAATCAGTAAAATTTCCCGTGACCTCAAAGGACTGGCAAAGGAGTTACAGGTGCCTATCATTGCCCTCTCCCAGTTGAGCCGTGATGTGGAAAAACGAAAAGATGGTAACAAAATGCCGCAGCTGAGTGATCTCCGTGAATCCGGAGCCATCGAGCAGGATGCGGACATGGTAATGTTCCTCTATCGTCCTGAATATTATGAAATCAATACTAATGAAATGGGTGAATCCAATAAAGGTGAGACCCACGTTCGTATCGCCAAGCACCGTAATGGTCAGTTGGATACCATCAAACTGAGAGCCGTACTGGAATACCAGCGTTTTGAAGATGATGGTAGCCTGGAGAATCCTGGCGGCGGAGGCAGTCCTTTTGCAGGTATCAGCCGTTCTCCACAAGGTGGCGGCGGTAACGATGAAGCGAAACTGTATATCCAGAAAGGCTCCCGAATGAATGATATGAACTTCGACGAAGGTTTCGAAGATGCTCCATTTTAGCACATAAAAGACATTGCTAAAAGCCGGCATCGAAATCGATCGCCGGCTTTTTGGCTTTTAACCCTCCCGTAACTGTCTGTAAACACCCGTAAATCGGCGATGTCCGTTGATTTGCAAGCCATCAGATCGTTTAACTATAAAGACTAATAAGATTAATCAATGAAACAGCTGTACGCAAAATATAAAGGTCATTACAAAGATAATTTCAGTTTAGCCTACCCCGTAGTCATCTCTCAATTAGGACATACCCTGGTAGCATTATCGGATAGTATCATCATCGGTCATACCGGTAAAGTGCCGTTGGCAGCGGTATCGCTGGGCAACGGCCTGTTTTCTGTTTTCATGGTAGCCGGTATCGGCATGTCATATGGCCTTACCCCATTAATTGCACAGGAAAATGGCCGTGGTAATAAAAACGCCATTGGATTTTTACTGAGTCATAGCCTTATCATCAACATGGTGGTAGGTGTGTTGTTGTCAGCCGTCATTTATGTACTTAGCGGCCATCTTTCTTTCCTGCATCAGGAAGGCGATGTAGCGGAGCAAGCCAGGCCCTTCCTGCGTTACCTGGGCTTTTCCTTTATTCCATTGATGTTGTTTCTTTCCTTTAAACAGTTTGCAGAAGGATTGGGATTTACGCGGCAGGCCATGAACATCAGCATTATTGGTAACATCATCAATATTATTATCGGGATTACACTGGTGTATGGATTGTTTGGGATGCCGCGACTGGGTGTTATCGGTGTAGGTATTGCCACATTTACCGACCGTTTAATCATGGGGGTTACCATGATGTTATATGTATTGCGGGCGCCACGTTTCAAGCCCTACCTGCAATCGTTTGGGTTTAAAAACCTGCAGGCAGCTGCTGTTAAGAAAATATTGGGTATTGGTACACCAGTAGCCATGCAGTATTTGTTTGAAGTGAGTGCATTCAGTGGCGCCGCCGTAATGGTGGGCTGGATGGGCGCCGCGGAGCTGGCAGCTCACCAGATAGCCCTCAGTTTGGCAGCTATGACCTACATGATGGCGAGTGGTATTTCTGCTGCGGCAGGTATTAAAAGCGGTAATAATTTTGGGAAGAAGGATTTCGGCGAATTACGTTTATCGGCTATTGCCAGTTACCATATGGTGCTCCTGCTGATGGGAGGCGCGGCGTTGTTGTTTACCCTGGGTAATCATCTGCTTCCTTCATTCTACATACAAGATCCGCAGGTAATACAAATTGCTTCTCAGTTATTGATTATTGCTGCTTTCTTCCAGCTATTCGATGGTATGCAGGTAGTAGGACTKGGTATTTTGCGCGGTTTGGGCGATGTCCGTATTCCTACTGTAATTACCTTGCTGGCATACTGGGTATTAGGTATTCCGTTAGGCTACCTGCTGGGTATTAAGTTGGGATATGGTGTAGAAGGAGTATGGTGGGCGTTGTTGCTGGGATTACTGGTAGCCTCTGTGTTACTGTTTATCCGCTTCCACATCAAAACAAAAAAACTTTCTGCTTAACTTCGTGCGTATGGATTTGCCAGTTTTTTATGCGCCGGAAATACAGCCGGACGCCGTTACATACACCATGAATGAGGATACATCCAAGTACTGTATCCAGGTATTGCGTCATGAAAAGGAGGATAAAGTGCTGTTGGCAGATGGCCGTGGACATAAGTTTACCACCGTTATCATTGATGATAACCGTAAGAAGTGTGTAGTGCAGGTGTTGACCTGTGAAACCGTACCTCCGCCTGCAAGAGCGCTTCGTATAGGCATTTCCTTTACCAAGAATGCCTCGCGCATTGAATGGTTTCTGGAAAAGGCGGCGGAAATAGGGATTCAAACCATTATTCCATTGGTGACGCAGCGTACAGAAAAGGAAAAAATAAAAGCAGAACGACTACAGAATATACTGGTATCGGCGATGTTGCAATCGCAGCAGTTTTATTTACCGGAGCTACAGGAGCCGCAGGCTTTTGATAAGTTGGTAAAAGGTAATAAAGATCCGCAGCGATTTATTGCACACTGTTTACCGGAGCAGAAGCAGGAATTGCAGCATAGTATGCAGCCCGGAAAAGATACCCTGATACTGATAGGGCCGGAAGGCGATTTTACGCCAGATGAAATTAAACTGGCACTGGAGCAGGGGTTTGTGCCAGTAACGCTGGGGAATACCCGGTTACGTACTGAAACCGCTGGTATGGTGGCGGTAACGTTGATGAATCTTTTGTAGAAGCAAAAAGCATAAAGCGGAAAGCAAAAAGCTATTGAGGCGATTGATAAGAGCGAGTATTAAAATTACTTATCCGCTCTGATCAATCGCCTCAATAGCTTTTTGCTTTCCGCTTTATGCTTTTTGCTTCTTCCGGGTCCGCATATTCAGCATYTCCACGCCGAACGAGAAGGCCATTGCGAAGTACACATAGTTCTTCAGGTTCATATCGTGTGCCCTTTCCGCATCCCATCCTTCTACAATCAGGATAGCGCCTACCATTACGAGGAACGACAGGGCCAGCATTTTAAGCGTGGGGTGTTTGTGGATAAAGTCGCTGATACGTGGCGCAAAAAGGAACATGACAATCATGGCGATGATAACAGCCACAATCATCACGGGTACTTGTTTGGCCAGGCCCACGGCGGTAATGATACTATCGAAGGAGAAAACCGTGTCGATCACGATAATCTGGCCTACGATGTTGAGAAAAGAGGCGGCAGGTTTGCCTCCGTTTTTGTTGTCTGCGTGTTCTTCTTCGCCTTCCAGTTTGTGATGGATTTCGAGGGTTGTTTTAACCAGCAGGAAAATACCACCACCGAGCATGATCAGGTCGCGCAGGCTAAAGCCATGACCGGCAATGCTGAACAGGGGATCTTTGGCTTTTACAATGTAGCCGATGCAAAGCAGCAGGACAATACGGATGGCCATACCGGCAAACATCCATACACGGCGGGCTGCGGGTCTTTTTTCAGGGGCTAACCTGTTGAGTACAATTGAAACGAAGATCACATTGTCGATGCCCAATACGATTTCCATGAGCACCAGTGTGAATAAACTGATGAGCGATTCTGCAGTAAGAAACTGTTCCATATAGGTTGAATAAATAGATAGTTGGCGATGTTACGGGCGTAATCCTGCACAGATCTTTTTCACGATCGTAGGACCTTCGTAAATAAAGCCGGTATATACCTGTACCAATGCAGCGCCGGCATCCAGTTTTTCCTGGGCATCTTCTGCCGTGAAAATACCGCCTACGGCGATAATGGGGATGCTGCCTTTGCTATGGGTGTGAATATAACGGATTACTTCTGTGGCTTTACGTTTTACGGGGAGTCCACTCAATCCGCCGGCGCCAATATCATTTACTTCGGCCGCAGGGGTTTTTAAGCCTGCACGGCTGATAGTGGTATTGGTGGCTACAATGCCGGCCAGCTTGGTTTCTGTCACAATTTCGATGATATCATCCAGCTGTTCGGTGGTCAGATCAGGGGCTATTTTAAGCAGAATGGGTTTGGGAGCCAGCTTTTGGCCATTCAGCACCTGCAGGTGATGCAGGAGTTGTTTTAAGGGCTCTTTCTCCTGTAATGCGCGCAGGTTGGGGGTATTGGGGGAACTCACGTTCACCACAAAATAATCTACTACTTCATACAGTGCATGAAAGCATTTTTCGTAGTCATTGACGGCTTCTTCATTCGGGGTGATTTTATTTTTCCCGATGTTTCCACCTATGATGATATTGGATTTTTTGCGTTGTAAACGTTTGGCAGCAGCAGCGGCGCCTTCGTTGTTAAAGCCCATGCGGTTAATGAGGGCTTTGTCGGCCGGCAAACGGAATAAGCGAGGCTGCTCATTACCCGGTTGGGGTTGTGGGGTGACGGTACCTATCTCCACAAAACCAAATCCCAGACAGGCCAGTTCATCAATGTACTTAGCATCTTTATCGAATCCGGCGGCCAGTCCTACCGGGTTGGAAAATTTCAGTCCGAATACTTCACGTTCCAGGCCTTTGGTTTTTACGCCGCAAAAGGCGTTCAGAATTGTTTTACCCAGCGGCAGGGAATAGACTGTCTTCATACCACGCATTACGCTGTGGTGAATATTTTCCGGCGGATAGCGGAAAAGAAAGTTTTTGATCAGGTTGTACATTGCGGGGCAAAGATAAATAGGATTTATGTGATTTTAGTGATTCTCCTGACGCAAACCGGGGGATTTTCCCTCTACTTATTTTTAAAATAACGGCTGTAAATGCCGTGAATCAGTATTTGTACGCAAAGATGACAGGCGGTCAGGAGAAAGCTAGGAATCAAATAAATCATAACTATATTTGCTGCTCATCATGCTGGAGCTGCAAACATTTGAAGCATTATTCAGGGAAAACCATGCTCATTGCCTGGCCTTTGCTACTCACTACACGGGAGATGCCCATGTAGCCGAGGAAATTGTGCAACAGGTATTCCTGCGTTTGTGGGAAAAACGGGAAACGATTACCATTACGGGGCCTGTAAAAGCATATTTGTTTTCTGCTATTCGTAATACCGCCATTAGCCAGTGGCGGAAGGATGTGGTGCGCTCTGAAAAGGAAACCGGTTATGGTAAAGTATCGGACACGACTACAGGCGCGGGTGAAGAGGTGAAAGAGCTGGAAAGGTTGTACCGGCAGGCATTGGAGCGGTTACCGGAGCGTTGCCGGGAGGTGTTTGTGCTGAGTCGTCAGCAAAACATGAAATATGCAGAAATAGCGGCGGCTATGAATATTTCTGTGAAAACTGTAGAGAACCAGATGGGCAAAGCACTGAAAATTCTTCACCAGGAATTGAAGGAATACCTGCCACTATTGACAGGCTTTTTATTTTAAAAATATTTTAGGACGTATGGGGGCATCGGTGTTCCGCATGCGTCTTATTATTATATTAGGGTCCTTAGGACACTGACTGTAAAACTTACAACAACTGATGACACCATCTTTACCCAATGAGGCAATGCCTGATGAGGCACTGTATACCTTGCTATGTAAGTATCTGCTGAATGAAGCAGATGCTGCTGAGCATGCCTGGGTGGAGGAATGGAAAGAAGCAGACCCGCTAAACGGCGCCCTGCTTTCCTCACTGGCCAAGGTATTAGATACAGCTGCTGCCAATGAAAAGACAGTTGCCGCCAATACGGCTGTTGCCTGGCAACAGCTAAGCGGGAAAATGGATACTCAGCCGGCATTGATTGCTGTGAGGCCCAAAAACCGCTTCATTTGGCTGAAAGTAGCCGCTATATTACTGGTCGCTTTCAGCGCCGGATGGTGGTTCCTGGTAGGAAAACAACCACAGCAAATATATTCAGGCCCTGTAAAGGCTACGCTGCAGGATGGCAGCAGTGTGCAATTATCGGCTGCTTCCAGGCTGGAAGTAGCCAGGGGCTTTAATGACAGAAACAGGAAAGTGAGTCTTACCGGTACAGCCACCTTCGATGTAAGCGGTAGCGCCGCCAATCCTTTTGTGATTACATTAGGACATACAGAAGTGAAAGTACTCGGTACCCGGTTCATGATTAATTACCAACCCGGCACCACCGCACTGCAAGTGCATGTGAGCAGCGGAAAAGTAATGGTGATAGATCATGATAAGGAAGATAGTGTTGTGCTGACGGATGGCATGTTGTTGCAGAAAGATAATGACAGACCCGTATTCCGTATAGCCTCTCACGTTACTGATATGGCAAAAAGATCATTATCATTTCATGATACGTCGCTGGAAGAAGTATTACATACCATCACAGAAGTATACGACATAAAAGTGGAAGTGGTGAATACCGACCTGCTGAAACTGCCGGTACGGGCCGACTTCACAGGAGAGTCTACCGATGATGTGATCAAAACACTGGCGCTCATGCTGAACGCCGGATATGAGAAAATAAACGATCGACAATACAAATTGAAGTAGCTTTTAGCCATTAGCTCTTAGCTTTTAGAAAATGCTGCGAAGATTAACATATTATAATCTTTGCAGCATTTTCTAAAAGCTAAGAGCTAATGGCTAAAAGCTACTCCTGTCACCCTTTCAATTCAGGACACTATGTCGTTAGCCGGAAAACTGCTGACGGGAATATTTATATTATGTTTCCCACTAGAGGTTTTTGCGTGGGACTGGCAAACAAGAGTAACCGTAATAGTAAAGGATCAGCCCATAGAAAAAGTGTGTGGATTACTGGAAAAAGAATATGGCATTCATTTTTCATATAGTAGAGAACTTGTCAACTTATCCCGGAAAATTACGTTAACAGTCCGTAGTCAGCGCTTAAAAAAAGTACTGGAAGAAGTGTTTGCCCCCGATGATATCCGGTTCACCCGTGTAGGTGAGCAGATCGTCCTATTGCCCGATCAGCGAACCACCCGCACCATCAGTGGATATATAAAAGACGCCACCAGCGGAGAAAGCCTGATTGGCGCCACGGTATACTCCCCTTCCCTGAAACAGGGTACTACCACTAATCAATATGGATTTTTTAGTTTAACTACCGTAAAGGATTCCAGTAGCCTGATAATGACTTATATCGGGTATGAGCCCCATATACAGCCCATCTGGCAAAAAGGAGATCAGCTGCTCAATGTTACTTTACAACCTGTAGGTAGTTTGAAAGAAGTGGTGATCAGCGCCAAAGAACAAATGAAGCTACAGGAACAAACGCAGATGAGCCGGGTGAAATTATCGGCTACCGACTTACAGGCGATGCCCCGTTTGCTCGGAGAAGTGGATGTAATGCGCACCCTGCAGTCTATGCCCGGCGTTAGCGGTGGCATGGAAGGCGCCGGCGGATTATATGTAAGAGGAGGAAGCCCCGATCAAAACCTGGTACTCATGGATGGTACGCCCATCTTTAATTTCTCCCATTTTTTTGGCGTGTATTCTTTGGTGAATGCCAACGTAGTAAAAACAACGGACTTGTATAAAGGCGCATTCCCCGCACGTTTCGGCGGCCGCCTATCTTCTGTGGTAGATATTGCTATGAAAGAAGGAGACATGACTACTTACCATGGCGATGTGTCCGTGGGACTAATAGCCGCTAAATTCAATGTTGAAGGCCCGATTGTGAAAAATAAAACATCGTTCATGGTATCGGCCCGCCGCTCTTATCCGGATCTAATATTGAATGCCGCACTGCAGTCGGAAAATGCGCTGGGTAACGGAGGCGCTTTTAAGGCTTACTTTTATGATATCAATGCAAAAGTGAATCACATTTTTTCTGCGAAAGACCGGATATTCCTKAGTTTTTATAAGGGAGAAGACCACCTTTTGCTGAAGCAGACCCCAACAGATACTGCTAACACTAACGACCCTACGAAGTTTAATCTGGAGAGCACCAAATTTCAGTTAGGCTGGGGAAATACCATGGCCGCATTACGATGGAATCATATTTACGGTCCCCGTTTGTTTTCAAATGTGACGCTGAGTTTTTCACAATACGCCTTCTTTACGCAGTACGAACATAAAGCCATCATTCCTGCTTCCGGAGAGCTTTCTGATGTATATGGGCGATATAAGTCGCTGATGGAAAACAGTGGCGGTAGAATTGATTTTGATTTTCGCCCTGATCCACGGCATTCTATCCGATTTGGCGCTATTGCTACCATGCATTATTTCAAGCCGGGCACTTCCTCTTTCAGCGATAGGGCAAGCCCGGTGAAACCACTGGATACGCTCTCAACAGCCATGCGGGTGACGGGTATGGAGCTGTCGGCCTATGCGGAAGACGACTGGCAACTACGCCCGGACCTGTATGTTAATATTGGGGTACATGCTTCGGCTTTTGTAGTGCAACACCGCTTTTATCATTCCATACAACCCCGGTTGGGCCTGCGTTACATGCTGGCACGCAACTGGGCATTGAAGGCGGCGTATACACATATGAATCAGTATATTCACCTGCTGTCCAGCAATGGAACCACGCTGCCTACAGATATATGGGTACCTTCCACCCAACGCGTAGCGCCTATGTTTTCCAAACAGGTAGCATTGGGCGTGGCTAAAACTTCTCCCAATGGCATGTATGAATGTTCGCTGGAAGGCTATTACAAGTCTATGCACAACATGATTGAAAGTAAAGAAAGCAATACCATCAATCAACTATTACCACGTTGGGATGAAAACGTAACAGTAGGTAAAGGCTGGAGCTATGGAGCGGAAGTAATGCTACAGAAAAGAAAAGGAACTACTACAGGCTGGTTGGGCTATACCTTGTCCTGGTCTACCCGTCGTTTCCCTGGTGTGAATAACGATGAAATTTATCCTTATAAATACGATCATCGTCATGATATCGAACTGGTGTTGGTGCAACGATTAGGAAAGCACTGGGAATTCTCTGCTTCCTGGCATTACAACTCCGGTACACCTTTTACTGTTCCGGTATCGAGTTACAGCGGTGTTGGCGGGGCGTCTCCCTGGGACCCGGGATCAGGAAACGCGTCCATTGATCGTTATAACAACTGGAATAATTACAGGGGGGCAGATGTTCACCGGCTGGATGTTGGCTTCACACATACCAAACAGAAGAAGCATTGGACCAGAAGCTGGAATCTCAGCATATTTAATGTGTACAACCGGAGAAATCCCTTCTTTTACACCATCGATGAAGATGCGGCGGCGAAGAAGCGATATCTTACCCAGGTCACTATTTTACCCATATTACCGAGTGTTACATACGCTATTAAATTTTAAAGAGATGTGCAGAAAATTTTTTTTCGTAGGTACGGTACTGTTAGCCATGCTTCTAAATGCATGTACAAAAAGTGTGGACATTCAGCTGCCTTATGAAGGCGACAAAATAGTGGTGAATACGCTGATACAGCCGGATAGTGTGATCTATGTACGGGTAACCCGTAGTATTCCTTCCAATATACTGGATGATAGCGGGTATAAAGATATTCCCGGCAGCAGTGTTAGTATCACTGCCAATGGTGTAGCCCTGGCTACTCCTCAAATACAGGTGATAAAAGGATTCTCTTATTTTGTATCTACTGAGAAAGCGGTGAGAGGCCAGCAATATGCCGTACAGGTCCAGGCGCCGGGGCTTACTTCTGTAACGGCAACGGATACACTCCCTTTTGCCCCGCTGGCAAAAAATGCAGGCGCACAGCGTAATAGCAACCGGGTACAGTTTACATTAAAAGATGATCCTGCCCCAGGCAATTATTACAGAATCCGCATTTATTTAGCGGGCGTAAATGACGCGCCGGGCGCCTACCTGCTTTTCGGGTTAGATCCTGCATTTAATAATAACCTGGTGGACTTCTTCACTAAAAGCAACTATAACAGCCTGGTGATGAGTGACGAGCGCTTTAATGGCAAAGATGTGAACTTTGTATTGCAAACAGTAGATCCTATTCCCGGAGCCAGCGAGGTAACCGTAGAGGTGAGTACGCTCACCCGTGCTACTTATGAGTATTTCAATACCATGATGGCCCAAAGGGAAAATGGTAATTTGGCGCTTCGCAATCCTGTTCGTGTATATACGAATGTTACCAATGGTTATGGAATTGTTGGCGGTATCAACACAAAAAAACTCACTTTTAAGGTGGAATAGTCCCGGTAGTGGCTGCTTCCCCTCGCTAGCCCGATAGTTTTCCCTTTTGCGTAACTCGTTTTCCTGATTCGAGCATTCCTCCTGTTTTTCCTGTTTTACTTTTGCATCATACCCCGGCGTATTTAGCTATGCATAAATACATCTGTTGTTTGTACCGCAAAATTCAGATAAATAATAAAGAGTGATGAATTAAGTCCTGACGGCGGCCCTAAAAGGCCGCTGTAGGCACAAACCCATAGGCCCATGTGTAATTACCATACATTGTATCACGGAGCGGCAGGATATGTGATCCGCTGCCCTCATTGCAAAGGAATTCAGCTTGCTTTTGGTACCACGGTTGTTAACCTCGATATCACAGAGTTTGAGTGTTTCAAAAAAATGGTCACCCGACTGGCGGATGACCACTATGCTGCAACAGAAAATGAAAAGTTAATTTGTTTGCCATTACCGGCTGACCATGTAATGATGTTGTTAACACCCACTGAAATACAGGCATTGGCCAATATGACGGCGGAAGTACAGGCATTGCTGGATACGTACAACATCCTGGAAATTGCTGACACCAATTAGTGATGGAATCCACCTCCTTCTTTTTGTGTCAGTGGTTTTCTCACCGGGTTTTCTTCGAAGTACTTTACACAACGGGTGTAGTCATCAATCAGCATATCTGCCATATCGCGGCTAAAGCCGTGACGTATCAATACCCGTTGTACTACAATGTCCCTCGCATCGCCGGTGAGTGGATAGGAGGCGATTTGCCAGCCACGGGAGCGGATTTTGTCGGAGATATCATATAGTGTAAAACCGTGGTCGCCGGGCTTTAAAGTCCAGCAGGCGCCAGGCAGGCCACCCTTGCCGTTATAGAGAATATCGAAATGACCCAGTTTATCCATGGCTTCTGCGATGTAAGCGGCATGGTCCAGGCAGGCCTGTTGTAGCTTCCTGTATCCTTCCCTGCCATGGCGTAAAAGGTTATAGTATTGCGCTACTATTTGTCCGCCGGGTCTGGAGAAATTGAGGGCAAAAGTAGGCATATCGCCACCGAGATAGTCTACGCGGAAAATGAGGTCTTCCGGGAGGTCTTCCTTCTCCCGCCATATTACCCAACCTACTCCCAATGGACTCAGGCCATATTTATGGCCGGAAGCATTGATAGATTTTACCCTTGGAATACGAAAGTCCCATACCAGATCTGGGCTCACAAATGGAGCGATAAATGCGCCACTGGCGCCGTCTACATGGATGGGGATATCCCAGCCTTTTTCCTGCTGCAGCTTATCCAATGCTTTGGCAATTTCTGCCACCGGTTCATACATCAGGGTGAAGGTAACGCCGAATGTGGGCACTACTCCAATGGTATTTTCATCGGCCAGTTCCAGTACTTTTTCAGGCGTTAAATTATAGCGGCCATGTTCCATGCCTACCTCACGCAATTCCACATCGAAATACCGGGCAAATTTATGCCAGCATACCTGTACGGCGCCACAAATAAGATTGGGTTTGTCGGTGGACTTACCTTCTTTCTCTCTTCTTTTACGCCATTGCCATTTTAACGCGAGTCCGCCCAGCATCGCTGCCTCACTGGACCCGGTGGTGCTGCAACCCATGGTAGTAGCGCTTTCGGGCGCATTAAACAGGTCGGCCAGAATATGCACACACCTGTTTTCTATTTCGGCAGTTTGTGGATATTCATCTTTATCGATCATGTTTTTATCCAAACATTCATCCATCAGCTTGTGTACATATTCATCCAGCCACGTTTGGCAAAAAGTGGCGAGATTCATTCTGGAGTTGCCATCCAACATTAATTCATCATGTACCAGGTGATACACGGTGCGCATATCTTGTGCGTCGTGGGGCATTTTGTATTTAGGGATGCTCTCTTTACTATCTGCAGAGGCATACAGCCCTAAGCGGGAATTTTCATTCTCTTTTTTCTTGAAGAATAAAGGCATAACAATATGGCTTAATTGTTAGAAAATTCTTTTTTGATGTCTAACAACCGGATGAAGTACTTGTTTATCTTGTCGCAAAAAATTGTTGTAGCGCTGTTAAATTGATGAAGATTGAACAAATGGGGAAAGACTGATGTTACCTATTACGGTCGAAATTAGGGCCATTTCCGTTCGTTTATAATCCATACACACATGAATTGGTTACATCACACATTTCAGGAATATCCTGAGCTGGCCGTGTTTCTGACATTGGCGTCGGGCTATTTTATCGGGAGTTTGCGGATAGGTAAGTTTTCGTTAGGATCTGTAACTGGTGTTTTGTTAATGGGCGTATTAGTTGGGCAGATGGATATACAGGTATCTGCCAATGTGAAATCAGTTTTTTTCCTGATGTTTTTATTTGCCGTGGGCTATAGTGTAGGACCTCAGTTTTTTCGAGGCCTTAAAAAAGATGGATTGCCGCAGGTATTATTTGCGGCACTGATGTGCGTGGTTTGTCTGGTAGCACCGTGGTTGTTGTCGCTGATGGCGGGGTACAACGTAGGCCAGGCCGCCGGATTAATTGCCGGTTCTCAAACCATATCAGCGGTGATGGGCGTGGCAGCAGATACTATTAATCAGGTTAATCTGACGCCTGATCAGAAACAACTGATGATAAATGCGATGCCGGTGTGCTATGCTGTGACCTACATTTTTGGTACTGCCGGTTCTGCATGGCTGTTATCCAGTGTTGCACCAATGATGATGGGTGGAATAGAGAAGGTCAGAGCAGCCTGTAAAGAGCTGGAAAAAACCATGGGAGCAGGTGATCCCACGCAAGATCCGGGTATGCGTTCTGCGTTTATTTCGGTTACTTTCCGCGCTTATCTGATTGATGCAGCCTCTATTGCCGCGGGAAAGTCTGTACAGCAGCTGGAAGCCGAATTAATAGCACGGGAGCATCGTTTGTTTGTAGAGCGTATCCGTCAGGCGAAGGATAAAAAAATATTGGCGCCCACGGCAGATTATATGATACAGGTGGGAGATGAAATAGTACTGAGTGGCCGCAGGGAATTCATTCTGGGCGAAGAGCAGGGAATAGGCAGAGAGATTATTGATGTAGACCTGTTGAATTTTCCGGTGGAAAATGTAATGGTATTTGTGATCAATAAAGAAGTGATCGGTAAAACAGTGAAGGAATTGCGGACCATGGATTACATGCATGGCATTCCTGTACAAAGCATACGGCGAGCGGGTATCAGCATGCCAGTGTATCCGGAAGCGGTATTGGAAAGAGGAGATAACATACAGTTAGTAGGTTATAAAAGAGACATGGATAAAGCGGTATCACATATTGGATACGCGGATATTCCTACGGATAAAACAGATATGATTTTTGTGGGCCTGGGTATTGTACTTGGTGGGCTGATAGGCGCCATGAGTATTCGCGTAGGCGGTGTACCGCTCAGCTTAAGTACCAGCGGCGGTACCCTGATCATGGGACTGGTATTTGGTTGGTTGCGTTCCCGGCATCCGGCATTTGGACGGATTCCGGAGCCAGCGTTGTGGGTGATGAATAATGTGGGATTGAACACCTTTATTGCGGTAGTAGGTATTACGGCCGGACCCAGTTTTGTGGCGGGTTTCAAAGAAGTGGGCTGGGGATTATTTTTAGTAGGTATTGCGGCTACTGCTATTCCACTGCTGGTAGGGGTGTTGATGGCGAAGTATATTTTTAAATTTCATCCGGCGTTGGTACTGGGTTGTACGGCCGGCGCCAGAACTACTACCGCCGCGCTCTCGGCGATACAGGACGAAGTACAAAGCAATCTCCCTTCATTGGGTTATACTATCACATATGCCGTAGGTAATACCCTGTTGATTATCTGGGGCGTCGTCATTGTGATATTAATGACGTAAGGGAAAGTATTTCATCATAAATCAGTAATACATTGGTCAGAAAATCTACCTGTCATTTACGTATATTCGTTTACGTTATTTCTGTATTTTTTGCCTGTTCATCTGCGCAGGCTCAGTCAGATACCACCATTGAAAATGGTAAGGGATTAACCCGTAACCTGATTGAAGGGGGTAAGTACCAGGGCTTTTTATTTACAGATGTAAAGGGTATCCGCCTGCAGTTCAGTGGCTATGTACAGGCAGATTTCATTCACGATTTTATGGAAATAGGCAACATCCATGCGATGCAGCCATCTACTATTACGGTGCCGGGCGTTACTGCCGGGAATACCGCATTTTCTGTACGGCAATCGCGCTTTGCCTTTACAGCGTATGGTGCGCCGGATTACAAAGGACGTACTTTAAAAGCGGTGCTCGAATTTGATTTATGGGGGAGCCTGAATGGCTCGCCCAGGTTGCGTCATGCCTATATTCAACATGGTAAATGGACATTCGGTCAATACTGGAGTAACTTTATGGATGATGACAACTGGCCTAACATCATGGACTATTGGGGACCTAACTCCTATGTATGGACGCGGCAACTCCAGTTACGTTTCACGCAGCAGATAGGTACTTCCATGAAATTTTCTGCAGCCGCAGAACAACCGGGTGCCGACTTATCTATACCGGATACCTGGCAAAACAGAACGAATTTTCCTGATGTTACCATTGCTTTCCAAAAGAACTTTGGCGAAAAGAATGGCAGCCATGTAAGACTGTCTGGTTTAATGCACCCCATGGATTATCAAAATGGGGAAGAGCAAAATAAAACCGATATTGGCGGCGCATTCAACCTTTCGGGTAATATTAACATCGGTAAAAACGACGACGTGAAATTTCAGTTTGCTTACGGCAGCGGCTATGCGAAGTATAGTGAAGATATCAGCGGACAGGGCTACGATGCTTTTGCTTACGACAACGACAAGCGTATTAAAAATATTGACATGCTGGCCACCTGGTTATACTTTGATCACTTCTGGACAAAAAGTCTGGGCTCTACTATCGGATACGGCTATCTGCATTTAAATACGCGCGACCTGGCAATGTCCGACGGTGCTATAAAAGCCACGCATTACGCATCTTACAATATGACCTACTACTTTACCGGTTTCTTTAAAATAGCCGGCGAAGTGTTATATGGCAAGCGGGAGAACCGCGATAAAAGTTCCGGAGAAGATGTACGCGCACAGTTTAGCGCATTTTTCAAATTCTAATCATCTCCCTAAAAAATGATACACCATGAAAACGATTATTGCATTATTCCTGTTGCTGGCGGTAGGGGTAACCAGGACGGATGCCCAGCAACGTGCAAAGCCAGTTGATTATAATGCCGTCATCAACGAAGCATTTAATTTATATAAAGATGAGAAGAGCGGACATAATGCGGATTACATTCCTTATCTGGATAAAGTAAACTCCGATATGTATGGTATTGTACTGGTAACTGCCGACGGAAAGGTGTACCAGGTGGGAGAAACGAAGTTTGAATTTGGAATTGAATCCATAGAGAAAGTATTCACCCTTTGTATGGCGATGGAAATTTTCGGAGATAGTGTTATTCTCCAGAAAATAGGAGCTGACCAAACCGGGTTGCCGTTTAACTCTGTGCCAGCTATTGAATTAAACGGACAAAAGCCCTCCAACCCATTGGTGAACGCGGGCGCTATGGCTACTACCAGCCTGCTGACCAGTCATTTCGGACATGCAGACGCCTGGAATAAAGTGAACGACTATTTTGCCCGGTTTGCTGGTCGTAATCTAACGGTGCTGGATGAACTGTATCAGTCGGAGGCCGCTACCAATGAGCATAATAAAGCCATTGCCATGTTGTTGAAGTCGTATGGATATATGTATGATGATCCTATTTACGCCTGTGATTTTTATACCAAACAGTGTTCTTATGGTGTGAATACCCGGGATATTGGCATCATGGCGGGCACGCTGGCAAATGGCGGTGTGAATCCGGTTACGAAGGAGCGCTTGCTCCGGGAGAAATATGTACCCAAAGTATTAGCGATTATGGGTACTACCGGGTTGTATGAAACTACCGGCGACTGGATGTTCCGGGTAGGATTACCCAGCAAAAGTGGTGTTGGCGGCGGTATTATTTCCGTATTTCCCGGCAGGTTCGGGATTGCTGTTTTTTCTCCGCCATTGGATAAAGCGGGCAACAGCGTTCGGGCGCAGGCAGCCATTAAATATATTGCAGATAAGCTCTCCGCAAATGTATATCTAGGGAAGTAAGCATCGTAGTTGTATAGCCAATTGGTGAACGGTACCGGGGATTCCGGCTACTGTTCACCAATTTTTTTTCGTGGTTAATTCGTAAATTCATAAAACAAGTTATCACTTTAACATGTTTTAGAGCTATGGACGTAAAGGATTATTACAAGGTGCTGGGAGTAGAGAAAGCGGCAACAGCAGAACAGATAAAGAAAGCCTATCGCAAACTGGCGGTCAAATATCATCCGGACAAGAATCCGGATAATAAAGCCGCGGAAGATAAATTTAAAGAAATCAATGAAGCTTACGAGGTGCTGAGTGATGCGGAGAAGCGCAAGAAATATGATCAGTTTGGGGAAAACTATAAGTACTACGAGCAGCATGGTGGCAGGCCGGAAGATTATGACTGGTCGCAGTATGGAGGCGGACAGGGCCGCACGCGTTCCTATAGCAGCGGCAATATGGACGATATGTTTGGTGGCGGTGGTGGCGAGGGCTTCTCCGATTTCTTTGAACAGCTTTTTGGCAGCCGTTTTTCGGGTGGTGGTCGCCGGCAGCAACAAGGTCCCGGCCGGGGACGGGATGTACAGGCTACCATGGAGGTATCGCTGGAAGATGCGTATACCGGTGCTACCCGTCAGGTAGAGGTCAATGGCAGCCGGTTGAATATTAAGCTCAAGCCCGGTTTATATGAGGGACAGGTGATCCGACTGAAAGGAAAAGGCAATCCCGGCCGGCAGGGAGGTACCAGCGGAGATTTGCTGATCACCATTCAGCTGGCTCCACATCCGTTGTTTGAGTTAAAAGGACAGGATATTTATACGGATCTGGCCCTGCCTTTATATACCGCTATCCTGGGAGGTAAGCAAACCGTGAATACACCAGGCGCCAGCCTGAACATGAATATTCCGGCAGGTACAGACAGCGGAAAAGTATTTCGTTTAAAAGGAAAAGGAATGCCTGCTTATGATAACAGCGGTAGTGCAGGGGATCTATACATCAAAGCAATTGTACATATACCAACAAATCTTTCCGAAAAGGAAAAAGAACTGTTTCAGCAACTTTCACAACTAAATGAGAATGGCCATGCTTAAACTTTTTGATTACCTGGAAGAAGTAATATCTACTGAGCGTATTTCGCAGCTGAATAATCCGAAGCTGTTGTATACCGCCAGTGAAATTATGCAGGAACTCGGCTACGGTCAGTCCGGTATGGAACAGGAGCCACTGGATAGAGCGATGCACGCCTGTGCGGCATTGGATATTCCGGTGGACTTTAATTTCAAGAAAGTATATTGTTTTAAGGATGGGGAATTAACTACCGATTGGCAGTTATCGGAGCTGGCTACCTACCTGTTCATGATTAATTGTAATCCGTTGAATCCTTTTGTGGCGAAAGCACAGTTGATTTTTATGATGAAAGACCGGGTATGAGAGATATCAACCGGACCGGTATCCTGATAGTGGTGATCATGGGCACTACCATGGCTGGCATAGATTCCAGCATTGTTAATATATCCCTTCCCGTTATGAGCAGGCAGTTTAACTGTACGCTGTCGGAAATAGAATGGGTAATTACCGTATACATGCTTAGCTTTTCTGTACTGATGCCGTTGACCAACTGGCTGAAGAACAGGATCGGCTTTTTTAATCTCTATATAGGTGCTATTTCTCTTTTTACGATAGGCTCGCTGATGTGCGCGTTGTCTACCAGCCTGGATTCCCTGTTAGTAGGGCGGGTGGTGCAGGCCCTCGGCGGTGGCGCCATGGCGCCCACTTCCATGGCTATCATTTCCTACGTATTTCCGGCCAGAGTCCGGGGAACTGTATTGGGCTGGTGGGGATTGGGTAATCTGGTAGGGCCTGCACTGGGGCCTACACTGGGAGGTATTCTCACCGAAAAATTTGGCTGGCCTTCTATCTTCTATATTAATCTGCCTATTGGTGTACTTACAGTGGCATTGGCTTTTCAGTACCTGGGCGTATTGCGCAAGCAGGCTAAACTGAAGCTGCCTTTTGATCTCACCGGCTTTGTGGTGCTCACTATCTTCCTGGTATGTTTACAGTACGGTATTGCGCGTGCGGAAGTAGTAGGCATTACTTCTCCCGAAATATTAATTACACTGGCGATCGCCTTTGTGGCATTGGCTTTATTTATTTGGATAGACAGGCGAATAAAGGCCCCCATTATGGACCTCACCCTGTTTACCAATTATGCTTTTGTGAGTTGTATTCTGGTCACTATTTCCCGTGCGGCTGCTTTGTTTGGAGGACTTTTCCTGATGCCTTTCCTGTTGCAGGAGCAGATGGGTTTTTCGGAGGGGATTTCTGGGTTACTGATATTACCCAATTCTGTTTTTATGGCGGCGCTGATGCCTTTTGCGGGGAAGTGGTCTGACAAACATGGTTCCCGGGAAATTTCCATTGTAGCTATTATATTGCTGGCAGCCTCTATGTACCTGTTTTCCCTGCTGGACCGCGGTAGCTCTATTAACGCGGTGATCATTGCCATGGTAGTACGGGGTATAGGAATGGGGCTGTTGCTGGCGCCGCTGAATGCCGCTACATTGAGTGCGGTCAGGCCCAGTGAAGTCACCATGGCTTCTTCCATCAGTACCTTAATGCAACAGGTAGGCGGGGCTATAGGTATTGCCGTGCTGGCCATTATCACACAGGCCGCTTATAACCGGCATGTGATGGCAGGCATGGGGAATATGCCGGCGCATCACCTGGCATTGCGGGAAGGATTTCATATCTCCCTGATTATATTGCTGGTTACCCTGATTCCCGCATGGTTCCTTCCCCGGCGGAATGTAGCCCTCAAAGATGAAGATGCCCATATTGACACCTGATTTTACTGCATGATTATTGGGTAATAACTGTGAACATTTCGGCATATATGGCAACAACTGGCAAGAAGCACATTTTGATGATCGATGATGATGAAGACGACTTTTTCCTCGTGAACTCTTTATTACAGGACATTTCCCCCGATCAATATATACTTCAGTGGGTTTCTTCCTATAAGCAGGGGCTGCTGGCCATTGAAGCGCGCACACACGACCTTTATCTGGTAGATTACCGCCTGGGATCACATACGGGAATTGACGTGTTGCATTATTTCCGCAATCTGGGATATAAAGCCCCCGTTATTTTGTTTACCGGAAAGGGTGATTATCACATCGATAAAGAGGCCATGCAGGCCGGCGCGGCCGATTATCTGGTGAAAAGTGAAATTACCGCGGCGCTGCTGGAAAGAGCCATCCGTTATACCCTCGATAAATTCAGTCACCTGCAGGCAATAGAGAAAAGTGAAAAGCGATATTTCAGCATCTTCGAAAAATCCAATGATCTTATTATCCTGGCAGATTGTGAACACAAAATTGTAGCCGCTAACCCGGCTGCCCTGAATGTGTTGAAATATCCGGAAGATGAGCTGTACAACAGCCACCTGCAGGGACTATTTGCAGAAGAACAGGTGATTAAGGATTTCCTGGATCAACTTTGTACAGAAGAAGGCGTGGTGCAGAAGGAATATATGTTCCGCAGCAAATCAGGGCAGCAGCTGGATGTGATGATTAATGCCTCGCTGTTAGACGAGAAGAAACAACTGTATTTATGCATCATCCAGGATATTACCGCCCGCAAACGCAAGGAGCGGGAAAAGCAACAGCAGGAAAAATTCGCTATTACCGGTCGTATCGCCCGCTTAATTGCCCACGAGGTACGCAATCCACTCACCAATATTTTGCTGGCCGTTTCCCAGCTTAAAATGGAACCCGTAGCAGAAACAGAAGATACTCAACTATACCTGGATATCATGGAACGTAATTGTCACCGGATTAATCACCTGGTGACAGAGCTGCTGCAATCTACCCGGATGACGGAATTGAATATGCTGCCCATGGGGTTGAATGTGTTGTTGGAAAAGGCCTTACATCTGGCTGCTGATCGTTTGCAGCTGAATAATATTGCCGTTGCACAGCAGCTATCGGAGCATGATTATATGATTTTGGCAGATGAAGATAAAATACTCATTGCGTTGCTAAATATTATTATCAATGGTATTGAGGCGATGAAAGCCGGCGAAGGTCAGTTAAGCATCGCTTCCTGGCAGGATGCAGAACGGGCATTTGTTCGTATAACCGATAACGGTAGTGGTATTTCCGAGCAGAACCTGGCTAAATTATTTGAGCCCTTTTTTACAAACAAAACCAAGGGAACGGGGTTGGGGCTTACCGCCACGCAGAATATTATTTTGCAGCACCAGGGCACTATTGCAGTGGATAGTAAGCTGGGGGAAGGGACGAGTTTTTTGATTAGTTTTCCAGTAACAGTTAGCCATTAACGATTAGCAAAATGCAGCGGAGATAGCATCTGATATGTGCTCCGCTGCATTTTGCTAACAGCTAGATATTTTCTTCCGCTTTAATCCCCGTTTGTGTAAAGGTGATTTTCCGCTGTTTGTATAAATTTCCTATTGTCATTTTAAAGGTTTTCTTGCTCATACCAAAGAACTCCTGGATTTCTTCCGGAGTGGACTTATCATGATAAGGCAGGTAGCCATTGTTTTCTTCCAGCAGGCGCATGATTTTTTCCGCTTCGTCTTCTACTCTGCCGAAGCCGGGTTTTCCGATGATGAGGTCTATTTTACCTTCTTTGATCTGGCGTACGAAGCCTTTCATTTTATCGCCGATTTCGAGCGAGCGGAAAATTTCGTTGTGGTGCAGAATACCGGTGTGCTGGTTGTTGATGATCGCCACATAGCCGATGTCGGTGCGGCGGTAGATCACGATGTCTACTTCGTCTTTTTCCTGTACGGTAAGGTTTTCATTGCTGAGGAACCGATCTATTTTTTCGGTGGCAGCGAGGCGACCGGTTTGTTCATCGATATATATTTTCACCAGGTACTCCTGGCCGGGTGCCATGCGGGTTAATTGCTGGGAAGTGGCTACAAATAAGTCTTTCATGAGGCCCCAGTCCAGGAAAGCGCCTTGTTTGGTAACGCTTACGGCTTTCAGCAGCACAATATCGCCTACAATACCGAAGGGGCGCTGGGTGGTAGCGATCAGCCGGTTTTCTGAATCATGATAGAGGAATACTTCCAGCTCATCACCTATTTCGGTACCCTTGGGTACAAACCTTGTTGGGAGCAGGATTTCCTGGTCTATCCCTTCGAGATATACACCAAAATCAGCTTCTTTCTTTACCCTTAACAGGTTGTATTCACCCACCTTTATCATAAAATTTGATTAATAGTCCGGGTGCAAGTTACTTATAGATTGCCGGATTGCGAGAATCATATTCTGCTTACTTTTGTAAACATCAGCGATTCACTGGTTACCTGTAATTCCGGGAGGACTGATCTAAACCAACCAAACCATCTTATGACGATTTTATCATTTACCCTGATCCTCCTATGCGGGGCCTTTACGGCCGGGCTATTGGGGTCGCTGACCGGGCTGGGCGGCGGCGTAGTGATCATCCCTTTACTCACCCTGGTGTTTCATGTAGACATCCGTTATGCCATTGGTACCGCGTTAGTGGCGTCTATTGCCACATCTTCCGGATCTGCTTCTGCCTATGTAAAGGAAGGTATTACCAACATCCGGCTGGGGATGTTTCTGGAAATTGCCACTACTACGGGTGCCGTGGTAGGGGCGCTGATTGCCGTGTATATGCCCACCAATGTGGTGGCCATCATTTTCGGGCTGGTGCTTATTTTTTCTTCGTTGATGTCTTTCCGTAAGAAGATGGAAGCGCCTACCGGAGATCAGAAAAGCAAGCTGGCGGCGCAGTTGCGACTTAACAGCAGCTACCCTACTGCCGAGGGAGTCGTTAATTATGAAGTGCATCGTGTGCCGGGCGGCTATTTTATGATGACTTTTGCGGGGGTAATGTCCGGGTTACTGGGCATTGGCTCGGGAGCGCTGAAAGTGCTGGCGATGGACAACATCATGCGTATTCCGTTCAAAGTATCTACTACTACCAGTAATTTCATGATTGGGGTAACGGCGGCAGCCAGTGCCGTGGTGTACCTGCAACGTGGCTACATTGCGCCGGGATTGTGTATGCCGGTGGTATTGGGCGTATTAGCCGGGGCTTTTGCCGGTTCGAAATTGCTGACCCGTGCCAATGTAAAATGGCTACGTATAGTCTTTAGCGTAGTAATTGGCGCGCTGGCATTGCAAATGATTTATAATGGCATTGCCGGAAAATTATAACCTATGAAAAAGTTTTTCTCTAATTATCTCCGGGACAAGGATATTCAGCAGCTGATAGGAAAACAACTGCGGGTAGGCGTAGTTACTTCCAGTATTATTGTATTGATTGGTGGGGTGATTTACCTGATCCGTCACGGGCATGAACAGCCTTCCTATAGCGACTTTACCGGCGTCCGCGAAGGGCTGACCAACCTGCCGGGTATCTGGCAGGGCGTGCTGGAAAACAAGGGTATGAATATTATCCAGTTGGGGGTAGTGTTACTGATTGCTACGCCTATTATTCGTATAGCCTTTTCTGTTATAGCTTTTTTACTGGAGAAGGATTACCTCTATGTAGTGCTGACGCTGGTGGTACTGGGCGTTATTATGTTTAGTATGTCAGGTGGGCTGGCGGGGTAAAGCCCGTATAGTCTATCGCCTTCGGCGATTGTCTTTTTCAGGATTCTACTGATTCTACTGATTTTGGGATTTTAAAAAGATAATGGGGAGATAAAAGCAAACCTGCTTATATCTCCCCATTTATTTAAATCTACTCCTGAAAATCAGTATAATCAGTAGAATCCTGAAAAAGACAATCCGCCGAAGGCGGATCTCCTCCGCTACAGGCTTACAGCGATTACTGTATCCGTTGTATCCGGAGCGGTGGCTGGCAGCTGAATGGCCAGATCGTCTCCGTTTGCAGTAGTGGTTAGTTTTTTGCCATTGGCCAGTAGTCTGGCGTTATTTACTTTTCCCTTCACACCGGGTACATGCAGCTGACCATCAGCAGGCCAGTTGAATACGTGCAGATATAAGGTGGTTTTATTACCGTTTTTCTTTTGGGTGCAACGGCCCCAATCCAGCGATGGCAGCGGGCTGCCTTGTGTACCATAAATCGACTCTCCGTTTACTTTCATCCACTGGCCGATACCTTTCAATGCGGTGAGGCTGCCTTCGGGAAATTGTCCCAGCGCATCAGGGCCTACGTTGAGGAGATAGTTACCATTTTTGGAAGCGATATCTACGAGATTACGTATAAGCGTTTCCGTAGTTTTCCATTTGTGATCATAACTTTTGTATCCCCAGGTGCCGTTCATGGTCATGCAGGTTTCCCAGTCGCGCCCATCCAGTTCTGACTGGGTAGGGATTTTTTGTTCCGGTGTTTTGTAGTCGCCGGAAAAGTTAGGGCGTTTCAGGCGGTCGTTGGTGATGATATTGGGCTGCAGGGCCAGTGCGTTCTGCAGCTTTTGTGCATATTCATCTGTCATGTTGGTAGGGGTATCCCACCATAATACGGCTACATCGCCGTAGTTGGTGAGGAGTTCCTTTACCTGTGGTACGGCTACTTTATCAATGTATTCAGCCATGGTAGCACTGGTTTGCAGCGGGTCCCAATGGCCGGTGTTGGCCAGTGTGTAGGCATCTATTTTGGCAGAATCCGGATTGGGCCAGCCTTCGGTGGCTACTTTGCGGGCAGCGGCGCCGCCGGGATTGTTCCAGTCCTGTGCCTGGGAGTAGTAGAAGCCCAGTTTGATACCATATTTTTTGCAGGCAGCTGCCAGTGGGGTAAGCACATCTTTGCCATATGGGGTAGCATCTACGATGTTCCATTTGCTGGCATTGGATTTAAACATCGCAAATCCGTCGTGGTGTTTGGCGGTAATCACAATATATTTCATGCCCGCGTCTTTGGCGGTTTTTACCCAGGCGTCTGCGTCATATTTCACGGGGTTGAATTGTTTGGCGTATTGCTGGTATTCCAGCACGGGTATTTTAGCGCGGTTCATGATCCATTCGCCGCCACGGCCTACCTGTTGACCTTTATAGTTGCCGGCCAGCTGGGCATAATCGCCCCAGTGGATAAACATGCCAAAGCGTGCTTCCCGCCACCATTGCATGCGTTGATCATGTGTAAGTGTGGTTTGTGCAAACAGGATGGATGCCGGTATTAACAGCGCCACCAGGAACAGGAGTCCTTTTTTCATAAACATAATGTGGATATTATATATTATGCAATCGTTTGCATAATATCGGTAAAAAATAAGCGCCGAGCGCTCTTATCTTCCAATAACAAACTAAATGTCTATAAAAAAAGTGGAACAAACTGGATTGATTTTACCAGAGTCTGATATTTTTTTGGGTAGATATTTTGCCTTCAAAGTGGGTGACTTCAAAAACAAAATATCTACCTAAAAGAATTATATGCTTAGGCCATCTCTACTTCGCGCAGTTCCAGCACCTGGGTAGTCCAAACACGCAGTTCATCTACCAGGGCAGGATTGTTCAGGAGAGATTGTCCGTAGGAAGGAATCATTTTTTTCAGTTTCAGCTGCCATGCTTCGGTTTCCACTTCGTTACGGAAGCAGCGTTTCAGCAGATTCAGCATAATAGAAACAGCGGTAGACGCGCCCGGAGAAGCACCCAGCAGGGCCGCAATGGAGCCATCAGCAGCACTTACTACTTCTGTACCGAATTCCAGGATACCACCGTGTTCAGGATCTTTCTTAATTACCTGTACGCGTTGTCCGGCAATTTCCAGTTCCCAGTCTTCCATCTTCGCTTCCGGGAAATACTCGCGTAAGGCTTCCAGTCTGTCTTCCGGCTTCTGTCTTACCTGTGCAATCAGGTATTTGGTTAACGGAATATTATCCAGGCCAGCAGATACCATTGGGCGAATGTTGTTCGCTTTGATAGACAGTGGGAGGTCCATGAAAGAACCATTTTTCAGGAACTTGGTAGAGAATCCGGCGTAAGGGCCAAACAGCAGGGCTTTCTGGCCGTCAATCATGCGGGTATCCAGGTGAGGCACTGACATTGGAGGCGCACCTACAGAGGCTTTGCCGTATACTTTTGCACGGTGTTGTGCTATAATTTCCGGATTGTTGCAGCGCAGCCATTGACCACTTACCGGGAAACCGCCAAAACCTTTTCCTTCCGGAATGTCTGACTTCTCCAGCAATGGCAGGGAGCCGCCACCAGCACCAATAAAGACGAATTTTGTGTTGAGGATTTGTTTTTCGCGTGTTTCGCGGTTTTTCACCTTGATAGTCCAGCTACCATCTTCTTCTTTCTTGAAATCACGTACGTCATGATTGAAGTGGATGGAAACGCCGTCCAGTTTTTCCAGGTGGTTAAACAGTGCGCGGCTCAAAGCGCCGAAGTTCACGTCTGTGCCCATTTCCATGTGGGTAGCCGCTACTTTCTGTGCCGCATCGCGTCCTTTCATCACCAATGGCATCCAGTTGTCCAGTTGCTTTGGATCTTCCGAATATTCCATGGTTTTGAAAAGATGACATTGCTGCAGTGCTTTGTATCTTTTTTTGAGGTAATCCACATTCTCTTCTCCCCAAACAAAACTCATGTGGGGAACACTTTGTATAAATTCGTGTGGATTGGAAATGATGTTATTTTCTACCAGATAAGACCAGAATTGACGAGACACTTCAAATTGCTCTGCAATGTTCACCGCTTTCTTAATATCTACTGATCCATCCTGTTTCTGCGGTGTGTAGTTCAACTCGCAAAATGCAGAGTGACCGGTACCAGCATTGTTCCATGCATCGGAACTTTCGGCTGCCGCCACATCCAGTCGTTCAAAAATTTCAATGGTTAATTCCGGTTCCAGCTCTTTCAGGAGCATTCCCAAGGTGGCACTCATAATTCCAGCGCCTATTAAAACCACATCCGGACCTGTTCCAGCTGTACGCTTGCTTCTAAACATAACCCCATTTTTATTCGAGGTGCAAAGTTACAATCAAAACAATTATGCAGGGCGATTAAATTGGTCGTTTGACACACTTTAACAATATTATTACAATTCTTTCTGAACGGATTGAAAGTTGTGAATAGATGCAACGGATTTTATATTTTAGTTAAACATCCCACTGTTAAATAATGAACTATCCGGAAATATTATTTTTATTATATGATGAACAGACGCACATTTTTAAAAGGAGTATCTGCTGCGGTCATTATTTCCGCCAGTGGCAAAATTGTGTCGGCGGTAAGTCGCCGGCATTTCGACAGCAAAACCGTGTTTCGCTTTGCGGTTGGGTCCGACTGGCATTTCGGGGAACCTAAAACACCTTCCGAACAGTATTTCCAGGACCTGCAAACTGCCTTTCAGCAATATCAGCAGCAGTATCCCTGCGAATTTTTTGTACTCAACGGAGATATCATCCACAACGATCCCGCCCTGCTATTGCCTGCTGCCGCCAAATTAAAGCAACTGCATCCAAAGCTGTTGGTAACACATGGTAACCACGATATGGTATCTGCCGACGCCTGGGAACAAGCCTGGGGAATGCCGCTGAACCATGATGTCGTGATCGGCAACCAGGTGATTTTACTCGGCAACACCGCTGATGACAAAGGAAAATACCTCTGCCCCGATGTGGAATGGTTTGCCCGTAAACTGGAGCAGTACAAAACCGCCAGTAATATATTTATCTTCTTACATATTACTCCCGTAAAATGGACCGATAACGGGCTGGATTGTACCGAATTCCAGGCCCTCATCAAAAAATGCCCTAATATCAGGGCTGTCTTCAACGGACATGACCATGACCAGGACAGCGTGAAAATGCTGAACGACAGTAAAATACCTTTCCTCTTCGACGGCCATATTGGTGGCAGCTGGGGCGTTGGCTACCACGGCTTCCGGGTAGTAGAGCTGAAGGCAGATGGCAGCCTCCTGTCTTTCATCATGAATCCGCTGACCCGCCAGAATGAGCAAGTATTTCCGAAAGTTTAGGTATTTTGCCGGTACATTCGGGATGCTAAAAGAAAAACTATGCTGGAGGAACTTGAAAAAGATTACGGATTTACCTATCCAACACTCTATAAACAATTATATAAAGACGGAATGCTGGACTGGGGCGAGTTTGGAGAAGACTGGCTGGATAAGGTATATCCTGCCATCAAAACCGCACCTCCATTATTGCTCTATGCCAACGACCTCGAGGTAATGGCATTGACCACCGTAGACGAAGAAATGGACGAAGGACTGTTGTTTGCAGATCCCGTTCACCGGTTTGTTCCCTTTGCCATGAGCGGCGCGGGCGACTGGTTCGCCTTCTACTTCAATTTACAGAACGGTGAAGATGTACCTATTGTACAGGTATTTCATGATGTCAACGAAGCCTGCATACTGGCAAAAAACCTGCAGGATTTCATCTTCCTGCAAATGCTGGAAGCCGTAACAGACCTGGACCCTAAACATCCATCGCTGATTGTACACGGCAATATGAAAGAGAATTGCAGTAATTTTCTGCGTACCCACAGCCCTTATCTGACGCCGCGTCAGGCTAAACTCGTTGAAGCCGTATACGATTTCGGCCGGCTCACCAATGTGGCCCTGCATGATATTGTGGAGAAGGAAATGAATTTTGAATGGCTGGATAGCAGTTTTCCTTATCAGGTGAAAGGATAAGCAGAAAGCTGAAAGCATAAAGCAAAAAGCTATCGTAGCGAGTAATCAAAGCGTATTAATATTCGCCATGTTCACTCGCTACGATAGCTTTTTGCTTTATGCTATTCTTTATAGAAATCAATCAGCGCACCAAAATACTGGTCATTCCAGCCCTCTGTAATGTCTTCAAATGCTTCGTCCGGGATATTGATATGCTTCAATTCCACATCAGTGCCTTTAGGTGCCGGATGGAGCTTAATGGTCACAATAGAAGCATTTTCCATATCTTCTTCGTCGTCATCCCCGAAATACCACTGCTGCACAATTTTCTTGTCCTGCTCAAATTCCAGGTTTTTCCCTACAATACTGGATTCCCATAAGGAAAACTCAGAGCCCGGTTCGGTAGACATTTCGGCTACTTCGCCGGTCCACAGCTGAATGGTAGCGGGATTGGTGAGTGCCGCATATACTTCTTCCGGAGGAGCAGCCAGTATAAAATGTTTTTTATAATCTTTCATGGTTTCAAAACTAGAATTAATTATTTTCCTATAAAAATTGAGTGTATGCAATTTACCAAACTGATCCCAAATATATTTTATTCAGATATGAATGTGGGTTTGCAGCTTTTTGTAGACACACTCGGTTTTTCCATTGCTTACAGAGATGATAGCGGAGAGCAGCCTTTCTGCATCATTAAACGCGATACCCTGGTGATTCACCTCATTGAAAGCCATGAATGGGCCATTAAAGACCGCCCTCAGATCCGGCTGGAAACAGATGATATTGAATCCGCCTTAGGTCAGGTGAAAGCCGCCCATCCCGAATTACTACATCCCAACATGCCTGATATTCGCCTGCAACCCTGGGGCGCACTCGAGTTTGCCTTAAAAGACAAAGAAGATGTTTGCGTAATTATCCAACAACCGGCATAGCTGGTTTTTAAAGTTGATGTATCCTATATGATGAAAGTATCACAAAAGCTGTACAATGAAAAATTGCGAAGTCCCGGTGAACGCATTACCAGACTCGCAGGAACCCTTGCATTCATGATACTCGTGTTAGGTATAGGCGGGTTTCTTGTGCCACGAAAATTCAATGATGGCGTTGTTAGCTGGGCTATTTTTGGATTGATAGCGCTGTATTTTGTAATAGACACCATCTACACAAAAGTACTGGTATCTATTCATTTCGATTATGAACTGGAAGCTGTTATTGTTACCAGCAGTACTTTATTCACCCAACCCCAAACAGCACAAATCCCTTTCTGGGAGCTGCGCTTCGAAACCGGAAAAGAAGGGAAGCGATTCATTCCCTACCTGGATATTTACCAGGGCAAAAAAAAGGTTATTCGACTAAATCGTGATAGTATAGGGGAGCATACGTTTGATATGATCAACGAAGCATTCTCTGAACTGGGGCTTTAGCTGTTCATTTTCGGTCATATTTTGTTCGTTAATGAACAAAGTAGCCGACCGTGGAGGCCGTAAACCCTTTACAGGCAGGACTTGCAACTATGGCAATTTTCTTGTGTCTTTAACATGCCTGATTCTAAAACCAGTTGTTATGGTAAAGAGCTACCTGAAAATTGCGATCAGAAATTTGTTAAAGCATAAGCAAATTTCATTTATCAACATCTTCGGCTTGTCGGCCGGCATGGCGGTGACCATGCTGATTGGCCTGTGGATATGGAATGAAATATCTTTTGACAGATACCATGATCACTATGACCGTATCGCCATGGTGTGGCAGCGGGCGATCACGCCTACGGAGTCGGGGGCCTTTAATGCTGTGCCTATGCCGTTAGCCGCGGAATTGAGGAACAGTTATTCCAGTGATTTTAAGCAGGTAATACTCACCGGTGATGGTACACATACCGTGGGGGTGGGCGACAAGAAATTTACCAGCAGAGGTAGTTTCATGGAGCCCGGAGGGCCGGACTTATTTAGTCTGAAAATGCTGAAAGGCAGTCGCGCAGGACTAAAAGACCCTGCCAGCGTGTTGTTGTCGGCCTCCTTTGCCAAATCGCTGTTCGGAGATAAGGACCCCATGGATCAGCTGATAAAACTCGACAATAACAATGACCTCACGGTGAAGGTAACCGGTGTGTATGACGATTTACCGGAGAATACCAGCTTAAATGGCGTTAATTATATTCTTCCCTGGGAGCTGTATGTGACCAAATGGAATTGGGTGAAAGGCGCCAAAGATCAATGGGATTTCAATGCGATGCATATCATTGTGCAGTTGGCCGATAATGCGGACATGGAGAAAGTGTCGGCCAAGATAAAAAATGTGATGACCTTACACACCAAAAAGGAGCAGCATTTTCAACTGGAGCTTTTCCTGCACCCCATGAGCAAATGGCATCTTTATTCCGGTTTTGAAAATGGAGTGCAGTCGGGTGGCCAGATTCGTTATGTCAGGTTATTTGGCATCATTGGCGTATTTGTATTGTTGCTGGCGTGCATCAATTTTATGAACCTGAGCACTGCCCGTTCAGAGAAACGCGCCAAAGAAGTAGGCATCCGCAAAGCTATCGGATCTATGCGGGCGCAGCTTATTGGCCAGTTTTTGAGCGAGTCTGTATTGGTCGCCCTGTTTTCTTTTGTATTGGCTTTATTATTTGTATTGGGGGTGCTGCCGTGGTTTAACCATGTAGCCGATAAGCATATTCATATTCCATGGGCCAATCCCGTATTCTGGTTAGTGGGTATTGGTTTCAGCCTATTTACAGGCGTCCTGGCAGGTAGTTATCCCGCTATTTATCTTTCTTCTTTTCAGCCATTAAAAGTATTAAAAGGCACGTTCCGGGCGGGCCGTTATGCTGCGGTGCCCCGCAAAACATTGATAGTAGTACAGTTCACCGTGTCTATTATTTTAATTATCGGAACTATTGTTATTTACCGGCAGATACAGTTTGCTAAAAATCTTCCGGTGGGATATAACCGTAATGGATTACTTTCTATTCAAATGACTACACCGGAAAGCTATTCCAACTTCAATGTAATCAAGAGTGAATTGAAGGCGAGTGGCGCCATTACAGAGATGACCGAATCCCAGGGGCCGATAACAGATATCTGGACCAGCTCTGGTGGTTGGGAATGGAAAGGACGCCAGCCGAACCAACAGGATGGCTTCACTATCATTGGCGCCAAATACGGCTACGGTAAAGTAGTAGATTGGCAGTTTATATCAGGACGCGATTTCTCGGAGCAGTTTGCCACAGATTCCATGGGACTGATACTGAATGAAGCCGCGGTGAAATATATGGGATTGAAAGATCCTGTCGGTGAAATTATCAGGAAAGATCACGAGGATTACCATGTGTTGGGCGTGGTTAAAAATATGATCATGGCATCGCCTTATCAGCCAGTACAACCTGCTATTTATTACTTCCTGAAAGAAGGCGGCAATTTCGTTAATCTCCGGATCAATCCCGAAATCAGCACCAGCAAAGCGTTGACAACCATTGGGCAGGTGATGCAAAAGTATAATCCTGCCGCTCCTTTTGAATACAAATTTGCAGATGAAGAATATGCAAAGAAGTTCAGTGAAGAAGAGCGTATTGGACAGCTATCTACATTCTTTGCCGTGCTGGCTATTTTGATTAGCTGCCTTGGCTTGTTTGGTCTGGCGTCTTTTTTAGCAGAACAAAGAACGAAGGAAATAGGTATCCGCAAAGTAATGGGGGCTTCGGTATTTCAGCTCTGGCAAATGTTGTCGAAAGATTTTGTGGTGCTGGTAACGCTTTCCTGTTGTCTGGCCATTCCTGTTGCCTGGTACTTCTTACATCAGTGGTTAATGCAGTTTTATTATCACACTACTATTGTGTGGGGAATTTTTGCCTTCACAGGCTTAGGTGCATTGTTGATTGCGTTGATCACCGTGAGYTATCAGGCTGCCAAAGCCGCTATGGCTAACCCCGTTAAAAGCTTGCGGGCAGAGTAGTTTACACCAGTGGCGAACGAAATCGATTAAGTAAAGTATTTCTTTTCGCTATCCCGTAAAAAAAGTATTTTTATCGTKAAAGGATTTTCAACCAGCACCGGCACGATGAGAAATACATGCTTAGTAGTATTACATCTGTTTTATTTTCTGCTGCCGGCTTCTCCGGCCAAGGCACAGTCTCCTGCTGCATGGATACGCATTAATCAGCTGGGATACCTTCCCGGAGGTGTTAAAGTAGCAGTATGGGGAGCTAAAGAAAGTGGGGCGCCACGTACCTTTCAGCTGATGTCAGCTACCACCGGGCAGGTAGTATACACTGGCACCGCCAGCGCTGCATTTGGCGCCTATGGGCCTTTTCAGCAAACCTGCCGTTTGAATTTCAGTACATTTAAAGAGACGGGAACGTATTACCTGAAAACGGGAACAACCGTTTCCCCTGTTTTTCGTATAGACGATAACGTTTACGCAGGTACGCCGGATTTTTTACTGCGTTATATGCGGCAACAAAGAAGCGGCTTCAATCCTTTTTTAAAAGACTCTTGTCATACACACGACGGATACACCATGTACGGCCCCATGCCGGACAGCACCCATGTGGATGTTGCCGGTGGCTGGCATGATGCCAGCGACTACCTGCAATATGTTACTACGTCCGCCAATGCTACCTTTCATTTACTGGTGGCTTATCGCGACTTCCCGGGCGTATTTGGTGATCAATATGCGGCCAACGGATTGCCTGGCGCCAACCACGTAAAAGATGTATTGGATGAAGCCCGCTGGGGGCTCGACTGGCTCCTGAAAATGCACCCGGATAGCAAAATCATGTTTAACCAAATCGCGGACGATCGTGATCACCATGGCATGCGCCTGCCGGGAGAAGATAATTTTTATGGTAAGGGCTTTGAACGGCCGGTTTACTTTTGCACCGGACAACCACAGGGATTAGGGAAGTATAAAAATAAAAGCACTGGCGTAGCTTCTACTGCCGGTAAGTTCTCCAGCGCTTTTGCACTAGGTTATCGTTTATTTCAACTAACGGATACCGCCTATGCGCAATTGTTAAAACAACGCGCTTTTTCTGCGTATCAAATGGGATTGGCGCAGCCGGGTGTTTGTCAAACTGCCTCTACGCTGTCGCCTTACATTTACGCGGAAGACAACTGGACAGATGACATGGAGCTGGCAGCAGCTACCTTATATCAGGTTACACGTGAACCACGCTACCAGCAAGCCGCCTGGCAAAATGCACAACAGGAAAAAGTAACACCCTGGCTGGGAGCAGATACCGCCAATCATTACCAATGGTATCCGTTCATCAACCTCGGACATTATGCACTGGCAACACAAATCAGGGGCGCGGAGAAACAGCAACTAATCGGTTACTATAAAACAGGTATCGAAAAAGTATGGCATAAGGCGCAACAGAATGCGTTTTATCGAGGTGTACCTTTTATCTGGTGCAGTAATAATCTTACTGCCGCATTTGCCATCCAGTGCTATTGGTACCGGCAACTTACGGGCAGCAACGCTTATGAAGCGTTGGAGCAAGCCAACCTCGACTGGCTATTTGGGTGCAATCCATGGGGCACCAGTATGGTATATGGTTTGCCCGCAAACGGAGATACGCCCGAAGATCCACATTCCGCCTTCTCGGTTATTGGACACTACCGGGTAGACGGTGGTTTGGTAGATGGACCGGTGTATACCAACATCTACAAAAATCTTATCGGCATACGTTTATCAAAGCCGGATGAATACGCCGCATTCCAGAGCAACTTAGCCGTGTACCACGATGATGATGGCGATTATAGCACCAATGAACCCACCATGGACGGCACCGCCTCACTGGTATACCTGCTGGCGGCCAAAGCACAGGAGGGCGCCAGGAAACGGCAATATGACCATGGTGGTATTATCCGTGGAGATAGTAGTCGTAAGCAGCTGGCACTTATTTTTACCGGAGATGAATTTGCAGACGGAGGTGCTATGATACGGGCTACACTGCGGCAACAGCAAGTACCTGCCTCGTTTTTCTTCACCGGGAAATTTTATCGGGACCCGGCAAAACAGGCATTGATACAACAGTTAAAAGCTGATGGGCATTATCTGGGGCCGCATGGCGATCAGCATTTGTTGTATTGCGACTGGCAACAACGCGACAGCCTTTTGGTGACCAAATCACAATTCCTCGGCGATCTGACTGCCAATTACAACAGCATGTCGGCGGTGGGTATCTCCCGAAAAACAGCTCCCTGGTTTTTACCTGCTTATGAATGGTATAACGACAGCATTACGCAATGGGCTGCCACAGCCAGTGTACGCCTGGTGAATTTTACGCCGGGAACAGGGTCGAATGCGGATTACACCTATCCGGAAATGGGGAAACAATACCAGTCTTCCGCCACCATTTACGACCGGGTGCTGCAATATGAAACGAGCCATCCCGGCGGTTTAAACGGATTTTTATTACTAATGCATATAGGCACCGATCCACGGCGCACTGATAAATTTTACAACAAACTTCCCTCGCTTATTACGATGCTAAAAAAGAAGGGATATCATTTTTCAACACTGGAAGCCGTGTTGCAATAATTTTTTCAACCATTACTCACTTAAAAACAAACAGCGCAACTATTTATTACAACTTTTGTCTAACTGTTTTGTTACCCATTGTATACTCAATCCATCAGCACCTTATGAACGCCAGATCGGCTAAAAATCAATAGCATGGATAGTCCTATTTATGAACCCAGTACCTGTAATCAACCAAACAAACATCTCATCAAACCTTTTTTATGCACTTATTTTTGTCAACTACAATAGCAAAAGGACGACCCGTTTTGCTATGGTTACTTCTGAATCTATTTGTGTTTACTGCCATGGCGCAGGTGAAGATTTCCGGTCGGGTGACGGATGAACAGAACACACCTCTGCCAGGTATTACCGTGATCATTAAAAATACCAAACAAGGCGCGCAAACAGACCCGGATGGCCGCTATTCCTTTACTGCCAATGTTCAAAAGGGCAATTACACCCTGGCCTATTCCGGGATTGGTTTTGCACCAAAAGAAAGTGTATTGGTCGTGAATGATGCCAGTGGCAGCTACACACAAAATATACAATTAACCACCAGTGTTTCCAAGCTGGATGAAATAGTAGTAACCGGTACCTCTGAAGGTACTACCCGGCGTCAGTTAGGTAACTACATCAGCACAGTGAAAGCGGATGAACTGAGCAAAGGCGGTACTGGTAACGTGTTGGCAGCCCTGCAAGGTAAAACTGCCGGCGCACAGATTACACAAAACTCAGGAGACCCTTCGGGTGGCATCTCTGTAAAACTACGTGGTATCAGTACTATATCAGGATCTACAGAACCCCTGTATATTGTGGATGGGGTGATTATTGATAACTCCACCACCCGCGTTACCAACTCCGATCCTAACTATGGCACCGGCTCCAATGGCGACAACTTTGTAGGTAATGTTGGACAAAACCGGATGTCGGATATCAATCCTGCTGATATCGAAAGAATAGAAGTACTGAATGGCGCCGCCGCTGCGGCCATTTATGGCTCCCGTGCCAACGCCGGTGTAGTACAGATCTTCACTAAACGAGGAAGTACCGGTGCGCCGGTAGTGAATTTCTCTACCACACTTTCTATGAATCAGCTTCGGAAAAAGTTAGACGTCAATGAGGCGCCTACTAAATTCGGTGGATCACCTAATGACTCCACCCAAAATATTCTGACGCCGGCAGTGGTGAGTACCACCCCAGTAAAACGGTACGACTACCAGGATTACATTTTCCGCACGGGTGTGGGAACCGACAATAATATTTCTGTAGCCGGTGGTAAAGACAAAACAAAATATTATGCCTCTGCCAGTTACTTGTATAACCAGGGCATTATCAGAAATACAGATTTCAGTCGCTATAGCTTTCGTTTGAACCTGGACCAGGAGTTGGCCAGCTGGATCAGCTTTAATGCCAGTGTAAACTATGTATATAGTAAGTCTGATGAAAAGCCCGATGGTAATACGTTCTATTCTCCCATGAATGCCGTTACCATCATCGGTAACTACTATGACATTCAGCAACGTAATGCCCTGGGACAACTCCAGAAGGTGGGTGAACGCGGAAGGGTAAATCCCGTATCTGTAATAGAAGATTTTAAGCAACAAGAACATGTAGGCAGAGTGATTGCCGGTGCAGGTTTTAAGCTCCGGCCTATTAAAAATCTGACAGTAGATTATCGCATGGGTATCGATAACTACAGCCAGGAAGGTACTACGTTTATGCCTGCCTTTGCCTATTTCGTAAGCCCCGGATTTTACGGTGGCGGGGCCTCACTTGATCCCACACAGAATGGTTATGCCAGCGCAGGAAATAACAACTCCTTTATGATTAACCATGACCTGAATGCTACCTATAACTGGGATATTAATGATAAGCTGACTTCTGTTACACAGGTAGGTTATTCGGTACAGTATCAGCGCATGCATTACACGCTGGAGCAAGGCAGAGGATTGCCGCCATTTGTACAAACATCCGACAGGGCTACCACTATTATCCCTGGCGCGGATCAGCGTACCGAGTTATCTGTTTCCGGAGAATATATTCAGCAGAATTTTAAATATCGTAACCAGTTATTCGTTACCGGTGCACTTCGGATGGATGGATCTTCTGTGTTTGGTGTAGATGAAAGAAATCAGCTATACACTAAATTAAGCGGTAGCTATGTGTTATCAGGTACTGACTACTGGGCGAATTCCGGTCTTGCCAAATGGTGGGATTTGCTGAAGTTCCGCGCTGCTTACGGAGAGTCAGGTAATCTGACCGGTATCCCCGCTTATGGCCGCTATAATACCTATAATGCCACCGCGTTTATTGGCGCTTCTTCGTTTCAGTCGCCTTCCACGTACACCAATCCGAATGTGAAGCCAGAGAAGCAAAAGGAACTGGAAATAGGAACGGATATGGCATTCTTAAATAATCGTATATCCTTATCCGTTAACTACTATAAAAAACGGGTGGAAGATTTGTTGATTAGTCGTGCTATTGCGCCTACTAATGGTTATTCTTTCTACCTCGACAATATCGGTACCCTCCAGAATTCAGGTGTAGAAGTAGTATTGAACCTTACGCCGGTAAAAACAAAAGATTTCAACTGGAACCTGACAGCTATTTACAATCGCAATAAAAACAAAGCGGTAGATATCGGGCAGTCGCTGATTTTGTACAATACAGTAGGTGGTGCGCCCATCGGAATTGCTAACGGAGAGCCTATCGGCTTTTTCTATGGTACTTTCTTTGCCCGCGACAACAACGGCAATATTCTGAAAACACCTGCTGGTATACCGGTAACGGAAAAGGGTACTCAGGTAACACCACTAACGTATACGGTTGCACGTGACCCGGCCACCGGATTGCCACCAGCCACTGGAGCGACGGTATTAAATAAGAAAATAGGAGATCCTAATCCAAAGTACACCGCTACGCTGACGAGCGATTTGCAGTATAAGAAACTGGGATTACATATTCAGTTAGATGCAGTACAGGGCGTGGATGTGTTTAACGCGGATTTCAGAACAAGACAAGGGGTAGACAATGGTAAAATAGCAGAGCAGGAAGACAAAGGTTTATTACCCCGTGGTTTCATTGCTGGCAACTACAACATACAGGAATGGCGCATAGATAATGGCTCTTTTGTAAAATTGCGTGAGGTATCTTTCACTTATGACTTCGGTAAAATAAAGGGTTTAAGTGATTTGTCACTGAGCCTGGGTGGACGCAACCTGATTTCATGGGACCACTACAAAGGCTATGATCCGGAAATAAATGCCGCAGGACAAAGTACCGTGCTGCGTGGCATCGACTTTGGCGCAGTACCTATTCCAAGAAGCTTCAATTTCGCTGTGCGCGCAAAATTCTAAACCCATCAAATACGATCCATTATGAAACGATATATTCCATATAGCTTATTAATCGTCCTGATATTTTCTGTGGTAACGGCCTGTAAAAAGGACTACGCCGATCCTTCAGGTCCTTCTTCAGATCAGGCATATAGTTCTCCTGTTACACTCGCGAATGCAGCAGTAGGCTTGCAGGCATGGTATGCGAAAGACCGCGTGGGATTGTTATATACCACGGTGGCTTCTGGTAGCTTGCTGACTAAAGAAACGTTTGTGACCAATCCGGGTAACACGGATGAGGCGCAGATAGATGCAGGAGGCAGCAGTATTTTAAATACCAATGCAGTAGTCACCCAAATGTGGGCAGTAACGAATAAGATCCGGTATGAGGCTGACAGTATACTACGCAGAACCAATACAGTTGTGACTGACAAAGCTTTTGCCAGTGGTATTATTGGCTACGCTTCTATTTTCAAAGCGCTGGCGATTGGCATACAGGGAAATTTTTGGGAGCAGGTGCCGGCCAATACCGGTAAGCCGGATACAGCTACTGCGGATGTAAGCTTTATCCCCGGCAAACAAGGATATGCGCTGGCAGTAAGTACACTGGACAATGCTATCAATACCATTAAAGCAACGCCTATCAGCAGCCGCTTTGGTGTAAATGTCCCCAGCACTGTAAACATCATTAACACCCTATATGCTTTGAAAGCGAGGTACGCACTATGCGCAGGCGATTATACTGCTGCATTAGATGCTGCCAATAATGTTGACCTGAGTGTGAGATCTACCTTAGCTTTTAATCAACAGATCACTAACCCCATCTTTACCCTGGTAACTGCTACGAATAATATTTACACCGTAGTGGATCTAACGATGGGATTACCAGCAGGGCTTCAGCCAGACGCAGCCGATCAGCGGGTGCCATTTTATATTGTAAATCAGGCTCCACGTTACCTTATCAATGGGTTTTTCAAGACTAACATCACGGCCGTTCCCATTTATCTGCCCGGAGAAATGACATTGATAAAAGCAGAATGCTATGCCCGTCAGCATAACGTGCCTGCCGGTCTGGTCGAGTTGAATAAAGTAGTGACCAAATCGGCTTCAGCAGATGCTTTTGGAGTGGGTGCGCAGTTACCTCCGGTTGCCGCAGCTACGGAAACTGATTTGCTGAATTTAATTTATAAGCATCGCCGGATAGAGTTGTTTATGGGAGGACAGGAACTGGAAGATTGTCGCCGGTTTGGAAGACCGCAGGCAGAACGGAAAAGAAATTATTTCCCTTATCCTTTTGTAGAGAGAAACGATAATCCGAATACACCGCCGGACCCCGCGCTTTAAGATTTTTGCCAAGGTTGCCACCACAAGTGGCAACCTTTTTTATTTCGTTTTATAAAACTTCCGGGTTGGCAATATTAATGGGATGGCCATTTACAAAGCTCATTACATTTTCAAATGCTTTTCCGAAGTACAATTCGTAACTGTCTTTTTCCACATAGCCCAGGTGTGGGGTACATACTACATTGGGCATTTGTAACCATTCGGATTGGGTATCATATATAGGTTCTTCCTCGTATACATCTATGCCGGCAAATCCGGGCCTGCCGTTTTTAAGACAAGCCATCAGCGCTCCTTTTTCGACGAGTTCCGCACGGGACGTATTAATGAGTACTGCGGTAGGTTTCATCAAACTGAGGTCGGTCGCTTTTACAATGCCGTTGGTGCTGCTGTTTAGCCGGAGATGGAGAGATATCACATCTGAGTTTTGGAAGAAGTGTTCCTTCGTTGCTGCTTTTTCAAAGCCGTCCTGTACCGCCTGCTCTCTGGAACTATCACTTCCCCATACCAGTACTTTAGCGCCAAAAGCTTTTGCATATCCGGCTATCATTTTACCGATTTTTCCATATCCCCAAATGCCGATCGTTTTGCCATGAACGGTAGTCCCGATATTCACTTGCCATTGCCCGTTTTTCATGCCTGCTATGGCGGCAGGAATTTGTCGGAGGGTATTCATGATCAGTATCCACGTGAGTTCTGCAGGAGCTATAGGAGAACCGATCCCTTCTGCTACGGCAACTTTATGTTGGGTACAGGCTGCCAAATCAAGGTGTGCGGCTATTTTTCCTGTTTGACTGATGAGTTTCAGGTTGGGAAGTAAAGCTAATAATGCGTCGTTTATTTTTGTTCTTTCTCTGGTTAATACCAGCACCTGCGCATCTTTTAGTTGTGCTGCCAGTAATGCAGTATCCTTTTCGGTATGATGCAGAACGGTTACTTCCTGTGATGCCAGTAGTTCAAAACAATCGAGACGCCGGATAATATGTTGGTAGTCATCCAGAATAGCTATTTTCATGTGCCTGGTTTTAATGAGGTATGCAAATTAATTTTTTATGGGGAGATGACCTACGCGGTTTTTTAAACGATACTATTTCAATCGGCGATGTTTTTAACATTCAATGAAAGTGATTACCTTGCTCTCAGTTTGAATATGCACCTATACACTACCCTGCGCATTGGCGCTTATCACATCAACCATTGTGAGGATTATCTTTTTACAGATACTATTGGCAGTAATAAAATTGTTTGTGCCGTAATGGATGGCTGTACCATGGGAACAGACAGTTACCTGGTAGCAACAATAGTCGGTAAGTTATTGCGAAAGATTTGTAAAGCGATTAGCTACAAGGAATTCTATACCAAAGAGTTGGTGGCGTATACACTTGATAATTATCTTAAGAAAATATTACAGGAACTGTTTAGTGAAATCAAGATAATTAAAAACCAATTGCAACTGGAACGGGAGGAATTGTTAACTACTTTAATTATTCTGCTGGCCGATACGGAGGCGGACAAAGGCATCGTATTAGCCATTGGAGATGGCGTAGTGGCGGTTAACGGCGTAACGACTTCCTTCGATCAGGATAATAAGCCCGACTACCTTGGGTTTCATTTATCGTCCGATTTTGAGGATTGGTATCATGCCCAACGGCAGCGGATTGTTATAGATACGCTGCGGGATGTCAGTATTGCTACTGATGGCATTGAATCATTCACTAAGCTGGCAGCACCCGAAAATGATGAATCCATTGATCCCATTGCTTTTTTATTGCAGGATGGTACTGGTGTAGGTAATGAGGAAATGCTGAATATGAAATTGAAAACGCTGGAGCATCAGTATGGACTTAATCATACAGATGATCTGGCGGTGATACGGCTGGTAAGATAACCTGATCAATTTTTTTTATGGTATCAAAGATATGGTTGTTGTTTGCTTTTCTATTGCTGGCGTTACATGTAGATCCGCAAGAATAGGATTTATTACTTCTCCGCGAGTGCTTTTATCATTTCTTTGAAGATAAAGCCATGAAATGGTAGCACGGCGTACCAGTATAGATGTCCTGCCAGTCCATGTGCCACGTAGGTAGCTGTTTGGTGTAGTATATTATTTTCGTCAATGTAAAATTCCAGCCACGCCTCGCCGGGTAATTTCATTTCTGCATATAACAATAATCTTTTTTCTTCCCGGCTGGCATAGGCTACCCGCCAAACATCCAGCGCTTCGCCGGTGTGAATATCGTGAGGATGCCTGCGTCCGCGGCGAAGTCCCGGTCCGCCGAAAAGCTTATCTATAAAGCCTCGTAGTTGCCAGAGCCAATTGGCATAGTACCAGCCTGTGGTACCTCCTATGGAAAATATTTTGTGCAGGGTTTGTTCAGGATCAGCCACAGGTATGGTACGGACATCACGGTAACAATCCGTAGTTGGTACAGTGGTATGCGCAGACATATCTTTAGTTGTTATCTCCATCTCTTTCCTGTAAAATGGCTGCGAATGTATGGAATGATTTTTTATGGGAGAAGATATTTGCAGAAGTCGGGAGATTTAATATATTTGGCGATACCTAAGATTGTCTGCTACTCCCTGAAGAATGTAACAGGCCGAATACGGAACCAGTTTAATAAAAAGTACCCCCAAACACTAACAAAGAAGCCACGCTTCAAAAACAACAAACGTTATGACTACCGAAGAAACACTGTACCTCTCCATTGGGCAAAAAATTAAAGATGCCGAACAAAGCCAGATGTTCGGGAAGCCTTGTTTTAAAGTTAATGGAAAAGCATTTATCTGCTTTTTTCAGAATGAAATGGTTTTTAAATTGACTGGTGATGTACACGGAGAAGCGCTGAGTTTAGATGGCGCTACGCTGTTTGACCCATCCGGCAAAAAAAGAGCCATGAAGGAATGGGTGCAGGTGCCCGGTGATTATAGCKATCAATGGGCGAAGTTTGCGAAGGCCGCGGTGAAGTATGTGGGTGGGAAGTAGTGGGATATCCTTGTGCTGTTGCATGACTTCGAAGAACTGCCTAAATGGAAGCGGAAGTTTTGGGTCGTTATGAGTGTCGTATTCTTTTTGCTACCAATGATTTTGTTTGGATTTCCCCTAAGCAAAAAATAATATGTGATTTTTGAAGGTATAAGTAATAAAGCCTTCTGGTATTTTCCAGGAGACTTTATTACTTATACCTTCAGTACCCCTGTGGAATTCCCTTGCCCCACTTCTTACCAATTATTTTCAATCTCCGGTATCCTATGTACAGAATTTGAATTTCTTTAACCGGAGAAGATCTATCAAGTTGGAACCTGCCAAGTGAGTCTGTCGCCAATGTTTCTTTATGGCCATTCCTTCTTATCAGTATTACAGTGGCGCCTACAAGTGCGTCATTACTTTTTGCATCTTTAACCAAACCTTCAATTTTTTGTTGGTCTATATCTTTTAGTGCCAGTTTTATTTGTTGTTCAACTATACATCCATCTCTGCCAGTAAATCCGTAATCCGGGATGCGGTCGACAATCAATTGGTTAAAGTACTTGTCGTTATAAGAAAATTGCGAAAGTTCTCTTTTCTTTTGACAGAAGGTAGTTAAAGAAGTGCAGAGTATGACAAAGGCTACGGGCAGTGACTTTGATAGGTAGGGCATTGTTGATTTTTGATTTAAGGTAAGTGATTTTTATGGCATCTATACGTTACTGGGCGATCTAACCTCTTCCGCAAAGACAGAATTTGTATTTGAAATACACCTTATTTTCCCTCTGGATATACTAAATTTTCCGTTTAAAAAATTGTCCCTTTTAGCTATTTTGCCAATAAGTTGCAGCATGATAATTTAAATTTATGTAGAGATGCCATTTGAACTATAGATGTGTCTGTAAATCATTACGAAACAACGATAAGTGCATGTTTTTGTTCCATTATTCTTAATTCATTTGCGATTCTATTTGCCTATTCCAGTAACCATTAAGTAGATCATCCTGAACCTACTACGCCTACCTGTCAGTTAATCGAAAGCTCATTTACATATAACATATATTAAGTAACCTAAATCAATTATGTATGAAACATGTTGCTTCGCCCTCTAATGAGGCTTTTGCTGGCATTTATTATCCTATCCACAATTTAGTCAGTAAGCATTCCGATGTCATGGAAGAGATAACAAGAAATTGGGTAGATAGCTACGATTGTCTGCCACCTACATTCAAACAAAAAGCCAAAGGAGCCAACTATGGAGTACTAACTGCGGCAGTGATTCCTCGTGCCGAAATAGAAGTGCTGATACCTATTACCCGATGGATGTTATGGGCATTTTGCTGGGATGATTATTATGGTCCATATGAGAAACAAGACTTAAAAGCAATTTGCAAAACGGCATTAAGAATACTGAAAGGTATTGAAGACGAAGGGCAGTATGAAAATACACTCTTTAGCGAGTTGGCTATCATACGGGAGGAGTTGCAAGGAGTTGCTAATAGCGAATGGATGAGACGATTTGTAAATTCGCATATTTACTATTTCCAGGGACTATTGATGGATACTTATAGTTATAAGAAAGACTTGCAGTATCCATCAAGTGCAGAGTATTTCAAAATCAGAGATCGGTTGATAGGAGGTTTTATGGTGATGGATTTGCTGGAACTGGTCGGTACTATTTTTCCAAAGGGGCTGTTTGAAAATCCTAGAATTCAGAAATTGCGCCTGTTAGCTTCCCGTCTAATGATTTATGATAATGATATTTTTTCGTATAAAAAGGAAATTAAAGAAGGAGAAGCGATGAATATTGTACTTGTTTTGCAGGCAGAAAATAACATAAGCATTGGTGAGGCATTGGCCCTTGCTATCAAAATGAGAGAAAAAGAGTATAGAGAACTATTAGCTTTTGAGCATCATTTCAGGGAATTCGGACGGTATAGTAGTATTGTAAGGAATTATTGGCAGAATACCATGATTTTGCTGGAAGGGCAGCTCAATTGGTACCGGCTCATGTCAAAGAGATATGAATAACATCTGAATAACTCCATTTTTGGATTTATTTTAGTATTATATGCTTATATTCACAGTGCCATGAAACCTACACATGGCATTGTGAATATTTATTGTCCTCATATAACCCAAAAAGGATCATGAACGCCTTCGGTATTTCTCAAATTGAAACTGTACTTAAGAAGATCTGTTATCTGATTGCTGCATTATCGCTAACACTTGGCCTCTATGTGTATAAGGTGTTGGACTACACGCCTATGCTATATATTGAATTGGCAATAGGAGTATTCTTCCTTATAATGCCGTCATTAACAAGAATAATAGGGCTCGATTTAAACATTTCACTTTTCTTCATTGTCCTGAACTCAGCTTTGGTCTATTATGGCGTCATATTGGGCCCATTGTCAGAAATACATCTATTGGTAGTTTTTTTAGTGGGTGCTTCTGTGTGTTTATTGTGGGGAAAGAAGCTGATGTATTTTCCAGTAGCGTTGGTACTATCGATGTTAATCTTCCTTGAGCTTAACTACTATTATTTTTGGTTTGCTCCGCTTAATATTGAGTATCCCAAAGCGATGATCGTTAGGTGGGTTGTTGTTTTTACCGGAAGCCTACTATCTATTGCTACTTTTTGGTATTTCGCAAAGCAATGGGTGGCGGAGAAATTTAGAAGATTAATTACAGATTTGCGCAAAGCAAATGAATCTAAATCAGTTTATTTACGCGAAACGTCACACGAACTGCGTACACCACTTTCTTCCATATTTGGTATAGCCCAACTATTGCACTCGAAAAGAAATACTATCACTGATCCAGAGCTAAAGAAAGAGATCGAGTATTTATTCGAATCGGCGTTTGTCGCAACTAAAATAGTAGATAATATTTTAGACATGTCGAAGATTGAGGCAGGAAAGTTTGATGATATAAAAGAAGAAACAATAGATCTTAAGAAAGCAATAGAAACCTGTATGGTAATGCAGCGATATGTGGCAAGTACCAGAGGCATAAAGATACATTTGGATTATGATGAGCAATTGCCGCCTTATATCATTACGGATAAAATAGCACTGTATAAGGTTATTAATAATCTGTCGTCAAATCTTGTGAAGTATGCGCCAGAGCAAAGCGATGTTGAGATAAAAGTACTCCGTCAAAAACAAACTATTATCTTTCAGACAAAAAATTTAGGTGTTATCAGCCCTAAGGGATTAGAAACAATATTTGAACCTTTTGCCTCAAGTAATGATACCTTAATGAGTACGGGACTGGGCTTGCCTATCACCAAGCACATTATTCAGCTACTTGGTGGTGATATCACAGTGAAATGTATTGATGATAGTACAATTTTCAAGTTGTTTATTCCTCTTATAGCAGGGCGTGAAGATGATTTGTCTGCAAGTGACCGGCCATTCAAAGAAGGTTCATTAAAAGGATACCGGATTTTATGCATTGATGATGATCCAATACAACAACACATTCTAAAAGTAACGATTAAAATGACAGGAGCAGAGTCGATAATTGTAGATGGAGGAGAAGCCGCTTTTGATTTTCTGAATAAAGAAAAGCCTGCACTCATTATTTGTGATGCAAATATGCCATTAATGAATGGCAAACAATTTTTATCCAGGTTGAAAACGAGTATGGAGTTTAAACATATTCCGGTGATAGTGATCTCGGGAGATGCCTTTGAAACGGAGAAGCAAGAAATGATGAAAGCTGGCGCTGATGAATACCTTACAAAACCTTTTCAGTTTGGAGCGTTTTATTCAATACTACAGAAATATCTTCCACCTATCAGGATTTTATTAGTGAATAAATGAGTGAAAGAGCGCAATATATCTATTGTTGGAGTTGAAAAAAAGACACTATCTCATAAACTGTGTAAATTCTAAAAATCGGGGTGTTTCACCTCGATTTTTTAATTTTAAAGCATATATAGTTTTATGAAGACAGAAGATTTTTTATCAGACGACTTTCTGAAGCAGTTTAAAACGGCCGATCAACTA